>NZ_SRSD01000010.1:0-186325 GCF_008369015.1 Oryzomonas rubra
GACGAGGTGCCCGTGGTGAAGCTGCCGGTATACGGCGCGACCGCATTCCCCTGCGGATCCTGGAATCCACCCACCGTGACGTTGTAGGTGGTGGAGGTGGCCAGCAGTGCGGCCGGCGCCCAGGTCAGCGTAACCTGGTCGCTGGCCAGAGATACGGTTCCGGCAACCGGCGTGCTGCTCCCCTGCGGGGTCACGGTGATGGCGCTCTGGCCTACCGTGTTCGTATTGAGCTGTGCACTCATCACCGCAACTACCTGGCCGTTCACCGGTGTTCCGTTCGCTCCATTGGGCGGGCTGATCACGGAAACAGCAGGAGCGGTGGTTATCGTGCCGCTCCCCGTGGTGAAGGACCAGGGACCGCCATAGCCAAAGACGTTACCAGCAATGTCGTAATAACTTTGGTGGTAGTAATTACTATTGGCGAAGCTATAGGTCGTGTAGGGTTGCAGGGGCTGGGCAGGTATGAGCGTGGCGCTCATCTGGTCGGCGGCCACCGAGATGGTCGTCGGGATGGTCTTGCGGGTGTTGTAGTCGTACAGGTAGAAGTTGCTTGCCGTGAGCGTGAGGGGATTCACCCGCTCGCTGAAGTACACCGTCGGCGTGACGTTGGTTCCCACACCACTCAGGCCGCTTGCAGGGTTCACACCAGTGATGGAGCCCTGGGCTACGTCCGTACTTGAGCCTGTAGTGAAGCTAAAACTGCCTGGATTTACGAGAAAGTTTCCAGCTAGGTCCTGTAATTTTGAGGTGCAGGTTATAACATAAACTGTATTTGGTAACAGCGTGCTACTGGGTACAAAAATGACTTGGCTGTAGTCAGTTGAAAAGTTTAAGGAGCCTGGAACCGTATTGTTGCCGGTTGTGACTACCAAACCAGTCGATAACGAAATTGGGTTAACGGGCTCACTGAACTGTAGCCCCACACTTACATTCTCGGGGATATTCGTGGCTCCGTTGATCGGATTATTGACGACAAGACTGGGCCCGGTCCTGCCTTCTGTTAAAGCAGTAGTAAAGTTATACGATTGATTGGGAAGAACGGTCCCGCAAGTGTCTTTAATTTGAGCGTTTCCACCGAAATTACCCCAAGCTACGAGATGTTGTCGGTTCACAGCAAGTGACTGGCTTGGTGTCAGCGAAATGATCCGCCCTGATGCATCAACCGAGACAGTGGCAGGAATGTTCAGACCTGTAACGCTGTCTCGGATAATAAAATCAGTCGTATTTAATGTTGTTCGATCCAGCGGAGCATCGAATTTTATTTGAATAAAGGGATTCAAAGGGACATTTGAGGCATTTTGTTGAGGGTTGTTCATTATCCAAGATGGCGGAATCGCGCTGCATGAAAGAACGGTAAACCCATTCTGAACGATTTCCTGCTCGGTGCCGGTTTGAATAACCACATTGCGAGTGCCAACAGCAGCCTGGGGATCAATCGTGATAGTTGCAATTAAAGTGTTAGCATTCGTTACGGCAACAGGGCCAGATTGACCAACGGCAGCTCCTCCAACACTGATTCCCGGGCCAAAACTGGCCATTGTTACCTGATTTACCCAATTTGTAAAATTTCCTGTAACTGTGACGGAAAGACCCGTCGATCCAGGAGAGCCTGAGTTCAGTGAAATAGTGGAAATGGAGGAGTCTGCAAATGTGTCATAAGCATTTGCTGTCAGCATTGCAAACAGTGTCAGGGCGATCACAATAATGTGGGACAAGCCACCACAATAGTTGGATTTGCATCTGAAATATTTCACATCATTTGCAGTAGCCATACAGTTTCCTCCATGACATTATCACTACAAAAAAAAACGGCGAATCGGTCATGCCGAAACGCCGGTAAACTCCCATTTATGTTAAGCACAAAACAACCCTATATGCCGCTAGGCAATTACTTGTCTCTCCTGATCCTGGAGCTTTTCTCTGGATTGTCCCGAGTTCAATAGACTGTATAGATAAACAGCCTACCCCTCCACACCCTTGGGTCACCCCCATGGGGTCCCCCTTAACAATCTGTCATTGCATTAAATGCCACTTAACGTGATGCATATTTAATGCAATAACCACTCCATTGATATTATTTCAGATAGTTATGGACATTTGTGTATGCCCAAAAATAAGAAATTTTACTGAGTGTTAATATTTTCGACACATTTGAAATAACGTGGGCAGATTGTGGTTGTTGGCATCTTTGCTGCGAGCAGATACCATTATTTGAATTCTGTTAATGACAACTAAACTTGTTTTGGCTGCCTCACAATAGAGTGTCTCTAAACCATCTGGTTACGAGACAGGCAAAACTAAAAAAAGGAACCCCTGTTTTCGCGAGGTTGCATGATGGATTTTCAGGGGGCTTTTGAAGTGGGTTGGACAGGCCGGTTCTTACAGATCCATGAACCGTCGCCCGGGGCATGCCAGCGGCGGCGACTAACCGCCTAATTGCCTGAGTGGGATTATCCTTATACAACCGCGACCTAGGGCCGCACTACTACTTGGCCGGAAAATGTCCGCAAGTTGTAACAGGCTGTGCGACGCATCAATACACGCCATTATCGTGGAGATATAGTTACTTGGCTCCAAACCGAGCTAGCCGAACGGCTGCTGGCCAGCATTGAGGTCAGCAGCATGGACGCTCAGCAGCAAATGGCTGAATATTGTGATCTGCTGTATAATCGCTTTGGCATGTATGAGGAGGTGGCCCAAGCAACTAGGCTCGACCGGCGCACGGTTACGAAGTATGTGCTGCCGACCAGCAGAGAGGGTACGGCACCCCTCTCTGCCGAGGGCACACTGGCGGCCATTGCCGTTTCCGGCATCCGCCCCCATGATAGTCAGCATGTGCGAAAAATGTACGGAATTGTGTGCTTGAAAGTGAGGAGTTTTGCGGTTGAATTGGATGGTGGACGGTAACGGTTGCCAGCTCTTTCAGCTAGATACAATCTAATCCCAGATACAAAAAAAGCGTCTGAATGCATGCCATTCAAGCGCTCTCCCAACTGAGCTACAGCCCCAAAATAAAACATGTTCACTCTGCTGTGATCATCAACCGTTCCCGGCACCGAATAAATGTGCAAACAACGCCGTCAAAGATTGTCTGCATTAAATACAACAAAACAATGGCCCCCGTCAATAACTTTTTTTCGCAAAAAACCATCACAAAAAACCCATGGGGGTGGATATGGCCGAATTCCAACCGGCTTGCTCGACCTCCCGACAGCCTCGACCATCTGGTACCCCCATGGCAATCCACCCATGTTTCCCCGGGAACCGGCGTTTCCTCATCTCAATCAACCGCCCACCTGCGGATTCCCCGGGAATCTGCGGTAATTTTTTATGAACTGTCGGCCAGCCGACAGACCTGCCCACTTTCTTCCCATATAGTCGGCAGCGTGCACGAAGAGTGTACGGAGCGCCCCAGAACACTCCGGCCCTCCGTGCATCAAGCCAGACAAGGAGCGGTAACCTCCATGCAACCATCACACAAAGATCCCCCTTCCCCGATCCTGCGCCTGTACCGCATAAACGCCGGTTCCTGTAACGGCTGCGACGTGGAGCTGGCCGTTACGGCCTCGGTCTCCCGTTTCGACGTCGGGACGCTGGGGTGCGACTACACGGAGGACCCCGGCGATGCCCATATCGTGCTCATCACCGGGCCGCTTACGGTGCGGGTCAGGGATAAGGTGCTGCGCAGTCATGCCGAGGTGCCCGAGCCGAAGGTGACCGTCCTCGTCGGGGTCTGCCCGATTTCCGGCGGGGTATTCCGGGATAGTTACGCCGTGTCGGGCCCTGTCGATCGCTATCTGCCGGTGGACGTCAACATCCCCGGATGCCCGCCCCACCCACGGGCCATTGTCGCTGGCATTGCCCAGGCGGCGGCCCTCTGGCGGGAGAAACACGCAACCGCGCCGCCGGTGCAGCGTAATGAGGATGTCGCCGGGACGGCAGGCTTGCGCGGCAGGATGCGCTTCAACGCCTCGGCCTGCGTCGGCTGCCGCATGTGCGAACATGTCTGCGCCGGCGGGGCCATCCGCTTTGACGAGGGGGACGCCGGGCTGGCCTTTACCCTGTGGCACAACAGCTGCGCCTTGTGCGGCCTGTGCAGCCACTACTGTCCGACAAAGGCGCTCACCGCGACGGGCGAGTGGCAGATGGCGCATCGCCAGGAGGACAAATACCGTCAGGTCGAGCAAGGGGTCATCCCGCTGGTCCCCTGTAGCGGCTGCGGCACCGCCATGCTTCCGGTAGCCGCGGAACTGCTGAAGATCGGCTATCGGGGTATCAGCCGCGAGACTGATCGATTGAAGACCCTCTGCTCGGAATGCCGGCAGAAAGAAAGTATCGGAGGATTACGGCGATGATGGGGGCACAGGAGAACATCACGGCGGAACTTAGCCGCTGGACCGGCGAGGAGGTTGCCGTGGCATGGCGACTCGACCGCAAAGGCGTGGCGTCCGGCTGGTGCCGGTTGCGGGATGCGGCGAGCATCCTGCCGGCAGCCCGGGCACTGGCGAACCTGGAGGGGCGTCTCTCCATGGTGACCGCCTATCTTCCCAAGGCGGCAAAGCGCACGGGCGTCCGAGAGATTGCCTACCACTTCGACCTGGACGGCGCAACCCTGACGATAGGCTTGGAGCTACCGATGGAGGGGGCGCAGATCCCGTCGCTCACCCCCATTTTTCGTAACGCCGACTGGAACGAACGGGAATTCATGGAACTCTACGACATCAAGGTGACCGGGCACCCCGATCCTCGGCGTCTTTTTATCGACGAATCCATCGAACCGGCGGCCTTCGAACGGCTCATCCCCTACTCCACGTTCAGTAACGGCGCCAGCGGCAAGGCGCTCTGGGAGCGGGTGATGGCCGACAACGCCCGGGAGGAGACGCCATGAGCACAAAGACCATAACCATCGGCCCCAGCCAGCTCGCCCTTGAGGAGCCGATGTATTTCCGGGTGAAAACCGAAGGTGAGATCGTGGTGGGTCTCGACGTTATGGCGGGTCATGTCCACCGGGGGATGGAACATCTGGTAATGAAGCGCAACCTTTACCAGAACATCACCCTGTTGGAGCGCCTCTGCTCACTCTGCTCCAACAGCCACCCCAGTACCTTCTGCACGGCGGTCGAGGAGATAGCCGGCATCCGTATCCCCGCGCGGGCGGAGTACCTGCGGACTATTGCCGACGAGATCAAGCGCATCTCCTCCCACCTTTTCAACTGCGCGGTCATCGCCCACATCACGGGCCGCGCCCCCATCTTCAAACAGGCGATGGAGATCCGCGAGATCATGCAGGACACCAAGGAGTCGATCTACGGCAATCGGATGGATCTGGCCGCCAACTGCATCGGTGGGGTGCGCTACGATCTGACGCCGGAATCTGCGGGATACCTCGCACAACAGATGGAGCTTATGAAAGCCCCCCTTGACGAGTTATTCTGGGTCTACACCACCGACCCGGCCATAAGGGAGCGGAGCGAAGGCGTCGGGATACTCTCCCGGAAAAATGCCGTCGACTACGCCGTAGTCGGCCCGGTGGCACGAGCCTCCGGCATTGACTATGACGTGCGGAAGAAGAGCCCTTACGGGGCCTACGACCGGCTCAGCTTCACCACGTCCGTCGAACAGTCAGGCGATGTCCGGGCCAGGATCATGGTGCGGCTGCGGGAGGCCCGGGAGGCGGTTTCCATCATCGACCAGTGCCTTGCCGACATGCCGGCCGGCCCGGTCTGGGCCGATATCTTGCCGGAGATACCCGCCGGGGAGGCGATCGCCAAGTCGGAGGCGCCCCGCGGAGAATTGATCTACTACCTCAATACCGACGGAACGGACATGCCGGTCCGCCTCAAGTGGCGGGTCCCGAGCTACATGAACTGGGATGCCCTGAAGACCATGCTGCATGGGGAACATATCGCCGACATCCCCCTCATCGTGAACAGCATCGATCCCTGCATCTCCTGCACGGACCGCTGAGGAGCGGGAGCGCCGTGCACGAAATAGCCATCGTCAGCAGCCTCTTTGAGATCATCAACCGGAAGATCGAAGAACATGCCATCGAGTCCATTTCCCGTGTGTGCCTGAAGGTCGGAGAAATGGCGGCGGTGGAACCCATGACCCTCACGGCCTGCTTCGCGGTGCTTGCGGAGGGGACCCCCGCCCAGGGGGCCGAATTGGTACTCGAGACCCTGCCGGTCATGGCGCGTTGCCCCCCCTGCGGCACCGTATTCCGGGTCATCCGGCACCAATTCCGATGCCCAGCCTGCCGCAGCGACACCGTGGAGCTTGTGAGCGGGAAGGAACTCTACATCGACAGTATGGAGGCGACATGCAAAGGAGAACGGAATGAAAAAGAAGCAGCGTGAAAATGCCATCGTCTTTTCCGACCCGGAGAAGTGTCTCGGGTGCCACAGTTGCGAGTTGTCGTGCGCCGTGGCTCACAGCGGGAGCGACCTGCACACGGCGGCGATACAGGGGCTCACCCTCAGGCCCCGCACCAGCGTCGTAGCCGCGGCCGGGGTGACCATGCCGGTCCAATGCCGGCAATGCGAGGACGCGCCGTGCGCCTTCGCCTGCCCTACCGGTTCGATCCAGCAGGAGGACGGCATGGTCGTCATCCGGGAGAAGAGCTGCGTCGGCTGCAAGGTCTGCGTGATGGTATGCCCCTTCGGCGCCATCAGCGTCAAGCCCGAGGCAGACACGGCGCCTGAAGGGCGCACCAACCGCGGAGTGGCACGCAAGTGCGACCTCTGCGCCCACACGGGAAGAGAACTTCCGGCGTGCATGGAGGCCTGCCCTACCAAGGCCATCAGCCTGATTGACCTGGACGAATTACGCCGGTCGCTGGTCGAAGCGCGGGTGGCGGAACTCGCCAAGTCTCACAGATATCTCACACAGAGGAAGGTGAAACCATGACTACAAACCACTGTAACGATCCATGCGCGGCAACGCTGATCCCCCTGGCCAAGAAAGAAGGGATCACCACCGTCTGGGACCGTCACAAGGCGATGCAACCCCAATGCGGCTTCGGACAGCTCGGGGTCTGCTGCCGCATCTGCTGGAAAGGCCCCTGTCGCATCGACCCCTTTGGCGACGGCCCCCAGCAAGGAATCTGCGGCGCAACTGCCGACACCATCGTGGCCCGCAACGTGATCCGCATGATGGCGAGCGGCGCCGCTGCCCATTCGGAGCACGGCCGGCACGTGGCCCTCGCTCTTCTGGGGGTTGCCGAAGGAAAGCTCCCCGATTACACCATCCGGGACGAGGGAAAGCTCCGCTCCATCGCGGCGAAGCTCGGCCTGGACGGCACACGGGAGGATATCCTCGCCGTGGCCCGGGAAGTCGCCCTGGCCACCCTGGGGGATTTCCAGAACCAGGACCATGACACCCCGTGCGCCTGGATCGCCTCGACCATTACCGGCAAACGGCTCGAAAAGCTTGCCGCGCTGCATGTGCTGCCCCACAACATCGATGCGGTCGTCACCGGGATCATGGCCCGTACCAACGTGGGGTGCGACGCCGATCCGGTCAACCTGGTCCTCGGCGGGGTGAAGGGTGCCCTGGCCGACTTCAACGGCATGTGCCTGGCGACGGAGATTTCCGATGTCCTGTTCGGCACCCCTAGCCCGGTGGTGACCGCCGCGAACCTGGGGGTCCTGAAGGAGGATGCCGTCAACATCGCGGTCCATGGACACAACCCCCTGCTAAGCGATGTGGTCTGCGACGTTGCCCTGCTGATGGGGGACGAGGCCCGCCGGGCCGGGGCGAAGGACGGCATCAACATCGTCGGCGTCTGCTGCACCGGCAACGAGGTGATGGTCCGTCACGGCATCCCCCTGGCCGCCAACTACCTTTCCCAGGAGTTGGCCCTGATTACCGGGGCGGTGGATGCCATGGTGGTGGACGTACAGTGCATCATGCCGTCCATAAGCGAGATCGGCGCCTGTTTCCACACCGAGATCATCACCACCATGGATGACACCAAGATCCCCGGGGCGACCCATGTGAACTTCCGGGAGGCCACCGCCACCGAGAACGCGCGGCAGATCGTCACCCTGGCCATAGAGGCCTACAAACGGCGCAATCCGCAGCGGGTCATCATCCCCGATATCAAGCGGACCGCCATGGTGGGCTTCGGCACCGAGGCGATCGTGGGGGCGCTGGCAACTCTCAATGCGGAAGACCCGCTGAAGCCCTTGGTCGACAACATCGCCAACGGCGCTATCAGGGGCATAGCGCTCTTTGCCGGCTGCAACAACCCGCAGGTCGACCAGGACAGCAGCTTCGTGACCATCGCCCGAAAACTCGCCCGCAACAACGTCCTTCTGCTGGCCACCGGCTGCGGCGCCGGCGCCTTTGCCAAGCACGGCATGATGACCCAGGAGGCAACCCTGGAGTATGCCGGCGATTCCCTCAAAGCCGTGCTGACGGCGATCGGGACGGCCGCTGGGTTGGGCGGCCCCTTGCCGCTGGTTCTGCACATGGGCTCCTGCGTCGACAACAGCCGGGCGGTGGAAGTGGCCGTGGCGCTGGCCAACAAGCTGGGGGTCGACCTGGACAGCCTCCCCCTGGTGTCCTCGGCCCCGGAAGCCATGTCCGAGAAAGCCGTTGCCATCGGGACCTGGAGCGTGGCCCTCGGCATTCCCACCCACCTGGGCATCATGCCCCAGGTGACCGGTTCTCCGGTGGTGACCAAACTGGTGACGGAAACGGTCAAGGAACTGCTGGGCGGCTATTTCATCGTGGAGTTGGACCCCGACCGGGCCGCCGACAAACTCCTGGACGTGATCGACGAACGCCGGAAGGCCCTCGGCATATAAAGGGCACACAGACGGGGCGGGGCCTTGGAGCCCCGCCCCCGGGAGGAAGAACATACCATGTGCGACAACCACAACCATGACCACGACGGCCACCACGCAGGGCATCACCATCACCACCATCATGCCGAAGGCCATCCTGTTTCGAAAGGGCTCAAGATCGCGATCACCGGAAAGGGAGGGGTCGGCAAGACCACACTGGCCGGCATGCTGGCCCGCGTCTTTGCCGACGACGGCTGCCGGGTGCTGGCAATCGACGCGGACCCCGACGCCAATCTCGCCGCATCCCTGGGCATACCGGCAGAACTGTCCCGTGATCTGCAACCGATTGCCAGGATGAAGGAGCTGGCAGAGGAGCGGACCGGTGCATCAGGCGGCTACGGGTCATTATTCAAACTCAACCCCAAGGTCAGCGACCTGCCGGAAAGATTCTGCCTGAACTACGACGGGGTAAACTTTTTGTGGATGGGAACCCTCGAAAGCGGCGGCTCGGGATGTGCCTGCCCGGAGAACACGCTGGTCAAGCGCCTGATGGGACACCTGCTGCTGGAGCACGACGATGTGGTCATCATGGACATGGAAGCCGGGATCGAACACCTGGGCAGGGGAACGTCCGAGTCCGTGGACGCCCTCGTAGTGGTGGTCGAGCCGGGACAGCGGAGCATCCAGACGGCATATCAGATTATGAAACTTGCCGGAGACGTAGGGATCAAGGATGTCTTTATCGTCGGCAGCAAGGTGCGGGACGACGGCGACCGTCGGCTCATCGAGCGGTCCATCTCCCCCACGCAACTGCTTGGGTACCTCTCCTTCAGCGAGGATATCAAACGCTCCGACCAGGAAAATAGCGCGCCCCACAAGGTGGCCCTGCATTCCCTGGGCGAGGTGCGGGGCATAAAGGATCAGATAGCCGCCCGCGTCTCCGCCGGGCGGGCATAGACTCTTCGGCCTTGACTCGCCGGGGCCGCACCTGTAAAAATGGCAACACGCAATTGTTGGAAAAACAGGCCCGGCCCCCGGATATCCGGCAGGAGGGGGAAAAGGAGAAATTTTGTCTACCAAGATGAAGCTGACCGAGGCGGATCTCCTGAGTCTCTTCACCTCGGCCGATTACGGAAACCTGCTCAAGGACTTCACCGTACAGCGCTTTCCCAAAAAGACCCTCATCTATTCCCCTTTCGAAGAGAAGAACTTTGTCTTTATCGTGAAAAGCGGCAGGGTGCGGGTATACCTGGCCTATGAGGACAAGGAGTTCACCCTCGCGCTCCTGGAGGCCGGCGACATCTTCAGCTCGCACACCCCGGCCTTCGTGCAGGCCCTTGACGGGGCGGAGATCATGGTCTGCAACACCATGAAGTTTCAGCAACAGCTCTTCGCCCTGCCCGAGGTGTCCCTCATCATGGTGCGGGTGCTGGGAGAGCTGCTCAAGAATTCCATATTGACGATCGAAGGGTTGGCCTTCAAGGATGTCCGGCGGCGCCTCGTCGAGTACCTCATTGAAGCGGAGGCGGATCGGGGCCAGCACACCAGCGCCGGCTCTGTTGTGGAGCTGGGGGTGAGTACCGAGGATATCGCCCTTTTGGTCGGCACCACGCGACAGACCATCTCCCAGATCCTCAACGATTTCATCAAAAACGGCATTATCGAGAAGGTGAAGCGCCGGACGCTCCTCATCAAGGACCTGGCTGCCCTGAAAGACGAAGTGGCGCCGGTCGTCGAGGCAGATTGACAATTCAATGAATCGATTTTGGATCTTTTCGTAGGATGTGTTTGATGCCCCTTCCCCTCCCGACTCAGTGAACGAGGCTATTTACACTTGACGAGAGCGGGTGGTTACAGTATAGTGCCGAGACCTGCCGGAGTGGTGAAATTGGTAGACGCACTGGACTCAAAATCCAGCGCCCGCAAGGGCATGCCGGTTCGACCCCGGCCTCCGGCACCATCGACAAATAAAGGCTTTGCGGATTTTCCCGCAAAGCCTTTTTCTTTGGCAAGTATTGCAGATCATGGCTTGGGACAAAATAATTAAGGATACTGATGCCCCCGGAGAATTCTCACCTACATGTTCATCGCCTTGTCATTTTGTATCGATCTAGTTTTGGCTTTCTTCCCACTACCTTATTGCTATTCGCCGCGACTCACCGAACTCATATTCAAGCTTGTACAACGCACACCTTGGATAGCGGCTGGATAACATACTCCTGAACTCCTCATAAAGGCTTAGGTCGCACCTTGGTCCAAAGCAGATAGACTCTAGCTCTTCTGGGTAGAATTTGTAATCGCCGTGGTACTTTCCAGTTTCTTCAGGACGCCATGTGACAACTCGCCATTCATTTTCGTATTGCCACCGCAAACTTTTAATAAAGCATACTGCGTCTAGCGTCTTTTTTCTTAATTCTGCGGTGTCCCCATATAGCAAGAACTCTACTCCCGATCCAACGATCGGCGGTTCCACAGAGTACGATACTGGACGTGCAGCAAGAAACTGTGTGTCCAATTGGGGGAGGTGCTTGAACCCAAGAACGACTCCTGTATGTTGTTCAGCGTAGTGTGCCCACATCACATCGTTATCATATTCAGTGGTCAAGCAAAAGACACGTGCTGTGTTCAGGTCTAAGGAATCAAACGCAGCACGTAGGACTGAACTCATTCGATCATCAGCACCTGAAGCTTCATGGGACAGTTCATTGGTCAGTTTTTCACGGTCCATACCCGACTTTAAAAGCATACGAATCATTTCTAGGAGTAGTCTGCTACCATTGCTCAGTTCGACTTCGCGTACCACAAGCTCTCCCAATGCTGCTTGGAGTAGAACATGAGGAAATTTCGTGAGTGATTCGTCGAGACTGGGCTCAAAACGTGGCATTCTTTGAAATTCGGCGAGATCATTGAACAGTAACGGGCTTGACCAGCGTAAGCGTCCAGAATTCAGCATAATCCGTGCGGTATCACTGCTGGTGTATTTGTACAAAATATTCGGTATGTTCATATTTAGTCACATCAGGTGACGCGAGTTTGCATATCCGGGGGCCTAACACGGTATATTTAGCGGCACCAGTGGAGGCATTGGAATTGCACCAATTTGTGACTCAGCCCCCAAAGGCCTTCCCTTCCACGTTTTCCTGTCGCTACCCACAACACCACACTGATAAATACGGGAAGTGCCCGCATTTTATACCTTCCCCCTCGTCAGTCAATCCCCAAAACACGTATGCACACTGCGGGCGCTCTTGACCCAGTCATGATCCAGCGGCACGGTCTTGCGCTTACCGACCACATCCTTGAGCGGCACCGCCTTGACGCCGTCGCCCCGCGCAGCCACCATGACGCCGAATTCGCCTTTGTTGATGAGATCGGCACAGGCCGTACCCAGGCGTGTGGCCAGGAGCCGATCCCCCGCCGAAGGCGTTCCCCCGCGCTGCAAGTACCCGAGGATCGTGAGGCGCGATTCCAGGCCGGTGAGCTCTTCCAGCTGCCGGGCCAGTTGCAGGCTGTTGCCCGGCTTGCTGTCGGCAATCCGTTCCAGGGCCTGCTGTTTTTGCTCTTTCTTCTTTTTATCCTTGCCCTTGCCCCCTTCGGCCTGCTTGGCGGCGTCTTCCCGGGAAACGGCACCTTCGGCCATGGCAACGATGCTGAACCCCTGCCCGCTGTGACTGCGGCGCATGATTGCCGCGGCAACCTGTTTCACATCGTACGGTATTTCCGGGATCAGGATAACATCGGCCCCGCCGGCAATGCCGGCCCCCAAGGCCAGCCACCCCGCCTTGTTGCCCATCAACTCCAAAACGAGGATGCGATGGTGGCTGTGGGCGGTGCTGTGCAAACGGTCCACCGCTTCCGTGGCAATGCCGAGTGCGGTATCGTAGCCAAAGGAGACATCGGTCAGGACCACGTCGTTATCGATGGTCTTGGGCAGGGTAATCACATTCAGCCCCTGCTTCATCAGATGATAGGCGTTCTTCTGCGTACCACCGCCCCCCAGGCAGACCAACGCATCCAGGTGGTGCTTGCGGTAGTTTTCCACAATAACGCCGGTCATATCCATCAGCTTGCCGGCAACGGGCATGGCGTAGGGCTTGTCACGGCTCGTGCCCAGGATGGTGCCGCCCAAGGTGAGAATACCCGAGAGCGCGGCCGAATCCAGCAATTGCGTCCGGTTTTCCATCATGCCGCGAAAGCCGTCGCGAAACCCGATCACCTTCATGCCGTACCGTCCCAGGAGCGCCTTGCCGACCCCCCGGATTGCCGCATTCAGCCCAGGGCTATCGCCCCCGGAAGTCAAGATGCCAATCATTTTGCTCATGGTTTGCCGGCCTTTCCCCTCTGAATCCCTGATCTCCGCTTTTGCAGCTTTCCCCTACCCCTCACCGATCCAGCACCTCCCGCACCTTGGCCGCCAAATCGGATAGCGAAAACGGCTTCGAGATAAAGTATACCCCTTCATCCAGCACACCGTGGTGGGCGATGACATTCGCCGTATATCCCGACATGAAGAGGCATTTTACCTTCGGGCAGAGCTGCGCCAGGTTCCTGGCCAGTTCCCGCCCGTTCATCCCGGGCATGACCACATCGGTCATGAGGAGCTGAATCGCGGCGGCATGCTCCCGGGCCAGCCGAATCGCCTCGCTCGGGCCGCTGGCAGCCAGCACGTTGTACCCCTGTTTTTCCAGCAGTATCGTTGTCATCTTCAGTATGCTCGAATCATCCTCGACCAGCAGGATGGTCTCCTGACCCCCGGAGAGCGGCTTGGCAACGCCTTCAAGCGGGACCTGCCCCCCTGCGCCCTCGTACCGGGGCAGATACATCCTGAGCGTCGTTCCATGGCCCGGCTCGCTGTAGATAGTGATAAAACCGTTGTTCTGCCTGACGATGCCGTAGACCGTCGCCAGGCCCAGGCCGGTGCCCCGGCCAACCCCTTTGGTCGTGAAGAACGGCTCGAAGATATGCGCCATGGTTTCCTTGTCCATGCCGCAGCCATCATCGCTCACGGCAAGCAGCACGTACTCGCCCGGCAGAAACCCCACGTGGGCGGCGCAATACTCCTGGTCAAAAATGCGGTTTCCGGTCTCGATGGTGATCCTGCCCACATCGGCGATGGCGTCGCGGGCGTTGACGCACAGGTTTGCCAGGATCTGGTCGATCTGGGACGGGTCAAACTTGACCTGCCACAGATTGTCTGCCGGCTTCCACGCGAGATCGATATCCTCGCCGATGAGGCGCCGCAGCATCTTGAGGGTGTTTTCCACGGCCCCGTTCAGGTTCAGCACCTTGGGGGCAATAGTCTGCTTGCGGGCAAAGGCCAACAGTTGCTGCGTGAGATCGGCGGACTTCTGGGCGGCCTTGTGAATCTCCTCCAGCTTGGCCTGTAACGGGTGCGCCGGCCCCAACTCGGCGATCCCCATCTGGGCATACCCCAGAATGACCGTCAGCAGATTATTGAAGTCATGGGCCACGCCGCCGGCCAGCCGGCCCACCGACTCCATCTTCTGGGCCTGCTGGAGTTGGGCTTCCAGGTTGGCCTTTTCCTCCTCGGCCCGCTTGAGCTCCGTGAAGTCGGCAACCAGCACAAAGAATCCCTGCGCCTTACCCTCGACCAGATCGGGGACATAATGCGTCCAGGTGTAGCCCGTTTCACCGTTCGGCTTTACCAGGGGCCTCTCGAAACGCTGCGGCTCTCCCCGCAGGGCGCTTTGAATGCGGGGTTCATACTTGCAAAACTCCGCTTCCCCCATCAGTTCCTGAAGGCTCATCCCCATCATCTGTTCCGGGGTCTTGCCGAACCACTCCAGATACGCCTTATTGGCGAAACGGCAACGAAGCTCGTCGGTCCAGTAGCTGACCATGCCGGGGAGCTGGTCGTTCAGCGTCCGGAGGAACCGCTCGCTGGCGATCAGTTTTTCCTCGGCCTGCTTGCGCAGCAGGGCCTCGCCGATGTTTTCGGCGACCCCTTCAAGCGTTTCTATGGCCTCAAGGGTGAAACACCCGGTTCTGCGATCGTTCAGTTGCAACAGCCCGACGATGCGCCCTTTGGCCCGAATGGGAATCAGGGCGATCGATGAGAACCCCTGGTGTATGCACTCGTTGCGGGGGTTGCTCCTGGGGTCCTCGTCGGCAGGCACCTGAAGAACGGGAAACGAATCATTGGTCCAGCAGCTGCCACCCTTGGTAAAGTTGGAATTCGTAGCATCCTTTTTCCCGGCAATCACCAGCCCGCAGGTGCATTCCAGACAGACATCGCCGCACTCGTCCCGGCAAATACCCCCGTCTTGCATTCTGGTCAGGAGCGAGTTTTCCTTGTGCTGGAACTCCTGGGAAAAACCTTCCTGGTAGAAATAGGGGAAGTCGTCTTCGTCCTGCAGGCGAATGCCCACGGCATCAACCCCCGTCGCCGTCTTCACCAGGCCGATGACCTTTTGGATGGCCTCTTTCTGGTCCCCCTTTTCGTTCAACACCCGCAGTATGTCCTGGCCCATGCCGCGGTAGGCTTCCGTCCTTTTGCGGGCCGTGATGTCACGCGCGATGTGAACGCAGGAGGTCAAGCCCCCCTCGGCATCATAGATCGGCGATACCGTCACCTCGAAAATGCCGTTCAGCCTCTTTTCTTCAACCTGCTCCGTATGCATGCACCCATCCTGCATCATCCTGACATGGGGACAATTTCCCGCCGAATCAGGCGATGCATGCATTACCTCATGACACTTCCGCCCGATCAGTTCTTCCGGGCGGAGACCGCAACGGTCCGCCATGGCCCGGTTGACGCGCCGTATGGTGTAGTGGGCGTCAATGATCGTTATGAGGTCAGGGACG
Organism: Oryzomonas rubra; assembly: GCF_008369015.1. Classification (NCBI taxonomy): domain Bacteria; kingdom Pseudomonadati; phylum Thermodesulfobacteriota; class Desulfuromonadia; order Geobacterales; family Geobacteraceae; genus Oryzomonas; species Oryzomonas rubra. The sequence goes on from NZ_SRSD01000010.1 coordinate 15,615, forward strand.
GCATCGAAGGTCTGTTCCCAATCCTGACAGGCTTGGTGATTCTCATGCCGCTCGTCTTTCGGTTCAGGTGATATTCGCTTGGCGCAGACCGGTTCATCAGCCATAGCCGGTAAGCTCGATTGATCATGCATGGAAGAAACCCCTTGGCGGTATCGACATGTCGATAGTAGTGCCAAAAACTGTATCAGATGATGGTGTAGATGCAAGAGCGGCTGCGCGCGGGACCAGGCGGGAATAGCCGCAGAGCTGGCGTCGGCATGGGGTGGGGAGTAATGATCAGAGCCGAACTCCGGGCGGAGAAAAAAGAGGACTGTGCCGGAATCCCCAGGGAAGCGTTTTCCTTTTGGGCATCCGCAGGCGGACATCCGGCAGGCGGCACGACCGGCCAATCCGCATCGTCTTCCCCCTTGAACGTCGGAGTTGCCCTGCTATACTAGGACTACCCAACAAGGAGGCGTCATGCGCCATACCGTATCCATACTGGCGGTTGCCACCATTCTTTTTGCCGGCTGCGTCTACAGGATCACGCCCCAAAACGTCGAGCAGAAACTCATCGCCGGAAAAACGACCAAGCAGGAGGTGGTGAAACTCTACGGCGCCCCCTTCCTGCGGTACAAGACCCCCGGCATGTCCATGACCTCGGGCAAAAAGGAATATCAGCTCCACGCGGGAGGGGAAATCTGGCTCTATTACATCCACTACCTGGGGCTGCTCGACATCATGAAGCAGGAGACCTTGCGCATCCTGTTCAACAATAAGGGGATAGTATCCTCCTATACCTTTACCAACGCCACGTCAGCCGGCTCTTTTCCGTCAAAGCCGCCGCAACAATCCCCCTCCCCCACCCCGCTTCTCCGGTAATGCGCGCCTCACCGTTTTCGTCCCGCATACCATTTCCAATAGAACAGGAGCGATATCATCGGGATCGCGATCAAGGCCGCAATGATATACGGCACGATAATATCGATGTTCGTATCGAAAAACATGCTGCGCAGATGGGGGGAACAGGAGGGGATGAGGCAGATGGTTGAGAGGTAGAGGCCGATGCACATGGTGATGATGGAGTTCAGAATCAACCAATGGAATATGGTTTTGTATTTGTCAGATTTCATGTCGTGCCTACCTTTACCACGGAGTAGCAGCAACGAATCCCGAAACACGCGGCCTTACACGTCCCCCTGATTGAGTAGCATTTGACATGCCAAGAACCGCTCCCGGCTCACCCCACCTTCAACATACCGGTATTGCACATAAAAATACCCATCCCCCGCCCTATGCATCGTCTAAAGATGAATAGTTTCTAAATACCTATCAAAACAGTCAGCAACTCACAACCATTCGTAATTGTTTGTTTTTGTACATTTCACCGGATTCGGTGCTGTATAAATAATTTCTCACAGCCACCAACTGCGGTATTGCTTGGTGATCAATGAGTGGCGAGAAGAGCGCGAAGACAACAGAAAACCCTCCATGATGCGTCCGCACCGTGGAGGGCTATTTACAGGACTCTATTCTGCGAGGCGAGGCTCCCCCGCCGCAAAACAGTGGGGGAATCTCGTGATTCGAACCGAGGATCATTTAAAACGCAAGGTTCAGACTGCACTGAACCTTTGCCTCGGATGGATACGAGTGATTGTCGTATTTAACGGTACCAAGACCGTAAGCACCGTCGATATCGAGGTATATCATCGGGGCACCGACACTGAGACCGGCGGTCACGGCCCCCCCCGATTCGGAAAGATCGGTGTACCCACCGACACGGAGCTTGAGGGACTGGAAGGGGTGAAATTCCGCACCACCACCCAATAGTTGGCTTTTCAGCCCTGGGACGACCGTGGTATTTTTGATCACGTCGATATCGGCGACCACATCCAGCCAGCTCGCGAACTCCGCAGCGACCCCGGCACGGATTTGCGGGTCCACGTTGAATTTGTCGCCGTTCTTTGCGGAAAACGAGGGGGCGTTGAGGTTTTTACCGATCAGGCCGACGGTGACCGGAATCGGCAGAAGAGCTTCCGGTTTCCACATCACGCCGAGATCGATTCCCCATGAGGACGAACCGTTACGGTTTCTGGACAGGTCCTTTGTCAGGTCTTTCGAGGAGAGGACCGTACCATTATTAAATATTTTTGGATTTTCTGAAGTAACCTCGCCATACAGGTATTTGCCGGTGATGCCGAGGCCGACGTGGCCCAACTTGCCGACATCCAGGAGATACCCGTACGATATGGGGGCTTCGACAAGTGCGATGCCGCGTGTTGTTACGTAGTCATTATTCAGCGACGTAGTAATACTGCCGGGAGGGTTTGTTGTGTCAACAGGAACGGTGTGCGGAACCGCGCCCCCCTCAAATGTTCCGAAGACACCAAAACCGAACTGTTTGACCTGGGCGCCGAGAGCGGTGTTGGCGGTGACCCGGAGGTTGTCGGAAGCGGAGACATTGGCAACGGCATTGGCAAGGTTGTTTATGGCGGTCGTATTTGACTGGTTATTGTTCCAGGCCTTGTACGTTGTTGAAAGATTGTCGATGTCCTCTGCCAGCTTTTTTTCCGGTTTAAGGCCGGCAGCGGCAGTCAAGGATACGCTTACTGTCTTCTTCGCAAAGGCAAGGCCGGCGGGATTCCAGTACGGTGACATGGCACCATCACTACGAGCGACTCCGGCCCCTCCAACGCCGAGGGCGCCGTCGCCTACCGCTTGAAATTCGAGAGCATACCCGCTCTTACAGAGACTGAGGATCGCAAAAGCGGCTATTACTGAGCGTTTCATCATACAGTTTCACTCCTGGAGGTGAGATCAATGACGGCAAAATGCAGACACATGATTAATGAATTCCCCCGCCACAAAGGATGGGCGGAATTTGGCTCGCAGAGATTAATATCTTTTCGTGGGTATTACAATAGGTAGAAGCGCCCGCATTGACAAATTTCAAATGTCGGGACTCGGACTGGTGGAGGCGCTTGGTGGCCTTTGCCGGTTTTTCAGGGATTTTTTTACAATGGATACAACCGAAACAGCGTTGAATGGCAAACGGGAAGGTGCAGGTGGAAGTAGTAGCTCTTTCCCCGCTGGAGCAGATGTGGTATACGCATAAGGGCCCTCTTTTTGATCTCGGCTTGTGTACCGAAACAAGAAGAAGGCCCTTGATAGAAAAACTGCCTTTTCAGGCAGTTATGGAATTTTTTTTGGGGTGGCTAGTGGGATTTGAACCCGCTTGCGCGTACCGGAAAACATAATTAAAACCCATAATTACATGACACACGGAAAAGCCGTACAAAGAATATACAAAAAACCTGTAGCGCATAGTATACAAAAGGGCTTAATCATAGTCGAAGCCTTTTGCCGGATCCTCCTCTCCAATAATAACGTGAGCGTATTGCTTCGTGGTGTTGATGTCCAGATGCCGGAGGGCACCCTGGACGTATTTTAGATCACCTCCCGATTTTTTCAACAACCACGACCCGTATGTGTGCCGAAGATTATGCAACGATAGTTCAGGGGGAAGACGGGCACGTTTAATGATCAGCGAAATTGAATTGGTAATATTTTCCAAATTCAACATACGGTGGCCACCTAAAACAAAACGACCCTCCCGAGGCATTTCTTTTAACAACGCACGCAACCGATCCGGGATGACCACCACATCCGCCTCGCCAGACTTAGTAGTGAATTCCTCGCCATCAATTTCCTTGGCCTCGATTTTTATGACGCTCTCGTCCAAGTCAACATCATCCCAGGTCATCCATTTTAATTCAGCGCGACGCATTCCGGTATAAAGAGCAATCATGGCCAAGTAGTATGCATACCCATGAGCGAGATGGGCATTGGCCTTGGCAGCGTCCAAAAAATTTGTGATTTCGGTCTTGGAGAGAGCCCGGCGCAGTTTTTTGCGCTTATCGGGACAATCGACCTTCCGGGCAACGTTGTTTGCGACCATGCCCAGAGTTACCGCCTCGTCGATTATGGCCCGAAGAACCTCCAGATCGTTACGCACCGTTTTGGGCGCCACACCTTCGACAGCCCGCCCATTTTTGGTATTTACGTGGACCAGCGTGCCCTCCAACCGCCCCAGAATAAATACCCTGACATCGTTCTCCGTCAGGGTTGGGATGGGGTAATCTTCGAGCCAGCCCAAAATAAAATCGGCGCGTCGCAGATTGATCGTATGGCCATAGGCCGTATTCGAGACTTTATTGGTGGTTTTGTAATTTTCAAAGACCCTCTTCAAGTCATAGGCGACAACGGCATCATTCCCGGCAAACTTGAGGGCCTCTTCCTCGGTCATCAGCCCCTCGTGTTGCGCCATAATGAGTTCTTTGGGCTTCGCGCTATGGGATCGTGTGCTATTTTCCAAAAACTCCGCACGCCGGCACAGAGTGTTTGCATCCCGCTGCGAGCCGCAATATTTATATTTATCCTTTGTCGAGCCATCGGGGAAATATAGCTGGTAACGCACCTGGAATAGAATCTTGTCCATGCCATTTTTGTCTTTGCCGCGCTTGTGCTTATAGATGGCCGCGGTCATGGGCGCCTCATTACAAAGACAACTTTACCGATCATCGCAAAAGCCGAGAACGCCTCGGACGTGATAACCTCGTTCGCATATTTTTCGTTGTCACACGACAGGACCAAATCACCACTCGCCATAATCTGGATTCTCCTAACCATAAGATTTACAGCAACAAAAGCATAAATGCCATTTTCTGTAATAGGACCAGGCAAGGGCTCAACCAAGAGCACCTCGTCCTGCTGAAACGTCGGCGACATGCAATCAGATACCGCCATGAACAGCAGTAACCCGGCCAGCCGGTCCGAAACATCACGGACACAGCCGCCATAGACATCAATTGCCACATAGCCATCTTTATTCGATTCTGGGGTAGGCAGAAGCATGTTGCCACGGCCCGACAGTATCCAATTTACATCGAACCCCAGTTTTAGCAGTTCCATGAGAAGGTCGGTTTTAGGTTTGGCCCCCCCCTCATACTGCTGCCATGAGCGATTGGACACCCCTACCCGTTGAGCCATTTCGGATTGAGTGAGCCCCATAAATAGGCGAATTTCTTTCAACCGCTGAGGAATTTGCATAAGAGACCCACCAGATAAGTAAATGGTTGACTGGACGCATTGAATTACATATACTGCGTCAAGTCCTGCGTAACTATAACACAAAATGTGTAGAAAAAAAGAGGCAAAAGGAGGTTTACGACTATTATGCGTAAAAACCGACATTTTAAAACGAAAGAAGGTGACGGTAAGTAAATGGTAACAGAAACCGTAAAAAGTGCAATTTTAGCACGGGTTTTGGAATATATGGAGCAGCACCAAGAGGAAGGCGTCGCCAGGCTGGAAGCGGCCATGGCCAACGGGAAGATCCTCTACACCACCGCAGAGGTGATGGAGATGACCGGATGGGGGCGCAGTTACATTTTGCAACTCGTCAACGAGGGGATACTGCCGCACCTACCGGGGAACCCCCATCGGTTCCTGATCGCCCCGCTGAAACAGGCATTATACGATTTGCAGACAGGTGGAGTTTTTGGCCGGAGGAAATCAAAACTTAAAACCAGGAGAAAATGATGCAATGCTTTGATGTACAGTGCCACGTTAAAGACCCCGAAATGTTGTCGTCGATTGTAGATAGCGTTTTTGCAGAACTGGAGCTTGACAAAACAGTAGAGGCATTTAAAGAAAAGCTTGATCCGCCGACAATACCGGAGTTTAATACTCTCGATGACCTTTTTATCAAGGCGAGCACCTTGATTTCGATGAAAGTGGCGCAAGCGCTGGTATGCGACAAGTGCAAAAAAAATGTAACCAGGCCGTAGCGCATACAAAACAGCAGAGGGCTTAATGGTAGAAATTAAGACCAGGTTGATCAGCAGACAGTGGATGCGAGCCGCAAAAGCGTGGCGCTGTTTTCTGGAACTGCCGGATGAACAAAAAATAGCCGTCCAATTAACCGGGTATATTGGGGATCAGTTCTCGGTGACCATCATTACCGAGACTGAGACATGCGATATCGACCCGGCATACATAGTGGACATCCCAAATAAGGGAAAACGGTTTCATCTGGTGCTGGAAACGGTATTCGAGAACCAGGCATCCATCGGGCCGACGCTCACCGCCATGGTGGGCAGCACCGCGACCCTGATCATCAACCACAAAATAGGCGATCAAGGGGGAATGGATACTCCCCTCCCCCACTTTCCAGAAGACAATGAACGTGGAGACCTCATAGAGAACGCAGCCTTGCGAGGTCTCCACGCAACATTTTTCAAAAACGAACGCTTCCAGGCTTTTATTACCTCAAAAACAGGCCAATCAATCCACGACGAGAGCACCTGCAAAGAAGTGTTCAAGGAATACATGGCCGTCAAAAGCTGCAAAGACCTCACCCAGAAGCAATACCTCGAAGTGCTACACGAATTCAACGAGTGGATAAAAAAACGATGATATGGCAGCCCACAGAACATCAAGCGGAACGGGCCAGGCGCCTGATCAACGTCCGCGGCAGGTTTATCAACTGCCGGCACTACGCGGTAAAGGCAAAGGCGATCAACTGCAAAAAGCATGGACCGCGGAAAACATGCCGAGGCTGCCGGACCTGCCCGGCCTGCGACGGGACGCTGGCGTTCGACCAGATATCGGCGATCCCAGGACAGCGGCGCACCACCATCTATGAGACGTATTCGTGTGTCCACTGCGGGGCGATTATTGAACACGAGTATGTAGCGTATACCGAACAGCAACCCCCAAACCAGCGCCGAGGGAAATGTCAGGTGGAGGGCTGCCGCAGGACCGCCTACGAGGGGCACGAGCACCAGGATGGCAAGACCTGGACCGTGTGCGTTACCCACTTCCGCAGGATGAAAACGTGGCGGGCCAGCGAAAAGGGCGAGGACCAGAAACCACTCATAGTGGCAATGGGCCGGCTGGTGGACAACCCGAGCTATTGGACAAAGCAAAAAAGGAGGAAGTCGTGAGCAATGGGAAATTTCATGCGATAGCTGAAAAGATCGCAAACACAGTTGCCAAGAAGAATGCGGCCTATGGGGATAGTACGACAAAGTGCGGAGAGTTCCTGGAGCTGCTGTACCCGAACGGTGTCCAACCCGAGCAATACGCCGATATGCTCGGGGTCGTGCGCGTATTCGACAAGCTGATGCGAATCGCAAACGACAAGGACGCATTCGGAGAAGATCCGTGGGAGGATATCGCCGGGTATGGCATTATTGGGGTGGAACGTGGTACTAGAAAGGCAGATCATCCCGGGCCGCTCAACGAGCCCCGGCTGCATGCAACTATAATCGGCGGGACTCGCTAAAGCGAGCCGCACAAACAAACAGAAAAGGAGAACTGGTATGGCAGGAATCGCAGATCTGGCAAAAAGAGCAGGAGTCAAAGAGGATGACGTCAAAAGCGTCATTGATGCAATCAAGAGCCTGACGGCAACCGAGCGTGTCAATATTCATGGTTTTGGCACATTCAAAACCACGCACAGGGCGGCGAGGAAGGGGAACAATCCCAAAACAGGGAAACCGATCCAGATCGCAGCGAAATCGGTGATCACGTTCAAGGCGACCCAGGCCAAGCCGGAGAAGTAGCAGGGTTAAAACGCCAGCAAACCGGACGCAGAACCGGGACGACGGCCCGAAAGCGAATACCTTAATTGAGGAATTGGGGGAGACGCAGGGGGGTAAGCACGTCGGAATCAAATGCTTCGGGGGGGTATCGCGTCCCCCCTTCATTTTAACCTGTCTGTAGCGCATATCGGACAGCATGGAGACTCGTCAGATGGCAATCAACAAGAAAAAGGCCGAGAAGATACTTGGCGTGAAAGAGGCGGAAGGTCGGGAAAGCATCCGCAAGGCATACCGGTGCCTGGCCAAGAAACACCATCCAGACGCAGGCGGCAAAAAAGAGGATTTCGAGCTATTGCAGATCGCCATGGACACCCTGCTCGACGAAGACAAGGAACCAGGGCAGCCGGTCCAGGATTTTATGAAGGCATTCCAACAGGCGGTCACTGGATGCAACCCCACCAGAGACGACCTCATCAAAAGGACTCGGGACGTACTGTGCAAAAAGATCAATGGCCTGCAGCAGCAGATCGAGGCGAACCGGAAAGCGATAGCAAACAGCGAACTGATCATAAGCCGGCTTACCTGCAAGCGCCCCAACGATCCAGTCAAAGTCATGCTCGAGAACGCCGCCGCCAGTTCCAAGCAGGTGATAAAGCAACTGGAAGGGATGATCGAGAGCATGCAGGGAGCGCTAGAAATCGCCGATGCCTACGAGTACCGCACAGACCCGCCGCAGGATACTACAACATTATCAATAGCGGCATTCATGGACCAATTTGATGGATACTTCAACACCACCGCGTAAGGAGATCATCATGCGTAAATTCGAAACGATGCTGCAATGGGTTAACGGGCGCAGGGGAAAACTGCTGACACCGCAGGAAGCCGCCACAACGGGGATATCCCCTGGTTATGCCGCGCAGATTATGGCCGAGATCCACCGCCAGGGGGGAGGATTCAAGGAGAAGATCGCCGGCGAGACGGTCTACAAGTTCGATTACCAGGTGGAGATGAAACACATCGAGCCGGTGCTGGAACGGGGCCGGGAATCGGCGAGACTGAGCGCAGAGAACAGGGCTGCACAGACCGCCCCGGGACAGACCGATGAGCAGAGCGCCCTCGACTTCGCCGACAAGCCCCAGGCGGGAACCGAACCTCCCAAAACCATGGAGAGCCCCAAAACGATTGAGCCGTGGTTCCTGCAAAAAATGGTGGAGCCTGGGAAGTATGCGCTACTGATGGCGGCGGGAAGCTCGATAGAAATCGAGAAAATCGTTCGCTATTACCACAACAGCACCGGCATCGCCATGTTGGACGTCGTTCTGCTCCCGACTTCCGGCGCCGGCACGACCCGCATGGCAACCATCAACTACGCCCACGTCGCGGCGGCATTCGAAAGGGAGAAGTGACCCATGGGGAATGAGGAACTGGCAAAGGCGCTCCACGAGGCAGGGAGAGCCGCAGTAGAGCAAGGGGCAACCGTGGCCGCTGAGAAGTTTGGGGAAAAGACCAGGAAGTTTCTGGAATGGGACGAGATCACCGAGCCCGCCAGAGAAGGCCGCAGGATCCAAGCCGCATGGCTGCAGGAGCATTTCACTATCACCCCCAAGGGAACAACTACGCCCACTATGTAGCGCATGGCAAACAAGGAGAACCAATGTCCGTCAGAGAGAAAATAAGAGAGAAGTACAAGGGCAAGCCCGCTCCGAAGAACAAGAACGACGACCGGACCATCGATAACCTGGCTACTCCGGCCAAGGAAATAAGCCCGGAGTCGATAGCAGACCTCCGCCCATCAGGATATAACCCCAGGACGATCACGGCAGAGCAACAGAAGATGCTGCAGGAGTCCATGAAGGTGTACGGCGACCTGGGAGGCATCGTGTTCAACCACACCACGGGGCGCCTGATCGGCGGGCACCAGCGGTCCAAGATGCTGGACCCGAACTGGCAGATCACCAAGGAGCCCCAGACCGACTCCACCGGGACCATCGCCATAGGCTACGCCCTCACCCCATACGGGAAGTTTTCGTACAGGGAAGTGGCATGGCCGGAGGACAAGGAAAAGGCAGCCAACATCGCGGCGAACAAGATGGGCGGCGTGTTCGAGGACGAGACGCTGGCCCTGCTGCTCAAAGACCTCTACGACCAGGACAGCGAATACCTGAACCTGACCGGCCACGATCAGAACGAACTGGAAGAACTGCTCGGCCTGAACGAGAAGGAGAAGCTCGGCAAGGAAGACCCCGAGGTTTTGCCGGTAGAAGATCCGTTCGTCAAGCTGGGCGACCTGTGGGTACTCGGGGAAAACCGTCTACTGTGCGGAGACAGCACCAGCATCGCCGACCTTGACAAGCTGATGATGGGGGAAAAAGCCGATCTGGTGTGGACCGACCCGCCATACAACGTCAAATACGAAAGCAAGGCCGGAAAGATCAAGAACGACAACATGAGCCCCGAGGCATTCAAGGAATTCCTGCTGTCGGTGTTCTCGGTCATGCATTACGCGCTCAAGCCGGGCGGCTGCTTTTACATCGCCCATGCCGAGGGCAACAACATCGGCGACGTGTTCCGTTCCGCGGTCAACGGGATCAAGGGCCTGCTCATGAAACAGTGCATCATATGGGTAAAGGACTGCGCGGTCCTGGGCCGGCAAGACTACAACTGGAAGCACGAGCCGATCCTGTACGGATGGAAGGAAGGCGCCGGCCACTATTTCAACGGAGATTTCACCCAGACCACCGTGATCGACGATGCCCCGGACATTTCCAAGATGGACAAGAAGCAACTCCAGGCATGCATCACCGAGATGCGCAACCGGGAAGTTTCCAGTGTGATCAGGATCCAAAAGCCGGCAAAGAGCGAATGGCACCCAACCATCAAGCCCGTCAAACTCGTGGAAAGGAACGTCTACGCTAGCAGCCTGCCCGGGGAAATCGTGCTCGACCTGTTCAACGGATCAGGAACCACCATCATCACCTGCAGGAAGACCGGGCGGCGCGGCAGGGGGATGGAACTGGACCCGAGATACGCCGAGGCGACGCTGAAGAGGTACATGGAATACTGCGGCGAGGAACCGATGCTCATGGGCGCAGACGGGAAGATGACGCCGTTCTCGGAAGTCGAAAAACAGCGCAAAGCCAACGCATAATCAAAAAAAGGAGAGCATCCCCATGATTTACTATATTACGAATTTCAAATTTAACAGCTTTATAGGCATTTTATTGTTCTGGGTTCCACTCGCTTTTTGCGCGGTAGGGTACACAATCCGCACGGCCAAAGACTACATGGAGGACAAGACGGACCGTGCAAAAGCCGAGTCGGAGGGCACAAGCTATTCCCCAACCGTCACAGTTGGGACTTTGATCGGGCGGGGGATCGTCTCCGTAGTGCCGATAGCAAATATCTGGGCAGCATTATTCGATGTGGCCCCGGAGCTTTTCAGTAAAACGTTCCTAGTGATCGGGAAACTATTCAACATCCCGCTGGTCCCGAAACGAAAGAAACAGGCATAACCACAGGGCAGCGCATACCAAACAGGAGAAACGAAATGCTCAAGACATTCTATATGCTGAAACGGCTCAGAAAGGCCATCCAATACAACTGCGCGATCAGGGCGGAACAACTCGAGGACGGGTTGAAACTCGAAGTCGCGTTCCCGGATCCCAAAACGCAGAAGCTCCTGGGCATCAGCAAAACATTCAGCCTGCAGGAACTCAAGGACTGCAAGAGCAGTGATGATGCCCTGGTGGAAGAATTCGCCACAGGGGTGCGAGACGCAATCGCCAAAACGTGGGCAATGCCATGACCGGGAACCGATTCGAAAAGACCAGCGGAGTCATGGTGGACGTTCCGAGGTGGGGCCATAGAATAAACCTGCTCTTCTGGCAACGCCTTGGGACTAATTTCTTAATCGCACAGCCGGTTGTGATGACACAGGCAGAGGAAGGTGAGCCATGCGAACCGACCCTCTCGCTCGACCCAGGAGCCGCCCAGGAACTCATGGACGAACTTTACCGAGTGGGCATCAGGCCGACCGAGGCCGTCGACAGCACCGGGGAACTCAATGCTACCAAATACCACCTGGAGGACATGCGCAAGCTGGCGCTCCAGGGGAAAGAAAGGGAACCGCAACGATGAACGTTTTTAATCGGATATTCTCTGCTCTTTGTGGCAGGGATGCAAAGCCGAAGAGAGAACCTCGGTATATCGTGATCAGGCCGGATGAAGCGGACGTGCAGATTGCCATTCGCAGACGTTATGACATCTTAGGATCGGCATTAAAGGAAGGATCATCCAGCGAGGCGAGATACGACCTGTGGCGCTGTATCGCCAGACACTACCCCGATACGGAAAAAGGGAACTGGAAAATAAGCATGGGGGGAACAATCATCGTCCTCACTGAAATAATCGACTGACCAGATGAGCCAATGATGGAGGGAACAATGTGCAACCAGAACTGCCACATCGACGTGCTCAACGGGTCAGAAATCGTGAGTCTCAAAGAGATCACGGAGAACTCAATCGTTATTATCAGAGGCACCGGGCCAAACTTTGAGCTTTCCCAATGTCTCGCAAAGCAGATACCCCCCGGCACGCTCATATGGATGGCCCGAGAAGGCGAAGGCATTGAGGTACTCGAAGAAACAGAGATGAACCGGCTCGGATGGTACAGGAAGTGAGCACAACCGACCCACGATATGCGCGGACGCTCGGCGAGGCGGCCAAGAATCCAGACGGGACGTACAACGCCATCAAAGCGCTGTCGTGGCTGTCGGAGTGCTTCTCCCCAGGGCGCGGGATACCAGAAAGCGAAGTCCGGCAGATGGCAGAAGATGCGATACAAGCCCGGAAGAGTACGGCAGAAAATGCGATACAAGCCCGGAAGAGTACGGCAGAAAATGCAAACGAACAATGAGCAGCACACCACCACACCATAGGAGGAACCACAAATGTACGATGACCTGAAGATGGACGCACCAATCAACTCCAGACAACTCGCCTCAGTAGAAATACGAGAATTCGGTGCCAAGCTGGCGGACCGCGCAAACAGCCTGGCGGAGAAGGTAGAAACAAGACTCCGGCCCATAACTACCCCCCCCAGCCCCAATCCAGGCAAATCAAGCCCCGGAGAGGATAGCAAATACCCTCCGCTGTTCCAAGAACTCAATGGCATTCTCGAATCGATTAGCGATTCGCTGGATGCTATCGACGGCACCATATACCGCGTGGAACTGTAGGAAGCGACGGCGCACGGGATTGTTTCGACCGTGCGCCGCTATATAAACGAAAGGGAGAACACAGCAATGGCAAAGAAGCACGCCGGAGGCAGACCGACCAAGTTCAACCAGGACGTCGCCGACAAGATCATCGCCGCAATACGTAACGGGAACTACATGGACGTGGCTGCGGCATTCGGCGGTATCACAAAGGAAACTCTCTACGCCTGGATGCGAGAAGGAGCCAGCAAAACCAAGGGGCCGATGCACGAGTTTTCTGACTCTGTTAGAAAGGCGCTCGCGGATGCCGAGGCTACAGACCTCGCGCTCATCAGGAAAGCGGCACTCGACGGCGCATGGCAGGCTGCGGCATGGCGGTTGGAACGCCGGTTCAAGAGCAGATGGGGCAAGACCATCGACGTAACCAACGATCTGAAAAATAAGACCAACGAGGAACTCCTTGCACTACTCGAAGACGCAGATACTGATGGAGTTGGAGCGGCGTAAGCAGGAGGAACGCGCCCGAGCAATGAAGCTCCTGCAGGAACGGGGAGTCACGATACCGCAGCACATCGTCGCATCGGGCCGGCCCTCAATCGCCAAGGACGTACCGAACAGCCTGTACGAACTAGTCGAGAAGATCCGGCGAACGCTTAAGGTCGACAACGAGCCGTTCACATGGGAGGGGCACGAGTACCTGATCGAGCCGTACAAGGCCATGCAGGTGACCGGCGACCATGACCTGAACGGGCTCAAGATGGTGCTCATGTGCGGAGCCCAGGTGGGTAAGACCATCTTCGGATTTCTCGCGCTCGTATGGCTCGCGCTGCGATTTTGGGGGAAATACTTCGGGTACTTCCTCCCGGACCAGGCCATGGCCATGATATTTTCCGACGTCCGATTCAAGCCGACCGTGCGCAGCATCCCGGAGATCAAGCCGCTCTGGGGAGAGGATCCAGACGCCGACCCGGGAGAGAAACGAAAGACCGACCAGAAGCGCGTCAGGTCCATCGGCCCCTCGCAGATATTTTTCAGCTACATGCAGGGCGCCACCTCCACCGAGTCGATACCGATGCTCGGCGTGATCTTCGACGAGGTCCGCAAGATGATGGAAGGCGACATCGAGCGGGCCGAGGAACGTATCAGCCACTCGCCATACCCCATCAACTTCAAATACAGCACCGCGGGCTACCCAGACGCAAACATCGACAAATACTTCAAACAGTCCGACCAGCACCGGTTCCACAGCCGGTGCGGATGCAAGGACGGCGTGGTCCTGGCCGACTGCTTCCCGGATTGCATCGGCCAGCGCGGCAAGGAGTACGTCTACGTCTGCCCGACCTGCAACGAGATCATCACCAACCCCCGAGACGGCCTGTGGATCCCCCACAACCCGGAATCGAAAATCATCGGCTACCACATACCGCAGACCCTATCCTGCCGGCAGACGCCCGAGAAGATCATCCGCGCATACGAAGAGGCGCAAGACCTACAGGAGTTTTTCAACTCCAAGCTGGGGATCGCATACCTGGCGCCGGAGTCGCGCATCGTCAGCGACGACATCCTCCAGGCCACGGTCAACCCCGACCTGAAATGGCTTACCAAGGGCACCAACTTCGCCATGGGCGTGGACCAGATGGGCGGATTTAACGTGGTCGTGATCCGCTATTGGGGGCCGAAGACCGACAGCGGCCTCCACAAGTCCCGGCTGGCGCACATCGAGTTTGTCTACGCAGACGATCCATGGGAACGCTGCGACGAGCTCATGAAGCAATACGATATCAGCGCATGCGTCGTCGACGGTCTGCCGAACATCAACGAGGCCCGCAGGTTCGCGCAACGGCACCGCGGCAAGGTCTGGCTGGCGGACTACAGCTACGAGACGAAGGGCGACGGCGATATCTGCGAATGGGGCGACCGACCAAAGCAGAGCGCATCCGAGAAGCGGTCGAGCGACGAGATCAAGAACAAGTTCACGGTCCGCATCAGCCGATACCACGGCATCGAGTGGAACCTCATGAAGTACGTCCACCGGTTCAAGGAGCAGCCGAACGAACTGGCGCTGGAAGCCGAGATACAGGACACGCTCGGCAAGAAGAAGATGGTTCGCATGTGCAAGGACGTGTTCTGGGTACACCTGCAGAAGGTGGCCCGGCGCAAGGAGTGGATCGACGAGTCGCAGGGCAAGTTCCGCATGATCTTCGAGAACATCGGCCTGGACCCCCACTGCCTGCACTCCGACCTTTACTGCGAACTGGCGCTCTCCCGGGTACCGGTCGATAGCCGCAACCGGCCATTCGGGGATTTGGCTCCCAGCGACAAGAAGCCCGGGGAGCATTCCTGGACGAAGCAGGGAGCATCCCAGGTCTATATCTGCGACCACTGCCGGATGGCGGTCAGAGCCAATCCCGGGCAGACAGCACAGGCGGCGGCAGATGCAGCAGGATACACAGCATGCCAGGCGGATTGGCAGGCATAGTAACGAGAAAATCCGATAAGGGCAGCAATCAAACCACCAGGGAGGTAACTATGGAAGCATGCAGTAACCCGGAGTGCCCGCACCACGAAATTCCGCTGGGCAAAGACGGTTGTTTTGAAGTCAGAACAATCAAAGGTATTTTTCCCAACCAGACGATTGAAAACCGCCTCTTTAAGAGCCACCTATACCGCGACGACCATGGCAGGGATTTGTATTTTTGCGATATCTGCCACAGCGCCATATGGATGGTGCAGAACGGAGGGCACCGATAATGGAGAAATTCTGGATGATCGCCAACGTGGCTGCGGCAACCGAGCTACCGAACGGAGACGAGAAGATCGAGCCGCAGCACGCACCGAAGTACATTCACATGCACGAGGACGCGGCAGAGCAGGAGCTTATCCGCCTACAGCAAGCGCATCCTTCCGGCACGTTCGTCCTGCTCGAAGCCATGAGCATCGCCAAGCCGAGGATGGTAATGGTGATCGAAAAGCTGGAACTGCCGCCGCCGTTTTAGGCCGTAGCGTATGGCAAACATTTTTATGGCAGCCAAGCAGAAAATGTGATACTTTCTGCGGGTAAATATAGCACTTTCCGCAAAGGCAAGGGGAGCAATGAGCAGCGACAAAAGACAGGGCCTGGAGGTTATCCAGGATGAAAACGAGATGTTCACCGTGGTGATCAGAATGGGCCGCCACAAGACCAGCATCAGGGGCAAACAGGAATATAACCGGACGCTCCGCAGCATCATCAAGCAATGCGAGTGCCGCCTCGTTGACAAGAGGGTCAAGCATGCATGAGATCAACTGCCGCACCGACTGCCCGGACATAGGGCGCTGCTGCCGGGTGTTTATTCTCAACAGGGGCGCGAACTACAAGCGCAGCATCGAAGAAAAGACCCCATTCAGAGTAATTAAAGCGGAAGAACAAAGCTGCGTCGCTACCTGCAAGAACCTGCAGGCGGACGGCCTGTGCAGCGACTACGAGAATCGGCCCGCGACGTGTTGGGATTATACGCCCGGGGTGGAGTCGTTGTGCGCTCTTTTCGTCGGTCCACCAAAGCCAGGTGGCATGACCGAACTGAATCCCGAACTGCTGTACATGCGGGAGAGCAACACGGCGCATCATTCTGCGAGGGCGGCTTTAGAGGTAACAGAAGGTAAAGCCATGCCCGCTGCGTAGCGCATGGCATACAGCGGGCCACAAAAAAGGGAGAGAGGACATATGAGGTTACCTCAAACATTCATGGCATACCAACTCAGAACATGGCCCGTCGAAGAAGAACGAAAGTGCGGGAAACGGACATGGTGGCAGCCGGCGAGGCCGCTACCGTTTCGCACCGGGATCGTCGGATTTTTCCGGTTCCTGCCGTTACGCCTCAAGATCACCTGGAGAGTTTTCTCCGGGAGATACGACGCGGTGAGCTGGACGGAGAGCGGCGATGGCAGCCCGCGGCGCACCAGCAGCGGGAACGCCAGCGTGACCGACAACGAAGCGATCAAGCAGAGGGTAGGGGCGTTTATGTCAACTGCCGACGATCCGAGAGTAATCATCAGCGACCTATACGCCTCGCTGGTGAGAACCGAGCACGCGCTGGAAGCCGCGATATCGAACACGGATGGAGCCACAAAAATATGAAAACCATCAGAGCAATCATCGCATATCTGTTTTGCCCATACGACAGCACCGACGACAAGGACAAAGGCGAGAGAAGCGGGCTCACAACGGCGGTGGATCATGCCACCGGTGTCCATTATCTCAAATCGTGGGCATTCGGCACTCCCATCGTCAGGCTCCGGGCCGATGGAATCCCATACACAGAAAAGGACGCCAAGCCGTTCTGGACGACCGAAAAGCCGACCGTCGAAGGCTACTACTGGACGAGGATAGACTGGCAAGACGTCAGCCCGGAGCCGGTGCGGGTCGCCATCAACCCGGACGAAGCCTGCAAGTTTGAGCGCGTGTGGATCTGGCGCACCGGGGAAGAAAATGCCACCGAGTTCGGCGATTTTGTGCGGCTGTTCGGCGGGGAATGGTACGGGCCGGTGGCGGGACCGCAGTAACCACGGAGGAAATCCGCCATGAAACACCTGCCAGAAATTTTGATCGCAGCCGCGCTGGCAATAGAGATTTATTCGTTTTTTGCCTGCATGGCGCTGTTTAACACACCCTACCCATTCTTAAAATGGAGCCAAAAATGGGAACTCGAGCAACAATCCAATTCAAAGACCGCAACGATGTGTACTACGTGTACCGAGGACACGACGGCCACCCGGAAAACGTCTTGGCCGACATCGAGGAAGTCCTGGAAAAAGTGAAAGGGAGATGGAGTGGCCCCGAGTGCGAACTGCTCGTCACGTTTTTCCTCGGCGTGACCTTTTTCAAAAGTGCCAACAGTCGGGTCCCAGACTATCAGATCACCAGCAGCTTCCACGGAGACGAGAGCTACCGCTACTACGTCGAATACGATTGGGGCACCCATAGCTGGAAAGTCACACACCAGTAACGGAGGACCACGATGCACCTTTACACGGAATGCCCGGGATGCGGGAAACCAGTGACAGCCAACCTCACCCACAAGGAGGCATGGTGCGGCACCGACGAGATGCGACCGGCAGCCGTGGTGATGTGCCCCGAGTGCCGGACGGAGATAGAGATACTGGTCGTGACCAGGAGGAAAACGTGACAAGCACGACGCTCGTGGAACGAATCAAGGATATCACAAAACGGGGCATCATCATCGACCGGCCAGGGTGCATAGAGGCGAAGGTGCCCCGCAAACAGATCCCAGCCGTTGAAAAATTATTGAGGGACAACGTACCAATTTGCGTCTGGTTTGAAGTCGGCCCGCTGCCATTCTGGGCATGCCGATTCCAGAAATTTCAAGCCAGACAGGACACGACCGGATTCCCGACTACAAGAACAAAGGAGCGACAATGACCGAAGCAAACGAATTACTCCGCAGCGCCCACGAAATAGCGAAGCGGGAAGGCGTCGAAACCAATTGGGAAGCCTTCAAAAAAAACCTGCTGAGAGAGCTCAAACGCCAGGCCGGGGCGCTGGACGAGACGGATGAGCAAACCACTCTGCGTGCGACCTGCACGGCGAAGACATACAGGCTGCACCACTCGTGCAGAGACGTCGGAACTCTGCCGCCCCTCATGGATATGGTGGATAGGCTGCGGAACTTCCAAAACGGCATCCACGGGCAATTTTTTTTAGAGGCAGCGGACAGGATCGAAAGGCTGACATCGGACAATCAAGTCCTCCACCTCAAAAACGAAGCTCTGAAAGCGCCGCAGAGAGTCGAAGATGCACCGCTCTGGTGCGTCCATATCGAGGGGCCGGACGACCTGATCGCAATGCCGTCAATGGATGCCGCAGGCAGAGAGGCGGCAAAGCTCAATAAGTCGATTGGGCGGCAATGGGAGGAAGGCGACCCCGAGATTACCGCCATCGCAACCCTGTGGCCGTATTCGGCAGAGTCCCACGCAAAGGCTCTGGCCGAGGCCCAGGAAGAAGAGAACGCAACCCACTAGAAAGGAACGAAATGGACCTCCGAGACACCATCACCGAATGCGCAGAGATCACCAAGGCTCACGGCTTCGCCACCGACCAGCACGCGACACAGCTTGCGCTTATCGTGACCGAAGTAGCCGAGGCAATGGAATGCGTCAATCTCCTGAACCCTGCCGACAGCATCAGCGAGTCCGTAATGCTCGATTTCTGCAACGGCATATTGGCCAAGAGCTACGGCTTCGAGGCATTCCGCAAGAGCGCGAAGCACCACGAAGACAATTCCATCGTCGTCGATCAGGACCACCTCAACGAGGAACTGGCCGACATCGTGATACGGGTATGCAGCTACGTCGGCGGGAACGGCCAGACCGACGCCTTCCTGCAGGCGCTCGCGGCCAAGATCGAGAAGAACCGCAACAGGCCGTACCTGCACGGCAAGGGATTCTGACAACAGAAAGGAGAAGCATGAGCCAGAAAGATGCAGTAGACCATCCCCAACACTACGGCGGGAAGGACAACCCATACGAAGCCATAAAGGTGATCGAGGCTTGGGAACTGGGATTTTGCCTTGGCAACACCGTGAAGTACCTGTCTCGCGCAGGTAAGAAAAACCCTGACAAGGCCATCGAAGATCTGGAAAAAGCTGCATGGTACCTGCAGCGTGAAATCGAAAGGAGAAAGTCTGATGCAACTTGTTAAGCCATCCGTGGAGATACTCCACATCAACACCGATGCACTGCAACTGATCGAGACAGCCGGGCGCACCTGCTACAAGAGCGAGGACAAGATCACCGCAGACTCCGCCCCGAAGTTTTCCGAGATGATACTGAAGCGCGGGCACGAGTCGGTGCTCGAACACGCAACGGCATCGGCGCGGTTCATCTGCGACCGCGGTGTCACCCACGAGATCGTCCGGCACCGGATCGCCAGCTACAGTCAGGAGAGCACCAGGTACTGCGACTACGGCGGGGCCGTGGCCTTCGTGATTCCACCTTGGGTCGATATCGAGCCCGGCGAGTATACCGGCGAGGATTTGACCACCATAGACGATACCCTGGATCGCCTATGGTTTGTTGCGATGGCCGGAGCAGAGGCAGATTACCAGCACCTGAGAGAAATGGGATGGCGTCCGGAACAGGCCCGGTCCGTGCTGCCGAACAGCCTTAAAACGGAAATCGTGATGACCGCCAACCTCCGCGAGTGGCGCCACTTTTTCAAGCTGCGCTGCTCCCCGGCAGCCCACCCCCAGATGCGCGAGGTCGCCATACCGCTGCTCGCCGCGATGCACGCGCAAATCCCCGTGATATTCGATGATATGACATGCTGATATTTACCCTCGGCGGATTCAACAACATGACGTGGAAGGTTCCGGCACCGGCCAACCGCCACGAGCACCGTGAGCACCGTGAGCACAAGAAGACCGGAAAGGTGCGGCGGTAAGTTACAGCCAGCCAACGGAAAGAAGAAACCCATAGTATGAAAGCGAGCCACATGAATCGAGTCACCCAGAATTGAACAGCGAGCCATATGTTTAAAGAAACCCACTCCCAGGTAGCGAGCCCCTAAGATGAAGCAACCCATAAAGTGACAGCGAGCCATAAGAAGCGAGAAACCCGGACCTCTGAAGCGAGCCAACGAAAGAAAGACCCCCATCTGCGGCGAGCGAGCCAATGCGTGAATGAAACCCGATGAGCACAAGCGAGCCAAATTTTTTTAGACACCCAAAAAGAACAAGCGAGCCAAAATGAAAAAGCAATCCGTTTTTTCCTAGCGAGCCACTGATATGTAGCAACCCGATGAAAGAAAGCGAGCCGGAAAAGGAGAGCAACCCGATTTGTTTTTAGCGAGCCATCTGTTTTGAGAAGCCCAAAATATCTAAGCGAGCCATTTCGCCAAAGAAGCCCAAAAAGAAATAGCGAGCCACGAGAACCGAGAAACCCTATGAATCGTAGCGACATCATTCTAGCGACAAATCTTTAACCGATAGCAGCATACCAAACCACAGGAGGAAACCATGCCCGCAGGAAATTTTAAAACCATCGTCAGGGGCTGCTACGACATACAGCAACTCCGCATCCAGACCGGCAACCGCATCGTCGGGAACTTCAAGGCCAAGCTGGGCCAGGCTCCCGGCCAGAGCGAGGACACCCTGGACGACGAGTCGAAAGCGATGCTCGATCAGATCAGGGTCAACAATAAGCGGGTCGCCACCGGCGCCGTCGACGAACTGGAGCAGGAAGACAAGAAGGCCAAGAAGGTGGCCGGGTTCGTGACCAAGCTGCTCGAAAAGCACTACGCCATGCTTGCCCCGGACGGCCTCCCCCAGAAAAAGAAGTTTGCCGGCGATGCGGTGATCAGCGACTACACCGAGATCGCCTTGATATCGCAGTACAAGGAGCTTGAATCCCAGGAGGCCAAGCACTTCCGCAACCTCGGGAAGATACTTGAGGACTACCCGATCTACACCGAGTTTATGGAGAAGGTCAAGGGCATCGGGCCGGCCATGGCTGGCGTGATCATCAGCGAGATCGATATCACCAAGGCCCGGCACCCGAGCAGCCTCTGGAAGTACGCCGGCCTGGACGTAGCAGACGACGGCAGAGGCCGCAGCCGCAGGAAAGAGCATCTACAGACTGTAGCGTATATTGATCGGGACGGACACGACGCCACCCGCAACGGCATCACGTTCAACCCCTTCCTGAAGACGAAGCTGACCGGAGTCCTGGCCAGCAGCTTCCTCCGGGCTGGCGACAACAAATACCGGCAGATATATGACGACTACAAGCACCGGCTGGAGAGCCACGAGAACTGGCAGGACAAGAAGGTGCCCAACGAGAAGACCGGCAAGGACAAGATCGCCAGCGAGAAGGCGCACCGGCACAATGCTGCGATGCGGTACATGGTTAAGATTTTTTTGATCGACCTCTACACAGCATGGCGGGCGCTGGAAGGGCTGCCGGTCTCCGCCCCTTACCAGGATGCGAAGCTGGGGTACGTCCACGGCGGGGAGAAGCAGGCGGCGTAACGATTACGGCCAATAGGATGGAGAAACCCATTCGACCAAAGCGAGCCGCAAACTTTTAGAAACCCATTGTGACAAAGCGAGCCGGAGGTATCAAGAACCCCACAATGTACAAGCGTGCCATTGATTGAAAGAAACCCGAAATTGGAAAGCGAGCCGAATGACTTAATAAATACATGACAGAAAAGCGAGCCATCCATTTTTAGAAACCCGTAAAAAGGAAGCGAGCCACGAATGACAAGAAACCCACATGAGCAAAGCGAGCCGTAAAAGAATAGCAACCCATTGCCTTTAAGCGTGCCTGTATGCGCGAGAAACCCATCTGAGTTGAGCGAGCCGCAATATAGTAGCAACCCAGTATAGAAAAGCGAGCCAACGTGCCAGAGGACACCACACTGCTCAAGCGAGCCGAAGGATCATAGCCACCCAACCACGGGAAAGCGAGCCACCACCACTGAGAACACCAAAGAAAGTAAGCGAGCCATCTTGTGAAAGAAGCCCAGTATTAGCAAGCGACTACCAAAACAGGAGAAAACGATGATCAGCAAGCAAGAATTCGTGAAAGCATTAAATGCCATCCTCGCACGCGAGGCGCTGCGGAACAAAATCGACAATGACATGGCCGGCATCGGCATCGGGATAATCGCCGACCCGCTGGAAGACGCCCTGGTGGACGTGCTCGATGCCACCCTTGACCTCAATCATCCCCCGAAAGACGGAATCGTTAGCTGGTGGCTGTACGAGTGCTCGGCGGTGACCGCGCCGCGAGTAGGCAAATGCAGCATCGGGGATAAGGACTACACCATCACCACCCCCGAAGAACTCTACGACTACGCCATGGACTACCAGGGGGTAGCATGCGCCAAATAGTCTACGTCGCCGGCCCGTACACGGCCCCCACGAGGGAAGGCATCCAGGCCAACATCGACAAAGCCGAGGCCATTGGCAAAATGCTGCTGCTCCAAGGCGACACCCCGCTGATACCGCACCGGATCACCGGGCATTGGGACGCAGACCCGAGATTCTCGGGCATGACGGCGAGAGACTGGATGAACGACGTATGCCTCCCGCTGCTGGACCGCTGCGACGCGATCATCATGTGCCCCGGATGGATTAATAGCCCCGGATCCCTGCAGGAGCACCAGCATGCGGTCGTCACCGGGAAGCTGATCATGTATTTCGAGGACGATATGCCTGCGCTCACACCGTAGCGCATACAAAACAAAGCAGGAGGCCGGCAACGGCCATAAACTAAAGGAGGTAGCAAGAAGATGGTGAAAGAAGTGATGAAAGTAACAGGAGGGGTACTGCTGGGGATCGTGTGCGTCCTCGTACTGACATGGCTGTTCATGGGCAACGACTTTTTCATGTACAAGTTCTTCGCCCCGAAGACGGAAGCGGTCCGGCGCCAGACGCTCGAGCAATCAAAATCCTACAACCAGGGCATGGTGCAGGAGATCCAGAACATGCAGTTTGATTACATCAACGCGAGCCCGGAGCATAAGGCTGCCCTCGCCTCGATCATCCTCCACCGGGTCGCTGACTACGGCGAGGAAAAGCTGCCCGCAGACCTGCGGCAGTTTATCAACGGGCTGAAAGCAGGCGGCCTGTGAGAAAGGGATTCACGCTCATAGAGCTGCTGATCGTCCTGGCAATATGCGCCATCCTGGCTGCGGTAATCATCCCGCAGCTTCCAAACGGCATACCCGTCGGAGACGGGAAAGTGCTCAAACTCAGATAGGAGGTAGGACCGTGTACAAGATTTTTATGGTGATGATGATGGTGGTTTTCATGGCGGGCTGCAAGGTGGAGAGCACGCAGAGCAGCGACAACACGCAGCAACAGCAGCAGGAGCGCATCCTGCAGGAAGGCTCCGCGCAGACCGGCATGCCGGCAATCAAGAATTTCCGCGAGAAGAAGCTGCTCAAGGACATCTACGAACTGCGCGACCAGGACGGCCTGGTGACATACACCTACATCGTGGCCGAGATGACCGGCAAGCTGGTGTACCTGGGTGAGTCCATCGGGTACGGCATCCCCGCAGCGACGCAGTACACAAACCCGCAGAAGATCGCTGAGAAGAATACCTACCAGAGCGGCAGCTACGCCATCTTGCCCCAGGCCGACCCCAACGGGCTATTTTCTCCGGCATCTGCCGAGGGCACATGGGTCATGCTGAAGGATCCCCACGGCGGCAAGGTGCGGCCCGTGTACGTAGAACAACGGATCGTCGTCGCACCGTTCAAAATGCAGTAGGCAGACCGAGTGGCAGAGTGGCAGATCTGCCACAAAAAAATGATTGACAGCGGGGCGGCGTGGGAGCGGACACGCAGCGGGGCTCACATCAAAAGGCAACGGCAATAAGACCTGCGATATAGCAGTCAAGCATGGGAACGTCGTCTGGCAGTGAGGCCAGACATAGCCGGAGTAGCGACCGGCCCCCGCTAAATACGGGTATCCGTAAAAAGTCGTTGATGATCAAAAAACTACACAAATGAATTACACACTTTAATGCTTCATTGGGAACCAGAATGAAATACGGGACAGGAAAATCAGCGGATAATATCTGCGTTATTTGTGGTAGGGGCGGTGCTCGATCAGTTGGGGCAGGAGGCCGAGCACACAAGAAATGTATCCCAATCGTAAATGGGCAAACATGCCAACATTGTGACGCCGGATGTACATACCCAGACTGCCCCGCAGAAGGGTCGATAACCCAAAAGGGAGTAATCACTACCAACGACTTTTTACGGATACCCCTAAATACGAACAGGAGACGACAATGTCGCAAGCAGAGTTCAGAAAAGAACTTGTGAAAATTATGCCGGGATACGACTGGACCATTCACAAATCGGGCAACCCTGAAATTTATCTCTGCGCCACAGGCGTCCAATCAAGCGGATTCAATCGACTGTCAACATTGCAGGTTGAACGGAGAGAACGAGATGGGAGGGTCCGATACGAGGTCAAAAGCGCTGGTTACGGTAAAAGAGCCCCATGGCTGGCAACAGCAGTGGACGACACACTGGCCAGAGCGTTGCGCGTCCTGCAAAACCATTATGAAAATATGGCAGCAACATACAGAAGCCATGCGAGCTACCTGCAGCACGCGAGAACCCCCAAGGAACCGCCATGCGCTGGGACAATATGACCACATTGCCGCTGCTGAAAACAGTAATGCGGCTCAAAAGGGCGACAAAAACAGAACTATCGCTGATATCGGGCGTGTCGGAGCGGACCATCGGGACTGCCAGGGCCGGAAAGCCTATCGACGCTACCCTGGCCGGATACATCAGCCAGGCGCTCGTGCAGAACGAATTCAGCAGGGACAAAAGGGGGGGATGGTGACGCACAAGGAGTTGGTCAAGATCGCAGAAAAGTGGCTGCTCGGAACACGCAAGTGCTCGTTCGCATTTACCGAACTAGTGACGATGGGCACCGACGAGATCCCCGACGCATTAGGATTCCGTGACGGGCACTCAATACTGATCGAATGCAAGACCAGCCGGTCGGACTTTCTGGCCGACAAAAAGAAGATATTTCGTCGCAACCCACGCTTGGGCGTCGGGACATTCCGCCTGTTTCTCTGCCCCGAGGGCGTCATCAGGCGAGAAGACCTCCCGGCCCGGTGGGGCCTAATATGGGTAAACGAGAAGGGTAAGCCGCGGCAGGTAGTGGGGCCAAAAGGGAACGCATGGGGATACAGCGGGCTTGAATTCCAGCACGAAAGCAACCTGCGGGCAGAATACGCCATGATGGCAAGCGCTCTGCGCCGGCTGCACCTTCGGGGAGTCCTGCCGATGATTTACGAGCCGCTGAAAACCAGCACCAGGGAGTAAAGCCATGACAACGATATTGATTGTGGACGATGGATACGGCAGAGCGCAGATGATCGCCCGCAGCATGATCGCCCGCAGCATGATCGCCAATGCCGGTATTGAGCCAGCAGAGGTCATAATACGCCCTTCATATGACCCACCCGAGCAGTTCGCGGATCCCAAAGAATGCTGGAAGCCTGCCCCGACCGGACTCCCACGGAAGCAGCGCAAGAACTGGAAGATGAAGCGGAGGGAGCGGAAGAGATCCCGCAGGAAGTAGCCGCAGGCATCATTCTGGCCGGGGGCCTTTGGTAGAACACACCAATACAAAGGAGGATCGGAGATGGATGAAAAAATGAAAACAGCGGAAGATAAAGCTCCATCAAGCTTGTTGTTACTTGTTTGCGCAACTGGATGGATGATGACCAGCGCGTCTGCGTGCTGGTGATGGCAGATAAAACTTCGGAGGAACCCCATGAGTAATAACGAAGAGTTGAAGGAAAGAGCAAGGGTAGATATCAAAATTCTTGATAGTATTGGGCGAGAAAATATGGCTAGCCATATCCGGGATCTCCTCGCGGCCCTCAATGCGGCAGAATTGGACGCTGAATGCAACCGGATACAGGCGGTAGATCGCGGTAATAGTTTTTCCGCCATGCAAACCGAGAACGCTACTCTCAAAACAGGATGCCAGTCATTCCAAGATTCCTTTTACCGGGAGAGCAAAAAGACGAAGCAACTGCAGCAAAATAACGCCACTCTGGAAGCCGAGAATGCCGCCCTCAAAACCCGGCTCGCTAGCCGTACCTACTACCACGACAATGCAGCGGTGGAGGCCGAGGTAAAACGGCTGGAAGGGGAACTACTAAAATCAAACGAGCAAGCCAATGAAATGATTAAGCATTTGAGAGAGATGTTAGCCAAAACGCAGGGAGCAAATGAATGTAATTACAAGGGCAAACTTGCCGCAGAATCCGAACTATTCCGCTACCGGTCAGGGGTGGAGGTAGAAGGCCACGGCTGCAATTATGGGCACATAGGCGTATTACCCGCAGATTGGGCCAAATTGGTGCAATTCGACGGACAGCACGTTCGCATCCTGGTGATGGCGGACAGCAAACCGCAGGAGGTACAGGGATGAGCGTAGACGAATGCCCAATTGATTGCGATAGCTGCGTCAAGTGGCCATGCCCAGAATTGAACCATGCACCAGCCGATCCAACCGAGATCGACCGCCTCCGCGCCCTGGAGATAGAGTTAAAGCGATTGCTTGTGGTAGAGGAAGCATACCGCGAATCAATAATCGATACAGCTAGTCTCCGCACCAAGGTGGCAGAACTGACCAAAGAACGGGACCACTGGAAAGCCAACCACAATGACCTCAAGAATAGGCTGGCCTTTTTACGCCAACGCCCTGATTTGCCGGTAGACAGAATCCCCGTCTACGAGCAACTGGTCAAGGAACGGGACGCTCTGGTCCGGGAAGTGAATGTGCAGCGGGCCAGAGCCGAGTTGTTCGAGACAGATAAACACCACAAGGCGCAGCAGGAGGCGGCGCGGGACTGCTTCATAATCATGTTCGACGCAGCATCGTATGCCGAAGGCTTCGAGGAAATAAAGGCCAAATACCACCTGGAGGACGTCTGAGCGCCCGAGCAATTTTTTGCCAAAAACTCAAAGAGTGTTGATATTATTAATATTATTTCCAGCATTACCCGCTGGGCACCGTTGCAAATAGCGCCATAAAGGCGTAAGTAAAAAAAGGAAGCAAAAAGGACAACATTTTGTCGTCAACGGCCATGAATACTGGCGGTTGCTTAAAAAAGACCTATGGATTACCCAGGAGGAAAAGTTGAAGAAGCTGATCTGGAAAATCAGATACATGAGAGACATGGCGCGTCGCACTGGTAAGAGCAGGCGATTCTGCTGGTGGGCTGCAGGCCGTGAGGTAAAATACAACCCCGATTGGCGCGACGACTCTCCGCACGATGCGGTAACGAACGAAATGAGCTTCTGGAACTAGAAGACACCAAAAAGGACAAAGGAATATGCCACGAGTAGAAGCGACCGCCACAGGGAGGCAGAAACAGACGTTCATGGTCTGGTACGGCAAGCCATACAACCGGAGAAGCTTCCAGACAGCGCTTGCAGAGGTCAAGGAGGCGCTGGCCGAAGCCATACAGCACGGGCTCAAGGTAGATGGGCCAATCCTGCACTACCCCAACAACAACAAGAAGACGAGGCCGGAAGAGATCCCATACGAGCCGGAAGCCTCCGCATAATCAAACTGTTTGATATGCGCTACATAATAGGGCTATTATAGAGCAAAACTCAATACCTCGGTTATTTAGACTCGCCACCACGATCACCTAAACCCGGAAATAGCACGAAACAACGTGCCGTCTCCGGGTTTTTGTATTTAAGAGGGATACAATGATTAATCTCCCCAAGTCGTTCATGGAGGACGCCGTCGAAACTCCGGCAGGTCTCCTGGTCCCGTCCCGTTCCGCAGAATCACTCATAAAGGCCGAAGCCAAGAAGATGCGCGTCGAAGAGAACAAGGCCGCTTTCTTCTCCAAGTTCGCCCTCGCCCAGAACATGGTGGCCTACGGCGCCCGGGAGAAGCCCGCAGGCACCCCGAGCTTCGCCATCCTGTACGAGTCGGCCAAGCGGTCGTTTGTCGATGCCATCCTGATCCGCGCCAGGATAGACCAGCAGAAACGCATCTGGCAGAAAGCCAACGACGGCAAGAACAAGGATATCGGCTTTCGAGTGGTCCACGAGCGGCAGGACGATCCAGACTACAAGGTCACGAAGAACGACAAAGAGCGCTGCGCGGAGATGGAGAAGCTGCTCGGCAACCCGACGCCCGCCGAATTCATCTACCTATACCCGCACAACGTCAGGCCGCACACCAACCTCAAAGACCTCGTCTCGGTACTCACCCGGGCGGAACTGATCATCGACCGCAAATGCATCCTCCGGTACAAGCGCCGCGACGGCCAGGGGTATGCCGCCTTCCACTGGCTCCCGGGCGAGAGCATCAAGAACGTCGACGAGTCGGTGCGGGCCTGGGCGCAGAAGAACGAGAAGGACGGCAAGATCACCAAGGACACCATCGACAAAATGTCGCTGGCAACCGGCTTCGATATCGCCAATGCGGCATACGTCCAGATGATCGACGGGATGATCACGGCGGCATTCACCGACGACGAGATCAGCGTCCACATCAGCAACCCCAGCGACCAGATGAACCGGTTCGGATACGGCGAGTCCCGCTTGGAACTCTCGCTGGACATTACCACCACCCTGCTCATGGCCTGGACCTACAACCGGGAGATGTTCAAGACCAATTACCCCGAGCAGGTGCTGACCGTCGCCGGCGACTACGACAAGGAAGGGCTCCAAGCATTCAAGCAGCAGCTACTCGCGGAAGCCGGGGGCGTCGGCAACAACTGGCGGCTGCCGGTAATCCCTGCCGGCGATATCGATAACTTCAAGATCGAGAGCGTGAAACTGCGCGAGTCGCCAAAAGACATGCTGTTCGACCAGATGATCCGCCTGGCCATCATGCTCAAGGCAGCGGCATACGGCGCCCACCCCAGCACCCTGAACCTGGAAATGGACAGCGGCAACGGGGGAGGCAACCTGTTCGGCGCCAACCCGGCCAGCGAGATTGAATTCAGCAAGGAGCATGGCCTGATACCGTCGCTGACGGATATGTGCGAGTGGTTCACCGACTGCATTATTCACCCTCGCTATGACGACCTGAAGCTGATATTGGTTGGCCTGAACCCGGAAGACGAAAAGGCGGCGGTCGATATCCGCACCGCCCGGGTCTCCAAGTGGGACACCAGAAATGAGGCGCGCTCCGAAGAAGGGAAATCCCCGATTGGTTTCTGGCTGCCACCGGAGCAGTACAACAAGCTGCAGGAGGGGGATCCGCAGAAGGAACTGTACGACAAGAACCCCTGGAACTACCCGGCAGACGTCGCGATCCCGAACTACATTAACACATTCAGCATGGCCGGTCAGCAAGGGCAGGACCAGGGCGACGACGGCCAGTATGACGACCAGCAAGATCAGGGCGACGATCAACAAGACCAGGACCAGCAGGACGACGGCAGCGATCAGTATTACAAGGCACTGCGGAAGTCCCGCAGGGGAGCGCGGCGAAAGACCAAGTTTCTCCAGATCAGCCTCGACGACCAGCTATAGCGATCATTCAACGGAACAGGCTTACAGTAATCACCCCATATTGGAAGGAGAACACCAGTGAAAGAAGTCGACGACCTCAACAAAGCCATTGCCGAAACCACGGCAGCCGCCACCAGCCTCCTGCAGAAGTCGCATGTCAAGGCGTACACCAGAACCACCGCGTCCGGCGCAACGGTGCAGGTCAAAGAGCATGACGACAGCCGGAACCCGAACATTATTGGCCAGGCAACAGGCATGAACGACAAAGCCCCGGAGAAAGCAACATCGTTCAACCACAACGGAAAGGAATACCAGAGCACTGGTAAAGAAGGCACG
Source organism: Oryzomonas rubra (assembly GCF_008369015.1). Classification (NCBI taxonomy): domain Bacteria; kingdom Pseudomonadati; phylum Thermodesulfobacteriota; class Desulfuromonadia; order Geobacterales; family Geobacteraceae; genus Oryzomonas; species Oryzomonas rubra. The sequence goes on from NZ_SRSD01000010.1 coordinate 45,791, forward strand.
TCGAATCACGACGGCAGGCCGGTCCGCGAGTTTGAGGCCGATGACGGGCATAGGGTGTGGCTCGACCATCATGCCAACGTCCATGCTGACTCGAAGGAAGAAGCCGACGAGCACCACAAGGGCAAGGCAGATTCCGCGAAGGAGTATGACAACAAGCGCCAGGACGCAGAGAAAGCGAGCGCCGCTGCCGACAAGCACCAGGCTGGCATGAATTGGGGAAAACCCGATATGAAGAAGCTGCAGGCGCTCCACCACGACGCAGCCAAGAAGCATATCGACGCCATGGAGGCCGCGCACCGCGCCGGCGACGGGGAGGCCATGCGCGACCACTACTACAAGGCCAGCGTACACCTGGGGGCCGGGCAATCGGCAGGGACTTTCAACCGGAAGGACGCGGAGCACAACGCCAAGGCACAGTCGGATATGGCCGAACACATCGGCAAGATCGCCGACCAGCACAAGACCGAGCACAATGCCCATTCCCTTAACCACGGGGCAAGTATCCACTTGCTGGCCGCAGAGCAGCACCGTAGGGCGCAGGATGCCCACAGTCATGCCGCGAACCAGAGCGGGTTCGGTAGTGAGCATTTTGATGAGCACATTGAATCGAGCAACTTCCACAAGGATAAAGCCAAGGAGCACGGCAGCAAAGCCGTCGATATTGCCGGGGTGGCCACCAAGGCCAACGACAAGGCATACGCCGCCAGCGAGAAAGCCAAACGCAGCGGAAAGCCTGAAGACCACAAGGCCGCCGCAGAGGCCCACCGGGAAGCCGCCAAGCTGGACTACGACTCGGAAGGCAAAGCCGATCACGAAGCAAAGGCAGCAGAGCACGATAAGAAGGCCAAGCCGGCAAAAGAAGACACAGGCCGGGGCGGGAAGACCACACTCGCCGACCTGAAAAAACACCCCAATTGGTCTGAAAGCGACCACCAGCACCTCAAAAGCAAAGGGTACTCCCACGACGAGATAAAAGACATATGGGACCGCGACAAAGCTAGAGGTAACGGGCCGCTGGAACACAAAAAGGCCCCTGACACCGTTGGGACCGTAAGCGACCCCAATCATTTCAAAAAAAGTTCCGGATCGGATGACGATCTTAAAAAGGCGACAGACGAAGCGATAGCTGCTGCCGGCACCATTTTGGAATAGAAAGGCCGCCAGAGAGTGAAAGCTACCATCCGGCATAACCTCTCCCCCGAGGAACTGACCAAGTCGCTGTCCGCGCTGGCCGAATCCGAGGGGATCGGAGAGGAACTGCAAAAGGCCCTGCGGAAGACCGCCACCTGCGACGAGACGCCGAAAGTCCCGCGCCAGGTGGCGGTCAGGCAGTTGTACGAGATGATGTGCCGCGAGTTCCAGCGAGCCGCCGATGACTGCGAGCGGTATGCGGAGATGATCAGCGGGAGCGACCGGCCCCGGCAGCAAGGGGAAGCAGCATGACCCCAGTGAACCAGGAGATAGTCGATCACGGCAAAGGCGACTGCCAGAGGGCGGCAATCGCCTCTTTGTTCGACCTCGATATAGACCAAGTCCCGAACTTTAGGAAGTACCCGGACAAAGGATGGTTCAACGTCCTGTGGCATTTTCTGCATGGGATCGGGTACGAATATCTCGGCTGCCCCTCCACACCGTCCAAAGCAAAGCGTCCAGACGGGACGTGGGTATACACGAGAGCCCCAGAGCTTGACCCGGCAGACAGCATCAACGGATATTTCTATGGAGTGGTCCCCAGCAAGACGTTCAAAGACACCACGCATGCCGTCGTGATCGATTGCAATGGGCTCGTCGTCCACGATCCGAACCCGAACAAGCGCTGGCAAGGCATGAACGTTTTGGAGTCGGGCGACCTGCGCTGCTGGTACATTTTGAAGCCACTCGAAGGCACACCATGACCAAAGACCAGATCCAGCAACTGACCCAGATGATACAGGACCGATACGCATACGTGGCGGCCCAATTTCAATCAGAGGACTACCACCCCGACCCGCAGCAACTCGAACGTTGGAAGCAGATGGGGCTCGTTCCCGAGCATGTCACCGCCGAGACGTTCACCATGAGCATCCCCCCGGAGATGCACCTGCTCAAGAACGCATTCATCGCCGGCAGGCTATACGAGGCCGTAGACAAGGGCGCCACCCTCGACGAGGTCATGCAACTGGCGCTCAACATGCCGCTCAAGAAGCCGGACCTGGAAGCGATAGCCATCGCCGAGCAGCAGACGGCGGCGTATATCACCGACAACGCATCGGACCTCGCAACGAAAATAGGCCAGATAGCGATCCAGAAGCGCAACGAGACGATCAGGCAGATGGCGGTGGACTACCACAGCCGCACGCTGAAACGGACCGTCCTGGACGAAGAGGCGAAGCGAGAGGCGGGAGAACAGATACCGCAGAAGTACGTCGAGACATGGCAGCAGTTCAAAAGCGAACTGCACCAGGCCATGGAGGACAAGTCGCGGGATTGGGATCGGGTCGCATTCTACGAGATCACCGACGCCCAGCGCCAGGGGCAGGCCCACGCGCTGCTGCAGGACGGCGACGTGGACAAGCTGGTCTACAAGATGCCGCTGCCGACCGCATGCCCACAGTGCAAGTACCTCTACCTGCTCCCGGACGGAAAAACACCTCGCTTATTCCGGCTTTCGGACATGATCAACAATGGGACGAACATTGGAAGGAAGCCGCACCCAGTCAAGGGCGGCCAGGTGCAGCCAGGGGGGAGAAACGACGGTGTACCGGCACTTAAGGCAGTTGTGGGGCTAGTTCACCCATGGTGTCAGTGCCAGGGCGTTTATGCTGCGACGGGATACGAGCCGTGGCTTACCGATAAGCAAAAGAGGATCATCGCAAGCCAGAAGAAGTAAGCACTACCGCGGCCCAGAGATATGGAGCCGTGACTCCCCCACCCTACCCCGCAAAGGCGTCGTCTCGATAACGGCGCCTTTCGTTTTCACGCTGATGGAGATACCCACCATTCCGCAGGTACAGTGGACCTCACCGCAGGCTGGGCAGACAGGGCAACCCACACAATCGATACGGCCCGGGAACCGACCGCATAAAAAGCGCGAGACAACAGCATCCATAGTGGGATCGAAAGAAAGGCGCTCGCCGTAGGCAATACAGTTGACCTTGAACCGGTCGACGACCAGGCCGTGAACCGGATCCTGGTCGCCGGCAATATCTCCGGCAGCCGGCAGATCCACGAAGTCATGGCCGCAGGCCGGGCAGAAAGCATCCGACTCGTCAGGCAGGTAGGAACAGTTGGGACAAATAAGCGGCATAGAACCCTCCAGGGTCATATGCCGCAATTATATCAAGGGGAACTCCCCGTGTCTATGGGGATATTACGGTTTTTCGCCCTACGAACCGGCTCCCATAAGGGACCAGCCGACCATGGCCGCAGGTAGGGCACACCTCCAAGTGATCGTCGTCGTGCGCCAGGGGATGGCCGCAGCACCAGCACTCGCGGACATAAGCATCGACGTTCTCGTAAGGGTCCAGGGCATCAACTTGCATCTGGCACCTCACAGAACCACCTCAAATAGCCATCCACCGCGAGCAGGAACGTCTGGCACTCGCGGGGGGATCCGATGAACAGCGTCACCTTACCGGCCAGAGCCACCGGAGAGCGGGCCTTTTTTATGACAGCGATCACGTCGCGGTAGCGCACCACCCCCAACCCGTAAGGCGTACTTTTCAGCACGCCGGTATTGAGCCCAGAGCACAACGATTCAAGCTGACGGAGTGTGGTCTTCAACTGAGCCTCCCACCTTTTCCAGAATGTCGCGGCCATTTTCAAGCGCCCGGACCAAACTGCTCTTGGTCATATCAATGCCCGCCAGAACGAGAATGCAGGATTTTAGCGCCGATACAAGCTCGTCGTGTTCCGCCTTCCGGGCCTCCGTTACCGCCTCGGCAAACACGCTGCCGGGCTTCGCCAGGGCAATAGCATCCTGAAGCTGGCGCCGTGCGCCATTTGCACAGGAGCGGGCCTGGGGCGTCAGATCGTCGCAAAGCTGAACCACCGCCAAGGCGGTCTCGGCCTCGTCGGCAGCAGACAACAAAACCTTTGTGACATCCACGGCGGCGGCTTCTGTATCATCGACTTTATCGGAAGCATGTGGCTCGATCTCGGCTCTACACACCGGGCACCGATCATTGCATTTTGAATCCCACAGATCGCTCCAGATTCGGCCACAGTGGGTATAATGGTTCAAAAACTTAGGCATTAGAAACCTCCAAACGAATGATAAACGGTCAAGAGAATAATAGGCCAATAGCTAGAGCGCACCCCCCGCGAGCCCGCAGTAGCCTATTGCATTCGGGTCAAAATCCCTTTTCAGGTCCAAAAACCAAAAAGGTTCCTCGGTATCATCGAATGTGGGCACACCAGAGGCTGTCCAACCAACAGGGATCACAAAATTGAGCGACAAATTCCGGCATTGTTCAATATATTTATGCCACGCCGCCTCATGCTCATCACCTGTGGCAACTGCCCATTTACCATCGGAGAAGTCCGGCTTTTCCACGCCAGCAAGGGCAAAATCCTGCTCGCTCTTATATACCAGCTTTGTGAGGACAGGAGCAAATACCCAGTTCCAGCACATGCACGATGGGCCGAGACAGCTAGAACTTTGCCTATTCATAGGGCACTGCTTCTCTCGGGCTTCTTTTTCAGTCACATGCATATCAAACAACCTCCTTTTGGATTTAAAAATATGGTCAACACCAGAGACAAGACTGACGATCAGAATGATCACGCGAACAATTCCAGCATCGGCATGGCCGAGCCTCCGAACAAAGCCACCTGCAGATTGGCGTCGTAGGCCTTCTCCCCCTCGAAGGAATCCACCACGGCCCGCTCGGGAACGGTCAACTGCCGATATGGCCGCGCCCCGAAGTCGCCCGGCAACCAGCCCTTGCCGCGGCAAGCCACGACGTTGAACCGGCGCAGGATATCATCGTCACGGAACGTGAGATGAACGGTGCCCTTCTTATGGCAAGTGATCCTGAAATATGTACTTTGAATGCCGGACGATTCACCGCGAGAAAAGGCATTTTTGATCGCATCAGACATCGGATGATAAGGAACGCCACCATCAAAATAATTCATAACTTTATCGATATCGTCCAAGAAGTCCGCCGCCCCATAGTTGAGATCCCAACCAGAATAGCCAACAAATGGCGAGCCGTAGCTGGCCCGCACCGGAACCACCACCCGCTTGCCGACCTTGAATGCCTTATTGGTTTTCCACCCATTGAAATAGTGGATGTTTTTCTCGTAAAGCCCATCATCCCAGCAATGCCGGACCGTGAACATATCGAAGATATCCAGAACGGCCTCGGTCAGCGTTTTTTCGGCGCTTCCGATCAGATTGAGCCCGAACTGCCGGATGTTGCTCTCGGTAAAATCCATGTGGCAGTGCTCGGACAAGGAGTGCTCGAACTCCTGCCGTTTCGCAGACGTGAGCCGGGCCTTGAAGTCCTTAAGCTCCAGTGTCCGGCGCCAGAAGTCGGTGCGGACAGCAACCAATAAGGCATTGAGCGTGCCCTGCATCTTGCCGGTCAGATCATCGCCAGAATAGGAGTAGCTGTCGGATTCTTTATTGAGGCCCAGATACTTCCCAATCTTCCGATAATTTTTGTAGTACGCCAGGATGGTCTCGGTCCCCAGGCTCACGACCTCGTTGTACTCCGCCACAAGCTCGGGGATACTCCGACCGGTGGAAACCTCATTTTTATCGCTGACGGTCTGATACGCCCGGGCCGCATGATCGTCGCAGCCAGCGAATAGATCATCTTCGACATTCCGGGTAATCACGACATTGACCAGGGCCACCTCCACGTTGGTTTTCCGCTCGGCGCTGGCAAAGGCCCCATGGATGAACTCGATCTCCGCCCCAAGCTCTTCCAGGCGCCGCACAAGCAGCTTCCGATTATTGGTGTGCGGATTACGCAGGGTCTCGGCATTCAGCAGGAAGATGATCTGCCCGCGATACATGATATCGAGCGCTTTCAGCAGATGCAGATCGCCGTCGTCGAACGGAGGATTTGCGATAATCAGGTCAAATTTATCGGGACCGGCGAACCCCATGAAATCGGAATCAATCACCTTGACGTCGTTCCCCCGAAGCGCCGCCTGCAGGATCGGGTCGATCTCGATGGCGGAAACCTCAAACCGGCTGTTGCTGTACTTGAACGAGTCTTTGAGCCCATTGATCAGATCACCCTTGCCGGCAGACGGCTCCAAAACTTTCACGGGATGACCCTTTATTTTGCTGACCATCTTTGACACCAGCGCCGGGGGCGTCGGGTAAAAATTTTTATTGTCGAACACGAGGCATATCCTCCATTGTTTGATATACGCTACAAGCTAGGCATGCGAACGGACGCCAGCGCAGAAATCACACAGCCCGATGCCACGGTCACAGTAGCAATTCATCAAGGACATAGCCACCTGAAGACGGACATCATGCGGAAGATCAGCGACCGGCACCCGCTCCCACCGGGAAAGATCGGGAATATCCATCCAGGCGCCGGAGTCGATAGCCCGCCGATAAACGAAGTCGCCGCCAGGAGGCAGCAGCAGGACAGCACCGTTTTTAAAGAGCGTCTTGTAGCCTTCCTGCCGCCACATGCGAGCATTTTTCCAGGGCTTTGGGGTCATGGATGTTCACCTTTCGCCCTTGCAATTAAGGGTTTAGCTTTTTGCAGAGAGCACGTTTTACAAGCACATTTGTCTCCAAGGCTCGGCTGGTGCGCGTAACGCTCCACCATGCAGTCGGTGAGAAGTTCCAACACATCCAACAGTTCTGGGGCGACGGAGATTAGTGCGGCGTAGGCTTCTTGCTCTGGTGATGGTCCTCGGTATGTAACCACGGGGGCGGTTTTGGCATCTGCAACGGTAATGGACCGGGTTCCCATCTGGTTTCCCCTGCGTATAATCCTCCACGGACCCCTGATGTGTTTGCTCATGGCCGCCCTCCCCCCGCTTTCGCTATGGCGGCAAGAGCCTTATCGATACGAGCTTGTGCATCCGGCTTTTGCTCGTCAGGCAACCGTTCCGCCAACAGCCGGAATGGAGCCAGCACTGCATGCAGGGCGTCCAGCAGTTCGGGATACGCAGCGAAGCCAGCAGCCACCTGGTCGAGGCCTTCCACCGGGCAGCCAGTAAGCGCCGGCGACCAGGCGATTGCAACAACGCGCTTCCCATCGGCATCCAGCACCATGGGCGATTTAAGCAGCACGGAGCCCGTAGCATCGCCACGAGTAAAGGACAACGGTAATTTCATGATTTACCTCCAAATAAAATTTTTTAGCGTAACACAGGATGAACTATTTCAGGGGTTCCCAAAGTCCCGAAAAATGCAATAACGCCGCCCCCACCGGCCAGAATAATCAAAAGATGCGGTCGAAATCGGGCTCCCCTTCGGTCGGGTCGGCCAAAAACTTGTCCCGGTCGATGACATCAGCACAAGACAGAAAGGTATCCAACATCTTCTCGGCGAGGTCGGCATTACCGGAGCACCACCGGCTCTCGTTATCCCAGATAAACAGATATTCCTCGCCAGTGCGGGCCTTAATCCTTACCTCCGTAACCCAGCAGGGGATGGTGATGGTGACCTCGTAATTGTTCGGCAGCGCAAAACCATAATCGGTGCAGAAACACCGGTCGTCTTTTACGACGGATCCGCAATCCACGCATTTTTCGCCTTCGTGTTTACCTGCCTCGGGAGTTTCAAAGCCCTGGCCCAAAGTCAGGTAGCCCACATAGGTGTCAACGCATGTCGGGTCGACGCGGCCCACGGTCTTCGACGAATGCGAGCCGATGATGCTGATCAGGTTGGCGAAATAGTCGATCCGGTTTCTCATTGCAATATCCTCCAAGGGTAGAATGACTACGGATGAGACAAGATGCCCGGCCAGAATGATGCGGCAAAGTGTTTGATATGCGCTACACCATGCCATATACTTAGCGCAACTACCTTTCCGGGGGCAAGAATGATCTCACTGATTAAGAGAATTTTAACCAAATCCCAAATGTCGCTTTTCGACTGGACCCCTACCCATGAAGAAACCAGGGCGAGACAGGGATATACCAGACATACCGCATCGGGCGCCGCCGTGCAGGTGAAACCCACCATGGCGAAAGTAACGGTCAGGGGCGGTGATGGGGAAGACCTCCACCACGGGCAGAAGGTCTACTACCGGATGCCGGGTCAACCGCGCAAAAAAAAGGGCACCATCGTCAGCGGCAGCCACGAGGCCGGCTTTGTTATCCAGCCGAACAGGGAAGGATACGTGTTCCACCCGCCCAAGATATCGGCGCACCGTGATCACATATGGACCCCCGACGAGCACCAGGCAGAATCGGCCAAAAGCAATATCCGGGAGACGACCTCGGGAGGCGGCAGCACCATCAGCGCCGACGAGAGCAAACGCAGGGCCGAAATCGGCCAGCAGAGGGCACAACTGTCTGAGGCCGAGGTACTACAGCACCCCGCCTTTGTTAAGCGCATGCGGGCGGTCCTGTCGCATCTGGCGGGCACAAACGGATTCAACCCCCACTTTGTAGAGGCCAACGGCGTCCTGCACAACGACGATCCTGACGCCAACGAGCTCTACAGCGAATATATCACGGCGGCCATGAACTCCTACCGCACCGAAACCAGCAAGGCCCCCCAGGCGGACCTCGACGAACTCAAGGCAAACCTTGAAGGCAAGAGCAAAGAGAGCCGGATACTCCTATCCATGACCCGCGCCGGCAAGACGGCGGCCCTGCGCCACCTCATGGATAACAAGGAGCGCCAGCAGAACGAGAACTCCTATGACTCGGGAGCAGAGGACGACTTCGAGAGCGGGATGCAGGGACTCTCCGGCGCCGTAGTCGAGAAAAAGGGAGAGCAGGCGACGGCCTCCGACAAGGCCCAACTGGAAACCGGCATCCTCCGCCAACTGAAGCGCATGGACGACCCCATCGCCGAAGCGATAGTCAAAATGAAATTCGGCCTCGGAAACTTCGAGCACGGATACAAGGAGTCGGATATTGCCGCGGCTCTGAACCGGAAGCGGATACCGGCACCGGACGGCGATGCCTGGGACAAGGAGCAGGTACAGACCCGGATGAAGACCGCGCTGGGGCAACTGGCCCGCACCAAGGGCGCACAGGAACTCCGCGGATTTCTCAAAAGCATGAAAGCGCTCGAAACGCTCCGCAAGGCCGAGAGCCAGAATACCGTTTGCGTGGATTTTGACGGCGTCATAGCGGACTACTCGCAGGGTTTCCAAGGAGCCGATATATTCGGGGCGCCGATCAAAGATCCCGGTACCGGTCTCACGGCAGCCGATGTGCTATCGGAACTCAAAGCCAATGGATGGAAGGTGATCATATTCACCACCAGGCAGGACACCCCTGCCCTGCGCGATTACCTCGCCATGGCCGGCGTGCCATACGACGAGATCAACACCAACAGCGACCAGCCGGAGGGCACCAACCCCGGGAAGCCGATAGCAGACGCCTACCTCGATGACCGGGCGGTGCGTTTTACCTCGTGGGACAAAGCAGCGCGGGATCTCAAAACCATCAACAAGAGCGTCCGCATGGTCGGATCGGCCAAGCTGTACGACCTCATGGACCGGTTCCTGCTGATCAAATCCCATGTGCGCCAATATGTGCGTCAGGACGGCAGCGTCGTTCAGGCCCACGACGACAAGCGTATCAAGAAGCACCAGGACATCCTCCGGCACCAGAACGAGCACCACGAAGAGATCCACACCGGGGCCACGATCAAGCACGGCGACGAACTGGCAGAGCACCTCAAGAACCAGGGATGGAAAGCCCGCGAGGTCCACCCCGTCGAGAAGGACGAAAAGGCCAAGCCCGGCAAGAAGGAAGACATGCCGGAGCATGAGGAAATCCAGGCCAAGAACCGGGACAACCCCGCCCTTCAAACCGCAGAACGGGGCATGAAAAAGATGCGCGAGGCGGCCCTTGCCAGCGACGACCCGGCAGCGGTACTGCACACCATGAATACCTCCCGGTCGAACACCTACACGGCGGCGGTAGACGACTACCGGGAGAAGCTGCTCAACCACCTGGGGTACAAGGTCAACCGGGACAAGACCGCCACCAAATACGACAAGGACGGGCACACGCTCATCATGTCGAAGGATGGCGACAAGCATACCATCCACTTTGCCGGGGGTGATGCCGCCGCCAAGGACAAGGCCATCGGCAACCTGCAGGGCAAGAAGGAGGTCCAGAGCGTCGACACGGGCAAGAAGACGCTGACGTTTACCTTCGGCAAGGACGACAAGTCCTATACCGCCAAACTGAATCCGGTCCACAGCAAATATGCGCTGGTGGAGGCCGACGACCTGACGACGAGCCACACGATCCAGGGGCACGTCAATAAGGCATACCCCCAGGAAATCCAGCCGAGGGAGCGCGAACGCCTGTCCAGCCAGATGCAGATGGCGAACATGATGAACGACATCAAGCCCGAGCTATTCACCGGCGCCGGCATGGCCGCCCACGGCGCCCCCATCGTCGGCAAGGACGGAGCAGTGGAGTCGGGGAACGGTCGCACCATCGCGCTGGCCGAGGCGTACCAGCGCGGTCTGGCCGATCACTACAAGGAGCATATCAAAAAGAACGCCGCAGATTTTGGCCTGAAACCGGAAGACGTCGACAAGATGAAAAACCCGGTGCTGGTCAGGGTGAGGAACGACGACGATCCGAACACGGACCGGGCAGAGTTCGCCCGGGAGGCCAACGACACCGGGAATCTCGGTTCCTCGCCGGCAGAACAGGCATGGACCGACGCCAGCAGGATCGACGACACGCTGCTCAAGAAGTTCATGGTCGACGAAGACGGGGAAGTCTACAACGACGACAACATGGAATTTATCAACGGATTCCTCGATAAGCTGGGCAAGAACGAGGCAGCCGGCCTCCGTGACGCCGATGGCGACCCGAACAAGAAATGCATCGAGCGGATACAAAACGCGGTATTTACGAAGGTGTACGGAAGCTCCGTGCTGACCGAATTGCAGGCCGAGAGTGCGAAGCCGAAGATACGGAACGTCATGAAGGCGCTCAACGCATGCGTCCCCGACTTTGCCCAGACGCAGGGGCATGACGACCTGGATGTGGTGCCGGACATGATGGAGGCCATAGAGTACACCATGGCCCACCAGAGCGAGAGCCGGGCCGAACTGGAACACAACCTGCGGAATGCCGGCGCTCTGGATTTCACCGGAGACACGCCGAAATTCAAAACTGATTTCGCAGTGGACATGATACTGGCCGTGGCCGACCGCACCGGATCCAGGAACCGCCTGGAGAACGTGTTCCGGGCGATCAGCAACGGGATAAAGGACGAGGTCGCCAGCAGGGAGAACCCAGAGGTGGATATGTTCTCCGGGCCGGCCAAGCCGAAGACCAAACAGCAGGTGGTAAAGCAGGCGCTTGACAAGGTGAGCCATTCCGATGAAGGTGTCAGGAAGTCATTGTGCGCCGCAGGCTTATACCTACTCACGAAAACCAAGGGAGGGACATATGGCAGAACTGACCGAAGCACAGAAGTATGCCCGCAAGTCGAAACTGTTGCAAAAAGCACTGGCCGACGCGGACAAGATGGACGCAGCCGACAAGAAAAAAGCAACGGCGGAGAAGGCAAAGAAGAAACCGGAGACTGCGGCAAAGAAGGAGCAGTAGAACATCACTGCACAAAGAATACTTGCCCATCTTGTGGGTCGGAAACGACCTGCCGATGCATCAGAACCCCAAAAACCAAAGTCAAAATAACGCATGAACAGTGCTATTACTGCAAAACAGGTGAGCCCCGAGGCCCCCTGTTTAAAGCCGAATGTTCAGGCGTGTACCTGCTGCGCAAGAGCAACCCGAACCATGGCGAACATGGCAGGTTCGCAACAGGTAGCACCACGAAAACAAACGGTCCTAACTACCTCTCCCCCACGGCAGAAACCAAAATTGGTCGTGGGATGGAAATTGCCAGAATGCTGAAACCACTCAATGTCCCCGACCTATATAACAGCAACAATGTCACCATGGAAGAAGCGAAAAGCATAGGGACGCAATACTATAGGCTGAAATTGATGCCAACACCGATAAACAGCCCGGCATTTAATGGTGCCCCCATCAGATTTACTGAAACAGGATTGGCACATTTGCTTGGCAAGCACATGCGAGAAATACCGGAAGCCAGCATAAAAAGAAGGCTCAAATTGCTTCCGAAAGTTAAAGCAACACTCGAAACAACACCGTTCGTAGATGAAATTCGAGACAGGGCAGATGGGGCAAAAGAGTATGGTCTGCTCGGAAGGTTCACAGACGGAGAAGTAATACGGGTGGCATTGGAAGAAAAGGTTGTCGGGGAAAGAACTTTCTTGACGGTATACGATTGGGAGGACGTAAGTAAAAAAATCAAGCGGGAATCCCAGCCGAACCCGCTCGCGGATGGCGCACTTCGTGGGGTGGGCGTGGCACCACATGCAACCATCCAAGACAATATTACCAAATCCACAATTTTGTGCAAGAGCAAAAACATCACCTTCAACTATGTGATTTTATCGGAAGAACTGTACCTCATCAGAAGAAAGGCACCGACCCCAAATGATGCCGCAGTTCGACATCCCGAGTTCTTGATCAAGGCCCGCCCCCTCCATGGCCGCATAGACTTCAACGGCCTGAAAGTGAGCGTCGAGAACCGCATGGGCAGCATCCGGCAGTGGGAGGATCCGAACAACGGCGAAAACGGCATGACCAGGATGAAACGGCCATATGGGTACGTCAAAGGTACGCTCGGCGTCGATGGCGACCATTACGACGTCTATGTCGGGCCGGACCGGGAGGCCCCCAACGTTTATATCATCACCCAAATGAAGGCCCCGGAATTCGCCGAAGTGGACGAGGAAAAGGCTCTGCTCGGATTCCCCAGCCAGGAGGACGCCGAAAAGTTCTACCTACAGCACTACAATGACCCGAGATTCTTGGGCAAGATAACGCCCATGCCGTTCGAGGAATTCAAGGCCCAGGTGATGACAACCAGGGCAAACCCCAGGCTGCTGGCGGAAGGCATTGGTACGCCCGCTGCGTAGCGCATACCAAACAAAGGAGGTGTTGCCGTGAACTGCAACGAATGTACGACCCACTGCATAAAATGCGACGACTTTGAAAACCAGGTAGACGGAGAAGCAGATATCACCACCCTTAAGGACATCAGAAAAACGCTGATGCAGCACAAGGTCCAGACCGATGGCAGCCTGTCGGGCAAGATCGCCGATTGGTTGACCTCGAAGATCGGCACGATGGCCTGCATTTACCTGTTCACGATTTTTGTGAGCATCCCCTTTATCTTCCCGAAGACCCTGGAAATCGTCCAGTTCGTCGGTGGAACGTACATCCCCCTGGTGCTCATGCCGCTGATTATGGTCGCCAGCAACCGCACCGACAAAATCCGCGAGATCAGAGCAGAGCGGGAATACCGCATCCTCCTGGTGTCAGACCGGATCGACGAAGTGATGGGAGATTAAAAATGGCAGGCAAGATGATCAAACGCACCCTGACCGAGATAGTGGTGGTGCCCGAGCACGGCGAGCGTACCGAATCGGCGGAGTTCCGCAGGACCAAAAAGAGGCTCAAAGCAGACGGGCATTTCAAATGCTGGGTATGCGGAGCCACGGAGGATATCGAGGTCCACCACTACGGCGGCGAGTGGAGCCTGAGTAATGATATCGACTTTGCAAAGCTCAAGGAGTTTTGCGAGGAATGGGACGTGTACGGGTATGGCCGTCTGCTCAAGGCCCAGCCGATCACGACCGTAGACGATATCCGAAACGCAATGTGCCTGTGCAGGGAGCACCACACCTCTGACGGCAACGACGGAGTCAACAACGGGATCCACTTTATAACCTTCCCCATCTGGATCGCCCAGCGGCTGGCCAAGGCCGGGGAGAGCCCGGTACCGGACGACACCGCAGACCTCAAAGAAGAACTGGCAAAAGCAGACTGATATGGAGGCACTCGCACACGCGCAAATAAGCCGGCACGCATGGAAACGGTTTGTCGAACGCTGGGAGGGGGAGCGCCCCCTCTGCTACAGGCAGGAACTGCAACGCTTGATGGAAGCCGCTTGGGAGGAAGACCTGGGATATGGCGCCACGGTGAGGATGATCAAAAACGGATTTTCTCCGGCCCGCTATTTTACCACCGAGGGATGGCGATTCGTTACCGACGAAGAGGTAAGCAAGATACTGACGATAGAGCGGTCATACCTTGGGTACAAGAAGCCAAACCGCAAGATGCGGGACAAGAAGCGCTACGGGAAACGGTAACGGGGAGACAAATAGTTTGACATACGCTACACCCGCCAATACCATGAACATAACCAATGGGGAGGTGGTAATGAGCAATTGCAAGCTGGAGCGTAATAAGCTGATCCCACAAGTAATAGCAGAGACAGATAACAGCTTCAAAGGCAAGCCGGTATCGGCAGTTGAATGGTGCGAACGTTTTCAGGAAAACATGGATAAGTTCGCACAGAAAAACTGGCTCGTGTCCAATAACAGCATCCCGGTAGATCTCGGGGTGCTCAAGAAGTTCATGGCAGACCAAGGCATGCTGCCGACACAGTTCGGGCAAATAGTCATTCACTGCAGCCCGAAGGATGTAAAGAAGGTCGAGTTTAAAAGCGTTTAGGCCCGGCCATAACAACTGAATAGCGGTTATTTAGACTCGCCAATGGCGATCACCTGAACCCGGAAACAGCACGAAACACCGTGCCGTCTCCGGGTTTTTTCGTTCCGAGGTAGCAGATGGAAGACAGCCAAGTCCTATTCGAAATGCCGGTGGAGATGGAGCTACGCAAGAGCGGAGACGGGAACCGCCGCATCGTGCGCGGCTACGCATCGACCGAATCCATGGATCAGGACGGCGAGACGATCCTGCAGAAGGGAATCGACTTCTCCCCCCTGCTTAAATCCGGATTCATCAACTACGACCACCAGTACCGCGACATATGCGGCGCGAAGATGCCGATCATCATCGGTTACCCCATCAAGGCCGAGATCCGCGACAAGGGGCTCTGGGTCGAAAGCGAACTGCTCAAGAGCACCGATGCCGGCGACGTGACCAGCGAGCAACTGCGCCTTGCCGACGAGATGTGGGCGCTCGGTATGGCCCTGAAAAAGTCAGGGACCAGAAGCCTGGCGTATTCGGTCGAGGGCGGCGTGCTGCAACGCAAGGGAAAGAAGATCGTCAAGTCCGTGGTGAAACATTGCGCGCTCACGCACAAGCCGGTCAACCCGGAGGCAACGGTCGAACTGTTCGCAAAGTCGCTCTGCTGCGGTCGCTGCAACCCGGAGAGCCCGCTGTTTATCCCGGGGCACTCCTGTGGTGATCACGCCCCGGTTTCCAAAGAGGACCGGGAGAACATCAGTAAGGCCCTGGATACCACGAATGGCGCCCCGCTCATGCGGGAAAACCTCGACAGGGGCATTACGTGCCTGCTGTACGGCGACACCAACTGCGGATGCTGCAATGGCAACGGGAAATTCATAAACGGCATGCAGGGGGCAGTAGAGCACCTCCAGAAATGCCGCGGCGCGTCCAGGGACGAGAGCCTCAACTTCCTGCGGAGACTTATCACCGGATCCGCATACAACCCTGACCTCGCCGGAATAGTTAAACAGGCAGGAATCGTCACATAAAACCAGGAGGAACCAAGATGGTAAAAGATCAGACGGCCTTGAAAAAGGCAATGGCAGAACTCGATGCAATCGAGAAGTCTGTCTCCGGCGAGCAGGAAAGCGAAATCGACACGCTCACCAAATCGCTGGAAGACGAACTCGGAGGCGCAGCAGCCGCGCAGGCGGACCTCGCCAAAAGCACTGCGAGCGATGATGACAAGGGCGCAGAACCGGAGCCGGAAAACGACTCGGACGCGGACGACGACGTTGAGAAATCCCAGCAGAGCGCCGCGTTCTCCGAAGAGCTGGTCAAGGCGAGCGAAATGTACGCCACCCTGACGAAATCCGTTCAGGACGGCATGGACACCACCATCGGAGCCCTCGATGTGATCCGCAAATCCCTGGCCGCATCCCTGAACCTCCAGATCAAGACCGCCCAGGTCGTCGGGATGTTGGTCAAAGCCATGCCGGATACCGACAGCCTCGAAGGGATCAAGAAGTCCATCGATTCCCTGGCTGGCGGCGCGGTAATCCCCAACAAGGCGGTTTTGGGAATGGGCGAAGCCGAGCATATCGAAAAGAGCGAGAAGACCAACAGCGAGGTCCGGGAAGCGCTCAACAAGGCGGTCGATGAAGGCCGGGTCGCCGCAGGATACCTCTCGGTGTTCGGAACGTACAGAGATGTCAACCGTCTCCCCGAAGACGTAAGAAAAGAAATCGGCTTCTAGCCGGAACCAACAAGGAGGAACACAGCACATGGTACTGTCTTATGACCAGATCCTTAAAAGCGCCGGCATGGAAATCACCGGCGATGACCGGGTAGAAGATCTCCGCAAGGCCCTCTACTCGACCCAGAGCGGCGCCGCTTCCGGCTCGTCTGCCGGCCCGCTGATGCTCGAAAACCTGGACTCGGTGATGACCGAAGTCCTCTACACCGAGAAGCACTTCAAGGTGTACAACTACCTGCCCAAAGTCCCGAGTGCCCAGGCGTACTACCAGTACAACAAGCACACCGGATACGGCAGCAACCGTGCCGGTGGCGCAGGCTTCGCTGAAGGTGGCGCACCGCAGGGCCGCAACTCTACGTTCTCGCGTAACGGCGTCTACACCAAATACCTCGGCGTCCAGGGCGGCGTTACTCACCAGATGCTGGTGGCCGGCCAGAACGGTGGCGTGTTTGAAGACCCGAACGTCCGTGAGAACCGCGACCGCACCCTGGAACTGCTCGAAAAAATCGAGCGCGAGCTGGTGTTCGGCCAGGCTGCCATCCAGGACGGCAACGGCGTCGAGGTCAACTTCGACGGCCTTCTGACCTCCCTCATGGCGCAGAAATCGTCCAACGTGATCGATATGCAGGGCAAGCCTCTGGGATTCAGCAACCTCGACGAATCCGCGCTCTCGTTGGTCACTACCGGCAAGCAGCCCTCCGTCGATGGTTACATCTGCCTGAGTTCTGCCCACGTTAAGAGCGGCCTCAACAAGCAGTTCGCCGCCGCCAACATGGTCCGTATGAACAAGGATACCGCAACCGGCCAGGTCTATACCCCCGGTACGGCAATCGATAAGTACGACACCGAGTTCGGCACCATGCAGCTTGACCACAGTATCTTGCTGCAGGAAGTCGATGGTGGCGTACCGGCAACAGTCGCTCTGGCCAACTCCCCGGCGATTCCTGCCATCACCACCCAGCCGGCAGCAACGGCAGATGCCGCCTCCACCCTGTTCGCCGGGACGTACTACTACTCGGTGGCAGCCTTCAACGACGTGGGCGAATCGCTGCCGGTCGTCTGCACCGCAGTAGCCCCCACCGCAGGCCAGCGGGTCACCATCGTGATCACCCGTACCACCGGCGCCACCGGCTACCGTATCTACCGCGGCCTTGCTGCTGACGGCTCCGACGCCAAATGGATTGCTAAGGTGGCCCAGACCGCTGCCGGCAACCTGACGTTCGTCGACCAGGGCGCATGGAAACCGCTGGACGTCAACGGTAAACCCGGCGACGGTATCGCAATCCTGTTCAAGCCCAACCCGGCAGACATTGCGATTGCCCAGATGACCCCGCTGATCAAGATGCCGCTGCCGCAGGTTGGCACCATCTTCCCCTTCCTGCTCTTGGTCTACATGGTGAGCGTGCTCAAAGCCCCCGAGCGCCTGATCATTTACAAGAACTGCGGGACTTACCCTACGGCGTAAGTAGCGTATAGCAAACAGTGAGCAAAAGAGGGGAGTCCAAACTCCCCTCTTTATCAAAAAAACACCCGGAGGAAAGTATGGCCACAAAAACGATTGAGATTGCATCCATCCACAAAGGCGACGTCAACATCTGCACCAAGAGCAACGAGCAGCGTACCATCACGTTCGAGGATAAGGGCGCCGTGGGTTTGGCCCTGGTCGATAACGACGAAGCGGAAATCCTCTTGGAAATCGGCCTGCCCAACTACTGGAAACCGACCGTCAATGGCGGATCAGCATCGGATTCCAGCGCCGCCAGTGACGACAGCACTGTGAAGGTCATTGCCACCGTCCTGATCGAGCAGATCAACGCCGCCGAAACCGCCGAAGCTGTGGACGTCCTGGTCGGGGATGACACCAGGAAAACAGTCCTGGCCGCCGCCACCGCCCGCAAAGCTGCATTGGCTCCTGCCGAATAATGGCACTCACTGGCATCGAAATACGGCTCAACCGGGAAGAATACTCCCGGTTCGAGCCGGCCAGATCGGTGGTGCAGGCCCGGATAGTCCCGACACCAGCCACCGCCCTTGTATCTGAATCCGTCGTGGTATCCATCGAAAAGAAGGGGATCCCGATTGCCACCCTCCCGGTGACTTTCAACGGCGACGTCGCAAAGGGCGCAGTTGTAGCTTTTGACCTGAACGGCATCACCGACGCCAACGGGATCACGCATATCAACCGCGGCGATTACAGCATAACGGCTACGCAGGGGAGCCTGACGACGGCGGGAACATTCAAAGTCGCCATGATCACCGCCGCCGAACTGCGAAAATCATACTGCCAGGGCCTTCACCTGGTCGCGGGCCTGAAAATGGCCCCCAAGCGCCAGCCATCAGTCGTGACCGGCGTGGTCATTACCAACGTGTCCAAGAGCACCACCAAGGGCGTCAAGGCGCTGGCCTGGGATGCTACGGCCAAAACCCTGACCTGGGACGGTGGAGTCGCCACCCCGATCACCGAGGACAGCATCGAGGAAATACTGATCGATGCAAAAGGCAACTACGTTGAAACAGAAATCGATTTCTACGCGCTTCCCGACGCAAACGCTGCCGAGGGTATCCTGATCGACCAGCAAGAGCTTACAGACGAATTTCTGCGCTCGGAGATCGAAAAGGCGACGACGGAGATCGAAGACGCCCTGAAGGTATCGCTGGAGCCATTACGCATTGCCACGGATCCGTATTATTCGGCACCGGACCAAGGGGAATACTTCGACGCCAAGGCCACCTCCCTGGCCTACTACGAAAAGGACTTCAACCAGCGAGGCATGTCATGGCATATCGATTTGCCGTACCACCAAGTCGTCGCGGTCGATAGCTTGGTCGGATACCTCGGAGACACCAAGGCCCTGGAACTGAAAGCCGGAGCCCTTACAGTCAACCGGAAGACCGGCAACGTGGACGTGCTGCCGTACAACAGCCAGTTCGCCATGTTTTACGCATTTTTTTTGGGGATGAACTTCTGGGGGGTCCGGGAATATATCGCCAATTTCTGGCGTTACAAGCTGCTGGTCGGCGTGACGGACAAGCACGCGGAACTCATAAAGATGGTCGGCTACGCCGCTTCGATATCCGTCCTGATCACCGCCGAGCAGGCATACCGATCAGGCATGACCAACGAGAGCATCAGCAAGGACGGAGTGTCGCGCAGCACGGCATATAATGCCCAAGGCATCTACGATACCACGATTGCCGAGTACAAGGGATGGCTCAAGGACAACATCCCCAAATACCGCAATCTGTACCGCGGGATGCCCTGCGTGGTGGTCTGACATGCCCATCCCCGTAGAGGCCATAGACCAGTTTGTGGACGACGAGGGCGAAACGGTCCGGCACCAGATCGGCATGCGCTGCTTCTGCCACGGAGCAGACGGCCAGCCGGACCCGAACTGCACCCTCCACGAGAACGGAGGATGGTACTACGCCGAGGAACAGATCATCACCGGCCTGGTGACCGACATCAGCCAGCGCAGGGAGTTGATGGAGACCGGAGCGTTCATGCCGGGAGACTGCGTATTCTCCCCCAAGTCGACCGATCTGGTCAGCGAAGGCGACAAGATCATTTTCACCTGGCCTTTGCCATACGGCCAGGGGGATGTGCTGGTCAGAGGGACCGGGGCGAGCGACACGCTCTACTATGAGGGCGTCAAGGGCATCTACTGTATCGACCAGGTAAAGCAGTATTACCGGCAGGATGTGGACTATAAGCTGGACGGGAAAAACATCGTCTGGGATTGGACCGGTAAAACCGGCATAAAGCCCGCCTCCGGCACCAAGTACGTGATCAAGTACACGGCCTATATCGAGTGGATCGCCTTCGTGCCCCCGGTGACCAGGACCAGCTCCGGCGAGGATATCGGCGCTAAGGTAATGCTGCGCAAGAAGCACCTCATGGAGCAGGTATGATGCAAACCGCCCCCAACATAGATGCGGCCATTATCAAGGCGGCGCAGTATGTCCAGGCTACGTGGCAACAGGCGGCCATGGGCGCGATACAGTTGCCGGGGGCTACCACCCCCACGGTCAACATCGGTCTGCGCCAGCTTTATGCAGATAATATCGTGCTCGGCAACCAGGTCAGGGGCGTCAACAGCGTTTCCCAGCGGATAATCGCAACAAAGAAGATCGCCGAGCAACTGGAAAACGGATGCGGCCCATGGGACATGAAGCCCATGCTCCTGAACGGTCCGAAGGCCAGAGTGGGCAAGAACGGCAGGTACAACATTATCCCGTTCCGCCACGGCACGGGCAGTAGCTCTGCCCCGAACAACAATTTTAAGACCATGCCGAAGGACATATACCAGAAGGCACGGCAAATGAAAGCGACGGTGCAGCAGGGCAACAGGCTCAAATACGGCGGCAGGTTGACCGGGACGGAAACCAAGTACGCCCCCGGGAAAAACCCCACCAGCGGGTATCAGCACAAGGCCGGCAGGTTTGAAGGGATGGTCAGGGTCGAGAAGACCTATGCCAAGGCAAAGCAGAGCACGTACCTGACCTTCCGCGTCGTCAGCGAGAAGTCAGACCCAGGGTCGTGGATCCACCCGGGATACCAGGCGCACCATATCGCCAAAGGGGTAGAAAATTTCTGCCGGTCCGCAGTAGAGCAGATGATCCAGGAGGCGGCAACACACGATCTCCAAGAGGCGATTGTCACCATAGGAGCAGTGTAAATGGGATTCCCGAACATCGACAAGATGCTACAAAAACTGTTCGTACAAAAGGTTCAGGAAGCGCAGGCAGATCCGCAAACGTTGATCGATGATCTTTTTGACGATCTGGACAGTGCCGAGCAAGCCGAAATCAGCCAGTACCTACTCAGAAAGGAATTCACCAAGGACGTTCGTGATCGCGGGAGCAAGGTATTCGTCACCCTGAGTTTTATCATGACCGACGTCCCGTTCCCGCAGATCGGGATTACTCTCGGGCAGGAGAACACGGACCGGTGGATAGGCGACGCCATCGGGGAGTCGGTGGCGGTAACCGATACGACCGGGAAGACCATCGCGTGGGATGTGGTCAAGGGCTACTACGCGAAATCATCCTGGAACGTGACCATAGCCGCAGCGACCAAGGACGAGGTTATATGGCTGTCCCGGCTGTGCCAGCACAGCATCATGTCCAGCATGGATGATCTGGCCGGCGCCGGCGTCGCAGAACTCGACGTAGCCATGGCAGACCTCCAACTGCAGGCCGACCAGCAGCCTATGACCGTTTTCAGTCGGCAGCTTCGTATCACGGCCACCACGGAGAACACCTGGAAGAAACGCATACCGGCCTCATACTATGCGACCGGCAACAATACGGCATTAGCGTAACCATGATGTAGCGCATAGCAAACAAAGGGAGGTTCACAACATGGGTAATAGAGCAGGTACGTCCGCGAACTCGGATACGACGGACACCAGCACAACCGAGGAAGTTCAGGAGTTCCCGGTCACACTGACCGAGTTCCTGGCCGAGATCCAGCATTCACAGGCCGAGCGGAAAGCGTCCTTCGAGCACCTCTGCAAGAAGGAAGGAATCAACGGGCGCAAAACCAGGGCGGAATGGAACGCCTTGATAACGTCATTCGACAACAAGCCGGTCGGCACCACATGGACTGATTGGCAGAACCAGGGAGGTAAATAGGGATGGGAAAGGGAATACTCTGGAACGGTAAATATTACCTGACGCCGCAGGCAGGATCCCGCATCGATTCGTCCGGCCTGTCAAGCGTGACCCTCGGCAGCGACAATAATGTTGCATTCCTGGCGGAGATGACCGGGCTGATACCGCCCAAAACAGCGCAGAAGGTCTCCGACCCGTCGCTGCCGCTGTCGCTGATTTATACCGACCGCGAAGAGGCGCGTCTGGCAACGCAATTGCTGTTCTCGCCGTCAACGGCGGTTGCCGGCGCCAGCAACGTCTACCTGATACCGGTCAACCCGTGTACCCAGGCAAACTCGACATTCTCCAACGTCCTGAAATTGACGTCGTACCTCTACGGGCTCACGGCAAATCAGATCAAGGCGAAGATCGAGGCGGGCACCACCGGGAAAAAGGTCACGGTCCAGTATGGCAGCAACGTGGAAACATACGACAACCTTACCAATAGTTCGTTTTCGATCAAGTACACCGGTACCGGGACCGCTTGCACCATGACCATCAATGTGGCCGCAGCAACCGCATTGCTGACCACGGCATGCACGGGGGCCACGACTGACAACCTGTCTCTCAGTCTGACCGCCTACAAGACGATTTCCCAACTCGTCAATGCCATCGAGTCGAGCGGGAAGTACGATGTTACGGTCCTCACCGGTTCGCCCGACGATGATCTCAGCATCGACCTCGACAACGTGACGACGCAGGACATTATGACCGCAGTATATACGGCCAAAAGCGACCTGCAGGCGATAGTCGACGGCATCAACAAGTATTCCAGCTACGTGAGTGCGGCGCGGGTTGCCGACGCCGGCGCGGCCCCGGCCAATGTGGCATGGACCTTTCTCGCGGGCGGTACGGAAGGAACCACGACATCATCCGATTGGGACGATGCTCTTTCGCTGCTCAAGGGGATGGATGTTCAGATCGTCGTGGCGCTCACATCCGATGCCTCGGTACATGCCAAGCTGTCGGCCCACTGCACCTACATGAGCGGGCCGAACGGCAAAAGCGAACGCCGTGGATTCGTAGGCGGAGCCCTGCAATCTTGGGTCAGCGAGACGGCCAGGACTGCCGCGATCACCGCGCTCGAGGGACTGGCCGATGACCTCAATACCGACCGTATCGTGCATGCCACCCTGGGATGCTACCGGTACGATCCCAATGGCAACAAGAAGCTGTATCCGGCATATCTGACCGCATGCATTTATGCCGGAATCGCAGCCGGAGCAACACCGGTCACCCCGCTGACGCGCAAAAGCCTCGACTGCCTCGGCCTCGAAGTCGAACTGAGAAAGTCGGAAGTCGATACGCTGATTGATGCCGGCCTGGCTCCGCCTATTCCCGACGCGGTAGCCGGGAGCGGGTATGTTATCAGCCGCCAGATCACCACATGGAACCAGACTGACGACCTGTACCGTCTGGAATATTCGGTTGGTCGCGGCGCCGACTATATCGCCCGCCAGGTTCGCAACGAGCACGAGGCGCTGGTTGGGCAGGCCGGCACCGAGACGCTGGACATTACCATCGTCAACGTGACCAACGCGGTCCTGGCCGCCGCCAAGCGCGACGGGTACATCCGTAACTACGACCCGAAATCCACGCAACTGCGGGTGGACGGAACCGTTCGGTATGTTGACTATTGGGCAGAACCGATACTTCCCGTGAATTTCGTGTTTAGTACATTCCATCTGCAGCCTACGAAGTTTTCAATAGGCATATAATCCCATGATGCGGCGCCCTTTCTCCCATTTAATCTTTTTTCGTTGGAGAAAGGGGCCGCCGTCATCATAAAGGAAATGGAACAGAGACTCTACCTTATGAATTCCGCTTGCTCGCAAATGCCAACATCCATGATGTTGTTTTATTCCAGAAAGAACCAAACCAGTACATTGACATATGCCATCTCTAAGATAGGACATGATAGAACCGTTCCCAACGCAAGACCAAGCCTGCTCGATTGTCGGGAGGCCACTTTTGGAAGTCCTGTTTTTCCGGGAGTGGAAGACAATACACCCATCACCGTCAAAATAACCACGAACAAAATGCCGGAACAAACGGTCAGGAATCCCAGTGACAGCAGTGTCAACATTTGTTTTATTGGGGATACATCCGTGGGATACCAAAGAATCAAAGAGGGTTTTGTCTCTTATATCAATGGCACATGCCTCCGCATGACGCGTTTCACCATGCAAAATGTATTTGTGAGTAGAAAACTTTACAGGATGGTCTGAACGTATGGCTACCTTGAATGACTCTAAATGGCCGCTGTCTGACGCTTTAAGCCCAATACGTAGCCCAGGACTCCGCCCACTAAATACGCAACCATCAGCCATAATAAACCCAAACCAATATGCTTTAGTCGCAGAATCGATAACAGAAAAGAAGTCGGAGTTGACATGGTATGAGCGAAAAGCAGGCTCGCGGAAAATATGCTCTTGGTCTCGCAATATTTTTCTAGCATTGCTCTCGCTGATATCGAACTCGGCAGCCAGATCTGCGACTGAAACTAACCCAGAATTATACCTGGAACAAAATTGCTCTCGCCTCTCCGGTGATAACTTGCGCCGGGCCAAATTGGCCGTTGCGTGCTCTCGGGAAACGTTGATAGCGGCTTTCACCCCCCGGTGTTGGACACCGATACCAGAAAGCAATTTTTTTAATGTTTTTGAAGCAATGTGGTGTTTTTCGGCAAGCCTCCACATGGCAACGCCATTTGCATATTCGCTGGCTATACCGGAGACAAGCACAGGATCGTAAGTTTTACAGTTAAAATGCACGACAAACTCCTTCGGAAAACGGTGGTCGCGTTGTAGCATATATCAAACAGATTGCAAGGAGGAATAGCCCATGGCACTTGATACAGCAACCGGCAACAGGGTACTACTGAAGATCAAAGGAATCGTCATAGGGATGTGCCAGAACGTCTCCTTTGACGACGATTTCGGACTCCAGGAAGTCGATGGCATCGGCGACCTGGAGGTGGCAGGCTTCGAGGCCGGCAAGCTGACACACCGGATCAGCGGAGAGAAATACTTCGTGAAATCCCAGACGTTGGTGAAGCTCGGATTTATCCCCAACAGCACCGGATGGCTTACCGCTCCCGAACTGGCGGTAGAGGTCGTTGACAGCGTGTCTGGCGAAACCGTCGAGAGCTATTCGGGCTGCAAATTCAACACCCACAGCCGGAAGTACAACAAGCACAGCATCACCGGAGAATCGTTCCAGATCTTCGCCCGCCACAAGGAAACAGCATAACCGCAGCGTAGCGCATGGCAAGCGGGGAGGTAGCCCCTCCCCGCCTAAATTTACCAGGAGGCATTATGTCCATCCAACTCAAGACCAGTTTCAACATCGAAAATGCAATCTGCCCAACCACCGGGAAGCCATTCGGAAGCAAATACGCCGGTACGTTCACCATCCGCCGCCCCTCTCTTCTCGATAAAAAGAACATATCTGTAAAAAATGCCGCGAGCATGTCAGCAGCCGGGACAATTGCGGCAGGAACAATGGACAAAATAGCATTGCTGATTTCGTATATTTTCAGCTTTGTCACCACAGTCAATGAGGAAGAACTCCCTGCGTGGTTCAACATGGCGGACCTCTATGACGGAGAAGACGAAGATGCGGTATTCGCGGTATGGGACGAGGTGCAGAACTACTTAAACTCCTTTCGACCCAAGGACAATAGCGGAAACGGTCCCACGGGAGATGGACAAGCTACGGTTTTGGTTCCGAAAGACGTACAACCTGCCGCCGACTGACCCACGGTACCAGAACGTGACCGATGAAGAGATCACGCTCGAATATGAGATGCACCTGGCCGCAGACGGCAAGTCGCTAAAAACATGCTTCAAATGTGGATACAAGACATACCGCGACCAGTGCCCAGAATGCGGAGTAGAAATATCAAGCGACTCCACGGCGGACGAAATCCTAGAACGTCTCGAAAATGGAGAGGATATAGACTTGGAAGAGATACTGCGCGGTGACCAGTGGAAGCCAGTTGAAGTTCCCAAACAGGCCGGGGCATAGCGCTCCGGCCTGTGGTCGTTTAGAAAACGGATAACTGCGATACGTGGAGGCGAAACATGGGACTCAGTATAGACCTTAAGGTGAATGGAACCGAGAAGGTTCTGGAAGCAACCAAGGCGGTCGGTGGCTTCAAAACAGAGATGGAAAAAGCGGAATCTCACACCGACATAAAAATGAATGTGCCTGGACTCGGTGATTCAAAAAACCTGAATGGTATGCGGTCCGCAAATGAGTTGGCAAAATCATACAGAAAAGAAATGGATGCGTCGCGGCGTGCCGTTGCCGAAATGGCCAAAGACTATGACAAGCTCATAAAACTACCGAAGCCGTACAACAGATCCGATATCGAAGGATTGCACAAGACTTCTCCTAAAGCGCAATATTATGCCCGTGCAGCAGAAATAAACAAAAGCGACAACACGCCCGCTCAAAAGAGGCAAACAGCAGCAGAACAATACTACGCGAAGCACGGAGACTATGGGCAGGTAGCACCCGGGCGGAGAGAAAACGGAACAGACGATCCTAATGGGGGTAGTTCGGCGTTCAAGAAAGCGCTCGGGTGGTCGCTGGCGGCAGTCGGTGGATTCAGTATATTGGGGTTTCTGGCACAATCGAGGGCAAAGTATCAGCAGTCGGTGGGGCATGAAGCTACGTTGGGAGCAAGAGGCATCAAAGACGGCTTTGAGGACGGCGCCGGCCTTGGCATGGATTCGTTGGAATACATGGGGCTCATGGAGCATGTCAGTCAATCTGCGGGGATGAGCGGTGACAGAGCTAAAGGAGCCACAAGGCTGTCGGCAGCATTCGGCAGAGCCTACGGTGTAGATCCAAGCATGGCAGCAGGGATGTACGGGACCATGTACCAGGCGACCGGCAATGCCAATATGGGTGTCGGTGCCATAGCCACGATGGAACAAGCTGTCAAAAAAGGTATGGACAAGGCCCGCATGTCCGAACTCATGAACATGGTAGCCAGGAACACCAACATCACCGCGACAGCCATGCATGGAGCCGGAGCGAGCGACGCACAGGCAGGTACGGCAGCAGCCTTGGCAAGCGCTGTGATGGCGCTCAAAGACGGGACAAGCTATAAGCAATATGCCAAGTCGTCCGAGTTTATGAACGTGGCGCAGAACGGATTTAAAAGCGCTGGAACCGCCCCCGGGGAAATCTTGTTATGGAAGGCTTTGGGAGGGTTTAACGGTGAGCTCACAGAAGACAAATTGTATGACATTGAAAAGGCAAGAGAAGAAGGCCCGATCATGCATCCTGACGCGCTCCATAATATAATTAAGGACGTAGGTGTAGGGACGACTAAAAAAGGGCAATCTGTAAGACTCAAAAAATTAATTGAAACCTGGGGGCTGACCACACAAAGCGCAGATGCTCTTATAAAACTCGATGATTCCGGTATTTTAACAGAGGCGGCCCGTAGTGGGAAAGATCTTAAACACCTGAAGACAGGAACTAAGAGAGAGAGAGAGATGGCGGCCAGAATGGAAGCCGCATACGGGACGCTGCCCGGCGCCGACAAATTAAACCGGATGGCGAGAACCAGCAACTTAGAAGTCAAAACAGGGGAGATTGTAGATAGGATCGTTGCCCCCATACAGGAAGCGATACTGAAAGCAGCCGAAACGGTTATGAATCGCCCAGAATTCAAAAAAATGATAGGCATGACCGATAGCCTGTTTAACTTTGGGACCACAGCCCCATCCCCGTCAGAAATGAAAACTACTGTGGCAGATAAAATGTTTATCAATACTCACGGGTACAGAGAGATGATAACCGATGCAGCGAGAAGGCGCGGCATCGACCCAGCAGAAGCTATTGCGCTTGCCGCCACAGAAAATCCTAAATTTGACCCTATGGCAATATCACCCAATGGACAGGGTGTAGGACTATTCCAAGATAACCCCAAATACCATGGCACTGTAAAACAGTTGCAAGACCCATTCAGGAATACAGCAATAGGGCTTAAAATATTGGCAGATGCGAAAAAAAAATACCCCAACGATCCCGAAAAAGCATTGTTGGCATATAGCGGTCACCTTGATTCTAATGGAAATCCGCTCCCAGGATCTCGCGCATATTTAAAAAGGTATAGAAATAACTTGTATCGAGAAAAAACTGCATCATTGTTTTTGGGGGGCGAGCAGATGACAACGTCGCTCACGAATATCGACCCAGAGAAAGTACCAAGTGATAGTTATTTGGAAAAAACAAATGGGGGTAAAGGGATCAATCAGAAAGCAATTGGCATGTCGCAAACTGAGGGCGCAGTTATGTTGCAAGGGACTGACAAATTAATAACGGCAATAGAAACGTTAACAAATGCTTTGGGCGAGAAAAAGAGATATCTAGGAGCCCAAAAGTTAAATATAGGGACAAACTAAAGATACCAGCATGCGACCATTGGGATTATTTCATGGCCGCATGTCTTTTTATTGATTTATACATGCCATTGCCAATAGCAGCATCCTGCAGAACAATAGCAGGAGCACCATTTAACCTAATAAACACGTCGCCAGAGTCTTCGTGAAACACATACGTGGTCTCGGCGCAATTTACATTGAGTGTTTTTTTGGCTAATTTAGCCACACACCTCATGCCGCCTTCGTACCAAAAATAAGTGCCTCTCGCGCTAGTAGATTTAACAGAATAAAGAGTACCGTCTTCGGAAACAGTTTCAAAGATAGTGTCTTTACTCACTATGTCACCGCCACTTGCCGCAATTGGGTATAACAACATAAATGCGATTAAAAACCATTTCATAATAGCCTCCAAGTGGGGGGAGTGACAACCACTCCCCCCTTATAACACCAGACATTTGATCATGCAAGGGTGACAGCCACTGGAATCACGCCTTTTTGCCTGCGCTCTTGGCCGCATTAACCACATAATCAGGCATTTGCGACAGCGTGATATTTTTGGCAAAGGCGCATGCCTCGTCATACCGAATGGTGGGGATCGCCGTATAGGACGACACCTGAAACTGCCGCTTCAACAGATTCCAGATGCCAGGAAACAGGAGCGGGCACCGGACGCCATAAATCTCGTGAAGCTCCTGAACCTTCTCCGTGACGATGTTTTTTAGCTCATATGCCTGCCACTGGTGCAAGCGGACCGTGTCCAGCATCTTCGTAACCGAAGCCTCCACGGTATCGACCCGGCTATTCATCTGCGACATGGCGTCGAAGGTCAGCTTGAGAAGCTGCATGGGATCCGTGGGGAGCGCCGGCATCGAGTATGCCCGGTTTTTGCGTAGCTGCGGAAGAACCTCGTCCATCACCCACCGTTCAAAGCGTTCCGCAGACGGCAGCTTGGAACGAACGATCAGCCGGTACATATCCCCCTCCGGAATAACAGTGATCCCGCGGGGGCTGTCCGTCAAAGGTAACGATTCGTTACCTTTTAACAATTTGGCATACTTGCAGTGGTCGGAAATTGCTTTCTGGGGGTTGGTGTACCCCAGGACCACGGCCAAATCCTTGGCGACAAACCATGCCTCGTCGGCCAGAGTTACAGCACGGATAGCTTGAGAATCGAAACTGAAAACCGCCTGCACATTATTTGCTGCCTGATTTTCCATATCTCACCTCGTTTTTTTTGATGTGGCCACCATTCGGTGCGCCAAATGCTCGGACCTCGACAGGGACCAGAAGCCGCCCCGCCAGAATGATATCGCCACAACGCGCATTACAATGCTCAATCGGCAAAGCTCTCGCCGGTTATGCGTAAGATAACGCGCTTTCGCCCCGCCTGAATGGTATTCCCACCAAACTGTTTGATATGCGCTACAGATTTGCTACCATGAAGGCATCACGAGAGAAGGTTCAAACATGGGATTGCTCGATACCATAACCAACATCGCCAGCGCGGTGGTCAATACCCCGAACGTCACCGGCAACAACATCGTGCTTAAAATTGGCGGCGTAGCGGTGGGCATGGCCCAGAACGTCACCATAACCACGGAAAACGATATGCAGCGGCTGTATGGCGTCGGAGATCTCGAAGCGCAGGACATGGTGCCCGGCAACATAAAGTACACGTTCAGTGGCGAGATACTGCTGGTCAGCAATAAGGCATTGGACCAGATAACGGTCAAAAAAGAATCTGCAATGCCAGGGTATCCAAAGACCGCAACGAGCCTGGTCCCCATCACCGGGAGCCAGTGGATAACAGACGGTTTTTTTGACATTGAGGTACTCGACAAACTCCGAAAAGAAACTATCGGATATTACGCACATTGCCAGTTTGAGCGCTATTCGTTGCGCATCGGAAAACATGCCATCGTCGTTTCCGAATTTTCCATAGCAGGAATGCAGAGATTTCTGTGAAGCCATACTTTCAAACATATTCGCCCCGCTGCCGGGTGTTGATTTATGACCTGCTCGCAGGAGGCCAGGCGCAGGCCGATCTATCCAACGATATCCTGAGCATCGCCACCAACAAGGCGTATGGCCGGGCTGCCGGGACATGGCAAATCATGTTGCCGTACAAACAAGTGAAGTCATGGAAAAGCAAAGACGGCGGCGCCATGAAATACTATCACGAGATTCTGGAACCAGACGACATGATCACCATCGAACTGGATGCCGGGGATGGCAAGGGCATGCAGCCGGTTATGCTGGGGCTGGTAGACCGGCCTTCTCTGGTCCGCCAGGGAGATGTGCATCCAGTCCGCCAGGTAAAAGTGAGCGGCCAGGACGTCGGCAAGCTGCTCGCCAAGCACGATATTGGGTGGGACATTTCGGCGGCGCAGATACAAAAAAGCAACCAATCGCTGGGGCGGGCTGCATTCGTTGACCAGACGGACGACGGAAAGCAAGGAGTCAAAGACTACATCAAAAGCTATATGGCCCGCGTCGTGCTGCAAACCGGGACGGCGGCGAGCCAGTTTGAGCAATTGGCGCTGTTATTCCTGAACCAACTGAACAACCGCGTCGTCAAAAACATGGACTTCAAAACCGATACCGACGACACCTGGATGGTGTGGGATCCGAGCATCATGTTCATCAAGAACACCACCGTCTGGGACGCCATGTCGCGCCTGTCCCACCGTCCATACAACATGCTGAACGCCGACACCAGCGTGAGCGACGTGGGGAAATTCGAGGTAATCCTGGAACGGAACCCCATCACGACATTCGGCGAGACAGACCGGAGCCAGGCGGGCGTGGACCTGCACCTGGTAGACGATACGGAGATCATCAACGACGACCTGGGCGTGAGCGATGCAGAGAGGATCAACCTGCTGTGCTACTGGCCAACGCTTTACAAATACGCCGTGTCCGAATGTATCGATATCGTCATGTCGAACAGCGAATTGACCAAATTCGATGCGGATAGCATCGCCCTCCATGGTTACTGCAGCAAGATCATAGACGACGTCTTCGTGCCGGTGAACGTTACCGACCCCATGTCCGATAGCGCAGCCAATCAGAAAATTGCGTGGGCACCATCACAGGAACGGGCGACGCTGTTCTGGAACTGGTATCAGGAAAATCACACCTACGAATCCGGGACCATCCTGACGCACCTGCGCCCCGAGATCCGGGCCGGGCATTGTCTGGTGGTGCGCCAGGGCAACACCAGCAACTTCAAGGAGTACCTGGTGGAACAGGTATCGCATCAATACAACGTCAACCCGATGCCGCAGTTCACCACGGCGTACCAGGTGACACGCGGCCAGGATGCTGCGGAAATCAAAAAGTCCAATCTCACGACAGGGGGAATAATGCAGTGAGTATGATGGATGAAACCGGGGCACGGCTGCAGGAGACGCTACGGACGCATCCTGCGTTCCAAGAGATAGCGAACGTCGACCGGCTGCTGCGCGGGACGATAATGCCCAACGGGGTACTGTTCAAAGACGACGCCAAAAACACCACCGGCATCACGCTTGTGAATGTGTCCTTGATGGGGGGATACCCAGATATTTATGGTGTCCCTGTAGCGCATACCAAAATCAATTATCAGACCGGAGAAGAGTGGTCGCCGGACCCTGGCGACGTGGTACTGGTGAGCTTCATAAACGGAAACTTTTGGGAGCCCGTCGTAATAGGGTATCTACCCCTCCCCCAAAACCAGATCGAGGGCAAACGGAGTGACGTACCTGCAGGTAAGCGCCGCTACCACTTCAAATGCAACAAGACCGACATCACCGTGGACAAGGACGGGAACCGAGACACCAGCGTCCAGGGACATGACAGCCTGACGATCCAGACCGGTGACTATACCGTGAACGTCGTGGCCGGGAAATGCACCGTAAACGTCAAGGGCAAGACCGTATGGACTTCCGATGGCACCGTGGAGATTGACGGCTCCGGCAGCGGCGCGGTGGCCGGAGTTGTCCAGGGAGACTGCCTGTGCGCCTATACGGGGAAGAAACATCCTATGGTATCGTCAACAGTGAAAGTGAGTAAATAGATGCTGGGTCTATCTGGTGCTGATTTATTGACATCGAGAAAGACTGCTATGGATGCAGTCCCTCTAGTACAGTCTTCTGCAGAGAGTGATGCAACTGCTTACAGACAGTCTGTATTGCTTGCAGACTGTAATGCGATAATCCAGTATCTTGAGACTACCCGGATAATGATAGGTAGTTCAGTTGATGATGGGGTAAATTTACTACAGGTAAATGGTTCAGAAAAACTGAGTGGGAATCTGACCTTTGTTAGTGATCAGGTGGAACGGTTTATTTCATGCAGCGCAATGGGCGGGGCAATCCGGTTTAGGGGGAATTCCGGGGCTGCTACA
Organism: Oryzomonas rubra; assembly: GCF_008369015.1. Lineage (NCBI taxonomy): Bacteria > Pseudomonadati > Thermodesulfobacteriota > Desulfuromonadia > Geobacterales > Geobacteraceae > Oryzomonas > Oryzomonas rubra. The sequence continues at coordinate 78,678 of NZ_SRSD01000010.1, forward strand.
GACCGTGGATTAATGTTTGGCATGATCAACAATGCTGGCACATGGGCTGAATATGCCAGGATACCCGCAGATAGTGGCAATCTGCTCATTGGCACCACCACTGATGATGGTGTGAACAAGTTGCAAGTAAATGGCGGTATATATGCAAATGGTAACATGGTGCTGTCTGGGGCAACAAACAACCAGCTTATTACATTAAAACAGGCTGGACCATATACATGGTGGAACATAAACAATGTTGCAGGGGTATTTGGTGTTGCACCTTATGGTCAGGCTAATGTGCTGTCCCTTACTGCCCCTGGCAACGTACTCATAGGTACCACAACTGACGATGGTGTGAACAAGTTGCAGGTGGATGGTAGCCTATCAATCAGAGCATATCCGTACAGTACTTCATATGAGCGTCACTTTGACTGCTCTGATCATACGGGTACGAAACCCTCGCACCAGAACATGATTGCAATAGGCTCAACCTCATGGTGTGACAACGCATACATGCGGTTTGTTACACAGAATGTAGAAAGGATGCAAATTTCAGTTTCCGGCAATGTCCTCATAGGCACCAGTACCGACAACGGCATGGGAAGGTTGCAGGTTGCTTCATCAAATATATCACTTTCTGACAGTTATTCCTTGGTTTGGGGTAACGCAGCTACTTACATATCTGGAAATTCTTCTAGTCCTATTCTAGGATTTACTGTTGGTGGTGCCGAGCGTGTGAGGATTGCCCCGTCTGGTAACGTCCTTGTTGGGACTTACGCAGACGATGGAGTGAACAAGCTACAGGTCAATGGAAGTAGCTACATATACAGCAATCTAACAATAGGCGCAGGAAATATAAAGTGTAACCTCACCAATTCACAAGCACTATCTGCAACAAATGACTTCCAAATAACGGTAGTTTCCAACACACAGATTAAGTTTCAAATGCGTGGGTCTGATGGCTTAACGCGCAACTATACAATGACTTTGTCATAAGGAGAAAACATGTCTACTACAACGAACTACAAAGAATCCCCTGTAACCGGGACACAGTGGCAACGTTCCTGTCGTACAGTGGTCGAGAATCCCTGCGGAGGAACGCCAAGCGTCCTCTTCGTGGAGGAAACGGCTACTCAACTTGGTGACAAGGTTATCACACAGCTCTGTGGCAACATTACAGCACCGTTCGATGCTGCCAAGACATTCCCAGCCTTGGACCCTTCTACCGGGCAGGCTACCGGAGCCAGCTACACGCACCAGGAAGTCTATAATATCCTATTCTCCCTCTACATGGCTGAAGCCGCGGCGAGAGACGCAGCAGCGGCAGTATAAACAGAAAGGAACATATCAATGTCCAACCCATTGCTTCTCGAACTTACCGTCAACGAAACCAACGCCGTGTTGTCCTGCCTCTCCGGATTGATCGAAAAAATCAAATCTCAGGCGGAGTCTCAGATCAAACTGGCCCCGGCCAGCAGCGATACCCCGGCAGATCATTCGGAAGAACGCGCATAGAGGCTCAAAAATGGCAAAGACCGTAGGAAATGGCGCAGGATCGTGGCTCGGCCCATGGTCTCCGACAGTGATCGACGCCGGGACGCAGCAATTACCGTTTCTGTTCGAGTGCTACAACAACAAGACCCAAAAACTCGAATGGAAGTTGCCCCTGTATATCAGCCCGGAGAATTACAGCGCGATATGGACGCCCCGGGCGACCCTGACGCTGACCCAGGCTGGTAGTCATGAAGACAAGATAGGGATAGCTCCGCCCAAATTCCGTGTGTCTGGTGTTTTCGGCCTGCAGCGGGGGGATAAGGTCAAAAGCGATGCATGGACTACCGGGCCGGCCCGGTACCGTACCATGGAGCAGAGCCTGCTCTCATTTTACGAGCGATATGGGACATACCAACTCAACAGCGATCTTGCCAAAACGCCCCAGGTAGGCGAACTGGAACTGCGCTTCCTTAATTTCAGCGACCGTGAATATTGGATAATCCAGGTTAACGTTTTCACGCTGACGAGAAACATCCAGCGGCCCCTGCTTTACCAATACGATATCCAGATGACGGGCATGCGGAGGTATGATGGCCAGGATGGGGGGCGGGTCAAATCTCCGTACCAAAGTACCGACGTAATCAGCACCAGCGATTTCTCCGATTGCGCGGCGACCCTGAATACTTGGGGCTCCATCATTACAACCATAGCAAATGGTTACGAGGCGGTCACCAGCACCATGACATCGCTGATAACCACCATGAATACGATAGCCACGGCGGTGTCCAATTTTGCCAATGGGATAACCTCGCTTGTGAATCTTGCCGCTTCGGTAATTACCACGGCAATTTCTCTCGCAAAAACGGTGCTGGCAGCGGTGATTCAAATAGCAAACGCCCCCAGCGAACTGGTCAACGCCATACGGAACAGTCTGCGGTCTCTGTTTTCGTTGCAGAACAATTCGGGGCTGTTTCAGCAGAGCACGAGCAGCACCTCCACCAGCACCTCGTCGAGCAGCACGAGCAGTGCCACGGAGATAATGACTGTCGACCTGCCGAGCACGGTATATGCTGACGGGACCGTCGTAAAGATGGGCATACCGGAAGACACGATATTTTCCAGCACCATCGAGACGACGGCCCCGAAGGCGTCGAGCTATCGTTCGATCACCAACTCCGATACCATATACAGCATTGCGCAGGCCACAGGGGCCACCTGGAAGTCTATCGCCACGCTGAACAACATCGAGTACCCATATATCAGCGAGTCGACGGTGTCAGAGGAACTGGCCGCCACCTTGACGGCATACGCCATCCCTGCCGGGACCACCGTTCTCCCGATTGCTCTCTCCCCCACCCCGGTGCCCGGGAGCATCCTCCTATTTCCTGACGGATCCACCTCCACAGTAAACAGCGCTACCAGCAGCAGCATCACGCTTGATGACCCGCTCGAAAGCCCCCTGGAGGCAAACGCCAGGGTGTCGAACCACGCGAAGGAACTGGCCGTACTCAAGCCGGGAGACAAAATACTCATACCGGGAGATAGCAGCACGACCTCTGGAGTGAGCACAACCAGCAAGACCGATCTGGAATCCAAGCTGTTCGGCATCGACGAGTATCTGGACGACGACGGCAACATAATAGCGTCCCAAGGCTCGGATATCACCGTGGCTGCGGGCATGACGAATTTGGAAATGCAACTGCAACACCGCATCATGACCATGAAGGGGGAACTCACCGAATTGGGACACCCAGGGTATGGGTCGCTGGTGCCTGCCTACATCGGCGAGGTCAACACGGAGATCGAGCAGGAGCGCATCCTGCTCGAATGCATCAACACAATAAAATCCGACCCAAGGGTGCAGGACGTGACCAATGCGGTACTGAAGGAAAACGAGGACGCATTCTATTTCGAGGGCACGGTGCAACCGATCAACAATCTGCCATCCACATTGGTCAGCATCCCATTGTCGTAGGCAAACTGTTTGACATACGCTACACGTTGGATACGATAAAATCATGGCATTCGAAATCGTAACAGCAGAGACGCGATACTCGCGGATGAAGACATGGTTCACCGGGATTTGCTCGGCAATAACCGACTTCACCGAAGGGTCCAAGATCCGGTCAAAATTCGAGACGGTTGCCGTCGAGATGGAATCCCGCGATCTATCGTTTTACCAGGCGATCAAAAAAGCGATTCCGATATCCCTCTACCGTGCGTTTTCCTTTACCCTAAAATCGGCGCAGAAATCTACCGGGTACGTGGTTTTCAGCGTAGGAACAGCGGTCACAAAAGATACCCTGATTGCCAAAGGGACCATCGTCTCCACCGACCCGTCGTCGGCTGAAAACGCCGTCACGTTCGTAACCACCGACGATGCATACATTACGAACGGCAACACCAGCGTAACGGCACATATCGAATGTAGTGTGGCCGGGACTGCCGGCAATGTCTCAGCCGGCCAGATAACCAAAATTGCCTCGTCCTCGTCGGCGACGGCATGCACCAACACATCAGCAACGACAGGCGGAACTGAAAAGGAAACAGAAGAAGAACGCCGGATCCGGTTCCTAAATTACATCTCGTCTCTGTCCAGAGCGACACCAGCAGCATTGGTCTACGGGGCGACTACCGCAGCCCTCTATGATGCGTCGGGCATAACCACCGATTCGGTATCAGACGCCGTGGTGGAAGAACTATTCATCACCAACACCACGCAGCCTGCAGGATTGCTTAACCTGTATATTTACAACGGCACGGGAGGGACCAGCGCGGCCCTGGTTGCCGCGACCCAAAAGATCATCGACGGATACACCAATACGGATGGGACGATTGTGGCGGGATACAAAGCGGCTGGCGTCGTGGTCACCGTTATGGCGGCTACCGAGACGGCGATCAATTTCAGTGTCGCCATCACCCTGCAAACGGGATACGACTCCGCAACAGTCATATCCACGGTGAAAAGCACCATCGACACCTACGTTAACAGCCTCGGAGTCGGCAAGGCGTTCATCTACAATGAGATGGTGGAGCGCATCATGGGGATAAGCGGGGTTTACAATGCGGTGATTTCAGCCCCCACCGCAGATATGACGCCCGCAGCCAACCAGGTGTACCTGCCCGGCACAAAGACGGTGACCGCATCATGATACGTAGCCTGCTCAAACGACTGAACCGGGTATTTAACAAAGAGCCTGGCAACCAAGCCATTGCTACGCTGACGCCAGCGGCCCAGATCACGCTGTCGATAGCGAAGCAGAAGATCTCCATAACGACAGCCACGGCAGCCACCATAATCGACATTTCCAGTATTACCGTAGCCGAGGCGATAACGGCGATGAATGCCATCAGCGGTATCAGCGCAACGCTTCTGGATAGCAGCTACGCCGGTAAACTTGCCCGCGGGATACTCGATATCAACAGCCAGACCGTGTCCGGATCAACGAGCCTATATTACCCGACCAACATGACATGGTTGGAGATGCAGACATACGCTTGGGCGCTGGAAGAACAAAATAGCAACGCAGACCAGGCGGAGCAGTGTGCCTATATGCATTCGGCAACGGGGGTATGGGCCGATACATGGTTCCGCGACCACTGTGGAGTGTATCGGGACGACGGGGAGAGCGACAGCGATTATTTGCTCCGGGCGATCAAAGAAATAACGGCCATCAAAGCAAATAACCTGTCGATGTCGAAACTGGTTAAGGACGCGCTCGGCGTCGATGTGAACTTCTTGGACGCCATGAGCCACCTCGACGAGATGGACGCCAGCCAGCAATCATTGGCACCGTGCCGGTTCTTGCTGGATATGTCGATCCCAAACGACCTATCCAGTACCGAGGCAACCGCGCTCATAGCAAAAATCAAGACCGTAGCCGCCACTTATCGGGCTGGCGGCACTTATTTTATGGATGCCCCATTGAGAAAAAGCATCGCTCCGAATGAATCGATCAGCATCTCGGAAACGATACTCGTTACAACCAATGCTGCTGTGAGCGATACCCTGATACCCGGCATGATTTACGTTGGAGCCGGGCATGTGGTGGGAGCCCCCAACCTTAAGGTGGGGATCAATGGCCCAATGCTGGAGCAAGTCGTCGTTAGAAAATTAAACGCATCAGATAACACGGTAGCAGCCTTGTCCGTTTACGGAGGATAGAGTGGAAGAATTTATAAAAGTGATTGGTAACGTAGTTATCACCAAGATTTATAACGATGGCAGACGGGAAGTCGTGTGGGATGATCACAACCTTGTCGTCAACGTCGGAAAGACCATCCTTGCAAAACTGCTGTCGCATGATGCCAACTATTTGAACGATTATATATCCACCATCGCCTTCGGCACCGGCACTGCGGCGGTCACGTCCACGGACACAGCGATGCAGGCCCAGCAGTTCTCTGCGGCGGTTACTACGAGTTATCCGGCATACAATCAGGTGACGTTTTCGGCCACCATGGGAGCCACAGACGGTGGCAGCTACACATACACTGAGCTAGGGCTGCTGAGTGCATCCGGAAAGATGTTCGCACACCTTATCGTGTCCGCCATCACAAAAAGCGCAGCGTACAAAATTCAGGTCGATTGGACTATGACGTTTCCCTAACGTGTAGCGCATAGCATACGAGGCATTCATGTTAAATCTGACAGAAGTATCAACCTGGACGGCTGCGGTTTCGGTGCCCGCTACTGGTGACATCATCACCCAAGACCTGCTCGATACCGCACCGCAAGCGCTCGCAAACCGGACGCTATACCTGAAGGACACCCTGACGTCGCATACATCGGCCACTGCCGGTGTACACGGCGTCATAGGATCCGTAGTTGGTACGACCGATACCCAGACGCTGACGAACAAGACTATTGTCGCAGCCAACAACACGATCACTACGGCGGCCAACGGGAACCTGACATCCACAAATCTCAACTCCGCCCTGGCAGAACTGCAAAGCGATATCGATACCCGGCAGCCGGCGTCAACGGCAATCACCACCAGCAACATTGGTAGCCAATCGGTCAATTATGCGACGTCGGCAGGATCAGCCTCAAGTGCGGGGAACGCAGATACCCTCGATGGTCAGCATGGGAGTTATTACCAGCCGGCCTCCACAGCTATCACTACATCGAATATAGGGAGCCAATCGGTAGCTGCGGCTTCATGGGCCAGCGACTCAGGGCGGCTCAATGGCCAGGCATCGAGCTATTACCAGCCGGCGTCAACGGCAATCACCACCAGCAATATTGGTAGCCAATCGGTCAATTATGCGGCGTCGGCAGGAAACGCAAATACCGTAGGCGGATATTATGCATCGCAATTTTTGGCGGCAAGCTCGTACAACATACAAGCCTGGGTTAACTTCACTAGTGTTGGTACAGTTGCCATCCGCACAGGATTGAATGTATCCAGTATCACAGACAATGGCGTCGGTGATTTTACATTCAACTTTGAGTCTAACATGATCGACAATCTGTATGCCGTACTAGCAACTGCTGGTCAGGTAAATGGGGCTTATGGCCTAATTGGAGTTAACCCGTTCGGAAAGGCTAATACCAACTATACCCCGTACAATTCTAGTTTTAGATTTTTTATAGCCAATGACACAGGTTCTCCAGTTGATGCTGCATATATATTTCTGGCCGTATTGAGATAAAAAAGGACGGTTAAAAATGGCAAGTAGGATTATTTACCCAACTGACGATGGTGGAGTAGCAGTAATTATACCCGTTCTTGAATGCGGCCTGACTATTGAGCAGATCGCAGCCAAAGACGTCCCGGCAGGGAAGGCATTCAAGATAGTAGACTCGGCAGACATACCAACCGATAGGACATTCCGGGCAGCATGGGAGTACACGGCATGAGCATAACAGTCAATCTGGATAAATCGAAGACCATCGCACACGAAATCCGCAGGAAAAAGCGAGCGGCAGAATTCGCACCGCTGGATATAAAGGCAACCATCGCAGCCGAGGCTACCGCAGCCGAGGCGTCCCGGGTTACGATCCGAGAGAAATACGCTGTATTGCAAACGAACATTGACGCCGCCACGACAGTGGACACTTTGAGCACCATAGTCGGTTCGATGTAAAAATCAGAGTCCTCACGGCCTGATACTCAAAAAACTACAAACGACCGGAGAACACCAGGATGGGCGAGATGGAGGAATTACGATTGGCGGTCGGCCATGTGCAACAGGATGTGGCCGAGATAAAGGGTGCCCTGCCGAAAATCGCAGAGGCGCTCACCGAACTGACGCTGATCAACGACCGGCAGCTTCGGGACAGCCAGGAACATAGGGAGTTTTGGGAACGCATCGACGAACACGGAGATGACATCACCAGGCTCAAGCTGAAACTCGAAAAGATTTCGACAATCCAAACGGAATGCATCAAGCGCCAGGGAGTCGAACATGGGCAGGAAGCAGCCAAGAGCCTGCAGGACCGAGGAACGATCAGCGCGATAGCGGTCAACATAGTCGTAGCGCTGATTACCATGATGTTGACATTGGTTTTTGCGCATGGCTCCGATTTTTTCAAAAAGTCGGACGGAGCCAGCGAGATCCACAAAGCACAAGGAGAAAAGCCGTGATTAAAAGATTTTTACCGCTGATTATTGTAGTCCTTGCCGGCCTGTGTTTTACCCCGAATTTTGCCAGCCTGCAACTGGCACTGTTCACCACCGGCGTCGTCGGCCTCGTGCTACTCATGACCCTGTTCATTATCGGGATCACCGACAAGTGGGGGATCCTGCCCGACATCAACCTCCCCGACATTTACGCATCGGCAGTTGCATCACCCGATGGGGCGGCCAAGGTATTCCAGGCGCTCATTCTGCTGATCTGCGTGGTCCTCTACGTCGTGGCCACATGAAACGATTGAGCATAGTCATACTGCTGCTGCTCACAGCCACAACGGCGTTCGCTGGCGGATATGCGACATACGGGCCGGTACTGCAAAGCTCATTTGCAAAATACTGGCAGGCGGCGCCGATGCAATACATCCCGTGCGGGCAGGTGGAGCAGGAAAGCGAATGGAACCCCAAAGCGCACCTGCACACCTCCCGCGAGGATGGTTATGGCCTGGTGCAGATGACCGTAACCAAGAATTTCAACATATTCAAGTCCGCGGTCACCATGAAACCGCTCCGGAAATGGGACTGGCGCAAGGATCCATACAACCCTGAAAACCAACTGGCGTTCCTGGTGCTGCAGGATAAAACCTCGTGGAACAACGTCAGAAAATGGATGCGGGACGATGCCGAAGGATGGAAGGCTACGCTGGTTAGTTACAATGCCGGCCTTGGCCGGGTCATGAAGCGCCGGACCTATGCCATAGCTAAAGGCATTCCCCATGATCGGTGGACCGGGGGGCTAGACCAGGCGCACACGCCGGGGGAAACCACCCTCCTGTACGGCAGACCGATGTGGAAAGCGGTCAACGAATACCCGGCGCTGATCTTCAAAAAAGCGGAGAAATACAGGAAATGAAAACCATCAAACAATACTGGAAAGAGATAGCCATCGGCATTTTGATAGTGGTCGTCTGCTTCATATCATGGCGCTGGACGGTCGCCAAAGCCCAGGTGACGACGATACAGGCAACCCAGAGCAGGCAGAACACCATCAGCACCGTGACGGCAGCGAATGGAGAGGTCCAGCAGCGGGAGGCCGTCGAGTACCCGAAGCTCGATAAGACCATCGCTGACAACAACAGCCAACGGAAGCAGATCAAAAAACAAGAGGCGGCCATAAAGGTGCCGATCAAGGAGGACATGCAGAATGAGATCGAAAAACAAACTCAAGGGGATAGCCAGCGCCTTGCTGATATGTTTCGCGCTGACGGTTATCCCTGCTCAGTCGTTACGCGCTGAAACCGGGATTTTTTTCCAGTACAGTACCGCAACCAAGCTGCTGACCGATCTGCGGTACAACAAGCAGGCCGCAGCGGCGTACCAGCAAAAATACAGCCTGTGCGACAAGGACAGGGCCTTGCTGGTGAGCAACGAAGCCGCGCTGACGGCCAAAGTGGACGGACTGGAGAAAGACAAGGGGATCTACAAGAAGGAAGCGGAGAAATTCCAGGCTCTTTATACCGATGCGGACAAGGCCAGGATAAAAGCGGAAACGCAGGCCCCCTCCCGACTGACATGGTTTACAGCCGGGGCCGGGGCGGTACTACTCAGCATCGTGGCAATTTTCTTTGCAGCCAAATAGCCAATTATGGGCATGGTGGCGGCCTATAATGTAGGCCGCCACCCTCCATAGAAACTACCCTTTGATGTTTATGATCGGTCGGACATGCTGCTTGATCTCCACCATGTCCGACTGCTGCCGCATTACCTCGAAAATGTCCTTATAAGCAAACGGCGACTCGTCCAGGGTATCAGCGTCCACCTTGGCGACAATGCCGCGCATGGTCTCTCCGAATTGATCCATGGAGAGCGTGCGCTGCGCGTCCTTGCGGCCCAGCACCCGGCCAGCACCGTGAGAACTTGACCAGAGCGCGTCAGGATTGCCCTTCCCTTGGACAATGAAAGAGCCGTCCCGCATGTTCCCGGGGATCACCCCCATCATACCAGCCTCGGCATGTGTCGCCCCTTTCCGGTGGATCCACAGGCCATCCTTGAACTCGGCATGGTTGTGGTTCCGGTTGATGCACTCGGGGTCGCGCCAGCCGCCGCAGAATTGTTCGATGGCCTGGCAGACGCGCTCGATGATCTGGATGCGGTTCTCAAGGGCGAAAGCGAGACAGAAATTCATGTCCGAGATGTAGTCCTGGCCGTTCTGCGAGCCCACGGAAAACCCGAAGTGCCCCTCTCGGGCTTTCCCGTCGCCGGATGCCAGCTTCATGTAGTGGGTCGCAACAGCGTGGCCGATGCCTCTCGACCCTGAATGGACTATGATACAGACCGCGTCATTAGTATCATAGCCGACCTCGATAAAATGGTTTCCGGAGCCAAGGCTAGCAAGCTGGCGCAGGCCATTCTTGGCAAAAATATCGGAGAGCACTGAGGTACGAGGAATGTCCAAATAATCCCAATTCGAATCCCGGTTGTTATGGCAGAACCCCACCGGGATATTCTCGTAGATCGCGTCGAAAATGTTCTGGGCATTTACCGTCACCGCGAAACGGGAGAACGTGGTGTGAACTGCGCACATGCCACAGCCGATATCGTAGCCAATCCAGGAAGGCACGATCACCCCATCTGTCGCCACGACAGCACCAATGGGGAGCGCGTAGCCGGCATGGGCATCAGGCATGAGCGCGCCCTTAACGCTGAAGGGCTGGGCCATCGCGCTTTCAAACTGCTCCAGAGCCTTCGGGTCGAGAACTTCCGCGAAAATCTTTGCGTTTTCCATTACTCCGTCCTTCCATTCATTTTTTATTACGACCACAGCAAAAATATATTGAATTGGTAACCTGGATGATGGAGATTGCCAAGCTACTATCCATGAGTCCTACTGAAGAATGCAGGAGCAGCAACCCGACAACCCATCCCAGAAGTAACACCAGAGCCCGCATCCACAAGCTCATGCCCATCACCTCGCGTCCACCGATACGCCGCCATTACCCAGAACAATACGGGCGTCCGCCAGGTCCATCATCTCGGGAGTCTGCGTGATAAAGAACTCCCGGGAGTGGGTACCCGTCCGCAACGATTCCCGCTTGATCTGGTAAAACTCCATTTTTTTGTCCGGGTCCATGGCTCCGTCTTTTTCGTCAGAGTAAAGGGTGTCGTAGGCCCGGTCGGAACGGTGGATGTTGAACAGGCAGATGCCGCGGGTAATGGCATCCTCGATCCAGCTTATCTGCCCCCCGGAGCACTCGGTAATCGACCGCTCGTTTTCCGTTTCCGAGTCGATTATGACGATATCGAAAGCCTCCTTGGTCCCACCGTCCACCTTCTGCGCTTGGGTATCCATCCGAATAGAGAACCTGGAGCCGTAGCAAGCCCGCAGGAGGTCGTTCACGATGGAGGCAATAGTGGGAGCCGCGTCGTCAAGTTCGAGCGCTATGATGCCGTCGTTTGAGCACGCCTTTGCCAAAACCGAGAAGGACGACACGTAGGAATTCAGACGGGCAATCTCGGCCTCGGATTTTTCCACCTCTCCACGGGCCTTGTCCGCACTGGATGCCTTTGACAGCAGGCCGGCCCGCTGCAGTTCGTGCCCACGGAGCAGAGACTCGGCAGAGGTCATGGCGGCCTGGGCACGGGAATATTCTTGTTCCAGGGACAGCACCTGTTTAGCGATATCCACGTCTACCTCGATCACCGATATCTGGGCTTCAAGAGCGAACTTGGCAGCCTCATATTCGGAAACGAGCCGGGATTGTTTGTCGCGCAAGGCGGATATCCGGCTATCCAGATCGGCGAGCGCCGCCGCCGACTCCCGGGAGATGCGCTCCAAGTCCTCCGTGCCTTTTTTGATCGTAACCTCGGCAATATCCAGTTCGGGAACCAGCTTGTGCCATGGTGCCAAAGCCGCAAGCTCGTCCTCCATGGATTTCAGCAGCCGGGCAGCGCCAGCGCTCTGCTCTTGGAATGCGGCAAAGTCGGAACCATAGGCACTCTCGTCGGCATCGGTCACTGCGGACATGACATCAATCTTTTGCTGTAGGACAATCTCGTCCTGGCCAGGAGCCACCAGAGCCTCGCGCTGGGCCTCCAACCCCAGGAGCCCGTCACGAGCCTTCACGGCATCCGAGATAAACCGGCAGGAGTCATTGAGAGAACCGGAACCGTCACCATGGCAATCCAGCCCCTGCAATTTGGCAGAGTCGCGCTTCGCCGATGCGATCTCGACCGACAGCTTATCCATGGCGGAGTTCCGAGCGGATACCAGAAGCTGCAGGCGGTTACTCAAGCCAGACAGTTCCAGCTTGGCGCCGCTTATGGACCTTTGACGCTGGGCCAAATAATCCCGGGTAGGCTCGAAGCCAGCGACCTCCCGCCGCTGGTCTTCGATCTGGGCCGACACAGCCTCGTACCGGGCCGCCTTCTCCCGAAGCTCGGTCGCATTTCCGGCGATCTTCCTCGAGCGGGCCAGGGCCGCCTCGACGTCGGCGCTCTCCCGATTACTTTTCTGCGTCACGTCCGAGGACTGTTTTTCCAGAGCAAGGAACTCTCTGGATATTTCCTGTATGGCGGCATGGTGCCGGTTGGAGGTATCTGCCAGAGTCCCTTCCAACTGAGTTCTGCGAGCCAACTCTGACGTGGCCGAAGCCTGCCGCTCTTTTGCCGCCTGCAGGTCGCCCAGGGTTTTCTCGACCGACGTCCTGGCCACCTTCAGATCGGTATTGGCGGAGGCAATGCAAACGTCGAGGTTGGATATCTGCTCCTGCACCCGATCAGCATCCTCGATCTCCGCCCGGAAAGCATCGGCCAGAGCCCGGTGCGTATTAATGCGGGCGGTCAGTTCCTTGACCACCTGACGGGCCTTGTCGCCCTGGTCGCGGATATGGTCGATGTTAAGCAGTTCGGACAGGATCCCCATGATATCGGACCGGGAATAGTCGGAAAGGTTCTTGGCCCCCTGACAGCGGAAGATGGAGGTAAAGAACAGCGACGGGGAGCCGCAGACCTTCTCGATGGCCTCGTCATACGTTTTCGTTTTTCCATCGTTCATCGGCTGCCATGTGCCGGCAACGTCTAGGAAGTACAGATAGCACTCCTGCTTTTTCCGGTCGGCGTCGATCATGATCAGCGACTTGTACGTCTGGCCGCCCATATCGAACACCAGTTCCTTGCGGGCATCAGAGCCGTAGCACTGGTCGTAATAGGAAAACGCCCCCGGTGACCAATCCTTGGCCTTCCTGATTTTGAAGGGCTGGATGCGGTACGGATGTAGGTTATCCAGAAGCGTCGTTTTGCCGGCGCCGTTCGGGCCGCAGATGGCAATCAGACCAGGGGGCAAAGCCTCCAGGTTGATCGACACCTCCGCCGCCCCGATGCCGGAGAGGAACCCACGAAATCCGCGGAGATTTATTGATTTGAGATGCATAAATATCCTTTCAGTACACGAAGATTTTACCGTCAGTATCCTACGAGAGTGCTTCTTTCGTGGCTACTGGGGCTCGGATATAAAACATGGTCATGGTGCCAGGTTTATGAGAGCCGGACTTGCGCCCGGCCCCTTCGCCGCGGTCGCCTCTCACCGATTGCACGACCAACGACAATCACGGCTGAGGCGGCGCGGCAATCTCACAACAACCAATTTGTCCAGCGTTTTCGGGTCATGTCCAGCTTGGACTGCGGAGGCAAAATCATCAGCTATCCATTGGGCAGTGCGCCTGTAGCTGGTGCCTGGGTTAATTATAAAACGCCGGTAATCATTCGTATTTACTATCGTTACGAGTCTGGACATGATGTGCCTCCTGTGTGGTTTGTTCATCACTTACAGGCATGAGAAGCCACCCCGCTAGAATGATGCGGCTAAATCGAACCGAATGCCCCAAACTCCGGTAGGCCGTCGTCACCCTCCACGCAGGAGAACAGATGGAGGCAATGCTCATGGATGTTGACGTGGTACTGCCGGGCAGGGAAGATATGCATGGCCTTCCGATCCTCACCCACAAATAGCCGCTTCACCTCGGCCATATCCTGATACGATGGGGTTTTATTCGGGAAAGATGCCGATACGTGGATCCAGATACGGTCGTCACCAGGCCAATGGGATGCGGTGAACAGAACATAGAGCTTGTCGCCCTTTCGGCGGAAGGCCCGAGCCCCAGGCAAAACGCGGTTGGCCATAGCATCCCATCCAAGTGGCACATCAGGGACGTACTTTGCAGTGAGAGCCAGATCCGCCATGTACTCCTCATGCGAGCATTCCAGACGATCAAGCATAGGATGTGGGCTCATGCCGGCAGCCTCTTTCGGAACTCGAAGATAGCTTCCGTCAAAGCGTTATAGGCGTCACCCATGACAGCCCCCGTTTTCTCGATTTGGTCTGGATCCTCGCAATCGCAAGCCGTAAAATGCCTATTGGCGCAGGTCTGGTAATGCTCCGCAGCCGTCGCCATATACCCGGCGAACTCGACAGCTTTTTGCAACTGCTCCGCCACCTGGGCCGGATCGGGAACAACCAGGGCCGACAGTTCGAACACCATGCCCCGGCAATACTTCTCGCCATCCTCCATAATCTCAAACGTGACGTGGGGGATATCGGTCTCGTACTGCCAGGAGTAATCCCCCTGCCCCCAGATGGCCTTGATAGAGCGGGTAAAGGGGCGACGCTTGCAGAGAGCGTAAGCCTCCGTCTCGCTATCTTTTACATTTTCCCAATCCGGCAGGAGCCCGGCAGCATCGAGCAGCGCATGGCCGCCATTGTAACAGCCGAACTCGTCATAAAGGGCGCCGTCGAACTCCATGAGGTCGTCAGAAGCCCCATAGACAACCACCAACCCGGCAGCTTTGATCTGGTCTTTCAATTCCCGAGACAACTGAAGCGGATACTCGCTACCATCCAACTGTGCCGCCAATTCCTCTCTTGTCATAATCCATCCCTCCCTAATATTTTTCAAATAGCCGCTCCAGATATGCGGCCCGCTTTTCAGATAGGATTTTTCCATGTGTTAAGAGCCCCCGGACGTCACAGATAAACGTCTCGTCGTTATCGTCGTGGACACGCCCCTGCTGCACCTCCACAAATAGCTTTTCGGCCATCAGCCTGTGACGTTCCTGTTCAATTGCCATGGCGAGCCACCACTTCCTTGATGCTGTCTTTCCAGCGGATCACCGGACAATCGGAGTAGCGACGATGCAAGGCCATGATCCTCTCGTCCCCCTGCAGCATCACGATAGAATCTACGGCATAGGCATACTCGGCAGGAACGCGCAGCCGGGCCTTATTCATCTTACCGATCCAGATGGTATCCGTAACGAAGGGAGCCGCAGCATCCACAACGGAGATCGCCGCATTGATACCGCCCAGCATAGGCTCGATTGAGACGGAAGTACGGAAGCCCTCCGAGTACGCCTCCTGGAGACAGGAGATGCGCTCCTGCGGAGATGGTGCGCCGGGCTCCCAGAACGCGCAGGTGTCGGAATTCATGCTGCCGATGGTAAACCGGAGCATAATTTGAGATTTCCATTCGGCCAGCTTCGATATGACCTCCCGGATGCAATCCAAACGCGGCTTGGAGACGATCAGCAAGCGGTTACCCCGGGAGAGAATGAGCCTCGCCACACGGATATACTCGTTCACGTTGAAGGGCGTAATGTCGTGGCTGCTGGGAAACATCACAACGCCATCGCGGGCCGGATAAGAGGTCATGGCCGAGCGCTTGGTAAATTCCTCCATAGCCCATTCCGAACGGGGGCGTAGGTTGAAACGATTGGCATTATGGGCAGCGTAACAATAGATGCAGGCGTTAGCGCATCCTATTTGAATATTTACACTATGTTCAGACCATTCTTTGGCACCGAACCCATGGCGATTTGTATCAAACATTTTGTTTTCTCCTGGAATGACCATGTTTGTATTTTCTGGGCCGCCCATAACCATCAAACTTGTTTAATGTGTTCCCACACCCGCAGGCGCAAAATATGACTATATTCTCTTGATTAGGCAATTTACGATCCATGCATTTTGTACGATGTTTGGCTTTGTGGTCAGCCAACGAAGTACATACCTCTAAATTTTCGGGAGAATTATTTTGTTTATTCCCATCAATGTGGTGGACCTTCTCACTATTCATAAGAGGTCGTCCTATTTTTTCAGCAGCAATAAGTCTATGTTCATAGGCATAACCCCTTGTATCAGCGCAAGGGTGGTCTTTTCCAACCCTAATTAATACGTAGCCATGTGGTGTTACAATCCTTCCGCCCTTCCAAAAACCATTTTTTTCACCCGTATTCCAAATAGCCATTATGTATTACCCCATTGCGCAGCCACGGCAGATGTGCTTTGTATATTCGGCAGTACCGGTGCCGGCCCATTCATCGTTGAAATCCATTATTTCCTCCCGAAAAGGTCTGGCTGCCAGGCCCTGAATAATTCCGGCTGCCACCAGATGTGAATGACCCTGCGCCGCTTCCATATTTTCCCGAGCTTCTTGGCACATGTGGCCCCCATGCCGCGCTTGATGCTTTCAGGATCCTTCAACCGGCGATGACAACGAATACAGCGCAATGGCATGCCAACCTCGTTTTGTATGCGCTACACACGGCGCTTATTAAAAATCGTCGATAACAAATCAGGGATATCTAAAGAGGTTCTGGTTTTTTGAGACAAATCCAGAGCCACCCTCTTTTTATTGCAATCAGAGCAGAGACACACCATGCCTTTTCTGAGGGAGGCATCGCGCACCTCCCCCAGAAACAGACCACAGCCAGCACATGACAGAGTACGAGTCAAAAGAGCCCCCCCTGGACAGCCGCCCCGTTATTTTCAAAGTAACGATTCAAAGCCGCACGAGTGGACTCCTTGCGGTCGACCGGTGCCGGCTCCGCCTCTACGACCGGGAAGCAGCCGGCCACCAGTTCCTCGACAGACCGGCTCTCGATATTGCTGGCGATCTCAATGGCGCCCCCCAGGGTGATGGGCGCGACATCGCTGGTGGCCCCCCACTGCGCGACCTTCTCGGCCAGGGTCCGCGCCTGGGAGATCCCCGCGGCCCGCTGCCGGACAGCCGGAACAACCTGGCATTCGATTTTGACCTTGCGGGCGCCCCCAGCCATGAACCGCTGCTCCAGGAGAGCCCGATCAACCCGGTGGCGGTCTTCCTCGGGAATCGAGTACCTGAAGCGGACGTCAGCGCCGGAAGCGCCGGCCTCTACGCGGGCAACCTCGGCCTCAAAGGCCGCCTCGTCGCCGTCCCAGATGGCCTCGCCGAAGCAGAGGCGCCGGGCGGGAAGAGGCATGAACTGAGCAACAGGGGCTGCGGAGCCGAACGTTACCTCAAGAAAGCCCTTGTCCTCCTGCTCGCCGTAGTTCAGCCGCCCCGGAGAACCGCAGAAAAAGACATTGCCGCCATGCTGCTGGTATTTGTGGACATGGCCGAGGGCGTAGTAGTCGCAATGGGCCTGGTGCAGATCGTTGACGCTGAACTCCAAATCCTCCCCGACCGCGACCTGCCCGGTGGAAAACTCCGAGCCGGTCAGCATGCCGTGACCGACGAAGATCTTGGGAATACCTGCCGGAAGCGAGTCGTTGACCATGCCCAGGCCGGCGAACAGATCATGCATCAACTCCCGGGCCTGCATATTGCCGTCACGGGCCGAGCCCTCGAACTGAGCCATCAGATAGGCTTTGTCGAGGGATGGGACCAGCGTGAGAGCGGCCACGACTTCATGGTCCGGGGAAATACTCGCATACGAGTTAAACGCACAGGAATCCCCATATCTGATGAGGGCGACCTGTTCTACCTGGGAGGCGACATGGACCCGGTGCACCGTGCGCAGATGGCGGAAGATGGCTGGGGTATCCCTATCGTGCGAACGAGTCCCGCGGATGATCACCACCGGGGCAATGCCGGCGCAGGAATCGACCAACTCGATAGCGGAATGTGCGACCTCGGAATCCAGCATGATCCTACCATCCAGTTCATCCACGGTATCTCCGCTGATCACAAACAGATCAGGAGGGTACAACTGCGCATGGTTAATCATTGCGAGAATGCAACGCTCGGATTCTTCCCGTTTGTCAGCGTTACGCGAAATATGCCAATCGCCAGTGTGAATTATCCGCATGTTACACCTCCCCGCCGAGTACCCAGCGCAATGCATCAACCCCGTTCCATTCCACCGGCATTTCTGCCAGCTTCGCCTCGATATCCTTCCGCGACTTCAACCTGGGAGCCGCAGGAGCCCCGCCCTTTACGACCCGCTCTACATTACGACCCGAGGTCTTGACCCCGCTCTCCGTCAACTCCTTAAGGGCCGCCTCCTGCTTGGGCTTCGGCAGATCGGCCAGCTTAACGGCAGCACTCGCCGATATGGTCCCGTGCTCAATGGCTTTTTTGACAGGATCGGCCAGGGTGAGCATCGCCAGCCATGTTTTGATGGTGGGCATGGAGACGCCAAAGGCAATGCACGCCTCTTCCTCCGACCGCCCCATATTGAGGTAGCGGTTCAGTTTATCGGCCCGGCCCAGCGGCGTATCGTCCTGGCGGTTTTCGTTGGCCGAGATGAGCACTCCGAACAGGCTGGAATCGTCACCGCGGCGAATCATGCAGACCGCCTTGATCGGCTCCTTGCCCTGCTCGACCAGGCGACGGTTTGCCTCCCGGGCGTTTTTGGTCCGCTGCCGGCCATCGACAACAACCAGATCATCCCCCTCCTTGGTGATGATGATCGGCTCAATGACGCCATTCACCATGATGTTGCGTACCAGCGCTTCATCCAGGGGCAAATCGACGCGAGGGTCATAGAGGGGGTGGCCTGGGTCAGTTATCAAGACCAAACGATCCGGCTCGATAAGCCAGGCATTGGTCCGCGACGCTTCTACTGCTGTTTTCGACGACATAAATCCTCCCCAAAAGTGATCAGCACCTATCTACAAAACAGAAGCCGAGTCGGTAAAATGATCATCCAGGGATCCGCCATGCAACGCCCTCTGTAGATACCGCAGAGTGTGAGAAAAGGCATTGGACCCGACAACCATCATATCCTCGTCGAGCGGCTCGCCAGCAAGATGCGCCAGGCCGCCAATGGAGTCCTCAACCGATTTAATGGACCTGGCTAACCGTTTATGCTCCGGCATAGTTTCCCTGATGCTCAATAACGTCGTCATGGTAATGGCCGACAGCAACGCAATGACGGTCTTATCCTCGACCTCTTCCAAGACAAGCCGGGGCGGTACATACGGCTTATACGAAACCTTGCCACCAGGGGAAACCACCCGCAGGAACAACTGTTCTTTTTTTGATCCCATTACATCCTCCAAATTTTGCTATACGCTACAGCCAAGAAACTGCTAGATATGACAATCCACAACGGTCAGCAACGTGTCGTCAGGCAAAGCGTCGAGCAGTATAGAAAATTCCAGCGACCAATCTTGAGCAGGCTTTTTATCGAAGACTACTCCCCACCAGCCCATTTCCCCCTGCTCGTACCATTTACCATCCTTCAAGACCGCTAAAGTAGCGATGGCACCAGCACGAGCTGATTTTATATATTCTTCTCGGGAGATCGGATAAAATTCGTCGACGGAAGAGAAAAAACCGAAAGAAGTGTTGCCCCCTTCTGAAAAGGCATGGACCGCTGGCTGGGCATGATATGCCTTCCGGGCCAACCCAATGTCCCCGGCATGCACCTCGTCCCGCATTTTATCCCATGAGATGTACCCGTCCAGCTTCCCATCGATTAAGGCGCGGGCTTTATCATAGGTATCGGCGGCACGAGCACCAGCAGCATCCCGCATGGCAGCAAAATCTATGTCCTTTTTCAAGGCAGAGTCCGCTCTGGTCAGGGGATCAGGGCCGCCATCAGGGTCTTCATGCATCGCTATAAGGCTGCGACTACCAAGCTCACCGGTAGCCCCCGGCTTTAGCTGGAAAAAACCAGACCAACGCCCACCAAACTGAAACCAATCCCACTTATTATTGGGGTTTGTACGATTGACGGCTTTGATCAGCTTCCCATCCTTTACGATGGCGTATCCGTACTTGTGCCGGCACTCTTCCCCGACCTTTTCGACTTCGCTCTCGTCGGACACAATTCTGTCCTCGAGCCCATGATAGGAAAGCGCATCTTCCAACGATTCACCATCGGCAATCCGCTGGGCCAACTCATCCGTTATATCCACATCCTGGACATATTCGTCGTTGATGCCGGTGCATTCAAACTCGTGGAACGGGGCCAGTTGCTTTTCGACATCATTTCCAATAACCATAACTGTAAAATGCGACATAATCGTCTCCTTTTATTTCGATATACGCTACGCAGCCCGCAGCGCTTTGACATCATCAGCGAAGGCCGCCCCACGCTTATCAATCTCGGTAGCGACCCTACCGTAGAACTCCCGCAGGGTGGTATAGTCAAGATCATCAACGATTGAACCGCCATACATTGAGGCCGCCAGATTATCCATATCGGCCAGGAAAAGCCCCTGGGGGGCAACCAATGCGTTAAGGGCATCGATACCCGCCTTGGTTCCCTTTTGGGCCTCCTGACTGGCCTGGGGCACAGGATCAGGAGAAGAAGAAGCTGCAGGAGCTTCCACGGGAGCAGCATCATCGGAAAAAGGAAGATCAGCGGCAGGTGTCGGGGGCAATGCGGCGGCGGCAGGAGCAACACCGGTCAGGGCCGACAGAGCATGCAGCGACCGTGCGGCCACAGCCTGTGGCTCGGCGTAGCGGGCCAGTTCCATTGGGTCGACTGCCAACTCAATCGTGACGATCCACTGCTGCTGCTTTTTCCCGTCAGGGGTCTTCACCACTTCGGACACCTTGCAGAGTTCGAAAAAGGCATTGCCATTGAACAGCCCGTCGAAGCGCCCCAGGATGCCACGCACCCGGCGCAGGATGGCAACCGACTCCCCGAGGCCATACCAGGAACGAGTCGGAACGACGATCTCGCCGGCCCCGCGGCAGCCAGGTACATAGACGCGGTACATCCCGCCGAATACGACCTTGTAACCGCACGCCTTTGTGGCCACGTCCTCGTCGTCGGAATCCAGAACCTTCCAAACATCGGGTTTAGCGGGGAGCTTCGTGTCCTTGGGGATGTAGCGAAATTTCAGCTTGGGGCCGTCGTAGAACGAGACGCACCGGAGATTGGCGCCCCCATCAAAAGCCCGGAAATTATGGGGGATGACCTTCTCGATATCCGACAGCGGGAGCCAGCACGGGATGCGCCGGACCTTGCCATCGGGATCGGCGTAGTTTTTGCGGATATACTCGGCATCGGCGGGGCGTTTGAAGTCCTCGTCACGGATGGTGAAATAGTCGCAGTTCGAGGGGAACAAGCAGGTTTTCTTGGTGTAGCCTCTCGGCGCCAGCTTGAGCATTTCGGCATCGATATCACTAAACCCATGACCCTCGTCCAGCATCCGGTCATACACGGCCCGCTGCTCTTTCGTGCATTCCTTCATCGGCACCTTAATTCCTGGTCGGATAACACCAGCGTGCCGGATTTTCTCGCGGTCACCGAGCAGCATCTGGACCTCATGCAAATCACCGGTCTCAACGATATTTGCAATGGCGCTGGTGTTGTCCAGGCCTTCATCAACCGTATCTGACATAACAACCTCCAAAAAGAATTTGACTGCAGGGGAAAGAAGACGAGTGCCCAGAATGATCAGCGCGACTCCATAACTTTTTTTAAACGTAAGCCCAGCCAGTGCATACAGGGAACCGCCATGCTATTGCCATAAGCCTTATATTGTGGTCCATCAGGGCATTCGGCAGCCGGTTTTCCCCGCCATGGTATTTGGGTATAATGGTCTGGAAATCCTTGAAGCCGGGCACATTCTACAGGCGTTAAGCGTCGCACCGCAGTCCCAGCAATGTAGCTGCGAGAACTACCGCCACTGGCAGCGCGAAGGCTTGCCACCTCTGCCACCTCTGCCACCTCTGCCATCGCGCCACCTTCGCGGCCACGGAGGTTGAAGGCTGTGACTTGTTGGTCAGCCTTCATGCAAAGGACAGCCGTTGTGCTGCTGTTTTCCACACCACTTGGCGTTCTAGAACGTAGCGCCGTAGCAATATTGGCAAAAGAGGCAACTCTTGCTGTCCCATCAGTACCATGGAAAGTGACCCCTTGAGGGTAGACCGGGGCCAGTGGTGTTCCACGGCCAGTGCCGTCTTCGGAAGCGTCAAAGCCTTCTCCGCGCAGAGTATGGGCTACCAACATCCCTGATTCCGCATCCTGCTGAGTGGCTGAACCCACCGCCTTGCCGGAACTACATAAAGTACCAACCACAAAAGTTTCCGTTTCAAAATCCATACGACCACTGCCGCCCTTGGCATTACAGGCTGTGGCTATATCAATCGGTCCGGTTGTGTTGTTACCCCCATAACTGGCGATAAGGCGGTTTGTTTGTCCCTGGTTATCATCTGCTCCGCATGTTCCAACGCCATTTGCAGTGAGGGCGGCAACACACGCCCCCGCTTCTCGGCCCTCCGCAGTATCCCGGCGCATGCCCTTGCGCTCAAAAAGTACCGCTCCGGGATTGAACCGGTCTCGAGCACTTGCGACAACGAAGACACGACGGCGTCGTTGGGGCACTCCGAAATATTGAGCATCGAGAATTCGCCAGGCAGCCGCTCTCCGGGGTCCAATAACCAGACCCGCGTTTGTCCAGCCGACCCTCCCCGGAACGAGTGGGGCATCCTCTCCCACAATCCCAGCGAGGAAGCATCCAAAAGCATTGTCGGGCGTATTAAGGCATCCAGGGACGTTTTCCCAGATACAGACGGCTGGTTCGCGTCCAGCAGCAACTCGAACATCGTCAATTGCATCAAGGATTCGGACGAATTCAAGGGTAAGTTTTCCACGATCATCCTCCATAGATTTACGCAAACCGGCGACTGAGAATGCCTGACATGGTGTGCCCCCAACCAAAATATCAGGAGCAGGAACCTCCCCAGAGCGGACCATCGCAGCGATCTTGGTCATATCCCCAAAATTTGGCACGTCAGGGTAATGGTGAGCAAGGACTGCGCACGGGAAAGGGGAGACTTCCGAAAAGCCGACAGGTACCCAGCCAAGGGTATCCCACGCCACGGTAGCTGCCTCAATTCCACTACACAAACTCAGATAACTCGCCGCAGATTCGTTCATTATGCGCTACACCCCGGATATAAAAAACCCGGATAGTGTGTCGGCACCATCCGGGTTCTCTGGAAACAGGGGATCCCGAAGGGCCACCTGAAACCAAAATGTGATGCGTGCTCCGACAAGCCGCCTTATTTGCAGGGGAGACAATACGCCCCCCCGCAAATAATATCAAGAAAAATGTTCGCCATACGCTACAGACTACAGAATAATAGCCACGTCGGGGCATTCGGCCTGCAACCAGGTGCAAATGCGCTTCTTGGCTTCCAGCTTCCAGGCCGAACCATCCGCCTCAAAGAGAGCCCCCTGCGGCTTATCGGATCCTGACCGCAGCCGGAAGACGAAACTGGACTCCGGCTGCGCGACCTCGGAGAAGGTGCGAAACGGGGCCAGAGAAACAGGATTAGGTACTTCCGCAGGACCGACCTTGGCAATACCGGTCTTGGCTGTTACTTCCTGGCTAATGCCATCATCAGCGAACGTTCTGACGTTACCCTCCGAGATGGCGCTGACAAATTTCTGCATGGATTGGACCGCCTCGTTCTGCACAAACTGGCTCAACAGCGAGATCAGGAAGTCCTCGTGCTCATACCATTGTCCGAACCGGAAGGAATGGACAAACGGGACGGCAACCGCATAGATTTTGCGCTGGACAAAACTGCCATCGAGCTTCGACACCAGCATGACCTTGTCGTGGTCCGCGACGTGGAGCATCAGATCGCTCTTATCGAGCCCGTCCACGTTCTCCTTCAGATAGTTGGCCAGACCGGTCAACGTGTTCATCGCCAGGGCATCAGGGGCAGGATCCAGCACAGGGATAAGCCTCTCCGTCGAGTATTTGCGACCATTTGATTCCACCAGGACGGGACGGGCCATTTCTTCCACTTTTTCGAGAAAACTTTTGTCAATCATCGGGTACTACTCCTTTCAAATTTTGGTTACAGATGCCAGTTTTTTGGTGGCATCCAGGTCAAGCTGCAATTGGTGGGGGTTACACTCCGTGGCCACGGCTCCCTGCGGAGTACGCCCCACGAACATCATCGTATTGAACGGTTTGACACTCGCAAGCTTCGACCCGCAATCCACACTTACGTCGCACCGGTCACGATCAGCATTCGGCTTGATTTTTACTTTCAGAGTGATCTCGCGCACACCCTCTGTTGTGTTGAGATCGACCACGTTGTCCAGTACCCGCTTAAACTCGTCGTCGAATTTTTCAATCGCGGCCCCCCGCCCCAGGTTCAACAAACTTACAATGTCTTCCTCTTCCATAACAACTCTCCTTTCGTTTTTTGGGACAACTAGTGCCCACGCCTAAGATCGCGGATATACTCCCATAAGCCCCAGACCACACACAACAGACCTCCGAAAACAACCGCCTCAATATTTGATTTCATAATTACCCCCCAGATGCGAGATGGACAGCATCCAGAACAAGCCCAGCCGATAGAATGATCAAACCTCGTGAATCTCCAACCCCAGGACCGTCGCCATCAGATGTTTTTTACTGCGATACGTCGGATTTTTGCGAAGGTGCGGCGACTTTGAATCTTCGATCACGAGCCGGCCATCCTGCCGATAGGTAAAGTCGGCGCGATACCGAAGCTCGGGTTTTTTCCGGCCATCCAGAACCACAGCCGGCGCCAAGACGAACCACACCTGAAGCTTCAACTCGGAGATCACACCTGCCCGTTCCAGTATTTTCAGGTGGAGATACCGCCCGGCCTCCCGCTTTGAATCGAAAAGGATCCCGTCGACCTCGACCTTGACATTACCGTGCTTGGATGCCCTCTTTTCCAAAGAGCCCCGGCAGAGCGTCGCACTCTGGCGCTCGCAGCTACGGCAGGTAGGATGGTCAGGAGAATAGGACCGGCCAACAGCACAATGCACAGCAGACCCGTTTCTCATGCGCTACACCGGCCATACATCACAACGGTTCCAGAAACCCGACGTCGCCCAAAGGGAAGTCCAGACGGGCCGTATCCTGCAGGATGGTGGAAAACGTGGTGACCTTTTTACCGTTCTTGCGGTATTTTTTTTCAAGGGCAGGAGTATTCACGATGAACACTTCTCCCTCCCGGGCCACGACCGGCAACCTACCATCAAGGAAGAGGTAACAGGAGTGGGATACAGACATGTGCAGGACGTCGGTAACTTCAAAAGGAGCCCACGTCCCTTTTTTATTTTGCCACTGAATAGCAATTCCAGGCATGACAACCTCCGGCTAAAATTTATAGATCGGCCCTACCATTTTGGAAGATCAGCCCTACCATAGCGTTGAACATGAGAAGGCTCTGGCTCTTGATCTTGCTCGTTAAAAGGCAATGTGCCCCGGAACGTGAGCGTGTCCCGATCAATATCAATTTCCCAACGCTGGCCAACCGGGCCGTTGCGGTTTTTCAATAATTTTGCGAACAGCTTGTCGTCCTTGGCCCAGAGCCCCAGCATATAGTCGGCGCCGGCCTCGATATCCCCGCCGCCCTTTGCCGCATCCATTTCTATCTCGATGCCCTTGGACTGTGCAAAACCACGATGTACTTGCCCGAGAAGGACAACAGGGATGTTCTGCTCTTTCGCCATACCTTTGAGATCGGCAGACAGAGCCGAAACCTTGTCAAATAGGGTGCGGCCTTCCGCAGCCATGAGCCCCAAGTAGTCGATACCAACACCACCAAGTTCCCCGTGTTTTGCCCGAGCAATATCGATATAAGCCGACACCTTCTCCACCGATAGCCTGGGCCTATCGCAGACCAGCACCTTGTCGGATTTTCGGCGCAGCAGGGTCGCGTAGAGGTCTTTCCACAGCTTGTCCCGGAAAGCATCTTCCACGGCCCGACCCTCCAGCCCGCACTGAATCTGGACCTCGCGCTCTACACACTTTTCAACCGGCATTTCCAGGGAGCACATAAGCTGACGCAGGCCGGTGCGCTCCGCATTGCCCTGAAGCAGATTTTGGAGAAGCGCAGACTTGAACGTGCCCGAGTAGGCGATGATGGTCATAACCTCGCCCGGGGCGACCCCCCGGATGGCATTGTCGATCTCTCCAAATCCGGTACGAAAGCGCAAGGAGCCGACCTGCGACACGTATTTGATGTAGCGCTCCACACGCTGCTCCAGGGTGTAAATATCGCCGGCAGAGGCCGAGTGAGCGCTACCCGAAATATCGGCCATAAGGGAACGAGACTCGCTGATGGCATCCTGAAGGTCGCAGTGTTCATCATGCGCCATGTCAATCATCCGCATGGCCGCAGACAACATGCGGCGCTTAAGCGCCTGTTCGTGGACGATCTTGGCGTAGTGCAGGACGTTGGCCGCTGTCGGGACGTAATCGATCAAGGTGGCGAGATAGGCCGCGCCACCGACCTGATTCAACGAGCCGTTATGGCGCAGCAGATCGACCATAGTGATCATGTCGATAGGGGCCTTATCCTTGGCGAGATCGAGACAGGCGGAGTAAATGAGCCGGTGCGGTTCGCGGTAGAAATCATCGGCGCTGATATGGTGCCGGACCTTGTGGATGCATTGGTTATCGACAAGGATGGCGCCGAGCACCGACATTTCGCCCTCGATGCTTTGCGGTGGAACTTTATGGTTGATCACTGACATTCTCCCAGAATTTCCAATCTTCGAATTTTACCCCGTCAGGAGGGACGATGCCCCGATCACGCGCCTGTTCGGTGATCTGGATCCAATCGATCTTGCGGCTCACGATCCGGTTCACCCCGCTGACGAGATTGCCCAGGGAAACGCCGTGTTCGACGAACCAGGCGTCGTCAACGACCAGCAGATAAGCTGCGTAGGCGACAAGCCGGGAGATCGGGTAGATAGCGAGCAGAGATTTGATATGAGCCGCATCTTTGCCGGAGTAGTGGTAAGCATCTCCGTAGAGCTTCTCGAACGACCAGCACCACCAGCGAGTGAACCGCTTATGGTCGGCACTCCCCTCCTTAACCGCATGAGAGCGAGAACGCGGTGCAGCCGGAGGCGAAGCCGAAGGAGGCGACGCAAATGTTTCCTGTTCCTGTTCCTGTTCCTGTTCCTGGTTTAAAAAGGGTTCCGAAAGGGTTTCGCAAGGGTTTAAAAAGGGTTCCAAAACGGAGCGATCAACCTTGTTTGTAAAAGTGCTCAACGCCACAGCAGCAAGCCGTTTGAGTGGGGTGGAGTCTGGGATTTGCGTGAATAATTTTGCAGCGCTCTTGGCCTGATTGGGATTTTCGATTTCATTCCACTTTATGAACTTGGAAATCAGCACCCATTTTGTGGTTGGACAACGCTTTACAAACCCTTTAGCAGACAGTTCAGTAAACCCTTTCGTAACCCTTTCGGAAGGCCAATCCAAATCCTCTGAAACATATCCATCAGGAAGTCGGAAACACCCGATCAAATTTGTGTGAGGGCAGGTGAGTAAGTAAACGGCCAGGAGCTTGCCATCGTCCGACAGACCTTTTATATCGATGCTGGTCCAGAAGGATGTGTGCAGCTTCCCATAATCTCGCATGGCAACCTCGTAAGTGATAACGACCGGGACTTAAAGATGACGCCCCACAATGATGAATTAACGAAAAGCCCCCACCCGAAGTGGCAGCTTCAAGTGGGGGCCTCGTCCAACAGCCGGGAGCGCCCGGCCAATGGAATCTTGAACAAGCTGCCTGCCAACAGCGTGAAAATCAAAGCCTGCGTTTTTATGGTGACGCAGCCCACCGATACACGGAATAAGAGACAAAAACTTACATCGGTCTGTAGCGTATAGCAAGCAATTTATTCACCATACGCTACAGACTAAATCGAATTTGCCAGGGCCAGGACGTGCTTTGAATACTGCTCCGCATTTGCCCCAGCACCATTATAGCGGCGGACAGCCAGCGCGAGCCTTCCGCCAGATGCGTCGACCAGTTCGTCGAGGATCCGTTCAGCAGAGCGCGTCTGGCTCGACCAGGTGTGCCCCGGATGCCCCCATTGATGAGGCATGATCTGGTAGGCCCCGATCTCGCCGGCACGTCCACGAGCATGTAAATCAAAACGAGATTCCCGGGCGGCGATGGCTGCCAGCACCCGGGGGTGATCACAGGTTGCCAAAACGTCGGCAATTTCAGGGGCGCGATCACCGGCGCCATGCTTACGGGCGAACCGCTCGATTCTTTTGGAAAGGTCAGAACGCGGCTTGAGCAAGACCCTCCCGGCACGGTTACCTTCGATTTTCTCGGGAGAAACGTGTCGGGCGTAATCTCCAGAGCCGGCTGTTGCTGCAGGGAGTAACAAACATCCCAAAACGATAGACAATCGTATCACTAGCAATACCTCCTATGAATATTTAATAATTACACATAACTTCCTGTAATTATTATTAAAATGGAATATCGTCGTCTCTAAAAGGCGGTTCCTCCTGATCACCAGCCACAGATTCGGAGCGCCCCTCATTTTTAGAAGAGAGCATCTGCATCTGCATCCCGACAATCTCGGTCGTATAGCGGTCGGCGCCGGAGTTGTCCTGCCATTTCCGGGTCTGGATACGCCCCTCGATATACACCAGTGCTCCCTTGGCGAGATACTCGCCGGCGATCTCGGCCAGCTTCGACCACAACTGGATGTTGTGCCATTCCGTTTTCTCCTGCTTCTCTCCGGATTTGTCCTTGAACGTCTCGGACGTGGCCAGGGAGAAATTGCAGACAGCAGTGCCGGAAGCGGTGAAACGAACCTCCGGATCCTTACCGAGTCGGCCTATCAGTATGACCTTGTTCAATGAAGACATACGGTACTCCTTTCAATCGTTTGGTATGCGCTACAAAGAGCGCGAGTAAAAAAGGATATTGAGCCGAGCGATAAGATCCTCGACCGCATCGAGATCACCCCAGAATGACCGCTTGCCGATTTGATGAACACGCAGGTGGCACTCACAGCCACAAAGAGGAACCGCCCGATAGTCGGATACCTTGAGACCGATGGACGAATGACCGGCAGCAGGATGGTGATGAGCATTCGACGGCCCGAAGCGTCCGCATTTAGCGCACGGCAGAGAACGTATGAATTGCAGGTAAACCTCGTCACGTTCTGCCGTTTCTTTTGGGAATAGCATTGCTGGAGGATACACAAAGGTGTAGCGCATGTCAAACGGTCGCACATTAGGAGCGAACTCTGACCATTTAGACGGGGAATGATCTGATTTAGACGAGCTGAAAACAATGCTAGGCTCCAGGTAGAAGAAACTAGGCTACCTAGAGTGAAAGACGGGGGGCTAGAATGATGGCCGCAAAAAAGCGCCCCACACTGCAGGCGCTTCTTAGACGGCTAAGTTGAATAAGTAGAATCGTGATTAGGAAAACAAACGATCTCTAGAATCGGGGTTTAGATAGCGAACATCCATATTGCGAGAGAGAACGTACAAGAGCAATGGATCCACGTCCAGGGCAACACCAAGGGACCACAGCTTCTCACCCGAAGTAGTCGGGCCAGACTCTGGATCGTTTTCCAATTGCGACCAGTAACCAACTGAGACGCCCCAAGGAACTGCGGCCTTAACCATGTCACGCAAAGAATATCGGAGTTGTTCTCGAACAGACCGAATGAAATGCATAAACGTAGTTGGCTCACATTTTCTAATGGCAAACTTAGGAATCTGTTCCAAGAGATCAGTTCTATCACGGCTTTCGAGAAAAAGGATCAATGGAGAGATCTGCAACACGGCCCCCATCGCCCAGAGTTTATCAATGGAAGCAGACTCCACCTTCATATCTTTTTGGTCGTCAGCTTCCAGTCTGGATATATACACGGCAGATTTGATCGGTGAGGGAATGTGTGAACGCTCAGTGGCCCGGCACATTTCTCTGACACCCAATCCCAGGTCGAGACGCCTCTTATGAATCAATTCGCTGAAACTCATCTTTTACCTCCTTTAAAAGTCGTACAAAGAAAGTACAAACTTTCCCGCCTAAAACCGCCCCCTGCTGTAGCGTATAGCAAACACCTTGGGATTAAGGAACATCCCGCAAGGGCCGTTTTTTTCTGCTTTTCAGGCGATTACGGGATGTGATATTTTGGGGTGGCTAGTGGGATTTGAACCCACGCATGTACGAGTCACAGTCGTATGTGTTAACCGCTTCACCATAGCCACCATAAAAGAGTTCGTTTATATATCCCGAAACAGGAAAATCGTCAAGCCCAAAATCATGCGCTTGATCTGGCGCCTGTGCATATCACTTGAGTTTTACCTGCGTAACGGCGCCAGAGAGGCGGTGCCCCCCGAGGCGGACCCATGAGGCCGCACTGCCGGAGTTCCATTTTGTGGGGCAACTACCAACGCCGCAACGAATTTCTGCTCTGAACAGAGGACATTTTGTGGTAGGCTACCCCAAAAGCCTACACGTAGCGACAGCGCATTCTTATCTTACGAGGCAGACATGGCAAAAAACTTCATTTCCAATCTCTCCGGTCCATGGCTTGAATCTCTCTATGAAACCTGGCAGCGGGACAACACGGCAGTGGCGGAGGAGTGGCAGCATTTTTTCAGCGGTTTCGAGCTTGGCAGAGAGAACGGTGCACCTCCCACGCCCGGGGTGATGGACGAGACTGCCGCCCTGAAACAGTCCGGCGTTCAGTCGCTCATCTACCGTTACCGCAATATCGGCCACCTGCTGGCCTGCACCGATCCCCTCTCCCCCTGCCTGCTCGAGCACCCCCTGCTGCTGCTTTCCGAGTTCGGCTTGGGCGACGACGACCTTGACACCCGTTTTACCGCACGGCGGTTCATCAAGCAGAGCGCAACCCTGCGGGAGATCGTGGCGACCCTGCGGGAGAGCTACTGCCGGGAAATCGGCGTCGAGTTCATGCACATCCAGGAACCAGCCGAGCGGCAATGGCTGATCGACCGCATGGAGCCGCGCCGCAACAGGCCGGAACTCTCTCCGGGAGAACGGCTTCACATCCTGGAGAAGCTCCACGAGGCGGCGCTGTTCGAGTCGTTTCTCCAGCGGCGCTTTCCCGGGCAGAAGCGTTTTTCACTGGAAGGGGGCGATGTCCTGATCCCGGTGCTGGATGCGGTCAGGCAGGCGTGCCCGGCAGCCGGCATCAGCGACATGGTGCTGGGCATGGCGCACCGCGGCAGACTGAACGTGCTGGCCCACATCTTCGGCAAGCCCTATGAGGATATCTTCGCCGAATTCCGCGATACCATGGAATTCGGTTTCCTGGGCGATGGGGACGTGAAATACCACAAGGGGTACTCGGCCGACATCGAATTGCCCGGCGGCAAGCTGCACCTGACCCTCACCTCCAACCCGAGCCACCTGGAGGCGGTCAACCCGGTGGTCGAGGGCAAATGCCGCGCCCGGCAGACCCGCTACGGCGAGGGGGGGGCTCAACGGGTGCTGCCGCTGCTGATCCATGGCGACGCAGCCTTTGCGGGACAGGGGAGCATCATGGAGGTGCTCAACATGTCCCAACTGGAGGGGTATGGAACCGGCGGCACCATCCATGTGGTGCTCAACAACCAGATCGGCTTCACCACGCTCCCCAAGGATGCCCGTTCGACCCGCTATGCCACGGATGTGGCCAAGATGCTGGCCTGCCCCATCTTCCACGTGCAGGGCGAAGCCCCGGAGACCGCCGTGCACGCCGCCCGCCTGGCTCTGGAATATCGGCAGGCATTTGGCCGCGACGTGGTGCTCGAGCTGATCTGCTATCGCCGCCATGGCCATAACGAAGGGGACGAACCGGCCTTCACCCAGCCGCTCATGTACCGCAAGATTACGGCCCGCCCCCCGGTCAACCGGATCTACGCCGATACCCTGGCCGAAGCGGGATTGGATGCGACGGAACTGGCCGGCATCGAGCAGGGGATAGCGACCCGCCTCGACAACGCCCTGCAAACCGAGACTCAGGCGACAAAGATCGGTTTTCAGCAACAATGGAGCGATATCGGCCGCGATTACGCCACCGCCGCCAGCGAAACCGGCGTCCCGGGGGAAAAACTCGTGGCCCTCGCCCGAAGCCTGGTGGAACTGCCGCCCGGTTTCACCCCCCATGCCAAGATCCTGACCTTGATCAAGAAACGCTTTGAAGCGGTGACGAGCGGGAATGGGCTGGACTGGGGCAACGCCGAGACCCTGGCGTACGCCACACTGCTTGACGAGGGCATGCCGGTGCGCCTCTCGGGACAGGATTCGAGGCGCGGGACCTTCAACCACCGCCACTGCGTCCTGCACGATACCACCACCGGCGCCTCTTATACGCCGCTGGCGACGACGGCACGGGCGGGGGCGACGTTCCAGGCCTGGGACAGCCTCCTGTCGGAGTTCGGCGTGCTCGGCTTCGAGTACGGCTATTCCCTGGAAACCCCCAACGGCCTCGTCATCTGGGAGGCCCAGTTCGGGGATTTCGCCAATGGCGCCCAGGTCATCATCGACCAGTTCATCGCCAGCGGGGAAACCAAGTGGAACCGGGCCAGCGGGCTCGTCATGCTGCTCCCCCACGGCTACGAAGGCCAGGGGGCCGAGCACTCCAGCGCACGCATCGAGCGCTACCTGCAACTGTGCGCCCGGGAGAACATGGTGGTGGCCACGCCCTCCACACCGGCCCAGATGTTCCACCTGCTGCGCCGCCAGCTCAAGCAGCCCTTCCGGAAACCGCTGATCGTTTTTACGCCCAAGAGCCTGCTGCGTCACCCGAGTTGCGTTTCCTCCCTCGACGAGTTGCAGCATGGCGGCTTCCAGGAGGTGATCCTGGACAGCCCCGACACCGCCGACGTCACCCGGGTGCTTGCCTGTAGCGGCAAGATCTATTATGAACTGGTGGAAGAGCGCGACCGCCTGGGTCGAAGCGACACCGCCATCGTCAGGATCGAACAGCTCTACCCGTTGCGCAGTGACCTGCTCGGGGAGATTGTCGGGGCTCTCCCCCCGGGGGCCCGCTTCACCTGGGTCCAGGAGGAGCCGGAGAATATGGGGGCGTGGCCCTATCTGCGCCGCTATTTGACCGAGGCAGCGGGGGCGATACGCTACGTGGGGCGCCCGGAGGACAGCTGCCCCGCCGTCGGCTCCCATCGTATCCATGCCGACGAACAGAAGGCCATCATCAGCGCAGCATTCGCCGACTGACCACCCCACGCCCGCGCCGCCGGGCGTGACACCACAAGATCGATTGCCCAGGGATTTTATGCCAGATTTGCTATTCATATCCGACAACCCAAAGGTGGTGCAGATAAAAGATCTGCTCCAGCCGTCGCTCAAGCTGGAAATTGGCGTGACAGCACATATCGAAGGCCTCCGGGAGGAGCTCCACGGCCACCAACCGTCAGTAATCTGCATCCAGGAACAGGTAGCGGGGACAGGGGCCGAAGAGATCGTCAACCTCATCCGGGGGGAGGAGCAGGGAGAGAGGACGTCCCTGTTTGTCCTGCTGCGCGCGGGGGACGACAGCGCCGTGCCGGCCGGACCATGCTTCAAACACGCCATCGACCTGAGCCTGCCCGTGGAACAGCTCGTTAAGAGTATCCTTCGCGTGGTACTCAAACCGGCCTTCAAACTCCGCTGGAACGATATCTATATCCCCCGGGACCGGCATAAAGCGGCGACGGCGCCCCCAGCCCGGGAGGAAACGGAGCCTGCAGGGGCGGACGCCGCCCCTCCAAAAGCGGAGATTCCGGCCGAGCTATTGAAGGCGTTTGAACACAACTACCACTCCCGGCACCGCGGCAGATGGCTGAAGTATGCCGCAGCCTCCCTGGCGGCATGCCTGGCCGTCGGCGGCTGGTACCTGACCTCGGGCAGGTTCGATCAAAGGGGGAGTGTCTCCTTGCCGTCACCGTCACGGCCGGCGGCCAAATCTCCGGCGGTGCCCCCAGCCCTTCCGGCCCAAAAGAGCATCCCCCGCCCCCCGGCCCCCTCTCCCGTTGCAATCGCCCCGAAGACCCCATCGGCCTCGCGCACGGCTGCCGCCCCTCCGGTCGCGACGGTGAAACTGCCGTCGTTTATTCCGGGTAAAGGGCGGGACAACGCCTATTCCCGCCGGAAACCAAACTGGGAGCGCTATACCGATGCGAACTACGAGTTCCGCATTCTCAGGTCGGGCAGCCGCATCAAAGCGGTCCAGGTGCTGGCGTCCAAACGACATGCCATCAGCGAGGCGTTTTTCAAATCAGCCCTGGCCGAAGTCGCGGGAACCAGCAACTACCGCATCACCTCCCACGAGCAAAAGGATGGTTTTTCCATACGACGCGGGAAGGTAAGCAACGGGGCCGGAATTGTGCTTTACGACCAAGGGCAGAACCTGCGGGCCTTTGTCATCTCGATCCCCTAGGTGTCGTGCAGCAGGCCGATAACACTGGAGTTGCGTGGACCAGAACGACACCAAGCGCCCTGGTGGCGGATGACAATGCCGAGTTGCGGTTCGCCTTGGGATGTCTCCTTACGCATGACGGCTACAGCGCCTGGGCGCCTTTGACCATCTGACCGAGCCGCTCGAGACGTATTTACCGTTTGGACATACCGGCAAGTTATGATAAGTTATTTTTCATATTACTTCAGGAGTCTTGCTATTTATGAACCGGATCGTAGCAGTTGCCATGTTGTGCCTTATCTCCCTGCCGGCCGCCCTGTGGGCCGGTTCCTCCTCCCCTTCCCTTCCCAAGTCGTACCATTCCTGGCAAAAAAGCGGCCGCAAGGTCGTCACCGACAAAAGCTCGCTTTTTTACGGGATTCACTACATCTACGCCGACAAGAAGGCCATGAATGGGTATAAGGCAGGCAACCGCTTTGCCGAGGGGAGTTCCATCATCATCGAGCACTTCAACATCAAGGACGGCTCAGGTTCTCCCACCGAGGGTTCCAAGAACATGGTCGTCCTGATGCGCAAGGACAAGCGCATGAAAACGACCGGAGGGTGGCTGTTCGCCGGGTACGGCGCCGACGGCGCCCCCAGCGGGCTTGACCCCGTGAGCACCTGCTTCGGTTGCCACCAGAAAGACGCGGCCAAGAAGGATTACGTTATCTCTACCATCAACGATTTCAAAAAGTAGCCATGTAGCGAATCCGCATCACGATCACTTCACCGGGCAGACATGACTTCATCCGCAGAACAGCTTGACCGTCGGCCTCCCCATATCCTCGTCGTGGACGACGAGGAGGATATTCTGCGCCTGATTACCTTTGGCCTCGAACAATCGGGGTTCAGGGTCAGTACCGCCGAACATGCCGCCGGGGCGCGCCGTCTGCTGCAAGATGACCAGTTTGATACGATCATCACGGATGTCATGATGCCGGACGAGGACGGCATTACTTTTCTGGGGGACATCCACCGGCGCAGGCCGGATACCCCCATCATCATCATGACCGGATACGCCCAGTTCCAGGTGGCTGTCAACGCCATCAAGAACGGGGCATTCGACTTCATCTCCAAGCCTTTCGACTTGCTCTACCTGCAGAACGTGGTCGCAAAGGCCGTCAACTACTCGAAGTTGCTGCGCATGGAAAAGAACTGCCGTGCCGAACTCGAAGAAGCCGTTGCCGCCCGGACCGGGGAGTTGAAAAATGCCCTGACGGAGTTGGAAAAAACGCGCACGGCCCTGCTCGGGGCGGCCAACGAAAAAAGCGAGTTCATGGCGACCATCACCCATGAAATGCGCACCCCCATGAACGGCGTGATCGGGGCGCTTGATCTGCTTGCGGATACGGATACTTCGGGCGTTCAGAAAGAATACCTGGAAATGGCCCGCCAGTCGGCCGAAAAGATGATGGAACTCGTAGACCAGGTGCTTTCGTTCAGGAACGGAGCCAGCCGCACGGCGGCGATCAGGCGTGTATTTCTCGACCTTCCCTCGACCGTGGAGCGGTTGGCCCGGGAGCATCGCGACCGATTCGCCGAAAAAAAACTCAGCTTCGATGTCCGGATAGCGCCGGACATCCCCCGGAGAATCGCCTGCGACGGCGAACAACTGTACCGGCTCTTGGGGATACTGTTGGAAAACGCCCTCAAGTTTACCGACGCCGGATGGGTGCGCCTGGAGGTTGCCGCGGGGTCCCCAGAAGATTCCAGCGTATGCTTCACCGTGCGCGACAGCGGCAGCGGCATCCCCGACGACATGCTGGAACGGATTTTCGAACCCTTTGTCCAGGTGGACAGTTCGCTGACGCGGCGCTTCGGCGGCGTAGGACTCGGCCTGAGTATTGCGAGACACATCGCCGACCTTCTGGATGGCCGTTTGTGGGCTGAAAGCCGGCCAGGCGCCGGATGCAGCTTTCATTTCCAGGTCAAGGCAGATACGACGTTACACTAAAAGGAGCCCTTCGTGAAATGCCTCATTGTGGAAGACGACTTCATTTCGCGCCGCATCCTCAAAGAGATGCTGTCGGAGCATTTCGACTGCGACATCGCCATCAATGGCGAAGAGGCGGTGACATCCTTTCGGCTGGCCCACGAGGGCAAACGCCCCTATGACCTGATCTGCATGGATATCATGATGCCGGGGGTCAACGGCCAGGAGGCGCTGAGGCGTATCCGGGAGTTGGAACGCTCGCTCCAGGTCCCCCCGCAACTGGAGGCCAAGGTAATCATGACTACCGCACTGGACGATCCCAAAACGGTCGTTCAGGCATTCTACCAGGGAGGCGCGACCGCCTATCTCGTCAAACCGATCAGCAGGCAGAAGCTGATGAACGAATTACGGGTGCTCGGTCTGCTGTAACTTCCTCCACCCCCATAAAGGACGCATTCCATGCCCTCTGCAACACCGCACATCACCATACCCCCGGTCGGATCGAACAGCGAAAAGGCACTTGCCGGGTGGCGCTCCGTCATAACCCCTTCAATCGATACACTCAAAAAGCTGGCAGGCACCACCGAGGACGAGTTTCTTCAGATCGGTGCCCAAATGCAGGATTTCTACCAGCGTTCCCAAGAGATCACGTCCATGGCCAACCAGATGGTCGAGGCCGTCTCCGGCCCGCAGGCCCAGACGGTGGTCGAGCGTCTGCGCGAGATGATGGGAAATATGGAGGCCTATCTCTCCAGCACCCGTTCCCAGAGCCATGAGAACTGCACCATGCTGGAACGTATCCTGGAACTCCTCGACCATTTGACGGAGCCCCTGGACGGGTTTCAGAAGATGTACAAGATCCTGCGGATGCTGAGCACCTCTACGAAGATCGAGAGTTCCCGCCTGGGTGAACTGGGGCTCGGGTTCCAGACCCTGGCCATGGACGTGGAAAAGCTCTCCCACATGGTGCACGAGAAATCGGCCAGCATCCAGGGCGACCGGCAGATGCTGGCCGGCATGATCGGGGAGACCCTGCGCACCGTCCGCACCAGCGAAGCCGACCAGGACAGGGAGTTGAGCACGACCCTCGCGAGCGCCTCCCACACCCTGGAAGAGTTGGTCTCCGTCAACGACCGCTGTACCAGCTTTGCCACCATGATCTCATCCATCTCCGGCGAAGTCTCCGGCAATCTCAGCGAAGTGGTCGCTTCCATGCAGATGCACGACATGACCCGCCAGCAGTTCGAACACATCGTGGAGGCCCTGGAATGCCTTGCCGCCAAGTTGCAGGGCTTCTCCGCCGCCGTTCATACGAACGGGGATCCCCACAAACTGATCACGGAAACCGGCGACGTGTGCGAACTGCAATCCGCACAACTCCGTCATGCGGCATCCGAGCTCTGCGGAGCGGTTCGCTCCATCGTCGAAAACCTTCGGGACATGGCCGGAAAACAGGCTCGGATGACCTCGGAGACCCTGAGCACCACCGGCATCACCGACTCCACAACCGGAGGCTCGTTCGTGGGGGCCATCAGCAACGACATGGGCACCGTAACCGCGGTGTTGGCCAAATGCACCCTGGCCGATCAGGAGATGTCCGCCACGCTGAAGAAGGTTGCCGATACGATGCAGGAGGTAACCGGCTTTGTAACGGATATTGAAGACATCGGCCTGGAGATCGACCTGATCGCCCTCAACTCCCAGATCAAAGCGGCCCACACCGGCCGCGAGGGCGCCGCCCTGGGGGTGCTCGCAGAGGCGATCAAGCGGCTTTCCGTCGATGCCGTGACCCAGACCTCGGCGGTTTCGGAGGCCTTGCTGCAAATCAACCATGTCACGGAGCGCCTTTTCGGCGAGGCGAGCCAGGAGCGGGAGCACCTTGGGGCGAAGGTTACCACCATGGAAGAGGAAACCGAACAGATCCTCGCCTCCCTGGGCACGATGAACAGCGAACTGGTCTCCCTGCTGGCCGCGCTCAACGGCAAGGTTCAAACCCTGACGGAGAGGATAGAAGAGGCCACGGGCAGCATGGACGCCCACGAGCGGGTCGCGAGCCTGACGGACGACGTCATGTCCCGCCTCGATGTCATCGTCAGGGAAGCCCGGGAACTCGAACCGGCCAGCACGGAATTCAAGGATAACCTGCGCCACATGGAAGAACGCTACACCATGGAGAGCGAACGCAGCATCCATGAGTCGATTGCCCGCAAACGCGGCATGGCTAGTGCCATAGCGGCACCGAAGGACGCCGCGCCGGAAATGCCGTCATCCGCGGACGCCGATTCGGAGTTCGGCGACAATGTCGATCTTTTTTAGACATGATACATGAGCGAGGGGGAATGGCATGATGGAACGAAAAACATGTGACCCGAAAAGAACGGCGGATGCTTCGGCCAGAACACTGGCCATCGATGGCGCCTTGACCATCGAACGGAGCGGCGAATTCCGCCAAGCCATTATGGACGCCCTTGCCGGCGCTCGGCAGGTCGTCCTGGATGTGACGCAGGTGCAAGAGATCGACATACCGGGTTTGCAGTTGATCTGCTCCGCATGCAAGACGGCAGCAGCAGCCGGCAAGGTATTCACCTTTGCGGGGCACCTCCCCGCGTGCCTGTTGGAATTGAAGGACGGGATCGGGGCATGCCAGAACAGCCCGTGCAGTCACAACGGAAACTCATCCTGCATTTGGTTCGGAGGTATGAAATAATGGCAAAACTGATAATGACGGCCGACGATTCGGCCAGTGTCCGGCAGATGGTCAGCTTTACCCTCAAGCAAAACGGGTATGACGTTCTTGAGGCGGTGGACGGCAAAGACGCCCTGGCCAAGCTTTCCTCCCAAAAGGTAGATATGCTGATTACCGACCTGAACATGCCGAACGTCGACGGACTGGGGTTGATCAGGGGTGTTCGGGCC
Source organism: Oryzomonas rubra (assembly GCF_008369015.1). NCBI lineage: Bacteria > Pseudomonadati > Thermodesulfobacteriota > Desulfuromonadia > Geobacterales > Geobacteraceae > Oryzomonas > Oryzomonas rubra. The sequence continues at coordinate 118,035 of NZ_SRSD01000010.1, forward strand.
GGGGCGCTCAACAAGTTCATCCCGATCATCATGCTGACCACCGAATCCCAGGACGGCAAGAAATCGGAAGGCAAGGCCGCCGGCGCAACCGGCTGGATCGTGAAGCCTTTCAAACCCGAGCAGCTTATAGCCGTCATCAAGAAGGTTCTCGGGTGATCGCTGTCGCTTCGACACATACCCTAGCCGCACGAGGCCCATTATCATGATCGAACAGCATATTGTCACGTACCGGGAAGAGGCGAACGAACTGCTGGCGGAACTGGAAACGTCGCTTCTCGAACTGGAAGAGAATCCCACGGACGAGGAGTTGATCGGCAGGGTCTTCCGCGCCATGCACACCATCAAGGGGTCGGGCGCCATGTTCGGCTTCGACGAGGTCGCCCACTTTACCCACGAGGTGGAAACGGTCTTCGATCTGGTACGCAACGGCAAGATGACGGTTTCGAAACTGCTCCTGAACCTGACCCTGCGCGCCCGGGATCACATCAAGAGCCTCCTGGACGCATCTGTTTCCGGGGAGGAGTCCGACCGCGCCGAAGGCGAGGCGGTTATTGCCGGTCTCAAGCAGCTCGTTCCGTCATCCCCGAACGAACTGAGTCCACCGGCAGTCCAGAGTCAGCCCGCCCCTGGCGCCGAGGCCGAGACGCTGAAGACCTGGCGCATCCGCTTCAAACCGTGCCCGGAAATTTTCCTGTCCGGCACCAAACCGCTGGGCTTGATCAATGAACTCCGCGAGTTGGGGACCTGCCATGTGGTGGCCCACACCACGGGCGTTCCTGTGCTGAACGACATGAACCCCGAACTCTGCTACATTTACTGGGATATCATCCTGACCACCGCGCGTGGTATGGACGCCATCAAGGATGTCTTCATCTTCATAGAAGACGATTGCGAATTGAAGGTGGATTTGATCGACGACGGCGGCGCCGGCGATACGGACCTGGACTATAAGAAACTGGGCGATATCCTGGTGGAGCGCGGCGACCTGAGCCCGATGGAAATCCAGAAGATCCTCGGCCTCCAAAAACGCTTTGGAGAGCTGGCGGTTGCCGTCGGGGCCATTACGCCCGACAAGGTGCAGTCTGCCCTGGTGGAGCAGCAGCACGTCAAGAACGTGCGCCAGGAGCGGGCCACACAGGAATCGACCTCCAGCATCCGCGTGCCTGCCGAAAAGCTTGACCTGCTGGTCAACCTGGTAGGGGAGCTGGTCACGGTTCAGGCCCATCTCAGCCAGACGGCGGCCCTTCACGGCAACACCGATTTCGCCTCCATCGCCGAGGAGGTGGAACGCCTGACCAACGACCTGCGCGATACGGCCCTCAACATCCGCATGCTGCCCATCGGCACCACCTTCAGCAAGTTCAAGCGCCTGGTGCGCGACCTTTCCCAGGAACTGGGCAAGGAGATTGAGATGGAGACCGAAGGGGCGGAAACGGAACTGGACAAGACCGTCATCGAGCGACTCAACGACCCCCTGGTGCACCTGATCCGCAACAGTATCGACCACGGCATCGAAATGCCCGACGTGCGCCTGGCCGCCGGCAAACCGGCCCAGGGGACCGTACACCTGGGGGCGATGCACTCCGGGGACAGTGTCCTGATCACCATCCGCGACGACGGGGCGGGGCTCGACAAGGAGGCCATCCGCTCCAAGGCCGTGGAGCGGGGGATTATTGCGGCCACCGCCGAGTTGTCGGACAAGGAGATCTACAACCTGATCTTTGCCCCCGGTTTCTCCACCGCCGCCAAGGTAACCAACGTCTCGGGCCGCGGCGTGGGCATGGATGTAGTCAAGAAGGCCATCGAAGGGCTTCGCGGCAGCATCGACATCACCACGGCGCAGGGGACGGGCAGCACCATCACGCTCAAGATCCCCCTGACCCTGGCCATCATCGAAAGCCTGCTGGTGCGCATCGGCCCCGACTACTTCGTCATGCCGCTCTCGTCGGTCGAGGAGTGCGTCGAGCTCACCCGGGACAACATCGAGGAGGCTCACGGCCGCAATCTGGCCAATGTGCGCGGCGCCATCGTCCCCTATATCCCGCTCCGGGATCAATTCAGCATCTCCGCCAACCGTCCGGACATCGAACAGATCGTCATCACGAACATCCACGGTACTAAGGTCGGCTTCGTCGTGGACAGCGTCATCGGCGAACACCAGACGGTCATCAAGTCCCTGGGGCGGATGTATCGCGACATCAAAGGCATTTCAGGCGCCACCATCCTGGGAGACGGCACCGTGGCCCTGATCCTCGACATGGGGCTCTTGCTCCAGTCGGCCGAAATCCTTGAACAGGGCACTCCATCCTGAAGTCCAGATTTTGTTGCACGAGGGAATACGTGAACACACGGGGAGCCATTCCTCCGCTACCGTAATCTATCGATTGAAAAAGACTTTTTTGTATTGAAAACAGCTTGCGCTGTGTCAATCAATACTAATGCTCATACATTAATTAGCAGTTTATTGTCCGGTATGAATTGATTCGTGACATGCATCATTACACATCCCAGGAGGAGACAGTATGCAATGGTTTAAGGATCTTAAGATCGGTACGAAGTTGCTTTCCAGTTTTATCCTTTTAATCGTTTTTGCCGGTGGAATAGCATGGCTGGGAATATCCAATGTCCAAACCGTGTCGAAGCTGGCGAACCAGATCTACACCAGCAACACGGCACCGATAAGCAACCTGATGGATATGGCGGTAAATTTTCAGCGCATTCGGGTTAATATCCGCGACCTATGCATCGACAAGACCATGGAGGACAGGAACAAGCATGCCGGCTTGATTAAAGAACTCGATAAGAACTACAACGAGGCATCAGCCACATTCGAGAAAAGCATCCACGCGCCGGAGATCCGCAAGGAATTCGAAGCCTTGAAAGCTGCGCAGGAGAAGTATAACCCGGTGAGGGACAAAATAGTGACCCTGGCGCTGGCAGACAAGAAGGACGAGGCGATTGCCCTGATGCGTGGCGATGCCGCGTTGTCGGCCAAGTCGGCCCAGGATTCCCTGGACAAGTTGACCGACATGAAGAACGCGCAGGCCAAACAGAGAGGCGAAACGTGCCAGGCCACGGAAAACATGTGCGTGCGCGTGACCCTCATTATCCTGACCATTGGTGCGCTGATTGCTATCGGGGTGGCCCTCTTTGTGACGACCCTGATCAAGACCGCCGTCAACAAAGCCGTAACCGTCACCAACTCGTTGGCCAATGGCGATCTGACGGTCACGGTGGAGGTGGAGAGCAAGGATGAAACCGGCCAGATGATGGAAGCCATCAGGAACATGGTCGAGAAACTCAAACACGTGGTGGGCGACGTGATCGCCGCGGCCGACAATGTGGCCTCCGGCAGCCAGGAACTTTCCTCCACGGCGCAGCAGCTCTCCCAGGGGGCCACCGAGCAGGCGGCCAGCGCCGAGGAGATTTCCTCCTCCATGGAGGAAATGACCTCCAGCATCAAACAGAATGCCGACAACTCGGGCCAGACCGAGAAGATCGCCGTCAAGAGCGCCAGCGACGCCAAGGAGGGGGGCAAGGCCGTGGCCGGGACCGTGGGGGCCATGAAGGAGATCGCCACCAAGATCTCCATCATCGAGGAGATCGCCCGCCAGACCAACCTGCTGGCCTTGAACGCCGCCATCGAGGCGGCACGGGCCGGGGAGCACGGCAAGGGGTTTGCCGTGGTCGCCTCGGAGGTACGCAAACTGGCCGAGCGCTCGCAGGCAGCGGCCGGTGAGATCAGCGAGCTCTCCACCCGTAGCGTCCAGGTGGCCGAGGCCGCCGGCGACATGCTGGACAGGATGCTGCCGGACATCCAGAAGACCGCCGAACTGGTGCAGGAGATCAGCGCCTCCAGCAAGGAGCAGGACACCGGTGCCGAGCAGATCAACAAGGCCATCCAGCAACTGGACAGCGTTATCCAGCAGAACGCCTCGGCCAGCGAGGAGATGGCCTCCACCTCGGAAGAACTTTCGGGTCAGGCCGAGCAGTTGAAGGATTCCATCAGCTTCTTCCGCATCGACGCAGGCCAGGCCCGGGGTTCGCAGAGCCCCCGTCCGGCCCGCAAAAACGTCCAAATCGCCCACGTCGCCCGGAACGTTTCCGCGCCGGCGGTCCGCAAAGGCAGCGGGATCAGTCTCGACCTGGGAACCCCGGGGCCGGATCGTCTTGACGACGAATTCGAGAAATTCTAGGGGGGCGCCATGAGTGCAGCGGACATCATCGAAACGGTCCAGTATCTCACCTTCAAGCTCGACGAGGAGGTCTTTGCTCTCGACGTGGCCAAGGTCAGGGAAATATTGGAGTACACCGGCATCACCAAGGTGCCCCAGACCCCGGACTTCATGCGGGGGGTCATCAACCTGCGGGGCAGCGTCGTCCCGGTCATCGACCTGCGGCTCAAATTCGGCATGTCGGCCACCGAGCGCACGGTCAACACCTGTATCATCGTGGTGGAGGTGGAATTGGAGGACGAGACCCTTATCCTGGGTGTTCTGGCCGACTCGGTCCAGGAGGTGATCGAGATGGAGCCGGAGCAGATCGAGGCCGCGCCCCACATCGGCACCCACCTCAACACCGACTTCATCAAGGGCATGGGCAAACACGACAACAGATTCATCATGATCCTGGACAGCGATAAAATTTTTACCGATGAAGAGTTGTACACGGTGCAGGACGTGGGGTGACAGCCCGATTCCACGTATGGCGGGGCATCAACGACCATGCAGCACGAAGCGATAAAATACCAGGTATGGAGTTATCCCAAGTCTCCCCAGACGGGGCTTGTGGACGATAAAATACCGCGCATCCTCCTGGCCGAAGACAACCCCCTGGACCAAGTCAGCATCCGCAGGCTGCTGGAAAAGGGAAACGTGCAGGTCCACTGCGTCGATAATGGCCGCGACGCCGTGGACGAGGCCAGAAGCGGAAGTTACGACCTCATCCTGATGGATATCCTCATGCCGGAGATGGACGGTTTTGTGGCCACCCTCAAAATCCGCGAAGAGGAGCAGGCCGCCGGCGGGGGCGGTGTGCCGATCATCGCCCTGACCGCCTATTCCCTCAAGGCGATCCGGGACAAGTGCCGTAGTGTCGGCATGAACGGGTATCTTTCGAAGCCGATGTCGGCCAGGGAGTTGCGGGCGGTGTGCGGCCTGTTTTGCGTCCTTCCCCCCGGGGAAGGGGCAGAGTTGGAAGCCTGCGGAACGCTCCCCATCCTGGACGAAGAAGAGGCGCTGGAGAACCTGGGGGGGGTCCGCCCCCTCTATGATGAGCTTGTTGACATGTTCATCGACCAAACCCCTCATTTGATCGGCCATCTCGTCGACCTTGTCGGGGCCGGTGATACGGAGGCGACCAAAAGGTACATCCGCAGATTGATGGTATCCGCCGACACCATCGGCGCCAAGCGTCTCGCACATCTGTGCAGCCACATTCAGTCGAGCCTTGACGGCGGCAATCTGGACGACTGTGCACAATGGACCGCCCAACTCCCCCACGAACTGGAGCTTCTTACGAACACTATTCTTCTGCTTGACAGGGATGGTCTATGAGTATGCACCGGCGGTCGATTATGACCTCTCCCCGTATTGGAACGCCTTTATGAACCAGCGCGACGAGGCCTTCCATACCCCCGGCATTCCTGCAGTACTCAAAGACAGGGAATTCAACAGGTTCAGCGGTTTTATCTACGACGAGGTCGGCATCAAGATGCCGGCGGCCAAGAAGACCATGTTGGAGGCCCGCTTGCAAAAGCGGCTCAAAGCCCTCGGCATGCGTACCTTCGAGGAATACGCGGAGTACGTTTTCAGCGGCGCGGAGAAGAGCAGTGAGCTGATCCACCTGATCGACGTGGTGACGACCAACAAGACCGATTTTTTCCGGGAGCCCGCCCATTTCGACTACCTCGTAAAATCGGCGCTTCCTGCGCTGGTGGAGGCGCGGGAGGCCGGTTACCGGTCGCCGCTCAAGATATGGAGCGCCGGCTGTTCCAGCGGAGAAGAACCGTACACCCTGACCATGGTCCTATCGGAGTTCATGGCGAACAATCCCGGGTTTCGCGTTTCCATCCTGGCAACGGATATCTCGACGGCGGTGTTGGAAAAGGCAAAAAACGCCATCTACACCGAAGATCGCGTCGACCCCATCCCCTTGCAGATGAAGAAAAAATACCTGCTGAGAAGCCGCGACAAAAGCAAGGGACTGGTGCGTGTGGCTCCCCACCTGCGCTCCCTGGTCCAGTTCAGGCGCCTGAACTTCATGGAGGATTTCGGCATGCGGGAGCAGATGGAGATCATCTTCTGCCGCAATGTCATCATCTATTTCGACAAGCCGACCCAAGAGCGGCTGCTGAACAAATTCTGCCGCCAACTGGTTCCCGGGGGGTATCTCTTTCTCGGGCACTCCGAAACCTTGAGCGGCCTGAATGTCCCCTTGACGCCGGTGGCATCGACCGTGTATCGGAAACTATGAAAAACCTGTACGACAAGCATGTGTGCAACGTATACTTGAAACCGGGAGAGATCTTCATCGCCCGGAGCCCTGCCCTTGTCTCCACGGTGCTCGGTTCCTGCGTTGCGGTGATTTTGCATGCGCCCCGGATCGGCGTAGGGGCCATCTGCCACGCCATGCTCCCCGGCGGAAAAGCGGAGCAGGATGATTTTCGTTATGTGGACAGAGCCGTATCATATCTGTATAACCGGATAAGCGCCCTGTGCGGCGACCCGAACGACATCGAGGCCAAGCTCTTCGGGGGGGCGAACGTGCTCAACTTCACCGTCCGCAACGACGGAGCTGGGTCGGTTGGGGGCCAGAACATCGAAGCCGCCTTGCAGGCGCTCGACAGGCTCGGCCTGAAGGTATCGGCGGCCGATACCGGCGGCATCCAGGGCAGAAAGCTGTTTTTCTATTCCCACAGCGGCGAGGTTTTCGTGCGTCAGGTACGAAAGATCTTCTGATGATCGGCGTCCAGATTACCAAGAGGGGATCATCATGACGACCAGGATCAAGGTGCTGATCGTCGACGACTCTGCCCTCGTCAGGCAGGCGTTGACCGAAATCCTGTCGTCGGACCCCCACATCGAGGTCATGGCCGCCGCCTCAGACCCGTTTGTGGCAGCTGAGCGCATGAAGGAATGTGTCCCGGACGTCATCACACTCGATGTCGAGATGCCGCGCATGGACGGCCTGACGTTTCTTCAGAAGATCATGACCCAGCACCCCATCCCGGTGGTCATGTGCTCAAGCCTGACCGATTCGGGCAGCGAAACGGCCCTCAGGGCCCTGGAGTACGGCGCGGTCGAGATCATCGCCAAGCCCAAGATGGGGACCAAACAGTTTATCGAGGAATCGCGGGTCCGCATCTGCGATACGATCAAGGCGGCGGCCATGTCCAGGCCCCGGCCGCTGGCGATGCGGGCGACCCACACGGTGGCTCCAAAGCTGTCCGCCGATGTCATCATGGAAAAACCCACGACCCGGGCCATGATACAGACCACGGAAAAGGTCGTGGTGGTGGGGGCCTCCACCGGCGGCACCGAGGCCCTCAAGACCTTTCTCGAAATGCTGCCGGAAAATGCCCCGGGTATCGTCATCGTCCAGCACATGCCGGAACATTTCACGGCCGCCTTTGCCAAGCGCCTCGACGGCATCTGCCGCGTGACGGTGAAGGAGGCGGCAGACAACGATTCGGTGGTCCGCGGGCGGGTGCTGATCGCGCCGGGAAACCACCATCTGCTGCTCAAACGTAGCGGCGCCCGGTATTATGTGGAGATCAAGGAGGGCCCTCTGGTGTCCCGCCACCGTCCTTCGGTGGATGTCCTGTTCCGCTCGGCCGCGCGCTACGCGGGGAAAAACGCCGTGGGCGTCATCATGACCGGCATGGGGGACGACGGTGCCCACGGCATGAAGGAGTTGTTCGACGCCGGCGCAATGACCCTGGCCCAGGACGAAGCGACCTGCGTGGTGTACGGCATGCCGAACGAAGCGGTCAAGCGTGGCGGCGTCCACAGGACGCTCTCCCTTCAGAACATTGCCACGGAAGTATTGAAGCTGTGCGGGTAACGGGTTAACTCTATGGGGCAGAACAACGAAAATTTCTTTCTGGGCCGGCAACCGATCCTCAACCGCAGACAGGAGATCGTCGGCTACGAGTTGCTCTTCCGCGCCACCACGGTAAACCGCGCGGAATTCGAGAGCTACTCCCAGGCCAGCACCAGCGTCATCACCAGTGCCCTGTCGAATTTCGGCCTCCAGGAGGTCCTGGGCGGAAAATTCGGTTTCATCAATGTCTACCTCGGCCTGTTTCTCTCGGAATTGCTCGAACTGCTCCCCATTAGGCAATCGGTTCTCGAACTTCTGGAAACCATCGAGCTCGACGACCATGTTGCCGAGCGCTGCCGCGAGTTGAGAAAGCTCGGTTTCAAGCTGGCCCTGGACGACCATGTGTACAGTCCCAAATATCACGAGATCTACTCCGCCATCGATTACGTCAAGATCGATATCCTGGAAACCAGCCCGGAACAACTTCCCGATATCGTTCGCAAGCTGCGTCAGTGGCCGCTCAAGCTCCTAGCGGAAAAGGTCGAGACCTTCGAACAGTTCGAAACCTGCGCCGCACTTGGCTTCGATTACTTTCAGGGGTATTTTTTCGAACGTCCGGTGGTGCTCAACAAAAAACGGTTCGATGTCTCGAGCAGGGCCATGCTCACCTTGCTCCAACAGCTTACCATGGACGCCCCCCCCGAAGAGCTGGAACAGACCTTCAAGGAGAACCCGAGCCTCTCCTATAATCTTCTGCGCCTGGTCAACTCCGTTGCCCTGGGCATGCGCGAAAAGATCAAGACCCTCCGGCATGCGATCCTCATGCTGGGGACCAACCACCTGCGGCGCTGGATCCAGTTGTCCCTGTTCTCCGGCAACGATTCCCGCGGCATCGACAATCCGCTCCTGGAGATGGCGGCGGTACGGGGGCGCCTGATGGAAACACTGGTGCTGCAAAAGCTGCAACACTCCTCTTCCTCCGAACAATCGGAAGAGGCCTTTATGACCGGCATCCTGTCCCTTCTCGATGTCCTGTTCGAAACACCCATGAACGAGATCATCTCGAACCTCAATCTCAACGAGGAGATATGCGCCGCCCTCCTCGATCGCTCCGGGCGACTGGGCGAACTGCTCCTGCTTGCCGAGAAACTGGAAGTGACCGATTTCGACGCGGTCACGCCGTTACTCGAGCGGTGCGGCATAACACTCGACGAACTCCTGACAGCCCAGCTCGAGGCCTTCAACTGGCGCTCCGGCGTCATAGCCCACTGATGCGCCGACGGCATGGTCCGGTGCGGCAGCCGGGCTAAAGCTAAGCCTTTCCATCCTTGACACCCCATTCTTTTTGAGGTAGCCTATTATGTCCTACCATAGGACATGCCTGATTCCAGGGCGCATTCAAACAACACGCTTGCAGGCTTCCTGGCGTTTTTTCGGCGTACCGGTTCGTACGGCGCTGTCATGCTCCTTGTTTGCCTGTTTTCCTTTGAATCCGCCCCGTGGTGTACCACTCGAAATTCCTTGCAAGGTCACGTCAGTATGAAAATCACAGCAATCATTCCCGCCCGATACGCTTCCACGCGTTTTCCGGGGAAGGCCCTGGCCGATATCGGGGGCAGGCCGATGATCCAACATGTCTACGAACGGGCGTGCAAAGCATCCCTGGTCTCGCGGGTCATCGTGGCAACGGACGATACGCGCATCGCCGATGCCATCAGGCTGATCGGCGGCGAGGCGGTCATGACCTCCACCAGCCATGAAACCGGCACCGACCGCCTGGCAGAGGTGGCGCACAGCCTGGATACGGATATCATCGTCAATGTACAGGGCGATGAGCCGCTTATCTCCCCGGAGATGATCGACCAGGCCATCGAGCCGTTTCTCCATGACCCGGCCCTGAAGATGGGGACCCTGAAGACGCGCATCAAGTGCCTGCACGACTTTTTGAGTCCGAACGTGGTCAAGGTGGTGACCGGCGCCGACGGCTGCGCCCTGTACTTTTCCCGTTCCCCCCTCCCCTTTTTCCGGGACAAGTGGCAGGACCTGAAAGACGAATCCTTTGCCAACGGCAAACTGCTCTGCTACAAGCATGTCGGCCTCTATGTCTACCGCCGGGACTTTCTGCTCGAGTATGCCGCCATGCCGCCGACATTCCTGGAGATCTCGGAGAAACTGGAACAGTTGCGGGCCATAGAGAACGGCATACGTATCCGCGTGATCGAAACGGAATTCGAATCCATCGGTGTAGATACCCCCGATGACCTGGCCAAGGCGCAGGAGCGCTACCGCATAGTGACGCAATAATTTTCTAGCCTTTCCCACAGGAGCAGATTTTATGAAAACCAAGTTTATCTTCATCACCGGCGGGGTTGTCTCGTCCATCGGCAAAGGACTGGCGGCCGCTTCCCTGGGCGCCTTGCTCGAGGCGCGCGGTCTGCGCGTTACCATGCAGAAGCTGGACCCCTATATCAACGTGGACCCCGGCACCATGTCGCCGTTCCAGCACGGCGAAGTCTTTGTCACCGACGACGGCGCCGAAACCGATCTGGACCTGGGGCACTACGAGCGCTACACCAACGCCCGCCTCTCCAAGAAAAGCAACTTCACCACCGGCCAGGTTTATTTCTCCGTTATCGACAAGGAGCGGCGCGGCGACTACCTGGGTGGCACGGTACAGGTCATCCCCCATATCACCGACGAGATCAAGAACAAGATCATCGAGAACGCCAAAGGGGCCGACGTGGCCATCGTCGAGGTGGGGGGCACCGTGGGCGACATCGAGTCCCTCCCCTTCCTGGAGGCGATCCGCCAGTTCCGTTACGACCGCGGCCACGGCAATGCCCTCTATATCCATGTCACCCTGGTGCCCTACATCCGCACCGCCGGAGAACTGAAGACCAAACCGACCCAGCATTCGGTCATGGAACTGCGCAAGATCGGTATCCAGCCCGATATCCTGCTCTGCCGCTGCGAGCGGGAACTGCCCCAGGAGATGAAGAAAAAGATCGCCCTGTTCTGCAACGTCGAAGAGAAGGACGTCATCCCGGTGGTTGACTCGGAACACATCTATGCCGTGCCCCAGTCGCTCAACAAGGAGCGGCTGGACGAACAGGTGGTGGACAAGCTCAATATCTGGACCAAGGAACCGGACCTGACCCCGTGGCAGGACGTGGTGGAGACCCTGCGGCACCCCAGCCACGGCGAGGTGCGCATCGCGGTGGTCGGCAAATACGTCAACCTGACCGAGTCCTACAAATCCCTGGCCGAGGCCCTGACCCACGGCGGTATCGCCAACGACTGCCGGGTGTATCTCAAGTATGTCGACTCGGAAAAGATCGAACGGGACGGCATTGACGGCCATCTCGACGATGTGGACGGCATCCTGGTGCCGGGCGGGTTCGGCGAGCGCGGGACCGAGGGGAAAATCATCGCAATCCAGTTCGCCCGCACCGCAAACATCCCCTTCTTCGGGATCTGCCTGGGGCTGCAGATGGCGGTCATCGAATTTTCCCGCAACGTCTGCGGCGTCAAGGATGCCTGTTCAAGCGAGTTCTCGGACTGCGGCTCTCCGCTCATCCATCTTATGGAGGACCAGAAATCCGTCAGCAAAAAGGGGGGGACCATGCGGCTCGGGGCATACCCCTGCGCCGTTGCCAAGGGGACCCTCGCTCATGCGGCCTACAACGCCACAGAGATCTCCGAGCGGCATCGCCATCGCTACGAATTCAACAACAAATACCGTTCCGCCCTCACGGGAAAGGGGATGATCCTGTCCGGCATCTACAAGGACAAGGACCTGGTGGAGATTATCGAACTCCCCAACCACCCCTGGTTCCTGGGGTGCCAATTCCATCCCGAGTTCAAATCCAAACCGCTCCAGCCCCACCCGCTCTTCCGGGCCTTCGTCGGGGCGGCACTTGCGTACCGCAATAAGAGGTAAACCATGACCCGCGAGATCGCAATCAACGATGTCAAGATTGGCGGAGACAGGCCGCTGGTGCTGGTGGCCGGCCCCTGCGTCATCGAGTCGGAGGCGGCAACCCTGCGCCACGCCGAGCGGCTGCTGACCATCTGCAACGGCCTGTCCATACCGCTCATCTTCAAGGCGTCCTACGACAAGGCCAACCGTACCTCTATCGGCGGTTTTCGGGGACCGGGCATCAAGGACGGCCTGAAGATCCTGGCCAAGGTGAAGGACTCCCTCGGCCTGTCGGTGCTCTCGGATATCCACTCCATCGAGCAGGTGGCGCCGGCGGCAGAGGTGCTGGACGTGCTGCAGATACCGGCATTTCTCTGCCGGCAAACCGACCTCATTATAGCGGCGGCCCAGAGCGGCCGGGTCATCAATATCAAAAAGGGGCAGTTCCTGGCCCCCTGGGACATGAAAAATGTGGCCGCCAAGGCGGTGGCCTCGGGCAACGAGAATATCATCCTCACCGAACGGGGCGCCTCCTTCGGCTACAACAACCTGGTGGTGGATATGCGCACCTTCCCGATCATGCGCGCCACCGGCTTCCCGGTCATCTTCGACGCCACCCACAGCGTGCAGCTTCCCGGAGGCCAGGGGGAGTGTTCCGGCGGCCAGCGGGAGTACGTGGAATACCTCTCCCGTGCCGCCGTTGCGGCGGGCATAGACGGGATCTTCATGGAGGTGCATGAAGACCCGGACAAGGCGCTGTGCGACGGCCCCAACTCCATTCCCCTGGACGATCTGCCGACGCTCCTGAAGCTGCTCAAGTCGATCGATGCCCTGGTCAAATAGGTTCGCCTTTCCTCCCGGTATCAACACTACTTTGAAGGATATGCATGCAGAACTATCCCTACATCATTACCATTTCTTCGGAAAAAGGCGGGGTCGGCAAAACCACCCTGGCTTCCAACCTGGCCATCTACCTGAAGGCCATGCGCGACGACCTCCCGGTCACGATCTTCTCCTTCGACAACCACTTCACCATTGACCGGATGTTCGAGCTGCCGGGCCAGAATCTGACGGGCACGGTCTTTGAGATGCTTAAGGGGGTCCCGGCACGGGAACTGGTACATGTCGGCCAGTACGGCGTCAGCTATATCCCTTCCTCGACCGAGTTGGGGGAGATGAACGAAAACTTCCGGGGCCCCATGAGCCTGACGCGCATGTTCGCCGAATGCGGGTTTGGCGGCATCGTCATCATCGACACCCGGCCGGACCTGAACATCCTGACCCAGAACGCCCTCTATGCCGCCGACCGGGTGCTAATCCCGGTCAAGGACATGCCCAGCCTGGAGAACTGCAAGAATATCTTCGCCCTGTTCGACCAGCGCGGCATCGACAAGAAGTCGCTCTCGCTCATCCCCTGCCTGATCGACTCGCGCATCAAATTTGACGGGCTGTTCAAGGACCAGAAGACTCTGCTGCGGGCCTTTGCCATCAATCGCGGCTACCGCTGCATGGATACCTACATTTCCAAAAGCCCCAAGGTGGAGAGCCTCAATACCAACCCGGACGGCAAGATCTATCCGATCTTGACCCACGCCCGCGGCACCGATGTCCACGGCCAGTTCACCGAGATCGCCCGGGATATTCTGCGGAATTACGATGCCACCCCGGAGCCCCGTTCCTGTCTGTATGCAGCCTGGCTGAGGGAAAAGGAAGGGAAAAAGAAGGAGTCGTACCTTGCCCGGCTGGAAGGGCTTGCCGAGCGCTGCCTGGTCTGCGGGGCGCTCCTGTCGGAACAGCCGGAGCGGCGGGGATTCTATTACGAGACGTCCGACCGGGCCAGCCGCGGCTTCCTGCATAGCGACTGTTTTACCGACCTGCTCTGTGCGGCGCTCTATGGTATGACCGACCAATCCCAGGCCTACGGCGCAGCGCGCATGGTGATTGCCGACCGGGCGCAGAAAACGGTCTCCCTGTTCTTACCCCAATCCCAGGGGGCGACGGCCCAGCTCGATTATCGGCAGTTCAGCCATGATGGGGATCAGCTTTTCAGGAAGGAATTGTCGATGCAGGGGTTCAGCGAGGGGGAATTCGACGGCATGAACGACCGGCTCTTCCTGCTCTTGAATGAATCCCTGGCAGGGTATGAGGGCTCGTTGCGTGAAGAGGCCTGGCTGGCGGTGCATCCCGTGGATGCCGACGCCCCGGAAACGGTTCTTCAGGATGAGCATTATCGCGCCATACGGCAGGTTCATGCCAGGATCGCCGAGCAGCTTGGACAATCAGCCTAAAGACGACAGGCATTCACCACAAAGGCACAAAGAACACAAAGAGTTATTGATAAACCGGCATTCACTCAAAAGGCGAGTCCGGCCCACTATAAAATTACCACATAACTTATTTAAATTATTTGTGTAACTTTGTGACCTTTGTGCCTTTGTGGTGAACAGCTTTTTTCTGAGTCAATGAGAGAGGCTGGTTAGCCGCCGGTTGCCGCCAGCATCTCCGCGGCATGGGTCAGGGCCGAATCGGTGATCTTTGCGCCGGCCAGCATCCGGGCGACCTCATGGGTGCGCTCTCCATCCACCAGCGGAACGACCCGGGTGGTCGTTCTGCCGTTTGCCACCTGTTTCTCCACCCGCAGGTGCTGACCGGCAAAAACAGCCACCTGCGCCAAGTGGGTGATGCAGAGCACCTGTTGAACCGAAGCGACCTTTTTAAGCTTTTGTCCCACCATCTCCGAGGTGGCGCCGCCAATGCCGGTATCCACCTCGTCAAAGATCAATGTCGGCACATCCCCCTCGGGCAGCACCTGTTTGAATGCAAGCATAAGCCGCGACAACTCGCCGCCGGAGGCGACCCGGGCCAAGGGCCGGGGCGGCTCGCCCGGATTGGGCGAAAAAAGGAGTTCAACCCGTTCGTACCCCGTGGAGCGCGGCTCCGCCAACGGTTCCAGGAGCGTTTCCACGACAGCGTTCTTCATGGCAAGCTGATGGACCTCCGCGGCCAGCGCCTTGGAGAGGGCACCCGCGGCGGTCGAACGCCGCTTTGTGAGGTCGTTCCCCCGCTTTTGCACGTCATGGGCAAGCCGCTCCCGCTCCTCTTCCAGGTTATGCTTGTCCTGTTCCCGATTCAGTAACGTTTCTATCTCGCGATCAAGCCCCTGTTTGAATTCAAGAATAGCCTCCACGGTGGGGGCATACTTCCTTTTGAGCCGGTGTATCAGATCGAGGCGGTCGTCGGCCTGTTGCAACGCCAGGGGGTCGGCCTCGATACGGGAGGCATAATCGCGCAGCATGATGGCGGCATCCTCCGCCTGCAGGTAGGCGTTTTCCAGGGAGGCCGCCAACCCCTCCAGACTGCGGTCGATGGCAGAGATCTCGGCAATGGAGTTTTTGATGCGCCGCAATTGCCCGAGGATCGCCCCATCCCCCTCATAGAGCCGTTCAAAGGCCTCTGCGCTGACGCTCCCCAGTTTTTCGGCACCGGCAAGCAGCTGGCGGCGTTCCTCCAACTCCTCCTCCTCCCCGACCCGCAACTCCGCCCGGCCGATCTCATCGGACTGATACGACAGGAGATCGAGCCGCCGTTCCGCCTCCCGCTCCTCTTCATCCAGGGTCGCAAGACGCTCTTGAAGGGCACGGAAACGTTCAAAGCTTCGGGCGAACTCCTCCCGCTGCGGGTTCAACCCGGCGTAGGCGTCCAGGAGCAGGAGATGGTTTTCCGGGCGAAGGAGGGTCTGGGACTCATGCTGGCCGTAGATATTGATCAGGCGGGGGGCGATGTCGGCGAGCAGCGCCAGGGTGGCCATGCTCGCGTTGATGAAGATCCGGTTTTTCCCGGCCCGGGAGATGGAGCGTTTCACAAGCAGCTCGTTGTCGCAGTCAAATCCCGAATCCCGGAGTTTCCGGGCCACCTCGGGTTGGCCCGATATGTCGAACAGCGCCTCAACGACCGCTTCGTCAGCCCCGGAGCGGATCAGGTCGGCCGAGGCGCGCCCCCCCATGATGAGGCCGACGGCATCGATGATGATCGACTTGCCGGCGCCGGTTTCGCCGGTCAGCACGGTAAGACCCTGCCTGAAGGAGATATGCAGGGTGTCGATGATGGCGATGTTCTTGATGGTCAGGTCGGTCAACATGGAATCACGCTCCGCAACGCAGGCAAATAGCAGGCTTTTGAAAAACTCAGATTGATCAAAGGTTGTTCAAAAATAGTCAGATCGTCGCCCCGCAGAAGGCCCTGCGGAGGCGTAGCAGCGCTACGCCGCACAAAAGGGCCTTCGAGGATGGCGGCGAGATGGCTGTTTTTCAACAACCTCCCATGACCTCATTGCCCCCCCCACTTCAGTTTGGTCCGCAGCACCTCGTAATAATCCCGGCTGCGGGACATGACCAGGGCGGTGGTTTTGAGAGCGGCCCGCACATCCACCGAATCCTTTTCCATCAACTCGAAACCGACCTGACCGTCCAGGGTCAGGTAGACCTTTTCGTCGTAGGACGACGCCACGGTAATGGACACATTGGACGCATCGGAAACCACGATGGGGCGGTTCGTCAGGGTATGGGGGCAGATGGGGGTAATGACGATGCAACTCATCTGGGGGTGAATGATGGGACCGCCGGCGGACAGGGAATAGCCGGTGGAACCGGTGGGCGTGGAGATAATCAGCCCGTCGGCCCGGTAGGTGGTCAGGGGATGGCCGTTGACCTTGGTTTCCAGGTCGATGATCCGGGCCAGGGCCCCCTTGTTGATGACGATATCGTTCAGCACATGGTGCTTCTCGATCTCCCTCCCCTCCCGGCGGACGCTCACCTCCAGCATCATCCGCTCCGAGACGTGGGGATGCCCCTTCAGGCACAGTTCCAGGACCGGGTAGAGTTCCTCCACCGTCACCTCGGTCAGAAAGCCGAGGCTTCCCAGATTGACCCCCACGATGGGGACCTCCCTGCCGCTGAAGAGCCGGGCCACCGAGATCAGCGTGCCGTCCCCTCCCAGCACCACCACCAGTTCGGCCTGCTCGCGGATGTTCTCGGCCGTGGTCCCTTGGTGATAGCCGATGTGGCTGGCCAGGTGCACCTCCACCAGGGGCTGGCACTCCCGTTCCTCCAGCCAATTGATGAGGTCGTCGGCAACCCCCTGGCAGCGTGGGTCATGCTTTTTGGCGAATATGGCGACCTTGCGTATCCCCATGTATCAGCCCTTCAGGTGTCTGATCTTTTCCAGACTCGCTTCCAACACCAGTTTTTTGTCGGTCACCTCGGCCAGCTTTTCCCGCTCCTTGGCAACCACATCCGCCGGGGCGCGCTCGACAAAGCTGGGGTTCTCCAGCTTCTTCGAAAACAGGTCGATCTCTTTTTCGATCTTGGCGATTTCCTTGAGCAGGCGTTTCTCTTCCTCCTCCACATCCACCAACCCCTTGAGCGGCACGAAGATCTGCACGTCTCCCGCCACCTGGATGGAGGCATCCTCCGGCTTCTCAATCCCCTGCCCCATGGCCAGGTCGGCGACCCGGGCCAGGCTGACGATGGCCCCTTCGTTGTGCTTCATCAGCCTGAGGCTCTCGTCGCTGCCGCAGGAGAGGATCACGCTGATCTCGCGTGCAGGGGGCACCTCCATCTCGCCCCGGATGTTGCGGATGCCGCCGATGACCGCCATGACCCGCTCCATGTTGGCGGCCGCCTTGGGGTGGGAACGCTCCGGGACCGGTTCCGGATACGGGGCCAGCATGATGGTTGCCCCCTTCGTACCGGGCAGGGCCTGCCAGATCTCCTCGGTGATGAAGGGCATGAAAGGGTGTAGCAGCCGCAGCAGCTGTTCCAGGGTGTACCAGAGCACATACTGGGCCGTCTTCTTGCGCAGCGGGTCGTCGCCGTACAGGTCTTTCTTGGAGAGTTCCAGATACCAGTCGCAGAATTCACTCCAGGTAAACTGGTACAGCCCCATGGCCGCCTCGTTGAAGCGGTACTCCGTCAGGGCCTTGCCGGTCTCCCGAGCGGTCTCGTTCAGGCAGTGCAGGACCCACTTATCCCCTTCGGAAAGCGGCAACTCCTGCAACTTCACGGTATCGGGATCAAACCCTTCCAGGTTCATCAGGGTGAACCGGGCGGCGTTCCACACCTTGTTGCAGAAATTGCGGTAGCCGGCGATACGCTCCTCGGCCAGCTTGATGTCCCGCCCCTGGGCGGCAAAAGCGGCCAGGGTGAACCGGAAAGCATCGGTGCCGTACTGGTCGATGATCGTCAGCGGGTCAATCACGTTCCCCTTGGATTTGCTCATCTTCTGCCCATGGGCATCCCGCACCAGGGCGTGGATGTACACATCACCGAAGGGGACCTCATCCATGAAGTGCAGCCCCATCATCATCATGCGGGCCACCCAGAAGAAGAGGATGTCGAAGCCGGTCACCAGGCAGGAGGTGGGGTAGAAGGTAGCCAGTTCCGCCGTCTTTTCGGGCCATCCCATGGTGGAGAAGGGCCATAGTGCCGAGGAAAACCAGGTATCCAGGACATCGGTCTCCTGGCGGAGCTCGTCGCTCCCGCACTTGCAGCAGGTCGCCGGGGCCTCCATGGCCACGGTCACTTCGCCGCAGTGGTCGCAGAACCAGGCCGGGATGCGGTGCCCCCACCAGATCTGGCGCGAGATGCACCAGTCGCGGATGTTTTCCATCCAGTCGTAGTAGGTATTTTCCCACTGTTTGGGGAGGATGCGGGTTTTGCCCTCCTTCACCGCCGCCAGGGCCCGCTCCGCCAGGGGGGCGACCTTCACGTACCACTGCAGGGAGAGGTAGGGTTCCACCACGGTCTTGCAGCGGTAGCAACCGCCCACCGCCATGGCGTGGTCCTCGATCTTTTCCAGCAGCCCGGCCGCTTCCAGGTCCTCGACGATCCGCTTGCGGGCCTCGAAGCGGTCCATCCCCTCGTACTGGCGCCCCTCGGCGTTGATGATGCCGGATTCGTCTAATACGTTGATCTTATCCAGGCCATGACGCTGGCCCACCTCGAAGTCGTTGAAATCGTGGGCCGGCGTGATCTTTACCACCCCGGTGCCGAACTCCCGGTCCACGTAGTCGTCGGCCACCACCGGGATCTCCCGGTTGACCAACGGCAGGATCACCTTCTTGCCGACCAGGGCCTGATAGCGTTCATCCTCGGGGTGCACGGCCACAGCCGTATCGCCCAGCATGGTTTCGGGACGGGTCGTGGCCACCACCACATATTTGCCCGGCTCACCGGCCACCGGGTAGCGGATGTGCCACAGGTGCCCCTTCTTGTCCTCGTGCTCCACCTCGATATCCGACAGGGCGGTATGGCAGCGGGGGCACCAGTTGATCAGGCGGTTGTCCCGGTAGATGAGGCCGTCCTGGTACAGCTTGACAAACACGGTGCGCACCGCCTTGGACAACCCTTCGTCCATGGTGAAGCGTTCCCGCTCCCAATCGCAGGAAGCGCCCAAGCGCTTCAGCTGGCCGATGATTTGGCCGCCCGACTCGGCCTTCCACTTCCAGACCCGCTCGATGAATGCCTCGCGCCCCAGTTCGTGGCGGTCCTTCTTCTCGGCGGCAAGCTGGCGCTCCACCACATTTTGCGTGGCAATGCCGGCATGGTCGGTACCCGGCATCCAGAGCACGTTGTACCCCTGCATCCGCTTCCAGCGGCAGAGGATATCCTGCAGGGTATTGTTGAGGGCGTGCCCCATGTGCAGGGCGCCGGTAACGTTGGGGGGGGGAATGACGATGCTGAAGGGTTTCTTATCCGACGTAGCGGCGGCACGGAAGTATCCCTTGGCCTCCCATTCCGCGTACCATCTTTTTTCCACGTCGTGCGGCTCGTAGCCTTTTGCCAGTTCTTTGCTCATGGTTGCATGACACCTTTAACGTAATAAATTTCAAGCTGTTCAGGAGTGTTGGCCGGCAGCGCCTCGCGGCACCGCTGTCCATTGTCACACCCGAACAGCCACTATAAAAAAAACAGGGGGATTATGCAACATCCCCCTGCAAAAATTTATTTATAACAGTTCTTTAACAGTTGTCAGGTTGTATAAGGCCAAACGCTCATCACTATAACCTGAATCCTAGGATATCGGCACAATTTCGTGTGTGACAACTTAATTATCAAACACTATTTCGATATCCATACCGTAGCGTTCGTAGTCGTCGAAATAGGAGTGTTTGTATTGATTTCATTACCACTGAAGGTAACTGTGGCATTGTACGTCAGAACATTCCCAGAAAAGTTTGAAAAGACGGCTGAATAGTTTTTTTGAATATAATCTTTTACCGCAGGCTGAATCATAGGGGAACCGCTTAACAACAGTGTACCACCTGCAGGCACCTTTCCACCAAGATTCAGAGAAAATTCTGGGATAGGGTATTTATTATTATCGCTAGAGTTTGCATTACCGGTATACGTATATGTAACCTTATAATTAGTTATTGCGATATCAGAGGCGGTAATAGTTCCGTTAATATTACTCAAAGGTACTGATGTCAGTGTATAACTCAGTCCTGCCATATCTGAAAAATTTGATACTGATGTGCTAGCAGCCAAAGACGTACCTGACGTAATGGATGAACTCAGGTTAACGGTCTTTCCTTGCCCCAAATTCTGGCTTCCGCCACCACCACATCCAACAAACGAAAAAAACACACTTATTATTGCCAGAACCCGCACATGATAATTTTTCATCAAACCACTCCTTGATATATACTAGCTTCTAAATAGTACTCAAAATTCTCGGCGTAATAAATATCAGCAACTCGGTCTTTGTTTTCTGCTTTGAATTCGATTTAAAGAATTTTCCCAGAAAAGGGATGTCCATCAAAAACGGGACGCCTTCATCTGATTCCGTATCGTTGTCGACGTAAATCCCGCCGATAACCGTGGTTTCTCCGTCACGCAACAGCATCTCGGTCGTGGCCTGTTTCTTATTGATAGATGGTGCGGTGCTGCCGCTCGGGACCGCGCCGGGAGAGTCGTTTTTGGCGTCGATCTTCATGCTGATCGTCCCATTGGCGTTGATATGCGGTGTCACCTCCAGCGCCAGGGCCGCCTCGACGAACTTGGTTTCAACCTTGTCGGAGGTGGATGACGTGTAGGGGATCTGCTGTCCCTGGGTGATCTTGGCGGTCTTGTTGTTCAATGTTGCGACCTTCGGCGTTGAGACGATTTTAACAAGCCCTGCGGTTGCCGCGGCATTCAGACGCATATCAAGCTGAATATTGCTGGCAAGCGAACCAAAGGAAATGCCGGTCGCCGTCCCGGAGTTGCTGCTGGCACCGGACGTGGACGGGACCGTCGAGACCGCGCCGCCAAACGTGGTGTCCAGGGAGTTGATTCCGAGAAACGATGCAGAGCCGTCGCGGTAATGGATACCCCAGTTTACGCCAAGGGAGCGTGTGAAGGTAGAGGTTGCCTCCACAATCCGGGCTTCGATCATGACCTGCTTTTCTGGCACGTCGAGTTGCTGCAACAGCTTGCGCATGTCGTCAAGAGCCTGGGGGATATCTTTGACGATCACCTTGTTGGTGCGCGTATCCGGGGAAATCACGCCGCGTTCGCTTTTCAGCCCGTTGAACTGACCGGCAATGGTCCCAATATCGGCGTAATTGATGCTATAGGTTTCGGTTTTGAGCTCAATGGATTTCGTCAAAGCCTTTTTGATCTCTTGTTCTTCTTCAGCCTGGGACTTGAATTTTCCCTTGCCCTTGATGATGATGATGTTTCCCTCTTCGCGTTTGTCGAGCCCCTTGGTGTCGAGGATGATGTCCAGGGCCTGGTCCCACGGCACGTTCACCAGCTTGATGCTGATCGTCCCGGTGACATCGTCTCCAAGTACGAAGTTCTTGCCGCTGACCTCGGAGAGGAGCTGGAAAATCTTGCGCACTTCGGCATCGGCAAATTCAAGGGTGACCTTCCGCCCCTTGTAGTGTTTCACCAGTTCACCCGATTTGGCCGAAGAATCCGGTGCGGGTGCCAGTTCAGAGGTTATATCAGCATCTTTTGCGACAGGATGCCGGGGATGGAAATGTGCTTCCGGGGTCCCCAGATCCAAAGACCCTGCCGTGAGTCCTTCGGGATTTTTGAAATCGATATAGAACATATCGCCTTCATGGCGGAATTCATACGATGCGGCGACGCGCAACGCGATACGCACCTTGGTGTCGGTGCCTTTGCGGGTCTTGACCATGAAGGGGGTAACCCGAAGAACCGGCGTAACGAAGGCTTGGGCATCCAGGGAGCGTTGCAGCCGCTTCGCAAGTGTGGCGTTCCGCAGTGTCAGGGTAACATACCCCGGTGTCTTCACCGGCTGCTCGGCGTCAACATTGCCCCTTACCTTGACAGCAACGCGGGACACACTGTCGATCACCTGGAAGTCGATCATCTCTATGGTGGCGGGGCCGGTTACCGTACGCGTCTCAGCCTTGGGCTGTGCGGCGGGAGCGGGTGTCGATGGCTCCGCCGTCTTTTGAGGTGCCTTGGCGGACGTTTTTTGCGGGACAGCCGCGTTATCTGTGTTTGCCGCTCCGGGCGCGCCGGTAAGGACAACCCGCACCCCTTCATCAGCTTTCGTGGTTGTGGCTTCCGGGAAACTGCCGTTGATCGCATCGAGCACGACGCGGGTCTTGTCGGGGTAAAGGCCGATGCGGGCCGAGGCGACCCCGATGGCGTTCAGGGGAATAAAACGATTGGGCAGGATACTCGTGACGCCGAACAGGTCGATGACATAACGCTCGGGTTTATTGAGCCTGAACGTCTTGAATTCTTCCACGCCGCCATCGACGGCAAGGATTATGGCGCCATCTTTTGCCGTAACGGCGTTCAAGGCACGCCTCGTGGCCGCCACGGGCACGACCGGCTGCAGGTTGGCGCCAGCTTGGGCGGGTTCTGTGGTCTTTGCCCCATCGGAAACGGGCATGACCGCCGGGGCAGAATTTTTTCCAGGGAGGCCGGCCGTTTTCTCGGTCGTTACCGTTCCCGCAGTCGAAGCATGTTGAACCGGAAAGGCGATATGCAACTCGCCGGGTCGGGCCGGGGAGGCGGAGATAACCGCGTCGATATCATTGACCAGTTCCACGCTGATACGTGTCAGTGTGCCGGCAGCGGTGTCAAAACGGCTGACACTTACGTTTTTGATATTACCCTTATTGATGGTAACCGGAGCCGTAATGGCGCCTTGAGTCGTTTGAGACAGATCTATCACCAGGCGAAGCGGGGCGGTGGTCTTATAACTTGTATAGGTGGCAGGCGAGGAAAGCTTGACGACAAGCTCCGCAGCTTCGCCTTCACCGGATGCGTTTATCGATTCGATGGCGGCAAGCTTGACTTTAGCGGGCTCCGGGGCGGATTCCGCACTGCCTGCCCCACCCGCAAGAAAGACTGCCGACACAGTCAAGACAAAGGCTAGAACAATAGATTGTCTCATAAACCACTTCATGCGGAACTCCTTATTGTTTCCTGGGAAGGGTGATTTTGATGGTTTCCTTGCGCACCCGACCGTTGTCGTCTCTGAATTGCTCCAGCACATCCACGCCGGTATTGCTGATCGAGGTGATGCGGCCGTTGTTCTTGCCGATCGTCATGCCCACCTTGAGAACATATCCCTTGCCGCTGGGGTCAACAACCATTGCCTTGTTTTGCCGGTCACCCGTCACCACGCCGATCAGCTTGAACTGGCCGACATCGAAGCTATGGATAGGGAGGCCGCCACTTTGGGCGGCTCTGCTCACATTGCCCGCCGCCGGCGTCGGGTGCAGCTTGACGACCAAAAAGGGCTTGAAAGGGTCTTTTTTGTTGCTGAAATCGAATTGATTTACCGGCGGCGGCTGTAGCTTAAGCGCCGAACTTACCGCTTTTTGCACCGGTTTGGGCTGTTGCGGCGCAGCGGTCTTGGCCGGCGGGGCAACCGTTGCGGGCGGCTCTTTTTTCTTGCAGCCCGGCAGTGTGGCAGCCACGATGCCCATGACAACAATGATCGCCACGAAACGGCTATTTGGGAGCAGGCTTCTTCTTATCATCCTTAATCTCTTTCTTATCAAGGAAGCGGAATGTGGTCGCGAGACAGGTAACCTTTGTCATCATCCTGTTGTTGACATTCTTGATATCGGCAAAAGCCACGTTGGTTATGTTGACGATGCGGGGGAGGTTGGCAACAGCGGCAAAAAAGTTGGCAACGCTGTAATACGACCCGGACACGGTAATGTCAACCGGCACCTCGGCATAGAAATCCTTGGGAGCTTCCGCTTTGGGCTTGAATACGAGGAAATCGAGTCCCGCCCCCTTGCCCAGGGTGGTGATACTTGTCAGCAACGAGGGAATTTCCTTGGAGTTAGGGAGCTCGGTCAGCGCCTGGGCGAGTTCCCGGTTGAGCTGGTCATATTCCCGTTGGAGCCGGGGAAGATTGTTGGCAACCCTGGTCTTCTCATCGATCTCGTTCTGGAGCCTCGACAAGTCCGCTTCCAGGCCGTTCAGCTCTTTATACTTGGGCAGGTACAGCACATAGAGCAGCGCAGCGGCTTCTACGATCACCACAAGCACCAGTATGAGGATTTTTTGTTTTGTCGGCAGCTTTAGAATTTTTTCGACTTGCGGATCCATAGCCAGTCCATCCTAGTTCAAATAAAATGCTATTTCTTAGGGGCGGCCGCGGGCTGCGGCGTGGCAGCTGACTTCAACTTGCACGTCAATTCAAATTTTTTCAATTTGGTCCCCCCCAATTCCATCTGCTCGGACACGACCAGTTCGACTCCCATGAAATCACGGGATGCCTCGAGGCTGCGCATGAAAGAGGCTATCAACTCTTCCGTATAAGCGATGCCCGACAACTTGATGTCGGCGCCGTTTTCCGTGTAGCTGGTAAGCCAAAGCTGCTCGGGGGTAATGTCGCTTAACGTGGCCAACCGCTCGGCCGGGCCGGTTTTGTTTTTGCGCAACTGTGCCAGGACATCCAGCTTTTTCTTCACCTGGTCCTTCAGGGTTTTGAGCTCTTCAAGCTTGCCGATCCTCTTCTTCAACGCCCCGATTTTTTCATTGGCTGCCGTAATGTCCGTCTGTGCGGAAGCAATTTGCATCCGCTTAACGACATATAAGGACACCACAACCACAGCCACCAGCAGCAGACTAACGCAGAAGATGGAGATCTGCTGGACGGCCGTCTCTTTCTTTTTCGCGGCACGAACCGGCAATAAGTTGATCTTGATCATTTGTCCCCTGCCCTCCTTATGGCAAGCCCAACGCTTACCGCCATGAGCGGGCCGATTTCCTGAAGGTATTCAGGGTCAAAATCCTTTTCATTATACTTGAGCTTTGCAAACGGGTTAATGATCTCAACCGGCAAGCTCAGTTTTTCACTCACCGTTTCATTCAAACGATAGACCTTGGAACATCCCCCGCTCACGAATATCTTGGTAATACGGTCCTCGTTTGCCGTAGAGTTGTAAAAATCGAGCGAACGGCGTATCTCCTGGGTAAGGGTGTCGTTCACCTTGCCCAGGACATCCAGTAGGGCGCTGTTTTGCGCTTCATGGGCCAGGAGCTTTGCCGATTCCGCTTCAGCGCTGCCCAGGCCCATCTGTTTCTGAATCTCTTCGGTATAAAGATTGCCACCCATCTGGACATCGCGGGTCAAAAGCGTGATGCCGTCTTTGACTATGTTGATATTCATGATGTTGGCGCCAATATTTATGAGCGCCACAACCTCGTCCGGGCCGACATCGTGATTGATTTCAAAGGCATTCTGTACGGCGAATGAATCCACATCAACCACGGACAGCTGCATGGCCGCTTCGTTGAAAACAGCCACATAGTCGTTGATTATGTCCTTTTTGCTGGCAACGAGCAGCACATTCATCTTGGTGGAATCGATACTGTCGGGCGAAAGTATCTGAAAATCCATATTGACGTCATTGATGTCAAACGGGATGTATTGTTCCGCTTCCCACGTAATCTGGTCTTCCAGCTCCTCGACCGGCATCGCGGCAAGGGTGATCTTGCGGATGATGACGGAGTTGCCCGAGATCGAGCAGGCGACGTCCCTGACCTTGACCCCCAGACTTGCCGTCAGGCTTTTTAGCGCTGCAACAATAGAGGCGCTATCGATAAGCGTGTTGTCCACGATAGCTTCCGGCGGAAGCGGCACAATGCCCACATTGAGAAGCTGAAAAGCATCTTTGAGGCATTTGATCTGCACCAGCTTTACCGAACTGGAGCCAATGTCTATTCCGATGACGTCTTTTTGCTTTCTAAAAAGAAACATATCAGGTTCCCGTTGTCGTTAATCCTGAAAAACCTTATTTTTGTCATCTAGCGAGTAGCCCAATGCAAGGATAATTTTTCGTTTGGTTTCAAGGCGGCAGCTTTCTCCCCGCTCGATCCGGTCCACCGTGAGCGCAGACACGCCAGCTTTGCGGGCAAGTTCCGACTTGCTCATAAGCTTTGATTCGCGGATCGCCTTCACCTGATTTGTGCATTTCATAGTAATACCGTACCGCCTCTTTTTTTAGCTTGATCATCTATTTACAACAATTTGAAAAACTGTCAACTATTTTTTATATAATTAATACATAAAAAACCAATTAATTGCATAATATCCCATAAAATAAAGACGCACACATAATTGTGACAACAGCCAAACGCCACGGCCCGACAAAATGCCTGTTGCAAAATTCGCCTTATTTTGTCTATAATTAGCCCCGATTTTATTCAATTGACATGAAGGAGGAAAAATGAAAATTGCAGCTCGTTTTTTGGCAGCACTCTCCCTGGCCGTCAGCCTCGCTGGTGGCGCATGGGCAGCAGACTCCGCTACGGCGCTTGTCAACCTTGACTGCGTCAAGTGCCATGCCCAGCCCCCGGCAGACATTGCGGCTGCTGGGGGAGCTCACAAAACAAGCGTATCCTGTCTGGACTGCCACATCGGCCATCCCCCCGCAGTCAAAAAACCGATTCCCAAGTGCAGCATGTGCCACTCCGACAAGCCGCACTACAAGCTTGCGGGATGCCTCTCCTGTCACAAAAATCCGCATAAGCCCAAGGACATTTCCTTCGGCCGCAACGTGACCGACCCCTGTCTTTCCTGCCACAGCGGCCAGATTAAGCAACTCAGGGAAAACAAGAGCAAACACACCGCCCTGAACTGTTCCTTCTGTCACGACGTGCATGGCAAGATCCCCCTGTGCACCCAATGTCACAAGCCCCACTCCAGCGACATGACCGCTGCCGATTGCAAGAACTGCCATAAGGCCCACATGCCGAAGGTGGTCACTTATGGCTCGTCTCTCCCCAACAAGAACTGCGCCGCCTGCCACAAGAACGCCATGTCGTTCCTGTCGGCCAGCAAAACGAAGCATGGCAAGCTCCTGTGCGTAACGTGCCACCAGAACAAACACAAGATGCTGCCTAAGTGCCAGGATTGCCACGGCACTCCGCATCCGGCAGGTATCCTGACCAAGTTCCCCAAATGCCAGGATTGCCACAACATCGCCCATGACCTGAATAACTGGACGAGCAAGGCGCCGGTAGTAAAAGCCAAAAAGGCCGCTGGCAAAAAACGTCAGTAGTTTCGGCACCAACAAAGTCTGCACCATCAAAAAGGGAGTGTCGCAAGACACTCCCTTTTTACTATTCAGGCTCTGTTTCACTTGTCGCGGCGAACCGATGTTCGCCCAATCCGGCGCGTTTGCGATACGCATCCGCCGGAATCGACACGGATCTCTACATGATCGAAAAATTCGTGTGGATGATCTTCTGCAACTCCTCGATCCCGACAATCGCATGACGGATCTTTTCGTGCTCTTCGGCAGGCAGCCGGTAGGGGTTCAGATAGTGGGAATCGCTCTGGATCCCCTTGATCACGTTGATCTGCATGAGGATGCGGTATTTGGTCAGGATGTAATACGCCTCGCGTAAACCTTGGGCCATCTCCGCCGAAAAGCTCCCTTCCTTTTCGAGAAAAGCGATACGCTCCACGGTATTTGTCGCCGGCACCCCCTGGTTAATGGCGAGAATACGTATATTCATCACCAAGGGGGCCCAGGCCAAAAGCTTCAGATTGAATTCCCCCTTGTGCTCGCCGCTCCCCTCGGTCCAGAGCCGCTTCATGAATCCCAGCGCCAGTCTCATCTCCGTTGCCGCCCGGGCCATCCCCCACAAAACCTGAAAGTAATCCCGCTCCATCCCCCTGATCAACCCGATGAGTTCTTGGGCTATGGAGCGGTCTCCGGCAACGCAACGCGCATCGGAGAGAACGATCAGATCCATCATGTTCTTGCCGTAATCATCCACCTCATACCTGACAATGGCCAAAAGGCGCTTGCGCCACTGGGCAAGAGAACCTCGCCAGGTCAGGTTTGTCGGCATGATGCCGCCGGTGCAACGCTTGAAGCCGGCCTCCTCCAACCGGTCCACCAACAGCGTGGAGTAATCCAGGAAATAGCTGTCCGCCTCCTCGCCGCCACCGTCGCCGTAGACGATCAGGTAATCCTGGTCCGTAATCAGGGTCTGTTCCTCGCGCCCATCGCTGCCCATACTGACCAGGGCAAACGGGACCGGTGGCACGGGGCGGCCCCTGTTTTCAAGCTCTTCGGCCACCACCGTCATGGCGCGTTTGGCCAATTCGTCCCGGTAATGGGTACAGTTGTGATGAAGGGATGCGACGGAAAAAAGCAGGAGGAAGCGCTCGACCTCTATCCGGTTCAGGGCTTCATGGATGTCTTTCAGCTCACGGTGCCCGGCGTCGGCAATAGATCGTATGAGTCGGTCGCATTCGGCGTGCCACCCCGTCAAACGTTGTCGGTCTTCATCCAAAACAGCGGAGATGCTCCGCAGGAAACGACTGATATCGGCTGCCGTACAATAACGGCCGATACGGCGCAGATCGGGCAACGACCCCAGAATATCGCGGTGGGGCGCCTCGACAGGGGAGTGAAGGGCCGCCACCGTTTCCTCGGTTGCCGGCATAGACCGTGACATTCGCATCATGGTGGCTCCCTGAAAAGTAAAAAATGGGGAAAGCCGCAGCTTTCCCCATTATACACATGCTATCGAATATTACACCATCAGTGGTCGATGGCCTTGGCCATGCCGATGCCGGTGTTCTGACGGACATAGATCTCGTCGAACATCTCTTCGGAACGCCTGCTGGGGAATGCCAGGGCTCCAAAGATAGCTGCCAGGAAACCGAGCGGGATGGAGATGATGCCCGGGTTCTTCAGGGTCAGGATCGGTTTATCCAGCCCCATGATGGACGTGCCGTCCTTGTTCTTCACATAATCGACCTTTGCCTTGGCGAGGGCCTTGGCGTCCTTCTCGTCAAGCTGGGCGCCCATGGGCAGAGCGGCCTGTTTCTTCTCCAGAGCGGTGATGACCTTCTGCGCCCCGGCTGCAACCACCTTGGGATAGGTCATATTGGGGGAGACCATCACCAGGCCGATGGAAGCGACCGTACCGACCACCAGGCCGGAGATGACGCCGGCGGTGTTGAATTTTTTCCAGAAGAGCGACAGGATGACCACCGGCAGGTTGCCGGAGGAGGCCACGGCGAAGGCCAGGGCCACCAGGTGGGCGACGTTGGCTTTTTCCGCCATGAGACCGATGACGATCCCGACTGCGCCGACGACCAACGAGGTGATGCGGGCAGCCATGACCTGCTCGTGCTGGTCGGCATGGCCGTCCTTGATCACGTTGACGTAGATGTCGTGGGCAATGGCGGCAGAGGCGGCCAGAACCAGACCGGAGACGACCGCCAGGATGGTGGCGAAGGCGACCGAGCAGAGGAAGGCCAGGAAGAGGTCACCGACGATGGGGGCGATGTCCGCGCCCAACTGCTGAGCCAGGAGCAGGGTGGCCATGTTGCCGCCCGGGTCAACCTGTGTGATGCCCTGGGGGGTCACGTGGATGGCGGCGCCGAAACCGAGCAGAGTGGTCAGGACGTAGAACAGGCCGATGAGCCACATGGCAACGATGACCGACTTGCGGGCGGCCTGGGCCGTGGGCACGGTGAAGAAGCGCATCAGGATGTGCGGCATGCCGGCGGTGCCGAACACCAGGGCCATACCGAGGGAGATCTGGTCCAGCGGCGCCTTCATGAACAGGCCCGGCTCAAGGAAGCGTTGGCCCGCCTCCGTACCGGTCAGGGTAATCCCATCCTTTAACACCAGTTTGGAAACGTGGTCCTGAACGTCGGGGCTGTTGACGATGTCGTTGAAGAAACCGATCGGGTTGAAACCGGCCTTGGCCAAAACCAGGACCGACAGCAGAAAGGCGCCGGACATGAGCAGGCCGGCCTTGATGATCTGGACCCAGGTGGTGGCGGTCATGCCGCCGAACACGACGTAGCCGACCATCAGGATACCGACGCCGACGATGGCGGTCTTGTAGGGAACGCCGACCAGGAGCGCCATCAGCTTGCCGGCGCCGACCATCTGGGCGGTCAGGTAGAAGGTCGAGACGGCCACGGTCGAGATGGCGGCCACGGCGCGTACCGGCTTGGGCTCGGTGCGGAAGGAGAGGATATCCCCCAGGGTGTACTTGCCGGCGTTGCGGCACGGCTCGGCCACGATCAGGAGCACGGTGATGTAGGCTACAAGCCAGCCGACCGAGTACATGAAGCCGTCATAGCCGTAGAGGGAAATCAGGCCGGAAATCCCCAGGAAGGAGGCCGCCGACATATAGTCGCCGGCAATGGCCCAGCCGTTCTGGGTGCCGGTGATGCCGCCGCCGGCGGCGTAGAAGTCGGCGGCGGTCTTGGTGTGCCGGGCGGCCCAGACGACAACGCCCAGGGTGATGCCGATGATGACGGCAAACATGGTGAGGGTGATGGTTTTGTCTGCCTTGAGCTCCCTCTTCTTGGCCGGGGCGGGCGCTGCGGCCGGGGCCTGAGTCTGGGCTGCCGATGCGGCTACCGCAGGTGCGCCGGCACTCGGGGCGGTCGCTGCGGAGACGGCGTTCGAGCCGGCCGAAGCTTTGGAGGGCTCCTCAGCAAAGGCGGCCGCTGCGACGGAAAGAACCAGACCGGTGGCAATGATGATATTCTTGATAGTCATGTCGTATCCTCCTTTACTGGATTTCTTCGACCAGTTCCCTGGTCAGCCGGTCAAAGTCCTTGTTGGCCACGTGAGCGTAGTAATGAGCCAACCCCCACGACACAAAGAATTGGGAAAGTGCAAAGAGATAGCCGAAATTGATGACGCCGATGATCTTGATCTTGAACAGGCCCGGCGCATACGCTGCCCCGATGGGGAGCAGGAAGTAATACACACAGGAGAATATCCACCAGCCGAAGAGGAAAGCGGATTTCTTGTGATGCAGTTCGATAAACTTGGGATTCTTCGCAATTGCTGACCAGTCATACTGTCTCTCTGCCATGGGTTGCTCCTTTCTCTTTATAAACGCGGTCGGCTCACACATCCTTCACGGTATCCGCCTTCAAGCCCCTCCTTTCACATTTCATGGATTATGTTTCTATAAGGCCGGCATCCTGGCATAGCCGAATTTCATCGAAATAATCTCTGCGCCTTCACGCATTGAAGGCACGATTTCCTGCTCCAGCCGTTCTTGAAGCATGCGGAACGAGGGGGCCAGCATGGTGAGCGCCCCCACGACCTTGCCGGCATAGTCGCGGATAGCCACCGCCACGGCGCAGATGCCGTCCCCTACCCCACCGAAATCGATGGCCACGCCGTTTTTGCGTATTTCATGCAATTCCTTCTCGAGCTGCTTCAGGTCGGGTGCCGCTGTTTTCCCGACACGGCGCCGCCCCATATGCCTGATAATGTCGGGGGAGCTCATGGCCTTGATGGCCTTGCCGGCGGCATTGGTAAAGAAGGGGAAACGCTGCCCCACCATGTCCATGGCCTTTATCTGTTGGAACGAGTCCACCATATCGAGAAATAGGACCTCGTCGTTGTTCATCACGGTGATGTATACCGCTTCGTCGTGCTTGCGGGCCAATGCCTCCATCACCGGATGGGCCAGCCTGATAAGGCTCGCGCTCTTCAGGATGTGTTGCGCCATCTCGAAGGCATGCAGGCCGAGCCGGTAAACCCCGTCATCATCCCGCTCGATGAACCCGCTGTCCTCGAGCGTCGCAAGCAGCCGAAAGACCTTGTTCCTGCTCAAGTCGAGCTTTTGGGCCAGCAGGGGAACGGTTACGTGCGCCCCCTCAGCCGCCAGGGCCTCCAGGAGATCGAACGCCTTGAGAACCGACTGAACCGAGTATGTTCCCCTTGCCCTGTCCATAGCATCTCCGCGGCATTCCGCAACAAATGATAACTATCGTTTTAAAATATTTAATGTCACCGTTTTATTTATTATCTAATACAACGTTTTATAAATGTCAACGCATTTTTGCACAAAACAATGTCTAACGAATATTATATAATAATTTAGGTTATTTATAAACAAACCCCCATACAATTACAGTAATATATATCAGGTATACCATTACGATAACCACTGTTTTATTAATTATTTTTTCCGATATTATTAAACGTCATTACCCCACAACGCGACGCCCCCTAAGACAGCAGGACCAGCCAGACAACCGCCGGACATACACCCCCTCAAAGCAGATATCCTCCCCGCCGCAAGCCGTAATCAGAGCCGTTCACAGCCAGCCGGCCCTGATTTTTATTGAAGTGCCATGCCAACTTATGTTAGTTTTGAAAGCTATTTTGTCGTTACTAAATTTCGTGGGAGATTGTAATGCTTGGGTCCCTTATCAAAAAGATCGTCGGCAGCAAGAACGAACGCGAACTCAAAAAACTCTGGCCGATCGTTACCAAAATCAACGAAATGGAATCCTCCGTCGCCACACTCACGGATGAGCAGCTGCGCGGCAAAACGGCTGAATTCAAGGAGCGCCACGCAAAGGGAGAATCCCTCGATGCCTTGCTGCCGGAGGCGTTTGCCGTCTGCCGCGAGGCGGGCAAGCGGGTGTTGGGAATGCGCCATTTCGACGTGCAATTGATCGGCGGCATGGTGCTGCACTCCGGCAAGATTGCCGAGATGAAGACCGGTGAAGGGAAGACCCTGGTGGCCACCCTGCCCGCCTATCTGAACGCCATATCCGGCAAGGGCGTGCACGTCGTCACCGTCAACGACTACCTGGCAAAGCGCGACGCCGAATGGATGGGCCAACTGTACGGATTCCTGGGGCTCACGGTCGGCGTGATCGTGCACGGTCTGGAAGACGAAGAACGCCGCGACAACTACGCCGCCGACATCACCTATGGGACCAACAACGAATTCGGCTTCGATTACCTGCGGGACAACATGAAGTTCGACCTGGATGACTACGTCCAGCGGGGTTTCAACTACGCCATCGTTGACGAGGTCGACTCGATCCTGATCGACGAGGCGAGGACACCGCTGATCATCTCCGGACCTACGGAGGAATCCACCGACAAGTACTACATCATCGATCGCATCATCCCGATGCTGCAACAGGGTGAGGCAAAGGATATCGAGGCCAACACCCTCTCGGGCAAGCGCAAACAGTACACCGGCGATTTCACCATCGACGAGAAGGCCAAGAGCGCCACCCTCACCGAGCAGGGCGTCCTGAAGGTCGAAAAGCTGCTTAAAATCGACAACCTGTACGACCCGCGCAACATCGAGTCGCTGCATCACGTCCAGCAGGCCTTGCGGGCCCACGCCATGTACAAGCGCGATGTGGATTATGTGGTGAAGGACGGCGAGGTGATGATCGTGGACGAGTTCACCGGCCGCCTCATGCCGGGCCGCCGCTGGTCCGACGGCCTGCACCAGGCCATCGAGGCCAAGGAAGGGGTCAAGATCGAAAACGAGAACCAGACCCTGGCCACCATCACCTTCCAGAACTATTTCCGCATGTACAAGAAACTCTCCGGCATGACCGGCACCGCCGACACCGAGGCCGAGGAGTTCAACAAGATCTACAAGCTGGAAGTAATGGTCATCCCGACCAACCGGCCGCTCCTACGCCCGGACTTCCCGGACGTGATCTACAAGACGGAAATGGAGAAGTTCACGGCGGTCATCGAGGACATCAAGGAGCATTACGCCGGCGGTCAGCCCTGCCTGGTGGGCACCATCTCCATCGAAAAGTCCGAGGTGCTCTCGGAATTGCTCAAACGCCAGGGCATCCCCCACAACGTTTTGAACGCCAAACAGCACGAACGCGAGGCCGAGATCGTGGCCCAGGCCGGCCGCAAGAACACCATCACCATCGCCACCAACATGGCCGGCCGTGGTACCGACATCCTTTTGGGGGGCAATCCGGACTCCCTGGCAAAACAGTGGCGCCGGGCCAACCCTGAGGCCACCGACGAACAGTACGCGGCAGAGTTGGAAAAATTCAGGGCCCAGTGCGCCGCCGAGCACGACGAGGTAGTCAAGCTGGGCGGCCTGCACATCCTGGGCACCGAGCGCCACGAGTCACGCCGTATCGACAATCAGTTGCGCGGCCGTTCCGGGCGCCAGGGCGACCCCGGTTCGTCCAAATTCTACCTCTCCCTGCAGGACGACCTGCTTCGCATCTTCGGCTCCGAGCGGGTGGCCAAGATCATGGACCTGCTCAAGATCGAGGAGGGCGAGGCCATCACCCACACCATGATCACCAGGTCCATAGAAAACGCCCAGAAAAAGGTGGAGGCCCACAACTTCGAAATCCGCAAGAACCTGATCGAGTACGACGACGTCATGAACAAACAGCGCGAGGTGATCTACACCCAGCGCCGCGAGATTCTGGGGGGCCAGGATATCCGCGACAGCTTCCTGGATATGCTGGACGAAACCATAGAAGATATCGCCGCCACCTATTGCATCGAAAAGATGCCTGCCAACGAATGGGATTGGCAGGCCATCGGCGAGCTGGTATTCAAATGTTTCAATCTCCACCTGGATCTGCCCGAGGAAACGCTGCCCCGCCTGAATCCGGCCAATTTCCAGGAGACACTCAGGGAACAGGCCCATGCCATCTTCCAGGCCAAGGTCGGCGAATTGGGAGACGAATTGATCGATCACCTGATCAAGGTAATGATGCTCCAGGCCATCGACAACCACTGGAAGGACCATCTGCTCAACATCGATCATCTCAAGGAAGGCATCGGCCTGCGCGGCTATGGCCAGAAGGACCCCAAGCAGGAGTACAAGAGAGAGGCCTACAACCTGTTCATGGAGATGATCGTCCGCATCCGCGAAGAGGTTGTGGAACGCATCTATTGGGTTCAGGTCAATCACGAGGACGATATCCAGGAGATCGCCGAGGAACAGCGCACCCAAAAGCTGGTCTTCAACATCTCAGGCGATGATGATCGCCACCAGGAACCTGCCAAGAGCGCCAAGGTGGCGGGCAGGAACGACCCCTGCCCCTGCGGCAGCGGCAAAAAATACAAGAAGTGCTGTGGAAAATAGCAGCCCACACCCATGACCGGCACCGGCGGGATCGTCCCCGGCCCGGTGCGGTTTCCAAACTACGAGATGTTTTTCGAGGTTACGTCATGGACATAAAAGGCTTTCAATTCTCGGCCGTCGAAGCGGCCATCAAGAAGCAGGGCAGAAAAGACCTGGCCCTGATTTTTTCCGAGGTGCCGGCCCAGGCGGCGGCGGTGTTCACCACCAATGCCGTCAAAGCGGCACCGGTACTGCTCTCCGCAGAGCGGATCACAGGCGGTCGAGCCCAGGCCCTGGTGGTCAACAGCGGCAACGCCAACGCCTGCACCGGCGAACAGGGGATGCGGGCGGCCCGGGAGACCTCGCGCCTGGTTGCCGAGGGGCTGGGGCTCCCGGACGAGGCGGTTCAGGTTTCTTCCACCGGGGTCATCGGCGTACAACTCCCCATGGACAGAGTGCGGTCGGCAATCCCGGCCCTGGTTGAGGGACTGACCTCCGGCACCCTGGATGACGTTGCCGAAGCCATCATGACCACCGACACCTTCCCCAAGATGGAAGCCAGGAGCGGCCAGGCGGGCGGAGTCAGCTACACGGTGGCCGGCATTGCCAAGGGCTCCGGCATGATCATGCCCAACATGGCGACCATGCTCTCCTTCATCATCACCGACGCCGCCGTGGAAGCCCAAACCCTGGACAGATGCTTCCGACGCGCGGTGGCGACATCCTTCAACGCCATCACCGTGGACGGCGACACCTCCACGAACGATACCTGCCTGGTGCTGGCCAACGGCATGGCGGGAAACCAGGCCATTGCAGGGGAAACACCTGAAGCCCTGGCGTTCGAGGCCCTGTTGCGGGACGTGCTGCTCTCCCTGGCCAAACAGATCGTGAAGGATGGGGAAGGCGCCACCAAATTCGTGGAAATCCGGGTCACCGGGGCCAAAAACGATGCCGACGCCAAGCGGGCGGCCATGGCCATCGCCAACTCCAGCCTGGTGAAAACCGCCTTCTTCGGGCAGGACGCCAACTGGGGCCGCATCTTTGCCGCTGTGGGCTACTCGGGGGCAGAGGTGGACCAATCGCTCCTTTCCCTCTGTTTCGATACGGTCTGCATGGCAAAAAACGGCGTCTTCGCCGGCGGCGACGCCGAAGCGCTCGGCACCGAGGTGCTCAGGAAGAAGGAATTCACCGTAAGCGTCGATCTCGGCCTGGGGGCCGGGGCCGCAACGGTCTACACCTCGGACCTGTCCCACGAGTATGTGAGCATCAACGCCGATTACCGCTCCTGATGCGCCGAGACCGGTAGAGTTCCCCTGAAAAAGCCTCCTGACGGGGGCTTTTTCCCGTTCGAAGAATGGAAAGGTTCACCGTGCGCATACTCCGCACACTTCTCATAATCCTCTCACTCATCTCATGCCCCCCGTTGCTGCACGCCTCCGATGACCCGATGGACGCCGGTCGGACCGCCACCATCGATTTTCTCCTGGAGCAAGCCGTTTCCCGCGGCCTGATCGCCGGAGGCGTGGTGGTGGTGGGGAACCACGACGGCGTCCTGTACCGGTCGGCACGGGGCGGACGGTTTCCGACGGCAGACTCGGCACCGCTCACCGAACGGACCATGTTCGACATAGCCTCCCTGACCAAAGTATTCGCAACCACTCCGGCGGTGATGAAACTGCTGGAAACAGGGGCCATCAATTTGACCGACCCGCTCACCCGCTGGTTCCCTGAATTCGAGGGGAGCGGACGCGAGGACATCACCATCCTCAACCTGCTGACCCATACCTCGGGCCTGGACGACAGCGCCATCTCCGGCGGCGCTCCCCTGAACGAGGTCATCCGGATGGCTGCCTCCGAAAAGCAGTGGCGGCTGCCGGGCAACCGCTTTCGCTATGCCGACACCAACTTCATCCTGCTGGGCGAACTGGTGCGACGCGTTACCGGGGCCTCCCTGGACCGCTACTGCCATGACAACCTCTACGGCCCCCTGGCCATGACCGACACCATGTTTCTGCCACCGGCGGAACGCATCCCCTCCATCGCGCCGACCCTCGGTTCGGCCCGCGAATACCTCACCGGCATCGTCCAGGACGAAGTCGCCCGCCGCCTGGGCGGCGTGGCGGGGCATGCGGGCCTGTTCAGTTCGGCCCAAGACCTGGCCCGTTTTGCCCGCATGCTGTTGGGGGGTGGGCAACTTGACGGCAAACGCATCTTTTCGGAGCGGGTCGTTCGCCAGATGACGGCCCCCTATTTTTACAGCAACGGCGCCGTGGTGCGCGGCCTCGGCTGGGACATGGACTCCCCTTACTCGGCGCCCCGGGGGGACTTCTTTTCCGAGATGTCCTTCGGCCATACCGGCTACAGCGGTTCATCCGTCTGGATCGACCCCCAACGGGACCTGTTCGTCATCCTCCTGACCAACCGTCTCGATTATCGGGACATAAGGTTATTCAATCAGTTACGGAGCGATATCTCCACCATCTCCGTTGCGGTGTTCTCGTCCCACGCCAAAACCGTTCCACCGAATCGCGCCAAAGTCATTGAACTGCTTAAACCTTGACACCTTAACAGCCGTATGGTAGCTTTCTTCGCGCTTCCACACACATCGTACGCGCGCACAAGGGAGGGAACGATGGGCATCAAAATTCTCCTTGCCGATGACAGCATCACCATCCAGAAAGTGATTGGCATCATTTTCGGCGGCGATGACTATTCCCTCACGGTAGTCGACAACGGCAAGGACGCTCTCGACAAGGCTCGGGAGATTCTCCCCGACGTTCTGCTTATCGATGCGGTCATGCCGGGCATGACCGGCTACGAGGTCTGCGAAGCCGTGCGCGCCACCCCGGCCCTGGCCGCAAAACCGATCCTGCTCCTGACCGGCTCCTTTGAACCGTTTGACGAGAACAAGGCCAAAAGCTGCGGGGCCGACGACTTCCTTGCCAAGCCCTTCGAATCCCAACAAATCGTCACCAAAGTAAAAGCGCTCTTTGACCAGGGGGCATCCCGCGTCTCAGCCGCCGCGTTGTCCCAACAGGTTCAGGAAGCTCCCGCGTTCGAGGCCCCTCCCCTGGCGGCCTCCGCCCCGGTTTCGGCTGCAGCTGCACCCACGGAGAGTGCCAAACCGGGGGACATCTGGGGCGCCTTCACCCCCGCCGAAGAACCCGCAGCGGCGGTCGCTGCCGCGACACATGCTTTCGAACCACCACCGGCTGCGGCATTCGAACCGCCTCCGGCTCCTGTTTTCGAGCCGCCCGCACCAGCAACGTTCGCCCCCCCCGCAGCGGCGGCGTTTGAAACAATTGAAGAACAGGGCGACGTTTTCTCCAGGGGCCACGAAGAGCCCGAGTTCGAAGCCATTCAGCCTCCGGTTGCGCCCGCGGGCACCGGTTCCCAATGGATTCCCGTCGAGGAACAGACCTTCGAATTCCACTCGGAAGCCGCCGCCTTTTCCGAGCCTGAGCCTCCGGCACATGAGGCCGCCTTCGGCGATATCTCCTTCGGGGAGACCGTGCCACAGCCCCCCCCCTTCGAACCGGCCACCACTGCCGCGCCGGTCCATGAATCTTTCGAAGTATCCCCCCCTGCCGCTGTTGTCGAAGCGAGCGCGCCGGCTCCTCTCCCCCAAGCCGCCGCCCTAAGCGAAGAGCAGCTCAGAGCCGCCATTGCCGGCGCTTCGAAAGAGGTGATCGAGCGGATCGTGTGGGAGATCGTGCCGGATCTGGCCGAGGTCATGATCAGGGAAGCCATTCTCAAGATCAAGGAAGGCCGCTAGGCTTCGTACCTCCGTAACCACATATCACGACGATGGGGATGATTCTACATCCCCATTTTTTATTGTCATCACAACCGTTCCTCCATCGGCGGAACGGAGGAGAAGAGTAAGGCCATGATCAGAAAAGCCATAGCAAAGATCGTCGAGAGGCAGGACCTCTCCGAAGGTGAGATGATCGAGGTGATGAACCAGATCATGTCGGGCGAGTGTACCCAGGCCCAGATCGGCTCGTTTATCACCGCCCTGCGCATGAAGGGCGAGACGGTGGAGGAGATCGCCGGCGCCGCCCGGGTCATGCGCGAACGGGCCACACAGATCCGGGTCGGCCGCAATGTGTTGGGGATCGACCGGGACGACATCAACATCGACCGGGAGACCATCCTGGACGTGGTGGGCACCGGCGGTGACGGCACCAACACCTTCAACATATCCACCACCGTGTCGTTCGTGGTCTCGGCCTGCGGCGTCAAGGTGGCCAAGCACGGCAACCGTTCGGTTTCCTCGGCCTGCGGCAGCGCCGACGTGCTTGAAAAACTGGGCATCAACCTGGATGTCACCCCGGAAACCGTGGAGAAATGCATCGCCGATATCGGCATCGGTTTCCTGTTCGCCCCGGCCCTGCACGGCGCCATGAAGTACGCCATCGGTCCGCGCCGCGAGATCGGCATCCGCACCATCTTCAATATTCTGGGACCCCTCACCAACCCGGCCGGGGCCGATTGCCAGGTCATGGGGGTCTACCGGGCCGACCTGGTGGAAAAACTGGCCGGGGTCCTGCACCGCCTGGGCTGCAAGCACGGCTTCGTGGTATTCGGCAGCGACGGCATGGACGAGATGACCCTGACCGGCGAGACCCTGGTGGGCGAGGTCACTCCGGCAGGGGTGCGACTGATGACGGTTACACCGGAGCAGGTGGGGCTTACCCGCTGCTCCATGGATATCCTCAGGGGGGGAGACGCCACAGCCAACGCCGCCATCGTGCGTTCGGTCCTGTCAGGGGAAAAAGGGGCCCGGCGGGATATCGTCCTGTTGAACGCCGCCTATGCCCTTATGGCTGCCGGCAAGGCCGCCACGCCGGCCGAGGGGCTCACCCTGGCCGCCGAGGCCATTGATTCGGGCCGCGCCATGGGACAGCTCGAGAAGCTGGTGGCGTTGACGAACCAGGGAGAATGACTTTTTTATCCCGCCCGGTCCCGAACGCCGAGGGGAAAACCAGGGAAAGAGACAGAGAGTCGCGCATGAATACCGATACAGCCGATGTGCTGCAAAAGATCAACGGACACAAACGGGAAGAGGTGGCGGCGGCCCGGGCGGCCACACCGCTGGCCGAACTCCAGGCCCGTATCGCCGATCTGGAGGATACGCCGCGGGGCTTCGAGCGGGCCCTGCGGAGTGCCGTGGCCTCGAATTGGACCGCCATCATCGCCGAGGTGAAGAAGGGCTCCCCCAGCAAGGGGCTCATCCGGGAGGCGTTCGACCCCCTGGAGATAGCCGAGGTGTACCAGGCAAACGGCGCCACCTGCCTGTCGGTGCTGACCGACGAGCAGTTCTTCATGGGGCACCTGCGCCTGCTGGCCCTGATCCGCGAGACGGTCAGCCTGCCGCTCTTGCGCAAGGACTTCATCGTCGATCCGTACCAGATCTACGAGGCCCGCGCCGCCGGGGCCGATGCCATCCTCCTGATCGCCGCCTCCCTCGACCTGGGGCAATTGCGGGAGTTCCACGCCATCGCGAAGGGGCTGTACCTGGATGTGCTGTTGGAGGTCCACGACGAGGCGGAGATGGAAGCGGCGCTCCGGACCGATTGCACCCTCATCGGCGTCAATAACCGCAACCTGCGCACCTTTGCCATCGACTTGGGCACAACGGCCCGCCTGGCCAGTATGCTCCCCCCCGACCGACTGCTGGTGGCCGAGAGCGGCATCAACTCACGCTCGGACATTGAGCGCCTCACCGCCGACGGCGCACGCGCCTTTCTGGTCGGCGAGTCGCTGATGCGCGAAACGGATATGGGCGCAAAACTCCGGGAGCTGGGGGGGCTCTAAGCCCCCGTACCCCAACAGACGAAGAAGCAAGGGAGGAACAAGTACATGGCGGGTTCACGCGGGATCGGTTTGGCCATAGTGGCCTTTGCGGTATATATCATCGGCGGTATCGGCACCTTCGCCGGCGTCGCGCTGATCATGTTGATGAAAGGGCGCGACCTGTGGGGATGGGGCGAGGGGCGCGCCATCGGGTATCTGTTTCTCTGCGCCGGGCTCTGCCTCTCCATACTGGGGGTGCTGTTGATGCGGATATTCCGCAACCGGGGCCTTTCGTAACCCCCGCTTCCCGGACAATTGTCACGGCATCGCGGTAACGCCCTTTTCCCGCATCAAATCCAGGGAGCGCAGGAGCTCCAGTGCGCGGTTCAACTGGTAATCCCTGGCCGTATCGGCAGCCCCCTTCTTCGCTCCACGGGGAATTGCCGTCTCCCCTTCCGTGTCCCTTTCCTCGCCACTCGGTTCCAACCTGTTTTCCAGATCCTTTTCCCTGAGCTCCGTCCCTTTGCCGGCATCCTTGTCCGCCATCGGCCCTCTGGTGCCGACCTCGATATCCGGTGTGATCCCCTTTGCCTGGATGGAACGGCCGCTGGGGGTATAGTACCGCGCCGTGGTCAGCTTGAGCGCCCCCTTGTCCCGCAGCGGGAAGATGCTCTGCACCGACCCTTTGCCAAAGCTCTGTTTCCCCATGATGATGGCCCGGTGGTGATCCTGGAGCGCGCCGGCCACGATCTCGGAAGCGCTGGCGCTGCCGCCGTTGATCAGCACGACGATCGGATAGTGGGGTTCCTTGGGCCCCAGGGAGGCTTGAAAATTCTGGGTGGCGTCCGGCGAACGTCCCCTGATGGACACGATCAGCGTCTTTGCGGCATCGTCGCCGATAAAGTTATTGACCACCTGCACCGAAGACTCCAGCAAACCGCCCGGGTTGTAGCGCAGGTCGATGACCAGCCCCTTGAGTTTGCCGCCGGAAGCGGCGCGGAGCCCCTGCAGCGCCTGGCTGAATTCATCGCCGGTACGCTCCTGGAACTGGGTGATGCGTATCAGGCCGTACCCCGGCTCCAGCAGCCGCGATTTGAGGCTTTTGACCCTGATGACCGCGCGGATCAGCCGGAAGGTCCGGGGCTGGGGAGAATCCCCCCGCAGGATGGCCAGCACGACCGGCGTCCCCGGTTCGCCGCGCATGCGCTTGACGGCCTCCGAG
The DNA here is from genome assembly GCF_008369015.1 of Oryzomonas rubra. Lineage (NCBI taxonomy): Bacteria > Pseudomonadati > Thermodesulfobacteriota > Desulfuromonadia > Geobacterales > Geobacteraceae > Oryzomonas > Oryzomonas rubra. The sequence goes on from NZ_SRSD01000010.1 coordinate 160,384, forward strand.
ATATTCATCCGCTCCGTGGGGGTGCCGTCGATCTTGTAGATGTGATCGTTCCCCTGGATGCCGGCCCGGAAGGCGGGGGTGTCCTCGATCGGGGCGATGACGGTCAGCCTGCCGTCCTTCGTGCCCAATTCCAGCCCGATACCGCCGAAGCTCCCCGCCATCTGGACCTCCATCTCATGGTACGGTTCCGGGGGGAGGTAGGCGCTGTGGGGATCGAGAGCGGACAGCATGCCGTCCACCATGCTCTGGACGAGCTTCTTGGCATCGGGCTTTTCCACGTAGTTTTGGACCACCGCGGCATAGGCCTCGTTCAGAAGCGCCACATAGGCGGCGTCGGAATGCCTGCCGGGTGAAGACCAACGGCCGGCGAAGATCAAGGCCAGGCACAGGGCGATGCCGGCGACAAGAAGGGACAACAGCAGTTTTGAGCGTAGTTTCATGCCTGGGCATCCCGTAAACGTGAGTTTGGCCTAGTTCTACATCATTCTGAGCCGTTTTCCCACGATTAATTTACATCCTCCCCCTACTTGGTGTATCGTTGCACCGAATCGCGAATCGAAACCGGCATAACGCCGAAGGAGTTGCCATGCAGATCGCAGCCATACTCTACCGCCTGTCGATCACCTTCTGGACCGGCGGGATCGCCCTGTTCACCTTCATCCTGACGCCGATGCTCTTCAAGGCTCTCTCCCGGGACCAGGCGGGCCAGATCGTTGGCATACTCTTCCCGGGATATTTTCGCTGGGGCTTGGCCTGCGGCGCCATCGCCCTCGCCTGCCGGCTCGTCATGCGCAATAACGCGCTCGTGCCGGCCTGTCTGCTGGTCGTCATGCTGGCCCTTACCTCGATGCAGGCCTTTTCCATCGAACCGCGGGCCGCTGCCCTCAAACGACAGATACCGTCCTTCGACACAACCCCCAAGGAACATCCGCTCCGAAGGGAGTTTGCAAAACTGCACGGCATCTCGGCCGTGTGCAATCTGACGGTTGTGGCCGGCGGCATCGTTCTGGTGTTGTTGTAATTTCAAAACGTGACTGAAAAGGAGTGATAAGGAATGGGCATCGTCGTCAAGGCATCCGACTTGAAGTTCAAATATCCGAAGGACCTGCAAAACCGCGAGGAGCCGAAGTTCAGCGGCATACCGGATTCGACCCCCTTCAACCGGGACGACCTCTACGATATCCTCCCCATGATGGAGGCGGTCATGGATGCCCTGGAAAGCAGTGACGGCCAGGTGCTGCATCTCTTAGAGGATATCCTCAACGAGATGCCGCGCTTCTTCGTCACGCGTGAAGAGGTGTATACCTGTCTTCTGGAAACGGCTCGGGAACGCCACACCTAGCCGCCCTCCTTCGTCACGAGCAGGAGGCGCAACCGGATGCGGTACACGACGATGCGCACCCCTTCTGCTTGACCGGCGGCACCCCTCCCTGCTCCTTGAGGCGCTCCAGGGACGCCCTGGCGATCAGCCAGGAGCCGTCTTCCCTCTCGACCCCTTCCAGGGTTCCCTCCCGCAGCAGCATCAGCAGCCTGAGGCCGGTAGTGGCAAGTTCTTCCGCCGCCTCATCAAACGCCATCATCGTGGCCTGTTCTTCTGTCCCGTTCATGCCGCCTCCCCGCAACTTCCGTTCTGGTTCGAATGTGGTCCACTCGAAACAGATTCACAGGGCGTGCCAGCGGACAGCACTACCGTAACCATCAGGTATAATTGAGTTTGATCATAACGCCGGCCGATAGTGATGCGAAACGGTCCCGAAACTGCCGCTTGTTCAGGCAGCATGCCCTGTTTCCGGGCGGCAACCGTGACCGGTTTCCGTATTGAATCAAGAGCGTTAAAGCGCTACCATGCAAACAGAAACAGCGTGGTAAACGTCTGAGCAGTCCCCTCCCGGCAAGGGAGGAGGGGCGATTCAAGCCCACGCCAGAACCCATCGGGGGCCTCCCATGTTCAGCGGTATCAGCGCCAATGTCCTCATGCTCGGCCTGGTCAGCTTCCTGACCGATGTCTCCAGCGAGATGATCTATCCCCTGCTCCCCCTGTTCATCACCGGGGTGTTGGGCGCCGGGCCGGCCTTTCTGGGGATGATCGAGGGAATCGCGGAATCCACGGCAGCGCTTTTGAAACTGGTGTCGGGCATCGCCTGCGACCGTATCCGGGGACGCAAGGGGCTCGTCCTGGCCGGCTACACCCTGTCGTCCCTGTCGCGCCCCCTGATCGCCCTGGCCGCCACCCCCCTCGCCGTTCTCGTCGTACGCTTTTCCGACCGGGTCGGCAAGGGTATCCGCACCTCCCCCCGGGATGCGCTGATCGCCGACTCCACCGCTGCCGCCATGCGCGGCAAGGCCTTCGGCTTTCACCGCTCCCTCGACCACGCCGGCGCCATTGTCGGCCCCCTGCTGGCAACCGCCCTCATGGCGTGGTTCGTCAGCGACCTGCGCACGGTCTTCTGGCTGGCCGCCATTCCCGGCATCCTGGCCGTGGCCCTGATCGTCTTCAAGGTGCACGACGTGGCGCACCCGGTCTCTACCGGAAGCATTTCACCGGTAAAGATGGCTCCGCCCCGGCGCATCAGGGGCTACCTGCTGATCCTGTTGCTCTTTACCCTGGGCAACTCCTCCGATGTCTTCCTGCTCCTGCGGGCGGGGCAGTTGGGCGTGACGCCGGCCCGCATACCGCTCCTGTGGACCTTTTTCCACGTCGTCAAGATGTCCTCGGCCATGCCCTTCGGCACCCTGTCCGACCGGATCGGCCGGCGCGGGATGATCGTCGCCGGCTGGGCGGTCTATACGACAGCCTATGCCGGCTTTGCCCTGGCTGCATCGGAGTTGCATATCTGGCTCTTGTTTGCCTGGTATGGGCTGTTCTACGGCATGACCGAGGGGGCGGAAAAGGCCTATCTGACGGATCTGGCGAAACCCGAGGAGCGGGGGAACGCCTTCGGGTGGTACAACTGTGCCGTGGGGGTCGGCGCCCTCCCCGCCAGCCTCCTGTTCGGCATGATCTGGCAAAAGGTCTCGCCCCAGGCGGCGTTCGGCTTCGGGGCCGGCCTGGCGTGCCTGGCGGCCCTGTGCCTGCTCGCCTGGGCGCCCCCCTCCCCTGCCCATAAAACAACGGCGCCAGAACCGTGATGGGCTCTGGCGCGGTATGTCCGTGTCGTGTTCCGAAACTATTTCCTGACGTCGATCCCGTAGCTCTTGATCTTCCGGTGCAGATTGCTCCGCTCCAGTTCGATGACCTCGGCGGTGCGGGAGATGTTCCAGTCGTTTTCCTCCAGCCTGTGAATGATAAACTCCCGCTCGAATCCCTCCCGGGCCTCCCGCAGGGTCGCCATGGGCTGCCCTCCGTCCGGCCGATGGTCGGGAACGTCGGGCAGAGGTTGGGTTCCGCGCAGCTCGGGGACATCGGCCCCGGTAATGGCCCGGCCCGGGGTCATGATCAGGATGCGCTCCACGATATTCTTCAACTCCCGCACATTGCCGGGCCAGTCGTACCGGGCGAGCAGGCCGAGGGCCTCGGGCTGGAAGGTCTTGGGCTCGCGCCCCTCCCGCCGGTAGAACTGGGCGACAAAATACTGCACGAGCAACGGGATATCCTCACGCCGCTCCCGCAAGGCGGGGACCCGGAACGGCACCACATTCAGGCGGTAATAGAGATCCTCCCGGAACCTGCCCAGGCTGATCTCCTCGTCCAGCGCCTTGTTGGTGGCGGCAATGATCCTCACATCCACCGTCACCAGCCGGGTGCCGCCGACCCGTTCGAAACAGCGCTCCTGGATGATCCGCAGCACTTTTGCCTGGGTCCTGAGCGACATGTCGGCGATCTCGTCCAGAAACAGCGTGCCGCCGTCGGCCAGGTCGAATTTGCCCTTTTTCTGGGCGGTTGCGCCGGTGAAGGCGCCCTTCTCGTGGCCGAACAGTTCGCTCTCGATCAACTCTTCCGGTATGGCGGCGCAATTGATGGCGACAAAGGGCCGGTCGTGACGCGGGCTGTAATAATGGATCGAGCGCGCCGCCAGCTCCTTGCCGGTGCCGTTTTCCCCGGTCACCAGCACCGAGGCGGTCGTGGGGGCGACCCGCACGATCTGTTCGCGCAGTCGGGCCATCACCGGGGCGGAACCGATCATCTCGTACTCATTGGCTACCACCCGCTTGAGCTCTTCGTTCTCCACGCTCAGATCCTTCATGCGCAGGGCGTTCACCACGCTGATGAGCACCTTGTCCAGGGACAGCGGCTTCTCGATGAAATCGAACGCGCCGAGCTTGGTGGCGCGGACCGCCGTTTCGATGGTGCCGTGTCCCGAGATCATGATTACCGTGATCTGGGGGAAGAGGGCCTTGAGCCTCTCCAGCGTCTCCAGGCCATCCATGCCCGGCATCCATATATCCAGGAGCACCAGGTCGGGCAACTCCTGCTGGGCGCACTCCAGGGCCTCGACGCCGCCCTCCGCCGTAAGCACCGTATACCCCTCGTCCTCCAGGATACCGGTCAGGGATGTTCTGATATCCTTTTCATCATCGACAATGAGAATTGTTTTCGACATGCGTTACTCCTCAACATTCAGTAAGGTATTGATCCTGCCGCGGCGGTACTCCCGTTATGCCGCCGGCAGTTCCACGACAAAGCAGGCGCCCCGCGGATGGTTGTCCTTGATCCGCACGAAGCCGCTGTGATCGGTGACGACACTGCTGACAATGGCCAGCCCGAGGCCGGTGCCCGACTTTTTGGTGGAAAAATAGGGTTCGAACAGGCGCGGCTTGTCCTCGGGCGCTATGCCGGGGCCGGTGTCGGCAACGGAGAATGACGCCATCTTCAGTTCGGTGTCATAGCTGCTGCTGATCGCCACCATCCCCTGCTCTTCCATGGCAGCCACGGCGTTCTCCAGCAGGTTGATGATCACCCGCTTGATCTGGTCCCGGTCGATCTTGAGCAGGGGCAGCTGCCCGTCCGGCTCGAACTGGAACGCCACGCCCCGGTGGGCCTCCTGATAGAGGGTCAGGGTCTCGCGGATCAGGGCATTGAGATCGTTGGGCTCCGGCTGGATCGCCGGCATGCGGGCGAAATTGGAGAACTCGTTGACCAGGTTCTTCAACTCATCCACGGATTTGATGATCATTTCGGTGCACTCGTCAAAGACCGTCTCATCGCCGCTGAAACGGGACAGATAGCGTTTGCGCAGGCGCTGGGCCGAGAGCTGGATCGGGGTCAGGGGGTTCTTGATCTCATGGGCGATGCGCCGGGCCACCTCGCGCCAGGCCGCCATGCGCTGGACCTTCATCATCTGGGTCATGTCGTCCAGCACCAGCACCGTCCCCAGAATGACCCCCGCCTCGTCACGCAGCATGGTGAGGTGCAGGTGCAGGGCCAGGCGGGAGCCCTGGATATCCAGAAAGATCTGCCGGCTGACGGTATCCTGCTTCGAGAGCGCCAGGTCCCGCACCACCTCCTTGACGATCTCCAGATGTTTCTCCCGCAGCACGTCCCGGAAATTCCGCCCCAGCACCTTGCCGGTGTTGATGTTCAGGAGGCGCTCGGCGGACTTGTTGATGGTGGTCACCACGCCGGCCTTGTCAACCGAGATCACCCCGGCTGCCACGTTGCGCAGCACGATCTCCATGTACTGCCGGCGCTCTTCGATCTCCTGGTTGATGCGGGACAACTCCTGGTTGGAGGTATTGAGCGCCCGCTGCTTGCCGCGCAGGTCCTCGGTCATGCGGTTGAAGGACTGGATGAGCATGCCGATCTCGTCGGCCGAATAGGATTCGATGTGGATGTCCAGATTGCCGTCCGCCACGGCGCGCGTGGCGTCCACCAGGTCCTGCAGCGGTTTGGTCATGCTGTTGGCCAGATAGACCCCCATCCAGTAGGCGAAGAACACGATGACCGCGGTAATGAGGAACAGAGTGGCGATATAGCCGGTCCGGATCGGATTCTTCATGATCTTGAGCTGGCGGAACTCGTGATAGGAACCGGTGATCTCCTTCATCTTGTTGACCAGCGAATAGGGGACGTAGTAGTTGACCACCACGACCCCCACCACGTCCTTCTGGTTCCAGGTGGAGTAGACCGGAACGATGCCCCGGATCAGGTCGGCCTTGCCGGCCTGATTGATGCGCGTCAGCTCCTCCCCCACCAGGCCGCGTTTGATATCTTCGGAGGCGGGGTTGGTGAATTCGCTCTGGGGCACGTTGGGATTGGAGGAGCGGACCAATTCCTCCCGCTGGGCCGAGTAGACCTCCACCACCCCCAGGTTGTACTCCTCCTGCTTTTGCCGGATCAGCTCCTTGAGCCGGGGCAGGTTGTCCTCGTTGAGCAGCTTCTGGGACTTGATGAAGGAGCTGATCTGGCGGCCGTAATAGAGCGAGTTGGAGGCCGAATTTTTGTAGTAGGTCTGGGCGACCTCCAGGGATTCGCTGAGGGAAGTCTCGACTTGGGCGTTGAACCAGTTATGGACCGTATTGTTGATGAACCCGGCAGCGGCGAAGAAGAGCAGCATGGTGGGCACCAGGGACAAGCCGACGAACGAGAGCACCAGTTTGGTGCGCAACCGCTTGGCAAAGGGATTGGTGCGGCTCTCAACAAAGAGCTTCACCACGTTGCGGCAGACCAGGTACACCAGCAGGATGACCAGCATGACGACGACGTTGATGACGCCGAAGATGGCGATGTTGCTTCCCATGGGCGCGTCGGCGCTCAACTGGGTCAGGTGCATCTCCGTCCTGGTGAGAAAGATGATCAGGATGATCGCCAGGATAATGACGACCGCCTCGCGTATCCGCTTTCGCCGTTCATAGTTTGTCAGTTTTTGGGATTCCATTCCAGACGATTCCACCTTGGGGTCCATGTCTGCGCATGGCTTGTTTCTTCTGCGTGCCGCCTGCTACAACCTTCCCGAGCGGATGATGCCGTAGACCCACCAGAGCCCGATCAACCCGGCCGCCGTGTACCCCAGGAAGGCCAGTGCCGGCAGGCCGAACAGTTGCGGCCCCCGCTCGATCTGCATGATGATCGACGAGCCGATGATCAGGGCCGCCAGGATGAGGCTGGACGAGAGGCGGTTGATGGAACGGTCGAAATCGGCGGTAAACTTATCCAGCCCCCGGTGTTCCAGGTCGATCTTGAACTTGTTGCGATTGACCCGATTGATGAGTTCCTTGAGATCACGGGGGAGGTTGCGGGCCAGACTGAGATACGACGCCACAACCGCATTGATGTCGTGGGCGACGCGCCGGGGCGACATGCGCCGGCGGATGGCCTTCTCCATGAAGGGACGCAGATGCTCCACCATATTGAAGGCCGGATCCAGGGAGCGCCCCATCCCCTCGATGATGATCAGCGATTTTGCCAAAAGCATCAGATCGGGCTGGATGCGGATGCTGTACAGGGTGATGATCTCGATGAACTCCATCAGCATCCGCCCGACCTCGATCTCTTTGAGCGGGATCTCATAGTAGCTGTCGATGAAGTTCGAAAGGTCCCGTTTCAGGGCGCGCACGTCGAGGCTGTCGGAGATATCGCCGGCAAAAAGCAGCAGGGAGACGACCTGATCCATATCCCGGTTGACGATCGCCAGCAGGATATCGCTCAGGAAGGTTCGGAGTTCTTCATCCAACCGCCCCACAATGCCGTAGTCCAGCAGGCAGATGATGTTGCCCGGCAGGATCATGACGTTGCCGGGATGGGGGTCCCCATGGAAAAAGCCGTGTTTGAGCACCATCTCCAGGAAGGCGTCGGCGCCCCGTTGGGCGATAATCCTCCGGTCGAGTCCACCACGTTCCAGCCTGTCGAGATCCGAGACCTTGATGCCGTTCACATACTCGAGGGTCAGTACCCCCCGGGCGCTCTGCCCCCAATAGACATGGGGAAAATGCAGCCACCCGGTCTGGGCAAAATTGTCCCGGATCTTCTCGATGGTGTGCCCCTCGCGGGTGAAGTCCATCTCCCGGCGGATCGTGCGGGCGAATTCGCGCACCACGCCCACCGGGTCGTAGATCTCGCTGCCGGATACGTGGCGCTCGGCCAGTTGGGCCAACGACATCAGGGCGCCGATATCCGCCTCGACCAATTCGACCACGCCGGGACGGCGGACCTTGATCACCACCTGCTCCCCCGTCAACAGGCGGGCGCGGTGCACCTGGGCGATGGACGCCGCCGCCAGCGGTTCCGGGTCGATCTCGGCAAAAAAGTCGTGTATCGGGCCATGCAGTTCACGCTCGACCTGGGCCGTCAGTTCGGCAAATGAGAAGCTGGGGACCTGGTCCTGGAGCTTTTCAAACTCCCGCACAAAGGGGGCGGGAATGATATCGGGCCGTGTGGAGAGCAGTTGCCCCAGCTTGACGAAGGTCGGCCCCAACTCCTCCAGGGCCAGGCGCATCCGTTCGGCGGCCGAGAGACGGGCGATATCCACGACGTCATGACGCAAAAACCGCCTGCCCCGGGCCGCGATATCGCTCAAACCGATCGCCTCCAGGGCGTGGTCGAAGCCATAGGCGGAGAGGACGCGGGCGATATTCCAGTAGCGGCGGATGCTGCGGATATTCCGGTTAATTTTGAAAAAAGAGAGCATGGGCCATTCCCATCGACAGATTTCGGCTATCCCTCAGCATGCCACGAGAAGCACGGCACCATCCCCCTGCCGGGTTTAACATCACGGATTTCAAGCAGGCCTATTCAATCCAGAAAAAGTCAGTTCACCACAAAGACACAAAGGTCACAAAGCTACACAAATAATAATTTCTGTTAGTTATATGATTTGAGTGAAGACATTTTCGCCGCTACCCCTGTTAATTCTTTGTGCTCTTTGTGCCTTTGTGGTGAATAACTATCGTCTTTAGGTTCATTCGTTGTTGCGGGCTTCCAACTCCTGCACCCTGGCGACCAGACGTTCATACTCATCGCGCGAGACCAGCCCGAGCTTGTCCACCACCTTACGGACCTCGGTCTCCGCCATCTCCCTGATCTTGTCTTTGCTCTCCTGGGCGATGCCTTGAACCCGGTCAACAAAACTCCGCCCTTCGTCCTCGCTGACCTTGTACTTTTCTTTCATCTCGTTTACCAGCTCTTCGGCCTTTTTCTGGGTGATGGCAGCGGCCCCGATAGCGGTCATAACCGTCTTTTCCAATAAATCCAGCATGCTCAGCCCTCCTTGTCTCCTGACGTGTAAAGCTCGGCAACGGCTGCAAGCATATCACAAGCAGCAAACGATGCAAATGTGATTGTTGCATTTTTGCCGCAATTGCCTCTGAGGCGGAGAGTATGGTATGGTAGCGGACAAGCGCGAGGGGCGCCGAGTTGCAAGCGAAACAACGAGGGGGAGGCGACGGAGGCGTGCCTGACAGCGCGCTGAGGAACCGACGACGAAAGCCGACAACGTAACAGTTTGATTGCGGTGTGGCAGGAGAGGTGTGAATGCGGATCAGGGATGCAGTGGCAACACCGGGGCTCGGAAAACAGAGCAAGAATTCACCCACCATGAAGAGTGGTGCCGCTACCAGTTCGCTCTTCGCAGCTGAGTTGACCAACCAACAGTTCGATATGACATCGTATGAGCAGGAGGTGGAGAACCTGCGCCAGGAAATAGGAATAGTGGGCGACAAACTGGCCAATGAGCCGACCCTGCCCAACTTCAAACGTTTCCGCGACCTCCTGAGCCAACTGGCCAAAAGGATTTCCAATGAGGCCTATCGCCTGGAAAAGATCGGGGGGACGCCGCAGAACCCGCGCACTTTTGAGATCATCACGGTCATCAACGCGGAGGCGGACAAACTCTACAATCTCATCCTTACGGACAACCGGGACAATATGGCCATCACCGCCAAGGTCATCGGCATCAAGGGGCTGGTGGTCGACCTGATAACCTGATAATGCAGCGGGCCGAAATGGTTGGCGCGACAAACAGAAAGAGGCAAGGGATATCCCCCTTGCCTCTTTCTAGTAACATAATGTACGGGAGCAGCAGGCGCTTAGTCGGCCTTGGCTTCGCACACCTCTTCCGGTTCCACGATCGTGGTCTGAACGGCAGCCGGTTCGGTTGCAGCTTCGGCAGCAGCGGCAGGGGCCGCCTTCTTGGCCGCAGGCTTACGGGCAGGTGCCTTGGTCGCCTTCGGAGCAGTCGCCGGAGCCTTCGCGCTCTTCATCTCTTCCTCCACCAACTCGATCAAAGAGATCGGAGCGGTGTCTCCCTGGCGAATACCCAGTTTTATGATGCGCGTATAGCCACCGGGGCGGTCCTTGTAACGCGGAGCAATAGCCGAAAACAGCTTCGTCACGACGGACTTTTCACGGATATATGATGCAGCCTGCCGCTGGGCATGCAGATCGCCACGTTTGCCAAGAGTGATCATCTTTTCGGCAACGGAGCGTATTTCCTTTGCCTTGGCATCGGTTGTCGTGATCTTTTCATGGTTCAAGAGCGAGGTGACCATATTCCGGAACATCGCTTCGCGATGGCTCGTTTTCCTGCCAAGTCTCCTGCCCGCTTTGTTATGACGCATAACGCATTCCTTTCTGAAACGAGTGGCTAATCCTGGGTATTACTCTTCTTCCTTCTTTTCGCCACGCAGGCGGCGCATGATCTCCGGATCGGGGAATTCATCCAGCTTCATGCCGAACGTCAGCCCCATATCGCTGAGAATGTCTTTTATCTCATTCAGTGATTTGCGACCGAAGTTCTGGGTCTTCAGCATCTCTGCCTCGGACTTGGAAACCAGCTCGCCGATCAACTTGATGCCTGCGTTTTTAAGGCAGTTGGCCGACCGCACCGAAAGTTCCAGTTCATCCACCGTGCGGTACAGGTTTTCGTTGATCTTATCCTTCTCTTCCTGGGACTCTTCAACCTGGTCCGGTTCCGACTCTTCGTCGAAATTGATGAAGATGCTCAGCTGTTCCTTCATGATCTTGGCGGCATAGGCCACCGCGTCTTCGGGATTCGCACTGCCATCGGTCCAGACTTCGAGGGTCAGCTTATCGTAATCCGTCATCTGGCCGACACGGGCGTTGGATACGTTGAAGTTAACCTTCTTGATGGGCGAATAGATGGCATCGATGGGGATGGTGCCCACCGGGGCCTTTTCATCGCGGTTACGATCGGCCGGGACATAGCCCTTGCCCATCTTGACCGTCATCTCGATCTCGAGATTGGCATCCTTGCCACAGGTCAGGATGTGGTGTTCGGGATTCATTACTTCTACGGAATGACCGACGAGGATATCGCCCGCCGTAATGATTCCTTCCCCTTTATGTACGATTCGTATGGTCGCCTGGTCAGCGGTATGCAGCTTGAGCCGCACGCCTTTGAGATTCAGGATGATATCGGTAACGTCCTCGGTCACGCCTTGAATAGTGGAGAATTCGTGTAAAACGCCCTTGATGCGGACCGAAGTTATGGCCGCACCCTGGAGGGTTGACAGGAGAATCCTGCGCAAAGAGTTACCGAGTGTGGTGCCAAACCCACGTTCAAAAGGTTCGGCGTAAAACTTACCATATGTATTTGAAAGAGATTCTTTTTCGACTTGGAGCTGTTTTGGCCTGATCAGATCTCGCCAATTTTTATACATTACAACCTCCTCCGGAGGATTAGTGTCCGGTCATGGACATGAGGCGCGAGACGCGCCGCGCAGGTCTCCCGGGAATTACTTCGAGTAAAGCTCGACGATCAGCTGTTCCTGGATCGGGGTCGTAACATCTTCACGAACCGGCAGGGTCTTGATAAGGCCCTTGAAGGCATCGCGATCAAGCTCGACCCACTGGGGAACACCACGCCGCACGACCGCTTCCAAAGAATCGGTGACAGCAACGATCTTCCTGCTCTTCTCACGGAGTTCGATGACATCGCCCACCTTGAGCTGAATGGAGGGGATATTCACCTTGCGGCCGTTGATGGTGAAGTGACCGTGACGGACAAGCTGACGCGACTCAGTACGGGAAGAGGCAAATCCCAGACGATAAATCACATTATCAAGACGCCGCTCAAGCAGGGACAGCAGGTTTTCACCGGTAACCCCTTTCATGCGGTCAGCTTCCTGAAAGTATGCACGGAACTGTTTTTCCAAAATGCCGTAAATACGACGGACCTTCTGCTTCTCACGAAGCTGCACGCCGTAATCAGAGGTTTTTGAACGGCCTTGGCCATGCTGCCCCGGGGGATAATTGCGGCGCTTGATGGCGCACTTATCCGTGTAGCAGCGTTCCCCTTTCAGAAACAATTCCATGTTTTCTCTTCTGCACAGACGGCATGAAGGTCCTGTATAACGAGCCAATGAAAACCTCCTTGATATGAATGACGCGAGTTAAACTCTTCTACGTTTAGGGGGGCGACAACCGTTATGGGGAATCGGTGTCACGTCCTTGATGAAACTGATCGCAAAGCCTGCGGCCTGAAGGGCGCGAAGGGCGGACTCACGGCCGGAACCGGGACCCTTGACATACACCTCGACACTGCGCATGCCGTGCTCCTGGGCTTTTTTCACGCAATCCTCGGCAGCGATCTGAGCGGCAAAGGGCGTACTCTTGCGGGAGCCCTTGAAACCTTTGGCGCCGGCAGTGGACCAGGCCACGACGTTGCCGACCGGGTCGGTGATCGTGATGATCGTATTGTTGAATGTCGCCTGGATATGGGCAACACCGTTGGATATATTTTTACGTTCCTTCTTCTTGCGTACGACTTTCTTCGCAGGACTTGCCATTCGAATTCTCCAGAGCTAAATGGGATTATTTCTTTTTGCCGGCCACGGTGCGGGCAGGACCTTTACGCGTACGGGCATTGGTCTTGGTGCGCTGGCCGCGGACAGGGAGGCCTTTTCTGTGACGAAGGCCGCGATAACAGCCAAGATCCATGAGCCGCTTGATATTCATCGAGATATCACGCCGGAGATCCCCTTCGACCTTGCAGTTGCGGTCGATTTCGTCACGAATACGGGAGACTTCGGCTTCAGTCAGCTTGTCCGTGCGGGTGTCGGGATCTATCTGTGTGGAGGCAAGGATCCGTTCTGCTGCCGAGTTACCGATACCATAGATATAGGTGAGAGCAATAACGATCCGTTTGTTTTTTGGTAAGTCAATACCTGCAATACGTGCCAATTGAAAATCCTCCTTTAGTTACTCACCCTTGACGCTGAGAATGCTTAGGGATGTCACAGATAACACGAACCACACCCTTGCGTTTGACAATCTTGCATTTGTCACAAATCTTCTTAACCGATGCTCGTACTTTCATATTACTCCCCTTCACGTGCTTGCTAAATGCGTGTCAGAATATCAGGACCCTTATCGGTTATAGCAACCGTGTGTTCAAAATGCGCTGAAAATCCGCCGTCGCGTGTGATGGTCGTCCAGCCGTCTTCAAGCACCTCGACCTCATACGACTTTTCATTGACCATGGGCTCTATCGCCAGCACCATGCCCGGCTTGAGTCTTACTCCGGTGCCCGCGGCGCCGAAGTTGGGCACCTGCGGTTCCTCATGGAGTTTCCTGCCGATGCCGTGTCCGACAAAATCACGTACGACAGAAAATCCTTGTGCCTCGACGTGCGCCTGAACCGCGTGGGAAACGTCGCCCAACCTGCCGCCGGCCACCGCCTTGTCTATGCCGGCATAGAGAGACTCTTCCGTCGCCTTAAGCAGCGTGTTGATACGTGCCGGCACCGTTCCCACCGGGATGGTCAGGGCGGAATCGCCATAAAACTCGTTGTACAGGACACCAAAATCAAGGCTGATAATATCCCCCTCTTTCAAGGGCGTTTTAGTTGGCATCCCGTGCACGACCACATCGTTGGGGGAGCAGCATAAAGCGCTGGGGTATTTGCAGTACCCCTTGAAAGCGGGCTTTGCCTTGCGGCGTCGGGTTTCGGAATCGGCAAACTCATCAAGTTCTGCGGTTGTTACCCCCGGCTTTACCCGTTCGCGGAGCAGGAGGAGTATTTCAGCAACCATCTTGCAGGCGTCTCGCATCTTCTCAATCTCACGAGGAGATTTAAGGACGATCACCGGCGCTGCCTTTCAATAGAGAACATATCTGCCCCTGAATGTCCTGGATCGTACCGTTGCCGTCAATATGACGCATCAAGCCCCGCTGCTCAAAATACTCTTTAAGCGGTGAGGTCTGCTCACGATACACATCCAGACGGTTCTGAACCGTTTCCACACGGTCGTCATTGCGCTGAATCAGCGCGGAACCGCATGCGTCGCAGATTCCGGCAACCTTCGGCGCATCGTAGGCCACATGATACCCCTTGCCGCACGAAGGACAGGTACGCCTGCCGGAAAGCCGCTGAACGATCTCGGCGCTGTCCACATCGAGGGAGATTACGTGATCGATGTGCTTGCCCAGCCCACCCAGCAACGAGGTAAGGGCATCAGCCTGGGGCGTCGTACGCGGAAAACCGTCAAGAATAAAACCATCACGACAGTCCGACTCAGAGATCCGCTCCTTGACCAGCCCGAGAACAATCTCGTCGGAAACGAGCCCACCGGCATCCATGATCGACTTGGCGGCTACGCCGAGCGGCGACTGCGCCTTGACGGCGGCACGAAGCATGTCGCCGGTCGAAATCTGGGGAATACCGAAGTGCTCAACAATAAACTGTGCCTGGGTACCTTTACCGGCCCCCGGAGGGCCAAACAGGATGACATTCATCCTATTTTCTCCCCCTGATTTTGACGCCCTTCAAGAACCCCTCGTAATTGCGGGTAATGAGGTGCGACTCGATCTGGGCGACCGTATCCATGCCAACGCCAACCGCAATCAACAGGGCGGTCCCTCCAAAGTAGAACGGGAGATTGAACTTCCCGATCAAAATCGAGGGCAACACGCACACAAGTGATATGTAGATGGCACCGGCAAACGTGAGTCGCGTCAAGACGCTGTCCATAAAGTCAGACGTTTCTTTACCCGGCCTGATACCAGGAATATAGCCGCCATGCTTTTTGACATTCTCGGCAACATCTACCGGGTTGAATGTTACAGCCGTGTAGAAATAACAGAAGAAGACGATGAAAGCAACAAAAAAGAGATCATAAACCAAATTGCCCGGCGTTAAACTTTTGGCCGCCTTCTGCACCCAGGGTACATTGATGAAGTTGGCTACCGTTGCCGGAAACATGATGATTGATGATGCAAAGATCGGTGGTATGACGCCCGCCATATTCACCTTCAACGGGAGATGGGACGTTTGGGCGTTGAATGTCTTCAACCCCACCACCCGTTTGGCGTAGTGGATGGGAAGACGGCGCTGCCCGCGCTCCACGAAGACGATGGCGGCAATAACAACGAACATCAGAGCAAGCACAAAGATGAGCACGAACAGGGACAGTTGTCCGGCGTTCAGCAGCCTGACGGTGTTGCTCAGTGCCGTCGGAATCCTGACGACGATCCCGGCAAAGATGATCAGGGAGATACCGTTACCGATCCCTTTTTCGGTCATCTGCTCACCAAGCCACATGATAAATGCCGTACCGGCAGTGAGGGTAATGACCGTCATCAGGCGGAAGCTCCAGCCCGGGTTGGGGACAACCAGTTCGCCGGCAGGGCCGCGCATGCTCTCCAGACCGATGGCAATACCGAGACCTTGCACAAAACTGAGCACGATCGTGCCATAGCGGGTATACTGGATGATCTTCTTGCGGCCGGACTCCCCTTCCTTCGAGAGTTTTTCTATGGCCGGAACCACAACCGTCAGCAGTTGGAAGATGATCGACGAAGAGATGTACGGCATGATGCCCAGGGCAAATACCGTCAAACGTTCAAGTGCACCACCAGAAAACATATCGAACATGCCGAGGAGCGTTCCCTGGGCCTGCTTGAAAAAATGCGCCAGCGCAAGTCTATCGATACCGGGTGTGGGTATGTGACAACCGACACGATAGACAGCCAACATCCCCAAGGAAAAAAGCACACGTTTCTTCAACTCGGGGATCTTGAAAATATTCTGGAGTGCGTCGAACACTAGGCCTTCTCCTCGACAGATCCGCCTGCGGCAACAATTTTCTCTTTGGCGGATTGGCTGAATTTATTGGCAGTGACCTTAAGAGATTTCGTAATATCGCCGTTACCAAGAATCTTGACCAGACCGTTGGTGCCCTTTATCAGGCCCTTAGCCGCAAGCGCCGTGGCATCCACTTCAGCGCCAGCCTCGAATATGTCGAGTTGGCTGAGGTTCACCACAGCATACTCAACACGCTCAAGAGGCGTAAAACCACGCTTCGGCAATCTGCGCTGCAAAGGCATCTGGCCGCCTTCGAAACCGGCTTTGATGCTGCCGCCGGAACGGGCCTTCTGTCCCTTGTGGCCCTTTGTGGCGGTCTTGCCATGCCCGGAACCGGTGCCGCGACCGATGCGTTTCCTATCTTTTGTCGATCCCAGTGCGGGTCTCAGTGTGTTCAAATCCATATATTCCACCCCTTTTACTTCGTCACTTTCAGCATGTGGCCGACTTTATTGATCATACCCTGTACTTCCGGGGAGTCGGGCCGGGTAACTGTCTGGTTGAGACGGGAAAGGCCGAGGCCGGCGACGATATCGCGATGCTTCTTGGTTTTCCCGATAGTGCTCTTAATGAGTGTGATTTGCAACGTGCTGCTCATGGTATCCTCACTTCAATCGATTATTCGGTTATTCCACGGCGTGCGGCGATCTCTTCAGGGGTCTTCAACCGCTCAAGGCCAGCGAAAGCGGCCTTCACCACATTGTGGGGGTTGTTGGAGCCAAGGCATTTGGAAAGGATGTTATTGATGCCGGCGGCCTCAAAAATGGCGCGCGCTGCACCGCCGGCGATAACGCCCGTACCAGCGGATGCAGGCTTCATCAGAAGCCGGCCGGCTCCGAACCTACCTTCAATTTCAAAAGGTATGGTCTGATGCTGGTTGACCGGTACCTTGATAAGGTTTTTCTTTGCCTGCTCGACACCCTTCCGGATTGCCTCGGGTACTTCGTTCGCCTTGCCAAGGCCATAACCGACATGGCCATTACCGTCACCTACCACGATCAGGGCAGAAAAGCTGAAACGACGACCACCTTTAACAACTTTGGCAACGCGGCTGATGTGAACAACACGGTCCGTGAGATTCAGTTCCGCTGGATTGATTCTGCTCAATGAAAGCCTCCTCGTATGCTTTAGAAACGAAGCCCGGCTTCGCGGGCTCCGTCAGCAAGTGCCTTGATTCTGCCGTGGTACAGAAAACCGTTACGGTCGAATACCACTGATGAAATACCTTTTTCGATGGCCAAGCGGGCGACTTCCTTACCAACATGGGTAGCCGCAGCAACGTTGCCCGTATAAGCAAGCTCTGCAGAGTCGGAAGTAAGGGTTGAACAGGCAACCAAGGTTACACCCTTTGTATCGTCAATCAGCTGGGCATAGATATGGCGTGCGCTCTTGAAGACGTTCAGACGGGGGCGCTCGCTGGTGCCACGAACCTTTTTACGGACACGGACTTGGCGTTTGAGACGGATGATGGTTTTAAGTGCGGTCTTTGCCACAGAAATCTCCTTATAAAGACTATTTCTTACCGGTCTTGCCGGCTTTTCTCAAGATAGTCTCGTCAGCATACTTAACGCCTTTACCCTTGTAGGGTTCGGGAGCGCGGAATGATCTGATCTTGGCGGCGGTCTGCCCCACCAGTTCTTTGTCTGCACCCTTGACGGAAACCTTGGTCATCTTGTCAACATCGATGACAATGCCTTCCGGGATCGGGAAATTTATCGGATGGGAGTAGCCGAGAGCCATAACAAGCTCTTTCCCCTTAACCTCGGCACGATAGCCGACGCCGTTGATCTCAAGATCGGTCTGAAAGCCCTTGGTCACACCAACAACCATATTGTTGATCAGGGTGCGGGTCAGGCCGTGAGCTGCGCGTGCAGCGGTGCTCTCGTCATTTCTGGTGACTTCTATCGAGCTTTCGCCGACATTGATCGTGACGCAGGACATTACCTGGCGAGCCAGCTTACCATTGGGCCCCTGTACGGAAACCAGCGTATCATCCAGAACGACCTTTACCCCTTTGGGTATCTCTATGGGGAGTTTCCCTATTCTCGACATCTCTGCATACTCCTTGATCGCAATGTTTACCAAATGGTACAGATAAGCTCACCGCCGACGCCGGCCTGACGGGCGGCATTGTCGGTAATAATCCCCTTGGATGTTGACAGGATGGCAACACCGATACCGTTCTTGACGACAGGGATATCCTCAGACTTCGAGTAAACCCGGCCACCCGGTTTACTGACGCGTTTGATCTCGTTGATCACGCTATCCTTCTCGTCAATATACTTCAGATAAATCCTCAGAACACCTTGAAGATTATCGGAAATAACCTTGTAATTTTTAATAAAACCTTCCTGCTTCAATACATTGGCTATATTGACCTTCAGGTTAGAGGAAGGGATATCGACCTTCTGCAGCTTGACCATATTTGCGTTGCGTATTCTGGTCAGCATATCTGCGATTGGATCTGTCATGGACATCGTGCGTGCACTCCTATCTAGTGTACTTCAAGTTCGATTGCTTACCAGCTGGACTTGATTACGCCGGGGATCTGGCCTATAGACGCATACTTGCGAAGACAAATCCTGCACATCTGGAACTTGCGATAATATGCTTTGGGTCTCCCGCAGACCGGGCAGCGGTTATGCTGGCGGACCTTGAATTTAGGCTTACGCTGCGACTTAATGATCATTGAGGTTTTTGCCACGGAATCCTCCAGTTATCTTAGTTCCTGAACGGCATGCCCAGGTACTTGAGAAGCGCTTTGCCTTCCTCGTCGGTTTTGGCGCTTGTTACGATCGTTATATTCATACCTTTGATCTTATCAATGGTGTCATAACTGATTTCAGGAAAAATAAGCTGTTCCTTGATGCCAAGGGTGTAATTGCCCTTGCCGTCGAATGCTTTGCCGGAAACGCCCTTGAAGTCGCGTACCCGGGGGAGCGCCACGTTCATGAGGCGGTCCAGGAATTCATACATGCGATCCCGGCGCAAGGTCACCATGCAACCGATCGGCATGCCCTGGCGCAACTTGAAGGTCGCGATGGACTTCTTGGCTTTGGTGATAACCGATTTCTGACCGGTAATGGCGTTCAACTCAACGGTGGCGGAGTCAAGGATCTTGACGTTCTGGATGGCTTCACCAAGGCCCATATTGACAACGACCTTCTCGATGTGCGGAACTTCCATTATGTTCTTATAATTGAAATCCTTGCGCAGCTTCGCAATGATTTCGTTATCATATAATTCCTTTATACGGGCCATGGTAATGGTATCTCCTTCGAACTATTTCTCAATGGAAGCGCCGCATTTAACGCAGTTCCGTTGTTTCTCGCCATTTTCCAGCACCGTGGTTTTGGTCCTGACAGGCTTGGCGCACTTGGGACAATAGGGCATGACATTGGAGATGTGGATCGCGGCTTCTTTCTCCTTGATGGTGCCCGCCTCGTTGCCGCGTGCCTTCACATGGCGCTTGACAAGGTTGAGCCCCTCAACGATCACACCATTCTTTTTGGGCAGCAATTTAAGAACTTTGCCGGTCTTGTTCTTTTCTTTGCCGGCAACAACCATTACGGTATCGCCCTTGCTGACATGAGATTTCATGGCTTGCATCTACGTTCTCCGATTCAGATTAAAGTACTTCCGGTGCGAGGGAAATGATCTTCATGAATTTCTTGGCGCGCAGTTCTCTGGCAACAGGGCCGAAGATACGCGTTCCCACAGGCTCTTTTTGGTTATTGATAACGACGCCGGAATTATCGTCGAAACGAATATATGAACCATCGGGACGACCGAGCGCTTTGGCGGTCCTAACGATAACCGCCTTGACGACATCACCCTTTTTCACCTTCGAGTTCGGCAAAGCTTCGCGGACAGAGGCCACGATGATGTCGCCTACCCCGGCATATTTACGTTTCGAACCGCCAAGCACCTTTATGCAAAAGAGCTTCTTGGCACCTGAATTATCGGCTACATCCAGTATTGATTGCATCTGTATCATTACTCGGTACCCCTGTCCTAAGAGATGCTTTCGATGATCTGCTTCAGGCTCCAGCGCTTATCCTTGCTCAGGGGGCGACATTCGATGATCTGAACGCGGTCGCCGACCTTGCAGACGTTCTGCTCGTCATGGACTTTGTACTTCACGCTGCGCTTGATATATTTGTTATAAAGTTGGTGCTTTACAAGACGGTCAACCTTCACGACAACCGTTTTTTCCATCTTGTCGCTCACCACGACACCTAACTGTGTTTTCCTGTGGCCACGTTCACTCATCAGTTGCTCCCTATGCCTTGCTCTCGGTAATAATGGTGCTGATCCGGGCAATATCTTTACGGATAGTCTTCAGCTTGGCGGTATTCTCGAGCCTGCCGGTGTGCAGTTGGAACGTGAGGTTGAACAGTTCCTGGGTGAGCTCACCATGTTTTTTCGACAGCTCGTCGGCCGACAGATTGCGCAACTCATTAGGCTTCATGGTCGCCTCCCCTTTGTATGAACTTGGTGGAAACGGGCAGTTTATGAGCGGCGAGTCGAAGCGCCTCGCGGGCAATCTCCTCAGTGACACCTTCCATTTCATAAAGAACGGTCCCTGGCTTGACAACGCATACCCAGGAATCGGGCGATCCTTTGCCCTTGCCCATCCTGGTCTCGGCAGGTTTCGCGGTCAACGGTTTGTCCGGAAACACGCGGATCCAGATCTTGCCACCCCTTTTAACATAACGGGTCATGGCGATACGGGCTGCCTCAATCTGACGGGAGTCCACCCAGCCGCATTCGGTTGCCTGCAGGCCGAACTCGCCGAAGGAGAGTTCGATACCGCGACACGGCTTGCCGGTCATACGGCCCTTCATCTGTTTTCTATGTTTTACCCTTTTAGGCATTAACATTGATGCATACTCCTGTAGCGCAAAATAAGGATGTTACTGACCGGGGAGAATTTCACCCTTAAAGATCAGAACTTTGATTCCAATGATGCCGTAGGTCGTCTTGGCTTCTGCGAACCCATAATCAATATCTGCACGCAGAGTATGCAGGGGAACGCGGCCTTCACGATACCATTCGGTGCGGGACATTTCAGCGCCGCCGAGTCGCCCGGAACAGGTGATCCTGATTCCCTTGGCCCCGAATTTGAGTGCGGATGTCACACTCTTCTTCATGGCGCGGCGGAAAGCGATCCGACGCTCAAGCTGGAGAGCCACGTTCTCGGCAACCAGTTGAGCATCCAGTTCGGGCTTGCGGACTTCGTGGATATTGATAAACACTTCCTTGGAAGTCAGTTTAGCCAAGTCCTTTTTGATCGTCTCGACCTCGGAGCCCTTCTTACCGATGATCAGGCCCGGCCGTGCGGTATGAATGTTGATCTTGGTCTTATTGGCCGCACGTTCGATTTCAATCTTGGAAACGCCGGAATTATACAGGCGCTTTTTCAGAAATTTCCGAATTGCCAGGTCTTCATGCAGATGCTTCGCATAGTCAGCTTCCGCATACCACTTGGAGTCCCATGTTTTAACGACACCAAGCCTGAAACCTATCGGATTAACTTTTTGTCCCAAACTACACCTCCAGGAAAAACTATTTCGTATCGGAAAGAGTAACCGCTATGTGGCTGGTCGGTTTGCGAATCTTGCTGGCGCGCCCCATGGCACGCGGCGTAAAACGCTTCAACACGGCACCGCCATCTACGTATATGGTCTTCACAAACAACTTATCAACGTCGGAGACACCCTTCTGCTCTGCATTGGCAACCGCAGACGTCAGCAGCTTGGAGATAAGCTTTGCCGAAGGTTGCGGAAGAAACCGCAACGTATTGAGTGCATCCTGTATTGCCTTACCCCTGACAAGATCCACCACCAGGCGAGTCTTACGAGGCGAAAGTCGTGCAAGTGTCAATTTTGCGCTGGATTCCATTTCAAACTCCCCTGATTACTTCTTGACTTTACTCTTCTTGTCGGCGGCATGGCCGTGAAACGTTCTCGTTGGTGAAAACTCGCCCAGTTTATGGCCAACCATATTCTCGGTCACAAAGACCGGAATGAACTTGCGGCCATTGTGGACGGCAAGACTGAGGCCGATAAAATCAGGCGTAATGGTTGAGCGACGCGACCATGTCTTGATGATTTTTTTCGAGTTGGGCCCTTCAGTTTGCACCTTTTTGATCAGGTGCCCATCTACGAAAGGTCCTTTTTTTATTGAACGTGCCATGATGTATCAGCCTCTCAACGTATTATTTGGTACGCTTCTTCACAATGAAGCGATCGGAAGACTTGTTGGTCCTGGTCTTGTAACCCTTGGTGGGGATACCCCAAGGAGTTACCGGGTGACGGCCACCGGAGGTGCGCCCTTCGCCACCACCATGAGGATGGTCAACCGGGTTCATGGCAACACCACGGACCTTGGGACGCTTGCCGAGCCAGCGTGAACGACCTGCCTTGCCCACGTTGACGTTCTCATGGTCGATGTTGCCGACCTGGCCGATGGTGGCGTAGCAATCCTGGAGGATCAAGCGCACTTCGCCTGACGGCAGCTTGATCTGGGAGTACTTGCCTTCCTTGGACATAAGCTGGGCAAAGGTGCCGGCGCTTCTGGCCAACTGAGCCCCCTTGCCGATCTTGAGCTCGATATTGTGGATGATCGTACCCAGCGGTATCGAACGGAGCGGCAGCGAGTTACCCGGCTTGATATCGGCCTCGGGACCGCTGATGACCGTATCGCCGACCTTGAGGTGGAGCGGCGCAAGGATATAGCGCTTCTCTCCGTCAACGTAGTTCAGCAGTGCGATACGTGCGCTACGGTTCGGGTCATACTCAATACTTGCCACTGTGGCCGGTATATTGCGTTTATCACGACGGAAGTCAATGATACGGTATTTCTGTTTGTGGCCGCCACCGATGTGACGTGCGGTAACACGGCCCAACGCGTTTCTGCCACCCGACTTCGTAAGTGAAACAAGAAGGGACTTCTCAGCCGTTGTCGTTGTAATCTCTTCAAAAGTCGAGCAGGTCTGGTGTCTGCGTCCTGCCGATGTTGGTTTATAACTCTTGATTCCCATTGTGAACCCCGAATACTAGTAATTAAACCTCAAAAAAATCTATGGACTGACCCTTCTGGAGGGTCACATAGGCCTTTTTCCAGTTGGAACGCTTGCCGAAATTCTTGCCGACGCGCTTTACCTTGCCGGCCACGTTGACGGTGCGGACATCGTCTACTTTGACCTTGAAGAGCGTTTCGACAGCCTGCTTGATCTCAATCTTGTTGGCATCTCTGTCAACGACGATGGAAACCGTGTTGGAGGTGTCGCTGCCAAGCGAAGTCTTCTCCGTGACGTGAGGCTTTTTTATAATGGAGTAAATGTTCATTTCTGCAACGCTCCTTCAACGGTCTGAACCGCATCCTGCGTGAAGATAATGTTCTTGTACTTCAGCATGTCGTGAACGTTCAGGGCGCTCACTTTCAGAAGCTTGACATGCGGTACGTTCCGCGCAGAAAGGTAGAGATTATTGCTTGGGCTATCGGTGACGATCAGGAACTTCTCAAGTTCGAACCGCTTCATGAAGCCGGCAAAATCCTTGGAAGAGATCTTGTCGAAATCGAGCTTGTCGAGCACCGTGATGCTTTCACTCTTGTACTGGAACGAAAGGAGCGAACAGAGTGCAGCGGCACGAGCCTTCTTGTTCATGCTCAGGCTATAGGTCTTGGGTTGCGGACCGAATGCAACACCACCGCCCGGGTACTGGGGAGCACGACTACAACCCTGACGGGCGTTGCCGGTTCCTTTCTGCTTGAAAGGCTTCTTGCCGCCGCCGGAAACGGCAGCACGGTTTTTCACCGCCACGGTTCCGGCTCTTCTGTTGGCAAGCTGGATCCGAAGTGCCTGGTGAATGAGATATTCTTTCACCTCAGTGCCGAAGACAGTGTCCGGCAATTGCACCTCGCCAACCTGCTGTTTGTTCATGTTATAAACCGCTATCGAAGGCATACTGTTACTCCCGATTAATTACTAAGCTTTGACACTCTGTTTGATGAGGACGATATTGTTGGCATGGCCAGGGATCGCCCCTTTGATCAACAGCAGGTTATCGGCAGAGACCACACGTACCACCTGGAGTCTCTGCACGGTTACACGTTCATTGCCCAACTGCCCCGGCATCTTCTTGTTCTTGAAGACATGGGACGGGGTGGCTGAAGCGCCGATGGAGCCGGGCGCCCGGTGGAAGCGCGAACCGTGGGAAGCACGTCCGCCCTTGAAGTTCCAGCGCTTGATGACACCCTGGAACCCCTTACCAATGCTTGTCCCGGTAACATCGACATAGTCGCCGGGCTGGAACTGGTCGAGGGTGAGGGTATCGCCAACATTCAGCTCGGCAGCGTTCGCAAGTTTGAACTCACGCAGGTATTTGAAGACCCCCTGGCCGGCTTTCGTACAATGCCCCAGGAGAGGCTTCGTGGTCTTGGTGGCGTTCACCGGCTCGAATCCAACCTGAACCGCCGTATAGCCATCGCTATCGGTGTTTTTTTTCTGAACGACGACGCAGGGGCCAGCCTGAACAACCGTAACCGGAACCTTGGTGCCGTCTTCCAGGAATATCTGGGTCATGCCCAGTTTTTTTGCGATGATACCTTTCTTCATAGCCATTCCTATTCAGTCGTATTAGCCGTTACAGTTTAATTTCAACGTCCACACCGGCGGACAGGTCCAGTTTCATCAGGGCATCCACGGTCTGCTGCGTAGGATCGAGAATGTCGATCAGACGTTTGTGGGTCCGAATTTCAAACTGATCCCGTGACTTTTTGTCAACGTGCGGTCCACGGAGAACGCAGTACTTATTGATGGTCGTCGGCAGCGGGATCGGTCCGGCCACGCGGGCTCCGGTCCTTTTCGCCGTTTCAACGATTTCGCCTACCGAAACGTCCAGCAACTTGTGGTCATATGCCTTAAGGCGGATTCTGATCTTCTGGCTCTGCATTGATATCCTCGTAACGTTTTATTCGATGATCGAGCTGACGACGCCGGCGCCAACGGTACGGCCACCTTCGCGGATGGCGAAACGCAAACCTTCGTCCATGGCGATCGGGGTGATCAGTTTCACAGTCATGGCAACGTTGTCGCCAGGCATGACCATCTCAATACCAGCGGGAAGTTCGGCTACGCCGGTCACGTCCGTGGTGCGGAAGTAGAACTGGGGACGATACCCGTTGAAGAACGGGGTATGACGACCACCCTCTTCCTTGGTCAGAACGTAGGCTTCGGCCTTGAACTTGGTGTGCGGAGTGATGCTGCCCGGCTTGGCAAGTACCTGGCCGCGCTCGATGTCTTCACGCTTGACACCGCGCAGCAGGGCGCCGATGTTGTCGCCGGCACGACCTTCGTCCAGCAGCTTGCGGAACATCTCAACGCCGGTTACCGTGGTCTTGGCGGTGGCTTTGATGCCGACGATCTCGACCTCTTCGCCGACCTTGACGATACCGCGCTCAACACGACCGGTGGCAACGGTACCACGACCGGAGATGGAGAAGACGTCTTCGACAGGCATCAAAAACGGCTTGTCGATGGCACGCTCAGGATTGGGGATGTAGGCATCGACTGCGTCCATCAGGGCAATGATGGCCGGCTCGGCCAGTTCGCCCTTCTCGCCGTTCAGCGCCTGGAGGGCCGAACCTTTGATGATGGGAATATCGTCACCCGGGAAGTCGTAGCTGGACAGAAGCTCGCGAATCTCAAGCTCAACCAGTTCCAGCAACTCGGCGTCATCCACCATGTCCGCCTTGTTCAGGAAGACGACGATGTAGGGAACGCCTACCTGACGTGCAAGCAGGATGTGCTCACGGGTCTGGGGCATGGGGCCGTCAGCGGCGGACACGACCAGGATGGCGCCGTCCATCTGCGCAGCTCCCGTGATCATGTTCTTGACGTAGTCGGCATGGCCCGGGCAGTCAACGTGGGCATAGTGACGCTTGTCGGTCTCGTATTC
>NZ_SRSD01000011.1:0-141301 GCF_008369015.1 Oryzomonas rubra
CCCCTGAGCCATGGAGCCGGGATCTGGAACAGGTCGTGCGTGAGGCGCTGAGCTCGATCCGTTTCGGCACGGTGACCCTGGTGGTGCAGGACGGCCGGGTGATCCAGGTGGACAAGAGCGAGAAGATCCGGCTCAACAAGGTCGGGTATGTGGACGGAAGCGGGATTTAGCAAGCCAACATCCCCACTTTCGCGGATTAATAACAAAACATCTTATTCCGCGCTGACCGGATAAACCGGAGGCCGGGGTTCATGTCTCTTCCTGGACAGCCCCGGCCTCTTGCTTTTCAAACGTTCGGAGTCCCGCGACGGATTGCCGGATGGGAAACGAGGCGACCCATGACAGAACACATCGCATTATACGGCAAGGGGGGAGTGGGCAAATCCACCTTAACCTCAAATCTCAGCGCCGCCCTGGCAGAAGCCGGTTTCAGCGTCCTGCAGGTTGGATGTGATCCGAAAGGCGACTCGTGCAGTCTCCTCAACAACGGCGATCCCATCCCGACGGTGTTCGATCTTTTGCGGGAATGGGGCGAGATTTCTGTTGATGCCGTTGCCCACAAGGGGTTCAAGGGGGTCACCTGCGTCGAGTTGGGTGATCCGTTCGGCTCGGGCCAATGTGGATCGTCCGAGATAGCCCGCGCGCTTGCAGAGTTGAAGAGGATCGACCTGTTCGGGGCTATCGCGCCCGACTTCGTGCTCTACGACATCTCCGGCGACAGCACCTGCTCCAGCTTCTATACCCCGATCCAGCAGATCGGCGTCCAACGGATATTTGTGGTCACAACGGCCGACTTCATGTCGCTGCATGCCGCCAACGCCATCTTCAAGATGTTGGACCGTTATGGCGAATCGAATGTGCCGGTACCGGTGGGCGGACTGATCCCCAACAGCATCAGCAGTTCGTTCGAGGAATCGTTTATCGCCGATTTTGCCGTTCAGACCCGCACCCGCACCATGGGGCGCATCCCCCGCTCCCTGATGGTCAGACAGTGCGAACTGTACGGCAAGACCGTCATCGAGGCGTCGCCCCTCTCCAACCAGTCCTATTTCTACCGCAGACTGGCCAATCAGATCGTTGACGAGGCCGCGTCCCAGCCGGGCCTGTCTGCGCCGATGCAGCCCGAAGAACTGCGGGCATGGGCGCGGACGTGGGGAGACCGGATCTATGCTCTTGAAAACGGCCTGGTTACCGATGGGGCTGCGATTTGACCGTAAGGTCGCAGGTGATAGTGTTGCGTAGGGAAGTGTTGCGGGAAGAAATGGTGGGCACAGTCGGGATCGAACCGACGACCTGCCGATTAAGAGTCGGCTGCTCTACCAGCTAAGCTATGTGCCCATTGTTGGTACACTAACCTAATTCGAAACGACCGTCCAATTGATATAATTAATAAATGCGATCAAGGTAATTCAAAAAACCGTACCAATAGCCAGAAAGATGCATTTGGAGTGTTGTGCCGTCTACAGCAAGGGGGGGGGGACGTGGCATCATCAGGTGCGTGTTGTGGACTTGGCAGGCAACCGGGCCGTTTAGTGGGTTTTCGTGGAGATAATGGGATTTCGGCCAAAACATGCCTGCTTAAGTGACATGTCGATTATTTTCCTGGACAGATTTTGTCTCTGCATGTTATTAATCTATTAAATTTATAGTTATTATATTTTAAATAGGGAAGGGGGACGCAATGACAGCCGTAGCCGAGAGTGTGAAACGTTATAGTCGTTTCTTCAAAAAACAGAATGCCGCGAAGGTTCTGGACTACGGGACCGGTACCATGCGCAACGCCCTTTACCTGGCACAGGAAGGGTTCCGGGTCTATGCCGCCGACTTGCCGGAACAGGTGGAGAAGCTGGAAGGGTGTCCGGCCATTCACCATGTGGAGCGCCTGCTTGCCACCGATGAGCTGTCCCGCAGCGACCTGAACGTGGATCTGGTGCTGTCCACCTATGTGTTCAACATCATCATGAACAGCGCCGAACGGCACGCCTACCTGAAAAACGCCGTCGCCAACCTGAGGCCGGGCGGTTACCTGTTGATGGAGGTGCGGTGCCGCAAGCCGCAGGAACGCTGCGACACGACCTGCAACGACTATTTCTCGTGTGCGGAATGCTCCAAGACCCTTACCCACGAGGAACTCGATACCCTTCTGGCACCCCATGGCCTACGACGCATCAGCCATTATTACCGCAGCCATGCAGTGGCTGCCATCTACCAGATGGACCGGGCGTAAGCCCGTAACTACAGAGCGGGCCCCACGGCCTGCGACAAACGATTCTGTGCTGACCGGAAAAACCGGAGGTCGGGTTCAATGTCCCATAATCATGGGCATTTCCCGGCCATCTCTCCCGCGCATAAAATGGCCATTCATTGCCCCGCATCAAGGCATTTTTGATCTGAGTCAAAGCCATACCGGTGATTTATGCTACCTTAGCCGTGTTCCGAATGCACGCTCCCGCACCATCTTTTGTGGGTACTGAGCCCAGTCATCAGCGCGCATACCGCTTGAAACGTATTTTGGTCATGAAATCGGAGGCGTCGGCTGAATGAAAAAACGCATTTCAATCTTTGTGCGGAGACACCTTGCGATCAATAAGAGGCTTGCCAGACTGCCCCGCAACTGCAAGGCCCCGCTCCGGGGGCCCCGCCCCCCCATGTCGCTGCACTATGCCGTCTGGAGCTTTATTAGCGCCACTCTGGGTATTCTTGCCATTTGCGAGGTGACTACCCTGGTCGGCCATCCCTTGCTGATCGGCTCGTTCGGCGCTTCGGCGGTTCTCCTGTTCGGCGCCACGGACTCGCCGTTGGCGCAGCCGCGCAACCTGGTCGGAGGGCACCTCGTCTCCGCCACGGTGGCTGTGCTGGTGGTCGCACTCTTCGGCTCCTCGCCGCTAACCATGGCCATTGGGGTGGGGCTGGCCATTTTTGTGATGAACATGACCCACACAACCCATCCGCCCGGCGGAGCCACCGCCCTGATCGGCGTACAGGGGGCGGTGGGCCCGAGCTTCATCCTGATGCCGGTGCTGGCAGGGGCCCTGATCCTCCTGGTAACGGCGATCTTTACCAATAATGTGGTATATCACCGCTCGTACCCCAAACATTGGCTCTAGCTTTTTAGATGCTGTTTTTGCGTATCGCCTTGTCTGCAACCATCCCGGCGCGTTTTTCTCGTTTCCTGCGCACCGCGGCGCGCATCCCGAAGAATCCGCCGGTTGCGGTCAGCACCCATATGGTTGCCGTAACGACGATTTCACTTGTGGTGACCATCATGTGCTCCTTTCCCTCAGAGTCGCCGTAGGTTCACGGCACCGTCGGCAGGACGAAATTGGCCCCGGCAAACTGTATGGCAGCCGGGTCGGCGGCGCGAGGCGGCGATACGGCATGCACGCCGCCGCACTCCGGGCAGGCCTGGACGAACGACGCCAGTAAAAAGGATGCGCCGCATCCCTGGCACGTTGCCGTCAGCCCGCCATTGGGTACGGGTGACGCTGCTACAGCACCGCCATGGGCTGCAAGCACAAATTCCACAAGTTCTCTGCCGGTGGCAAACGGCCCTCCTCCCGGTCCTCCGTTTGGTCCACAATCGCACATAGTCTGCTCCTCCTGAATTGGTGTGTCGCTATCCGAGAGCAGCATACCCCCCTGCATTCACGTTCTGCATGACGTACGTCAAATTATTCATATTACCCGGAAATCCCACGTGCCGCGACCTGGCACAGAAAAGCCCACCTCTTTCGGGGTGGGCTTTTCTGTTTTACCTGTTTCCCCTTTTAAACGTGGGGAGAAACGGCCGACTCAAATGACTGCATCCAGTTGACTCCGCCGTCATCCGGGCCGCCACCGTCGAATCCGTTGTATTTGTAGGTGAAAATAAGTTTTGTGCCCGGCGTTGCCGCGGTTGGCAATGTGACGCTGAATGGAGTAAGGTCGCCCATCTCCAATCTCCTCGGGATCACGTAATTAACCGAGCGGCTGACGGTTTTGCCGTTGGCGTCAACCGATGATACCCATATCTCTATATCTTCCATCGTTGCATAACGGATATTCTGGATGACGCCGTTGATGATGGTGGCACCATTCGCCGTCGTTATATCCCAGCCCATTTTTACATCAAACTGGGCATAATGCTGCGGCGACGTTTTCAGTTGTTCCCTGAGCCGGTCCGAGAGCGAGGTGAATCCTCCCAGCAGGAGCAGGGCTCCCATGAGCAGTAGCGCTTTGCGTATCATATCGAATACCTCCTTATATAGACTCATTTTCTCAAGTTGAGAGACAAATTTCAAGACGCAATCAATGGAAAGGGTGCCGCAGGAGGGAAGCCGGGGGGACAGCTCACAGCTGTATCCTCTCGTTTGGTTGCAAGCCGGAAAAAGATACCATGAGGAGCAAGGACCCGACCACGGTGAAGAGCAGATAATCCGTGGGCATGCCCAGTGCCCAATGTTTGTGCCAGGGGATGAATTGCGGCCTGAAATGGGCGATGCCGTAGGCCGGGTTCATGACGAACCAGAGAAAGTCCTCGATGATCCAGAAAAGCATCAACGAGCCGAGGCACCGCGCCTCCTGGCGCCAGGTGATCTGTCCCACGATGGCGTGGGGCAAGTGGAAGGCCAGGCACATGAAGGAAAATACCCAGGCGTGGTAGCCGGTCATGGCCCGGCCGCCCCAGAAAAGGTCCAACAGCCAATGTTTTTCGATGCGCCAGGTGGGCAGGGACGCGGCCCAGCCGTTTGCCCCCTCGATCTGGATCTCGGTCATGGCGAAGAACAGCCCCAGAAGCGTTACCCAGGTGATGAGAAACAACAGGTGCCCGGAGCGGCCCCAACAAGATTTTTTCATAAACGGTTTCACCTTCAGCGTAACGTTATAAGGAAATAAAATTCATAGCCCGCCTTGTATAATCTCCAACACCTGCCGGGCCGCATCCGGACGCCCCAGCCCCAGGGCCTTCTCACCCATGCGCGCCAGACGCTCCGGCTCTTGCAGCAGCATTGCCACCCGCCAGGCCAGGGCGCCGGCGTCGCAGGCCTTCATGGCTGCGCCGTTTTCCAGCAGGAAATCGGCGTTGCGTTCCTCCTGGCCCGGGATCGGCGACACCACGATCATGGGCAGCCCCATGGCCAGGCATTCCGAGGTGGTCAGCCCGCCCGGTTTGGTGATGGCCAGGTCGCTGGCCGCCATGGCCCGCTCGATCACCCTGGTAAACCCAAGAGGGAAGAGCCGCCCCGGATGCTGCCGGGCCATGGCCCGGAGGTCGGCCAGCAGCCGCTCGTTCTTGCCCGCCATGGCCACGATCTGGAAATCCCCCTCCAGTTTGAGCAGCCGCTCGGCCAGGAGGTGGATACTCCCCACACCGGTGCCGCCGGACATCATCAGGAGCGTTTTTCGGCCGGGATCGAGCCCCAGTTCAGCGGCACAGGCGGCGCGGTCCTGTCTTTCGCCGAAGGCCGGCATGATCGGGATGCCGGTCACCCGCACGCCGGCCGCCGGGATACCCCGCTCAATCATGCGCCAGGCCACCTCATCGTGGGCGGCGAAGTAGCCGCTCAGTCCCTCGTGAATCCAGAGGGCATGCACGTCGAAATCGGTCACCTGCACCCAGACCGGCCGCTTGAACTCTTCCTTGCGAATCTGACGCGCCAGCAACTGGGCCGGCAGGAAATGCGTGCAGATCACATGGTCCGGGGCGATCTCGGCCAGCACCCGTTTCAGCTTCCGGGTATTGAGCCGCTCGATGGCGCTCCTCAGGCGGCTCAGGGCCGAATCCACCTTGTCGCGGTCGGTCTTGTCGTAGAGATAGCCCCAAAAGGCCGGGTGGCGCTCCACCACCTTGATGTAGGTATCGGCGTAGATGGTCTTGAACAGCTTGGGCACCAGCGTCATCAGGTCCACGTGGACCGTTTCCAGGTTGGGATACCATTTTTCCGCCGCGGCCTGGAGCGCCTGGGCGGCCCGCACGTGGCCGGCGCCGGCCGAGACGCTCAGGATGGCGATTTTTTGCCGTTTACCGGTGGTGCCGGTCATGGTGATATCCGCGTGTTGGTAGTTTTGCACAAATCAGGAGCCTCCGGTATTATCCCAAACAGCCGCCGCGGTTGAAAAATTCCTTGCGGATGTTGGTACGGTGGGCGTAGAGGACCACGACCACCAGCAGACAGTAGAGCGCCGTTGCGGGGGACATGATCGGAGCGCCGCGCCGCAGTTGCCCTGCTACGACAAACAGGGGGGAACAGGCCAGGGCCACCAGGCCGGTCTTGGTGGTGCCGCGCAGGAACGGATAGGCCACAGCGCAGAGGCCCAGGCCAGCCAGCAGCACCAGCGGCTTGAGCAGGATCATTCCCCCTGCGAAGGTGGCGAACCCCTTGCCGCCGTGCAGGCCGAGCTGTACCGGCCAGATGTGCCCGGCAACAGCCGCCAGCAGGGCGGCGCAGGGAAGCCACGGGGCGGGGCTCAGGTAGCGGGCCAGCCAGACCGCCAACAACCCCTTCCCGGCATCGCCGAGAAAGGTGAGGATAAAACCTTTGGTGCCCAACAGACGCCCCACGTTGCGGCTTCCCAGGTTGCCGCTGGCAGTGGCGCGTATATCCTGGCCGGTCAAAAGCCGCACCAGGTAGTAGCCGGTGGTGAAGCAGCCCAGCAGGTAGGCGACGGTTATGGCGATAATGGTTTGTGTCATGAACGCCCCGGTATGCCCGTCCGCTTCTGGCGGTACAACACCCAGCCGCCCCACAGGAGCGCCGCAAGCATCAGCACCACACCGCAGCCGAAGGAAAGGCGTGCGATGAGGTGATCGTACCGCATCCAGCCCAGGCGGGTCAGGATGATCTCCCAGTCGTGATAATCCGCCACCTCGCTCCCGGTAACCCCGCCCAACAGCATCAACTGCCCGGCCCGGGCGTCATCCATATAAGGCGCGATATCCATGAAACTCTGGCCGAGCCACCAGAGGCCGACCGAGGCGGCAAACCGGTCCGCCCTGACAAGGAAAGCAATCGTCACCACCAGAGGGATAAGCCACTGTCCCAGGGTGCCGCCCAGGACCTGGAGGAACCTGCCGAATGGCGAAAAGAAGAGGTGCCCCGCCTCGTGGAAGGGGAGGTTGATCAGGTGCATGAACGATTGATTGAAATGCTCCCCCGTTACCGGTGTCGTCATGAACCGGACTCCCCATACGGCGAGGCCCAGCCAGAGGCAGAAACGTCCCGCCAGCAATAGCCGGTTTTCCTCCGCCTCAACCGCGAACAGTCGTTCTTTGAACGGACCGGTCACCCCTGACAAGGTAGCGGTAGGCGTTGCGGCGACTTCAACGGTTACCAGCTGCGGCGCAGAATGCACCTTGGCGAAGATAACGCCGCAACGCAGGCAGTGGTCGGAACCGTCGGGTTGTTCATGGGTGCATTTGGGGCAGATCATGGTTTTCGGTTATGCTCTCCCCGATTCCGGCCGCCCTGCAGAGGCCGATGGCGCGGATTTTTTCACCAGCGCGGGGATGTCCACCCCCGGCAGCAGCTTCGTCAGCATCCCCATGAGCCCGTCCGTGGCAGTGCCGCCCCCGGTAACCAGGACATCCGGGACGATCTTGATGTTGCCGTTCTCGATGGCCGTGGAGATCAGCTCCACGATCTTGATCTGCTTGATGGCCTCTTCGCCGATGGCCTCCTGCTGCTTGCTGTAGGCCTGGGCGGTCGCCTCGCCGATGGCCGCGATCTTGGACGCCTCGCCGTCGCCGATGGCCTTCAGCCGCTTGCCCTCGCCGACGCCTTCCAAGGCCTTGGACTCTGCCGTGCCTTCGGCCAGGGTGATCATCTCGGTCTTCTTCTGGGTGGCCACCTTCACGGCAATCTCCGATGCCACCAGGGTGGGCTGCTGGTCGGCGGTGGCGCGCATTTTCTCCATCTCAGTGCGCTCCGCTTGGGACCTTTGCTCCATCTTGTACATCTCCTGCTGTTGCTCGGCGATGATCCGCTTGGTCTGGGTCTGCATCAATTCCTCGGGCAGGCGGATCTGGCAGATCAGGACCGACACGCATTCAACGTGATAGCGCTCAAGATCTGTCCGGGCACGGTTTTCGGCCTTGGTCTGCTCCTCCGAACGGCTCTGGAGGAAGTTCATGGCCGAGGCGGTGGAGGCCTGGTTGCGGAACGAGGAGTCGATCATGGGGTGGATGACGTGTTGGATCAGGTTGTCGATGGAGCCGACCTTGGCCACCATGTAGGGGGCTTGGTCCGGACGCACGCGGATCACGACCTTGACCGAAACCTGGATCGGGAAGCCGTCCTTGGAAATGACTGTCAACTGGTCGAAGCGAGTGTCTTCCTGGTCGTCCCAGTCGATGGTGATGTTGGTGGTGTCGATCACGTACACCATGAAAGCCCGGCGGTTGAGGTAATAGCGCCCCGGACCGGCCACCTCCTCCTGGATGCCGCGGAATCCCGTGGGCACGACATACTTTTCCTTGCCCTCTTCCTCGGTGGCGCCATTCTGTGAGGAACCGAGCCGTTTCTTCATTTCCTCCGTGGGGTCCTCGCCCACGTTCGACACCACTACCCCGACCTGACCGCGTTCGATCACGGCCACATCATCGAGTTCTACGCTGAACATGAACGGGTTGATGTAATAGGTGCCCGGCCGCAACACGTCCAATTGCGGGCCGCGTTGTCCCTGTTTGGTCAGGAAGGCGGAGCCGTCCTGGTAATCGTTGTGGCCACTGATGGGGGAGGCCACGTATTCCCGTTCCGGCAGCGGGATGCCGTCCAGGGCGGTTACCAGGCCGACCTTGTTGGCCTCGATGACCACGGCGGGAGCAACCTGCACCTGGAACAGGTTCAGGTTGATGCGATAGGTGCCCGGCAGCAGCACGTCGATCTGGGGGCCCTTCTGGCCGCCGTTCTTCAGGAACGCCTCGCCGTTTTCGTAATTGGAGTGTCCCTGTACGCTCTGGGCCAGGAGCCGCCCCATGGGGATGGGTGCGCCGTCCTGGGCCGTGACCATGCCGACCTCGCCTTTGGCGATCACCACGGCTGCGGCCTTGGTGATCTTGAAGAGATTCGGATGGATACGGTAGACGCCCGGCGGCAGAATCTCTGTCTGAGGCCCTTTCTGGCCGCCACTCTTGATGAAATCCTGACCGGATTGGAAGGAGTTGTGTCCCGGCACCACATTGGCGAAGATGCGGCCGGCCGGTATAGCAGAACCATCGGCAGACTCGACCAAGCCGATCTCCCCTTCATTGATCTTGGTGGCCTCGCCTTTTGTTACCTTGAACAGATAGGGGTTGATACGGTAGTTGCCCGGCGGGATGATCTCGATCTGAGGCCCCTTCTGGCCGCTGTTGGTGATGAATGCCTCGCCGTTCTGAAAGGACGAGTGGCCTGCCACTGCCTGGGCAAAGATCTTTCCCTCTGGGATGGCGACGCCGTCAACCGACTCCACGATGCCGATCTCGAAATCCTTGATCTCGGTGACGCTCCCCTTGGTCAGCTTGAACAGGTAGGGGTTGATCCGGTATTTGCCCGGAGGCAGCACCTCGATCTGTGGCCCCTTCTGGCCGCCATTTTTGATGAAGGTTTCGCCGTCCTGAAAGGAGTTATGGCCGGCCACCACCGCGGCAAAGATCCGTCCGGAGGGGATGGCCGAGCCATCCACTGACTCGATCAGGCCTATCTCGTTCTC
The DNA here is from genome assembly GCF_008369015.1 of Oryzomonas rubra. Taxonomy (NCBI): domain Bacteria; kingdom Pseudomonadati; phylum Thermodesulfobacteriota; class Desulfuromonadia; order Geobacterales; family Geobacteraceae; genus Oryzomonas; species Oryzomonas rubra. The sequence goes on from NZ_SRSD01000011.1 coordinate 9,670, forward strand.
CAAAATCTCGGTAAAGACGCTCTTGGTTGCCTTGTAGATGAATGGAATCAGGAAATGCAGGCCGGGGCCGAGGGTCCGCGCCTGGATGCCGACCTCTTTGCCCAGGGCCACGACCCGTCCCTGGGGCATCTTGCTGCCGAACCACCTGCGTTCGATAAGGGCGATCTCGTTGCCGCCGACCACCACCACCGAGTTCCAGAGCAGGATGACAAGGACGGTAAAGGCGAGAAAGTAGTAGTAATGATGGGCAATCCAGGAAAAGAGGGCTACAGCATCGTACATGAGGTTCCTCCCAGGTGATGTTCCGCGTTTCAACTAGATGGCTACTGCTTATCATTGAAAATATACTTTCTTCTACATGACAGAAACCAAAATCACAATGTAATTTCAAAGTGTTAAAATAATTAACATACTTGTATAATATGCCTATCTGCCTGTTTTTATATAAAAACATAACACCGAAAGCATATCTTTCGCCCTTCATTTGTATCTTTTTGACGCAGTAAAAAATCGGTATCCACATAGATTCCAACTCGTTTACCGTATATAGGCAGATCGCTCGCCAACCGTTTATTGCGGTCAAGGTCGACGATATCGGTGGAGCTATACACCTGACAGCATGCGTGGGGCTCTTTGACCTCAGCATCTATGCGATAGCCGTGTTCGTTAGTTATGAGGTTGGTAGCATTGTATGAAGAGGGGGAGGAAGTCGGCAGGCATAAAGGTAAAGGAGCTTTCTGAACCGGTGCGGGTGGGGAGCGCAGGCCAAGCTTTTGAGCCGCGGGTAGAAGGGAACCAACGTGTGTCAGTAGGGCTGGTGTTGTCTGGAGGGAAGCCACTTCATGAACTCGGCAGCCGCCTGTATGGTATCCTTCGCCGCAGGATCAGGCCGTCGCCCTCCCGTCCCTGTTGCTGTTCCATAACCAGCAATCTTTGTTGCATGAGCAACAAAGATGTATTTGACCGCAGATTGCCACGTGCGGATTTGTTCCCCGCCTCAAGCGCGTTACCGCTGCAACCTTTATTGCAGTAGTCGGATTGCGAGGAAAAAGGATGCATTGTAATGTGTTGTTTTTGCGAAGTTATTTTTTTGATTGCGTTGGCGCGCATCCTGCGAATATCCGGGAAGAGTAGGGGCGTTGGCGCGGGGGCTGCAAGAGGGGGGCGACATGATTTCGGAAACGATGCGTCAGTACATTGAAAGCACTCCCGTGGTCTATGTGGCTTCTGCGGATACGAAGGGACATCCTCACGTGGCAGCCGGTAATCATCTGACCGTGAGTGACGGATCGTTTTTGGTGTTCGAGAACTGGTTTTGCCCGGTGACGTTGCACAATATTACCCGAAACACCCATGTTGCGGTTGTTGTGGCCGTGCCCGGATCGAAGACCGGCTATCAGTTGATCGGCCGGGTCGTCAAGCCTCACGACGATATGGTCGAAGGAGATAGCGCCGGACCCGTGCCACTGGACGTTACCCCCGCCTTGACCAGGTTCATGGTTCGGGTCGAGAAAATCATGGAGTTTTCAACGGGGATACATTTCGATATCCCTATCAATCCCGGATATTCACTGCCGGAATGCCTCGGGTAGGAATCCTTCCCGCAGCCTGTTGCTCCAATCCTTCGAACCCGTGTTGTCTTGAATAGTGCCCAGCCGTTTCGCCAGGGGGTAGGTTACAGGCTCTTTTCCACGACCTCGTAGACATCCCTGGGCAGTTTGGGAAGTGCCTGGATCCGTCTCAACTCCTGCTGCATGAGCGCCTGCCTCCCCGGCTCGAAGCGCCGCCAGGTGGTCAACGGCGCAAGCAGACGGGCGGAAACCTGGGGGTTGAGCGGGATGAGGCGGAGCAGTTGATCGACCAGAAAACGGTAACCTGCGCCGTCGGGGGCATGGAAGTGGGGCTGGTTCTGGCTGAAGGCTCCTACCAGGGCGCGGAAACGATTGGGATTGGCAAGTTCGAAATCCGGATGGTCGATGAGCGCCCGGGCGTCGTCAAGGGTGCCGGGGAGATCCGACAGGGCTCTGAGCGAGAACCACTTGTCCACCACGAGGCGATCCCCCTGCCAGTGACGGTAGAAATCCTCCAGCACCTGGCTGCGCTCGGGGCAGTCGCACGAGGCCAGCGGCCCAAGCGCCCCCATGGTGTCGGTCATGTTGTCCGATGTGCGGTACTGCTGGATGCAGAGTTCGGTGATGGCCTGCTCTTCCAGACTCATCAGGTAGGCCAGACAGAGGTTGGCCAGGCGGCGTTCTCCCGATCGGCCGTCGTCCACCCCGTAGGGCCTCGTACTGCGGCACGTCTCGCGCACCGCGAGGAAATCGTTCCGCAACTGCGTCGCCAGGGCGCGGATCGTGAACCTGCGGGCGATGTGGATGGCCCCCGGGTCGATGACCGGCATCAGTTCGGCCAGGTATTTCTCCGACGGCAGGGTGAGCGCCTCGGCCAGAAAGGCCCGATCCGGCTCCCCGCTGGTAAGGGCGGCCCGGTAGGCCGCCACGAACGCCTGGTCCGGCTTGAGTTCCCGTCCGGCCTGTTGGTCGGCCACCAGGGCGAGAATGACCTGCGCCGCCAATTGTTGGCCCGCCTCCCAGCGGCAGAAAGGATCGGTTTCGTGGGCCATGAGGAGCACGAGGTCGTCAGGGCGGTAGGGGTAATCAAGCTTTACCGGGGCTGAGAAGCCACGCAGCAGGGCCGGCACCGGCTCGCTGTCCAGACCGGAGAAGTGGAAGGTCTGTTCGGCCCTGTTCACCTCAAGAATCCTGGTGGTGGGGCCGGGCGCCGGTTCGCCGAACAGGGTGACCGGAAGCTCCCGGCCGGCCCGGTCCAGGAGGCCGACGACCAGCGGGATGTGGAACGGTTGTTTATCCGGCTGCCCGGGGGTGGGGGGGCAGGACTGGCGCACCGTCAGGGTGAAGACGCCGTCGGCCGCTTCAAATGAGCTCGATGCCTCCACAAGCGGCGTTCCGGCCTGGCTGTACCAGAGGCGGAACTGACCGAGGTCCATATTACTCGCATCGGCCATGGCCTGGACAAAGTCCTCAATCGTGACCGCATGCCCGTCATGGCGCTCGAAGTAGAGGTCCATACCCTTTCTGAAACGCCCAGCGCCCAACAAGGTGCGGAGCATGCGGATCAGCTCACCCCCCTTGTTGTAGACGGTCGCGGTGTAGAAGTTGTTGATCTCCATGTAGGATTCGGGGCGGACCGGGTGCGCCAGCGGGCCGCCATCCTCGGCGAACTGTGCGGTGCGCAGGTAGCGGACATCGGCGATGCGCTTCACGCCGCGCGATTCCATGTCGGCGGAAAACTCCTGGTCGCGGAAGATGGTGAGCCCCTCCTTGAGGGAGAGCTGGAACCAGTCGCGGCAGGTAACCCGGTTGCCGCTCCAGTTGTGGAAATACTCGTGGCCGATGACCTCCTCGATGGCCTGGTAGTCCGTATCGGTGGCGGTCTCGGGGGTGGCCAGGACGTAGCAGGAATTGAAGATGTTGAGCCCCTTGTTTTCCATGGCCCCCATGTTGAAATCGTCCACCGCCACGATCATGTAGCAGTCCAAGTCGTATTCCCGGCCAAAGGTTTCCTCGTCCCAGCGCATGGCCTTTTTCAAGGAACGGAGGGCGTGCTCACCCTTGTTGCGGTTGGCCTCCTGGAGATAGAGCCGCAGGCTCACCCCCCGGCCCGAGCAGGTCGTAAAAGAGTCCTCGATGCAGGCCAGTCTGCCGGCCACCAGGGCGAAGAGGTAGCTCGGCTTCCTGAATGGGTCGTGCCAGGTGATGAAGTGGCGGCCATCCGGCAGTTCGCCCCTGTCCATCGGGTTGCCGTTGGACAGAAGCACCGGGTAGCGCTCTCGGTCGGCGATGACGGTGACGGTGAAGATGGAAAGTACATCGGGGCGGTCCGGGTAGTAGGTGATGGAGCGGAACCCCTGGGCCTCGCACTGGGTACAGAACATCCCGTTGGAGCGATAGAGCCCTTCGAGGAAGGTATTGTCCTGGGGGCGCAGTTCGGTTTCCACCTCCAGGGTGAAGGTGGCGGGGACGGAAGGCACGACGAGCGTCTCTTCCGACACTTGGAAGGCCTCCGGGGCAAGGGGCGCCCCGTCGAGGCAGAGGCTGCGCAGTACGAAACGGTGGCCGTCCAGGATCAACGGCCGCTCTCCCCCGGAGCGGTCATAAGCCGCCCGCAGGGCAAGGCGGGAGCGGACGAGCGTCGTTTCCTTCCCCAGCTCAAAGCGGAGGTCGATGCTTTCAACGGTATAGTCGGGTGGGCGGTAATCGTGACGGTGAATGGTGGTATGGGCAGTTTCTGTCATATCTGGTCCTTCATGCGGTTTTGTTGACAACGCCGGCCTATCGTTTGATACCGTCCCAGCATGCCGCGATGGTCTTCTCAATGAGCGCGTCGTCCAGTTCTATAAACCCGAGAATATGGTCTCGGGTCAAGGTGATCACTGGTCCGAAGGCCAGGGCAAAGAGTAAGATAGGGGGCAGGTCCTTGATGACCTGCTGGGCGACTCCCTGCTCGAACAACTCCAGGTACAGGAGGTCATCGTCCTTGAATTCTTTGGCAAACCTGCCCCGGCGCAGGTCCACTCCATAGGGGGAGTTGTGAAACTGCTCCATGTACTTGGATTCGAGGGGGTGGGCAACGAAGTACTTGAGGAAGTTGATGCCGAGGTGCAGAAAACGCTCCCTGATGGGGCGTTCCGTCAGGTAGCCAACCCGGAGCGCCTCCAGTAATCTCCCTTCTATCTCCCGATACAACTCCTTGATGAGGATGTCCTTGCTCTCGAAGTAGCAGTAGATCGTCCCGGCCGCCACCCCGGCCCGCTCGGCGATCATGGCCATGGGGGATCCATGGAACCCCTGGTCGGCAATGATCTCCACCGCCGCACGAACTATTTCGCCACGCTTATCAAGCTTTGCCATATCCCTGACCCCAATCCCATTGGAATTGAATGAATGGTCATTCAATATGGTCAATTTATAATGTTTACAATGGTCTGTCAAGGGGTTCTTACGGACTGCTCCGGGGGGTACCGCTACCTGATGCCCAGGAGGTTGGTGGCCATAGTATGGCTTTTTCAGTTCATTGGGCAAGAAAAACGTCATGAAAGAGTGGGGAATGTCCATGGGCGCGCAAAAGCCCCGCCTCCCATCCGGGAAGCGGGGCTTTTGCATCTGTTACCACAACAAGTGTCCGGTTTGGGCCTATTCCGCCATCCAGGACGCCTTGGTCGTCGGGATGCGAAACCCGTCCTCCAGGGTGGCCTGGCTCAGGCTGTTTTCCTTGGCCTGGATGCAGATGAAGTAGAGATCCTCATCGCCGGCTTTCCACGACCGTTCGCCCTGGGGCGCCACCCGTACCAGACTCCCCTCCCGGATCGGGAATTCGTCGCCATCCACGAAGAACGTGCCGCTGCCGCGCAGCACGATGTAGAGCTCTTCGTTTTTTTTGTGGGCATGGACAAAGGGCATGGCCTTGCCGGCCGGGAGCCGGTTAAGGGAGGCCTCGCAACCGGTAAGCCCCAACTCCCCGCCGATAAAGTATTTGCCTTTCAGTCCGCGGAAATCGTGGTTCAAAAGGCCCTCCAAGGGGCCGATATGGGCTGCCGTGAAGTTTTTCGCCTGCTCCGTCATGTCATAGCCCCTTTCCGGCAAGCCTGGCCCCCAAGTCATACGCCTGCTGGCAGTCCTGGGGAAATACCTCCTTGTGCCGTTGCTCTTTATGGACGGGGTCGAAACTCTCGATCAGCACCTTGGAGTAATCGCTAACCTGACAAGTGTCGAAGCTGCACAACGTTTCGGGCTGCTGCCCGAAGATCAGTTGCAGGTAACGGGCATGGGAGGTGAAGAGGTGCTCGTAGCCGTACGCCGTGCTCTGCTCGTCCGTAACATTCATCGTATAGATGAACCCGGTGGCGATCTGCTTGGGGGCTATGGATGCATAGGGTAGGGTGTAGGTCAGGTAGGGAAACAGCAGGCGCTCAAGGAAGGAGCGGGTCTCGCCGGTCACCGAGCCGAAATAGATCGGCGACCCGATGATCAGGGCGTCGGCCTCGATGATCCTGTTCAGGAGCGGCGTCAAGCCGTCGGTGAAACCGCAAGCGCCGTAACTTTTTCCCCCTCGGGTCTTGCAGGCGAAACAGCTCACGCACCCCTTGTAATCAAGATCGTAGAGGTGGACAAGCTCGGTCTCGGCCCCCTGCGCGGCGGCGCCTTCCAGGGCCTTGCCCAGCAGGGTCGCCGTGTTCCATTTTTTTCTCGGACTTCCGTTTATGGCAATGACCTTCATCAGTTACACCTCCGCAATAGGACTGTTTCAGAAATTTTCACGTCATGTTTCCGTTTGTTCGATATCAGCGCCGCCAGCCCGATTATCTCCACTGGATTCGCGCCTCCTGGCGCGGTGGGACGCGGGGGTAACGATAGCGGGGAAAACCATACATCAGCGCCCCGTAGACGCTGTGATCCTCGGGGATGCCGAGCGCCTCCTTGAGCGGAGGATGCCCGTTGGCCGCACGCATCAGGAAGCCGGCCCAGCAGGTGCCGATGCCCTGGGCGACGGCCGCCAGTTCAAACTGGGTCAGGGCGATGGTGCTGTCCACCGAACTCCAGAGCCATTCGTCCGGGGCGTGGATAACGGCCAGGTGGGGCGCATTGCGCAGGATCGGGTCCTTGCCCTGTTCCCACAAGTCGATATACCGGGTGTAGCGCGGTTCCAGCTTGTTGCTTTGGCGCAGGTAATCGATCACCAGCCCGGCCAGGCGCTTCACCTCGGACGGGGTCTGGATCACCAGCCAGTGCACCGGCTGTCGGTTCACAGCCGAGGGGGCCCACCGGGCCACTTCGATAACCTGCTTGACCAGGGCCTGGGGCACCGGCTCATCCCGGAACTCCCTGACCGAGCGGCGGCTCCTCACGAGCTGGTTCAGGGCCGGGATGGAAACCGTCAGGGCGGGATCGATGGGGAGCGACTCCTCCAGGGGAATTTTTTCGTGGTGAACCGCCCCCTGGGGACAGACGGCGACACAATGACCGCAGGTGATGCAGTCCTGTTCTCCACCGGCACGGAAAACGGGAAATCCCTCCCCATCCACCTCAAAAAGCGCCGGCGGGCATACTTCGCTGCAGATGCCGTCACGCCGGCAGGTGCTGTGATCAATCGTTACCAGACTCATTTTCCCTCCTTGAAGTAAAACCTGCTGTTGGAACTGCAGAATGCTCACGACGGACGTTCGTGTCCCGTGAACTCAAGCGTCGGTCGTTCCGGCCGGGATTTGCCCCTCGCACGGGACCTTGGTCTGGCAGAGGCCGCACCCGGTCTGGGTTACGCCGTATTTCTCCGCGACCGCCGCCACCGCCGTGCCGTAGACGTAACGGCTGCAGGCGTCCTTATCGTGTCCTTGGTACGAAATAGCCCCGGCCGGGCAACGTCCGATGCAGGCGCCGCAACTCTTCTCCCGGTAATAGAGGCAGTTGTGATAGTGGTCGGGGTACGGGCGCGGGCTCGGCGTCAGGGGCAGGTCGGTAATGACGCTGCCGCAGCGATGGGCGATCCCCCGGGGGGTGATCAGGGCGTCGTTCAGGCTGAAGGTGCCCAGGCCGGCTGCATAGGCGGCGTGGCGCTCCGACCAGGTAGAGGCTCTCCCGACCGGGGTTTCGGGGTATTCGCGCCAGGTCGCTTCCAGTTGGGGCGCCACGGCACGGTGTCCCTGTTCGGCCAGCCACTCCGTCACATGGCGGCGCAACGCGGCGTTGAGTTGCTCGCCGAAGTTCCGGGTACGGGCCCAGGCCGGGGAGGGATAGACCGTTTCCCGGCGGTTGCTGTCCCGCGTCGGCTGGGTGATGGGCAGAATCCAGGAAATGACCGTGGCCGCCCGCACACCGGTGCCGAAACCGATCTCCATTACCTCGTGCGGCGTACGGTGAAACGCTCCGATGATCCGTTTGTAGTCATCGAAGAGTGGGTCGTCGGCAGCGGCATAGCCGACCAGCGGTTCATCGAAATACGGCTCATCGCTCTCGGGAAAGCGGCCGGCCGGACTTTCCCCGACAAAACGGCAGATCATGGTGCGGATGCGCTCTTCCATCCCCGTCTCCTTTCTTCCCGGGCCTATGCCATCAAGGCGCGTGCCGCTTCCTCGGCCTGTTGCAGGATATGTCCCGGAACGACGTCGGTTCTGCCGGGGCCGATACCGCAGGCGCGGATCAGTGTGGTTTCGCTGAACCCCATCCATTTCAGAAAGCCTTCGTAGCGCGGGAAAATATCGGAAAATGCCGCTTCTTCCGGCTGCCCCTGGGTCTGGACGAAGACCAGCTTTTTGGGCGCCAGGCGGCTTGGCTGCGGGTTGGTGATATAATCGGGAACCAGATAGGAGTAGCTGCGGTCGATGAAGCCCTTGAGCTGGCTGGTAATGTCGCCGTAATAGACCGGTGAGGCCAGCACCACCGCGTCCGCCTCGCTCACCGCGGCCAATACCTCGCTCAGATCGTCTTTGAGCGCGCATCGGTCGAGCTTTGTCTTGCAGGCATAGCATGCCTGGCAGCCGCGGTAGGCAAGACGGTTCAATTCAAAGAACCGCGTTTCCGCCCCCAGATCCCCGGCGGTTTTCAGGAGATGGTTGGCGATGGTGGCACTGCTCCCCTTGGTGCGGGGGCTTCCCAGCAGACAAACGATTTTCATTTCATTCCCTCCGTTGTGATGGTCTTGCCGATCTCCCACGCCTTGCCCAGGAATTCCCCCAGGCCGTAGTATCCCATGTGGGCCGTGTCCCAGATTATCGGCCTTACTTTGGTGATGTCCGGGTATCCCTTGGCACCGATAAGCGCCTCGTCCGCCTTGACGTCCACGATCTCTCCCACGAACTGGGTGTGCAGGCCCAGTTCGTGGATATGCAGCAGGCGGCACTCCACCACCAGTGGCACCTCGTCCACGTAGGGGGCGTCCACCAGGTCGCTCCGCACCGCCGTCCAGCCGCAGGCGGCGAATTTGTCCCCGTCGCGGCCCGATACGGTCCCCACATAGTCGGCCTGCGCCACCTGGGCCTGGGAGGGGATGCTGACGGTGAAGGCCTTGCGTGCCACGATGGCGGCATGGCTGTAGGTCGCCTTGCGCAGGGATACCGCCAGGCAGGGGGGCTGGGAACAGCAGATGCCGCCCCAGGCAGCGGTCATGATGTTTGGCGTGTCCGCTTCATCATAGGTGCCAACCAGCCACACCGGGGTTGGGGTGGCCAGCGTCTTTGCTCCAATGGATTGTTTCATGGGTCCCTCCTTGATTGGTTCGCCAATCTGACGATAATAGACCGGTCAACTATATTTGGGATAAATAAAGGGCTTACTTCTGTCCCAGGATGGCGCTGAAGAGGAGATCGACGAAGTCCCGCATCGGCTGGGGCGATTTCATCACCTTGGCCCGCAGGATCGCACCTTCCCAGCCGGAAAGGATGAAACCGGCGGTTATTGCCGGATCGACAGCGCCGGAAAGCTCGCTCCGGTTCTGGGCCTCGCGCAGGCAGGCGGCAAAGCGTTCCCGCCACATGCCGAAGATCTCATCCAGCCGGGCGCGGAAGCGCTCGTTCAGGTCTGCCAGTTCCTGTCCCAGGTTGCCGATCAGGCAGCCCTTGGTGCACTGGTTCTGGGTTACGCGCGTCAGACCGCTCTCAAAAAAATCGCGGATGCGGTCGAGCGGCGCAAGGTTCTCGTTGCTGAGGAACTCCTCCATGCGTCGTTCGAAGCGTTCGGCGAAGTGATCGATCACCGCCAGGCCGAAATCTTCCTTGCTCCTGAAGTAGTGGTAGAACGACCCCTTGGGGACGCCGGCCTCCTTCAGAACGGCATCAATGCCGGTGGCGTTGTATCCTTGGCGGGCGATCATCTCGGTGCCGATCCGAATGATCTCGCCTCGTGTGTCTTTCTTTTTCATGGGCGTAAAAATAGACCGGTCGGTCTAATGTGTCAAGGGGAATTATCAAAATCAGAGAAGCCTGAATCCGCGACGCCCTCACGGCTTCTCTCGCCTGGCATGCCTCTGTCTCAACGGTGCCAGACGTGGTTTCTCCGTGACGGAGTACGCACGGCACAGGCGGCTTGGTGCTTCATGGGCGGCGTTTGACTCCGGCATGACGCTCGCTCCGCCGTTCAGGCGTCACGGATTCAGGAATGATGGACCATGCGTGTGCTCTTTTTAATGGTATGCACAACACTTTACTTCACAAGGCTTTGGGGTAAAATAGCAGCCACCGGCAGTGCCGTCGTACCTCGGACTATCCCAACGGAGGATTGACATCATGCTCACCTTACAAGACCCGACCCTTTTTCGCCAGCAATGCTATATCGACGGCCAGTGGCTTCATGCCGCGGACGGCGGCACCATTTCGGTCAATAATCCCGCCACCGACGAGGTCATCGGCACGGTTCCCAGGATGGGGGGGGCTGAGACCCGCACCGCCATCGAGGCGGCCAACGCGGCCTATCCGGTCTGGCGGGCCAGGACCGCTGCGGATCGTTCCCGGCTCCTGCGCCGCTGGTACGAGTTGCTGTTGGAAAACCAGGAGGACCTGGCGATCCTGATGACCGCCGAACAGGGCAAGCCGCTGGCCGAATCCCGGGGCGAGATCGCCTATGCCGCCTCGTTCATCGAATGGTTTGCCGAGGAGGGAAAGCGGGTCTACGGCGACACGATCCCCACGGTTCAGAACGACAAGCGGATCGTTGTCATCAAGGAACCGATCGGCGTCTGCGCCGCCATCACCCCCTGGAACTTCCCCGCCGCCATGATCACCCGCAAGGCCGGACCGGCCCTGGCCGTCGGCTGCACCATGGTCCTCAAACCGGCCAGCCAGACCCCCTATTCGGCTCTGGCGCTGGCCGTGCTGGCCGAGCGGGCCGGCATCCCGGCCGGGGTGTTCAACGTGGTCACCGGGGTCTCCGGCGCCATTGGCGGCGAGATGACCGCCAATCCGATTGTCCGCAAGCTGACCTTCACCGGCTCGACGGAAATCGGCAAGCTGCTCATGCAGCAGTGCGCCGGGACGGTCAAGAAGGTGGCCATGGAGTTGGGGGGCAACGCACCCTTCATCGTGTTCGACGATGCCGACCTGGATGCCGCGGTGGAGGGGGCCATCGCCTCCAAGTACCGCAACACCGGCCAGACCTGCGTCTGCACCAACCGCTTCCTCGTGCAGGCCGGCGTCTACGACGCCTTTGCGGAAAAATTGTCCGCTGCCGTGGCCAGGCTGAAGGTGGGCGACGGGCTCAAGGGGGAGACCCAGCAGGGGCCGCTGATCGACATGAAGGCCGTGGAGAAGGTGGAAGAACACATCGCCGACGCCCTGGCCAAGGGGGCGCGCATCATCACCGGCGGAGGGCGGCACGAACTGGGCGGCAGCTTCTTCCAGCCCACCATTCTGGCCGATGTCACCCCAGCCATGGCGGTGGCCCGGGAAGAGACCTTCGGCCCCCTGGCGCCCCTGTTCCGTTTCACCACCGACGAAGAGGCGGTAGGCATGGCCAACGACACCGAATTCGGGCTTGCCTCCTACTTCTACAGCCGGGATATCGGCCGGGTCTGGCAGGTCGCGGAGGCCCTGGAATACGGGATTGTCGGCATCAATACCGGCCTCATCTCGTCCGCAGTCGTCCCCTTCGGCGGGGTAAAGGAATCGGGGGTCGGCCGGGAGGGGTCCCGGTACGGCGTCGATGACTTTCTGGAGATCAAGTACCTCTGCATGGGCGGTATCTGATCCTGGCTTACGACAGCCCTGAATCCGTGACACCTCCATGCCTCTGTTTGCCGGAAGGCCTCAGCCTTTGCCTTTAAGAAGATGCCGACACCCCGTCGGAGGACCGACAGAGTGAATGACGTGCCACGACACGGGCGACGGGCGGGCTCCGGCTCTTCCGGCCACTGCGGCATTCCGGCATCACGGATTCAGTCAGTACCTTTTATCATTCGGCACAACATGATAGTCTGCTGATGTCCCTATCGAACCCCTGGGCGCAGAGTTTCAGCCCCTCGCCGATGGAAGGGTAGACGTGCATGGTGGTGGCCAGATCCGCTACGGTCGCCTTCAGGTGGAGGGCCAGGGCCGCCTCATTGATCATGTCCGCCCCCCGGTGGCAGGCCAGGTGCACCCCCAGGAGCCGCCCGGTCGGCCGGTCGGCGATCATCTTGATCACCCCGGCGGTATGGCCGGTGACGTGGGCCTTGGGGATGGCGCTGACCGGCATGGTATTGACCGCCACGTCAAAACCGGCCTGCCGGGCGCTCTCCTCGGTATGGCCCACCATGCCGATCTCCGGGTCCGTGAAGACCGCCATGGGGGCCGACAGGTAATCCATGGTGCAGCCGCACCCCTCGTTGAACATGTCGTCGACCGCCACAATGGCCTGACGGGCTCCCACCGTGGCGATCAGCATCTTGCCGGTCACGTCCCCGGCCGCCCAGATGCCATCGGTTGAGGTGCGCATGCGCCCATCGGTGACAATAAAGCCCTTCGGGTCCGTCCCCACGTTCGCCTGTTCCAGGCCGAGCCCTTCCGTGGCCGGGCCGGTCCCCACCGCCAGGAGCAGCCGTTGGGCGGTGTATTCGTGGCGCCTGCCGCACACATCGGCGGAGAGTACATTCACGTCCCCCGCTCGATCGGCCGAACAGATGGTCACATCCGTCACCACCTTGATGCCTTCCCCCATCAGCACCGCTCGGAGCGCTTCGGCCGCTTCCCGCTCCACGGTCGGCAAGAGGTGCGGTCCGTGTTCGAGAATCGTCACGCGGCAGCCCAGGCGATGGTACATCTGCCCCAGTTCGACGGCAATGACGCCGCCCCCCACGATGACCAGGGATTGGGGAAGCTCCTTCATCAGCAGGGCGCTCCGGCTCGTTAGATAGTTGCACACTTCGATCCCCGGAATAGGGGGGATGCGCGGCTTGCCACCCACCGCGACAAGAAAACGGTCGCAGCGATACCGTTTGTCGTTGGCCTCGATGGTGTGCGGGTCGATAAAGCGTGCGGTCCCCTTGACGAGTTCCAGGCCGGACATGTTTTTGAGTACGTCCAGGTAGCGCTCCTGGCGGAGCTTGTGCACGACCTTTTCCCGGTGGGCGAAGAGCGCCTCGCAAGCGACGCCCTGCCTGCCATCCTCAAGCCCGAGCCCGAGCCTCATCCCCAGATGGGCCTCGTGATTGAACAGGGCTGCGTGGATGAGGGTCTTGCTGGGGATACAGCCCCAGTTGATGCAGGTGCCTCCCAGAACGCTCTTTTCGAACATGAGCACCCGCGCGCCGTGGGAGGTGGCGCGCAACGCCCCCGCAAAGGCGGTGGAGCCGGAGCCGAGGATGATCAGGTCGGGTGTGCTGCTGGTTGTCATGGATGATTCTCCTCAGTGGTTGCCGCATGAAGTCGATGCTCCTGGACGCTGTCCCGCGTCAGGCATCGGCATAAAAAAGGCTGCCGATCATCGGCCGGCAGCCTTCAGGTCCGGGCATATCTCAGGAATCGACCGGATTGCCGTGGGTCTCCACGTCGAAGATCGTCATCAGCGCCTCGGGCGTATAGGCGCAGATGTGGGTACGCACACCTTCCTTGGCCCGATGCACCCATTCGATTTTGTCTCCGGACGCCTCATGGATGAACTTCACCCGTGTCCCACCGATCCGTTTGACTTCATCCCGCATCTCGTTCATGGTCAATAGTTGCAGGCCGCCGATCTCTTCACTTTCCGTGGCATGTTCCAGAAACCGGTCAAGCAGTTCGTAATCGAGAAAATCCTCTTCCTTGCGCCACCACTTGACGAAGCAATGATCCGCTGTTGCCCGCTCCTTGACGGTTGTCAGTATCTCACGTCCTTTCATGGCACACCTCCTCTGCCGGCAAACGGCGACGTCGTCTCCCTGAACCGGCTCGTGCTCTGCCTCTGGATAGTATTATACGCCGGTTTTGCCGTTCAGACGGTGCTTTTTGCCGAAATATGCGCCTTGCGTGGCGCAGGGCGATTCATGAGGCGGGATTGCGGGACCGATGCAGACCCTGGCCGTACAAAATCGTTTACTTTACCCGGTTGTTTGCCTATCATATTTTCCCATGTCTGTACCGGGAACCGTTGATATCCGCCCCATGACCAAGGCCGATCTGGAGAGCGTGCTGGCCATTGAGCAGGCCTCCTTTCCCCATCCCTGGCGCTATGAACATTTCCTGCACGAACTTGCGTCACCCCATTCGTTTCCGTTCGTCGCCGTCATCGAAGGCGCGGTGGGCGGTTATGTCTGCCTGATGTCGCTTTTCGAAGAGGCCGAGATCCTGGACATCGTCGTGGCGCCGCACCTGCGGGGACGGGGTATCGCCCGGGCGCTGCTGGAGCATGCCGTTGCCATCGCCCAAGGGAAACAGGCCGGGATCATGAGGTTGGAAGTCCGCGCCTCCAACCGGGCAGCCATCGCCCTCTACGAACGGTTCGGTTTCTCCCGGACCGGGATGCGGACGAAGTACTACGAAGGCGTGGAGGACGCGCTGTTGATGGAAAAAACACTATAAGAGCCTGACAGACTATTGAAAAACTCAGGTTGTTCAAAAATAGTCAGATCGTCGCACCCGCAGAATGCCCTGAGGAGGCGTAGCAGCGCTACGCCGCACGAAAGGGCTTTCGAGGATGGCGGCGAGATGGCTGTTTTTCAACAACCTTCCAAGGAGACAGTTAGATGCAGTTCAAATCCATGATCATATCCAACGTGGAGGTCTCGCCCGGCTACTGGCGCATGCGCATGACCGCTCCCTCCGAGTTCCCCGCGGCCCAACCGGGGCAGTTCGTGATGGTGCGGGTGAATGATGCCATCGATCCGCTCCTGCGGCGCCCTTTCGGCATCTTCGACGTGGGTGTCCATACCCCGGCCCAGACCGGTGCCGCATCCCAGCCCTACCTGGAGATGCTCTACCGGGTGGTGGGGAAGGGGACCGGCATGCTTTCGGCGCTGCATAACACCGATCTGTTGGATGTCTTAGGCCCTTTGGGGAAGGGCTTCGAGCTCGGCTCTCCTGAGGAGGAAAAGATTATCGTGGGGGGGGGCGTTGGGCTGGCGCCGCTCTACCTGTTGGCCAAGGAACTGGTGAAACAGTCGTCGGTGCGGCTCTTTGTCGGCGGCAGGACGCGAGACGACGTCCTCTGCATCACCGAATTCGAGCGCCTGGGGGTGGAGTGCTATGTGGCCACCGAGGATGGGTCGTTGGGGGAATGTGGCCTGGTGACCGAGGCCCTGGTCAGACGGCTGGCTGCCTGCGACGGCACGCCGCGCATCTTCGCCTGCGGCCCCCATGGCATGCTGAACGCCGTGGCCGGCATCGCCGCCCAGAGAAACATACCCTGTCAGGTCTCCCTTGAGGGGTATATGGCCTGCGGCATGGGGGCCTGCCTGGGGTGTGTCACCCCCGGCCACCATCATTCCAACGAAACACCCGATTATCGCTGCGTCTGTGCGGATGGACCGGTCTTCGACGCTGCCGAACTGAAGTGGGAGGCCTGAAACCATGAAACCTGACCTGTCTGTATCCATTGCAGGGCTGGAACTGCGCAACCCGGTGATGACCGCCTCGGGCACCTTCGGCTATGGCGAGGAATTTGCGGAATACGTGGACCTGGAAACCATTGGCGCCTTCGTGACCAAGGGGCTGTCCCTCAGGCCCCGGGCCGGCAATCCCACGCCGCGCATCGTGGAGACGCCGGGCGGCATGCTGAACGCCATCGGCCTCCAGAACGTGGGCATCGACGCCTTTATCGAGAAAAAGGTTCCCTTCCTCCGCTCGGTCGCCACCCCGGCCATTGCCAATTTCTTCGGCAACACCATCGACGAGTACGCCGAACTGGCCCGCCGTCTGGACGCCATCCCCGAAATCGCCGGGTTGGAGGTGAATATCTCCTGCCCCAATGTCAAGCAGGGGGGCATCGTTTTCGGCACCGACCCCCAGTGCGCCTTCCAGGTGGTCACGGCCTGCCGCGAGGCCACCATCAAGCCGTTGATCGTCAAGCTCTCGCCCAATGTCACGGATATCGTCTCCATGGCCAAGGCCTGCTCCGATGCGGGGGCCGACGCCCTGTCGCTGATCAACACCCTGACCGGCATGGCCATCGACCTGGAGCGCCGTCGGCCGGTGCTGGCCAACATCACCGGCGGTCTCTCGGGCCCGGCGGTCAAGCCGGTGGCGTTGCGCATGGTCTGGCAGGTGGCCCGGGCGGTCAGCTTGCCGATCATCGGTATCGGCGGCATCATGAACGCCCGTGACGCCCTGGAATTCATCCTGGCCGGGGCGACGGCGGTGCAGGTCGGGACCGCCAGTTTCATCAATCCGGGTGCTGCGCAGGAAATCGCTGAAGGCATGGAAAAGTGGCTGGCGGAAAACGGCGTTGAAGATGTGAAGAGCTTGATCGGGGCCCTGGAGGCCTGATTCGCAGTAGCCTCATCAGGAGGCAAAGGCATAGTTGTTCTTGGTGCCTTGTTTGACACGGTACATGGCCATGTCGGCCGTGTTCATGAGGGTGTCCACGGCGTCGCCATCCTGGGGGAAGATGCTGATGCCGATGCTCGCCCCCACATGGCACTCGAGTCCTTTGAACATGAACGGCATAGAAAGAAGCGTCAGCATCTTTTCCGCCACCTGGGTGATATGCCCGAGATCGGCAACATCCAGCAGCATGACCGCAAATTCGTCTCCCCCCATACGCGCAACCGTATCCGAGTCCCTGACGCATCCCGCCAGGCGCCGGGCCGTCTCCCGCAACAGCGCATCGCCGCTGTCATGTCCGTAGGTATCGTTAATCGTCTTGAAACCATCCAGGTCCACGAACAGCAGGGCGAATCCCGTCTGACTCCTTTTGGCATGGGCCAGCGCCTGCCCGATCCTGTCAAAGAAGAGCGCCCGGTTAGGCAGGCCGGTCAGCTCGTCGTGATGGGCCATGTGATTGAGCTTTTCCTGCAGCATCTTGCGCTCGGTGATATCCTCCTTGATGGCGACGAAGTTGGTGAGTTCACCCTGTGCGTCCCAGATGGGGGCGATGGTGGCATGCTCCCAGAACAGCTCCTCATTCTTCTTCTTGTTCAGAAACTCCCCATGCCAGAGTCCGCCGGCGAGAATGGTCCGCCAGAGATCGCCGTAGAATTCGGGGGGTAGGATGCTCCCGCGCAGGATGCGGGGATTCTGGCCGGCGACCTCCTCCGCCGTATAGCCGGTAAGCTCGCAGAACTTGGGGTTTACGTATTCGATTGCGCCGGTCGTGTCGGTGATGACGATCGAAACCGGGCTTTGAATAATGGCCGCCGACAGCTTCCGCAGCTTTGCCTCGGCCTTGTCGCGCAACTGCATCTGATCATTGAGCGCCGCGTTAAGGTAGTGAAAGCGGATGGCGACCACAGAGACGGCGATGATGATCACCATGGCCCCGCCCAGGGTCCCGTAGAGCCAATCCGGGAGCCGTGGCTGTTCGCCGGCATGGAGGAAGCTTTCCAGGGGAAACGGTTTCGATGCCGGGATCATTCCCAACTGGGAATAGGTGTCGGCGATGTGCTGCCACCGGCCGGGGTTCATGTAGCCGACTTCCACCAAGTCAGGCCTGATCAGCTTTTGCAGCTCTCCAGCTTCGTAGGCAAGCTGTCCCCTGGTGAGGCGGTGGGTATTGTAACGTTTCAGGATGAGGTCGATCATTTCGTCCTGATGCTCAAGGGCGTATTTCCAGCCGCGGAGGCTTGCATCGCGAAATTGCCGTACCACCTCGGGCTGCTTTTGTACCACCTCCCGGCGCGTGAAGAGCGTGTCGCCGTAGAAATCGATCCCGCTCCGTTCGGGATAGATGATGGAATAGGCGATTCTTCGTTTTTCGAGCTGATAGGGTTCGGTCGTGCTGTAGACAGAGGCGGCGTCAACCTCGCCGTTCAGGAGCTTTTCGAGGGAAAATTCGTGGGGAACGACCCTGATCGCGTCGTCGGGTACCCCCTCCGCCCTGAAGAGCGCCATGACCTCGGCCGACATCGGTTCAAGCATGACCCGTTTGCCCGCCAGATCATGGACATTTCTGATGTTATTTGCGTTGAGGGAGAGGATGCCCAGGGGCGAATGCTGCAGGATGGCGGCAAGGACGACGACCGGTTTCCCCTCAGCCCGCATCAGGACCAGAGAGCTGCCTCCTACCCCGAACTGGGCCTCCCCGTTCAGGACCGCCTCAGCGGAATTGCTCCCCTGGGCCGCCTCACGGAGCGTTACCATCAGCCCGGCATCGCGGTAGTAGCCCTTTTCCACGGCGGCATAATATCCGGCGAATTGAAACTGGTGTTTCCACTTCAATTGCAGGGTGACCGGCGTCAGCACGGTAGTGCCTGCCAGAAGCAGGGCAGGGTGGAGGAGAAGGAGGAAAAAGGCCGCCAGGGGAATGATGCCGAACAAGATGCTCGGGAACGATGAACAGGATTTCGCCGGACAGGGTGCGATCAGGAAACGCCTTTTCATGTACACTCCCGGATTGTGGAATCTCTGAACAATGGGCCCACGCGATGGACAGCGCCCCGCTACCTATGGAGATGGGGAGATAATGCTTAGCGCAGGCATAAAGTATACCTCAGGTTAAATTGATGTGAAGCAATTTTGTAATTGATGTACAAAAAAGAGAAAAATTCGATTGGGAGGATGGAGCAACCGGAAAGAGGAACCGCTGTCGTGCGGTTCCTCTTTCCGCCTTTGCCGCGTATGTGCTGAACCGGCCGGTGAGCTTCCCACGTTTCTTGTATTACTTAGTACCGTAAATCGACTTGATTACGATTTCGGCCTTTGTTCCGGGCGCCGGCATCTTGCTCCAGTCAAAACGGTAATAATTCTTGGTCTCCTTCAGGGGAAGTGAATTGTCGGCGATGATCCCCCCGTTGCACCCGGATGGGCAGACGATACAGCCCGATGCAAAGTTGATCGCCTCGGCCGTGCCGTGGTAGACGAAATGCGGGGTATAGGGCTTGATGACATCCTTGCCGTCAACCGTAATCTTTTCTTCGATCAGATCCTCCGATACCATTTTGCCAGCCGGGGAATCAGCGATACTGCGACGATGAGGACGATCCCGATAAAAAATTCCCGGGAGACCTTACCCTTGAGCAATCCCAGCAACGAGCTTGAAAACGTGATAAAGGCGATAGTGCCGGGCAGCATGAAGATAAAGGTTGCCACGGCATACTGGGGAAACGAGATCTTCGTCAGGCCGAAGGCAAAATTGAGCAGATTGAAGGGGAACAGGGGGATCAACCGGGTAAAGGCCACCGCCTTCCAGCCGTTCTGGGCGGTCTCGCTGTCGAGTTTGTTCCACCGCGAACCGACCAGTTGCCGTTCTACCCAGTCCCGGGCGGCATAGCGGGCGATCAGGAAGGCCGCACAGGCCCCCAGGGTGGCCCCGATGATCGTGTAGACCACCCCCCAGACCGGCCCGAAAACCGTTGCCCCGGCCATGCTGAGGGGGAGGCCGGGCAGCATCAGCGTGGGAGCGACCGTATAGATGGCGATGTACACCAGCGGTGCCACGATGCCGAAGCCGCTAAACAGGGCACGCAGCCGTTCCGGTTCCAGGTACTGGCCGGCTCCGCTCGCCCGCACCAGAACTATGGCGGCGATCATGACGCCCAGAAAGAGGAGCGGCCGGAGCATCCCGGAACCGCCGCCGGGGACGGTCCTCTCCCGGGTTGTGACGGCGGGCACGATTCTCTTGAACCGGGATTTGAGCCGCAGGCGATTGACATAGGTGACCGGCCCCGATGACGGTTTCGGCGCGTTGAAAAGCAGGCCGAGGTCGGGAAACACCTCTTTCAGCCGCTCATAGACCGCTACGGTTACGCCGGGGCGCGTGCCCGGCAAGGCACAGCCCGGGAAAAAGATCGTGGTGCATCCTTCCGGCAAGCCGTACCAACTGAAACGGCGGGATGTGCCGGTCCTCTCATACCCGAGAAGCCCCCTGTGCTCGCGGAACGAGCCAAAGCCCCGGTCTACCGCCTCGCGCCGCATCTCCAGAAAGAGGGCCTGGGGCTTGACGCCGGTGGGGCAGACGGCCGAGCAGAGTCCGCAGAGGCTGCACTCGAAGCAGACGACATTCTTTTTCGGGTCATCCGGATCGTAGGAACGGGCAATATCGCGGGGGGAGCCGTAGAGTTTCAGGAAACCGCACTCCCCGACGCAGACGCCGCACCCGGTGCAGCCGCTGATTTAGTCCGCAAGCAGCGCCGCCAGTTGCGGCCGCAACGGCCCGGTTTCACTCTGGATCGAACTCATTCCGTTTTACCAGATTGGGCCGGTTTGCAGCATTCGCAGGCCGCATTCTTGGCCGCTGCCTCCATCCCCCCCTCCAGCACCAGGATCCGGGAATGTTGAACGCCCCCGCGTTCGAGCGACTCCGCGGCATGCACGGCGTCGTTGCCGCCTGTTGCGCTGACCACAATCACCCTGCCCTTGGTCGAACGCAATCTGGCGGCGATCTTTTTCAAACGTGCCGGGTCGTTGCCCGCGGCGAGCGAGTGGTCGTAATTGTGGGCGCGAAACCCTTCGGCATTCTGGATATCCACTATGGAAAGCTTCTTATTGGCCTTGATCCATGACGCCAGTTCGTTGTGGCACACGGTTGGAATCTGGCCGGCGGACAGAAAGGAGGGTGTCAGGATGATAAGCAGCGCGGATACATATTTCACGAAAAGGCCCCTCGGCATTAGTAAGCGGAGGAGCATCCTAAAGAGTTAGCGGGTTAAGGTCAAATTGGTTTATTCGATTAAAGCAACGATAGTGAAAGGTCGTGGCGATGTTGCTCCGTTTCACTCCACAATCCCCTCGGTAAATGCAGCCGCGTCGATGACGCTCCGTTTTTTTATTGCATGCCGATTCGGCGCCTGGAATTCCGATGGTGCGGTTCACGCCATGATCAGATTCCTCCTCCCGCTTCAGCCGCTGCCCCGCCGCGCCCATTGGTGGTGGAAAACGGGACCTCGATATGGAACGTGCTGCCGCGCCCTTCCACACTTTGCACCCAAATCTTGCCGCCCATGAGATCGACAAGTTCCCTGCTGATGGAAAGCCCGAGCCCGGTTCCCCCATATTTGCGCGATGTGGATGAATCCGCCTGGGTGAAGGGGGTAAATATTTTATCCATGTCCAGCGGGTTAATGCCGATGCCGGTGTCCGAAACGCTGAACTGCAGAAGGACTGCATCGTCGCTGCTTTCGAGCAGGGCCACGGAAACCGTTATCCCCCCCTGGTGGGTAAATTTGACGGCGTTACCGACCAGATTTGCTATGATCTGTTTCAGTCTGAGCTGGTCCCCGGTCAGCCCATCGGGGACATGGTCCGGTATATCGGTTTTCAGGACAAGCCCTTTGGCGGCACTGAGAGTGAACTGGGGGGCGACGACTTGGTCAAGACACTCCCGCAGGCAGAAAGGCGCGCATTCCAGCTCGATCTTGCCGGCCTCTATTTTTGAGAGGTCAAGCACATCGTTTATGATCGCCAACAGGCTTTCCGAGGAACTCCGGATGTAGTCCAGGCACTCTTTCTGCTCAGGGCAGAGTTCGGTCATCCCGAGGAGTTGCGCCCCACCGATGATGCCGTTCATGGGGGTGCGGATTTCATGGCTCATGTTGGCGAGGAACTGGCTCTTGGCGCGGCTGGCGCAGTCGGCGGCCTTTCTGGCGCCCAGCAGCTCCGCTTCTGAGCGCTTGCGCTCCGCGATCTCATTCGCCGCCTTGGCGCTTTCCTTATCATAGTTGGTAATAACCACCCAGAACAGTAATGCACAGGCAGCACAGCTGAAGGGAACGCCGGTTGTCAGGTCGATCAACCGGTCCTGGGGTGTTTTGAATGGTATGATCAGGGAAGGGAAGTAATATTCCACTATCGGCAGAGCGCTCGTGTTGACCACAAGGAGCAGAAACATGGTCCAGCGTCCCGGCCCGCGGAAAAAGGTCAAGGGGTACAAAAGGGCCGCTAAGAAGTAATAACTTATGCTGCCCAGGGTCCCGCCGTTCATGAACCAGGTGAGATTCAGCACCAGGATGGTCAGGGCATAGAGGCTTTTGATGTAGTGGCGGCCGCGGCAGGAGGACCGGTAGAAATAGAGGAGCAGCAGGCCAAATACAAAAATAATCATATTTTGGGCTGCGGGGAGGTTTAAAAGGATATTGGTCGGGAGGATGAGAAGGAGGCTGAGGAGGGCGACCGTCAGGGATACCAGGCGAAAGAGGCGGACCTCCATCGACGCATCATGATCGCGCGTTACACACTGCCATAATTTTTCAAGTTGTGAATCCATTCAAACTCGACCGAGGGGGGTGCCGTAGCTCATGAATAAATTCCTCTGGGTAATCCCCCGGTTCTGCCGGGATACCCCAAATTTAATGTGGTGAGCCAACACCCTTCCTTGTTATTCAAGTGTCGACAATCTTGTCGTTTTCGCTGAATGGTGACTGTTCTTGAGCCGTCCCGGACTCTCCTAGATAATTTGACCACAACGGCAGGGAACGTCTATTACGTGATTATCAATAATGATTTCCACCCGCTTCTCCTGTCTTTGCCAATAAGGATAAACTCACAAGAAAACGGTGGGTAGTGCTTAAAGAATAGTGCCACCGCGAACTCTGTCATTTTTTATGTGTCCGCGCGGTCGGGGGCGGGCTGTGCAGGTTTCGGGAATAGTCGTTTGCGTCCTTCCTGGTCAACGGCCACATAGGTGTATGAAGCTTCCGTGACCAGGTACAATGCGTTTTCCTTGTCGCTCGGCGCTTCCCTCAGGCTTGGCTTAACCCAGACCTCCAGCCTGATGGTGATGGAGGTGTTCCCGATCCTCGTAACTTTGCCGAAGCAACAGACGATGTCGCCGGTCTTTACCGGTTTGATGAATTTCATCGCGTCCACCGCAATAGTCACGGCACGGCCGCCGGTGATCTCTATTGCCAACATGCCGCCGGCGATGTCCATCTGCGACATGATCCATCCCCCGAAGATATCTCCATTCGCGTTCGTATCGCTCGGCTTTGCATAAGTACGGAGAAGCAATTCTCCCACCGGGAACTCAGTGTGGTTGGCCAAGGCGGTCTCCTTTGTTCCGTTCTGAAAAATCAAGGGTTAAACCTCCCGTCGATTTTAACGTGTGAATTCGTGGGCTATGGGTCTGCAGCAATGATAAAGGTATCGGCAATAACCATGCAAGCCTTTACTCTATAGTGGCGTGTCACGGAAAATGAGTAGTGGGGAACATCATTAAATATTGGATAGTCATTTGAGAATGATCTGTTCTGGAGTGGAACGGCTACTTCTTCGCCCAGTTGCGAAGCGGCCCGCTATCATTATGCACGAAGTTCTGCCGCGGATAATAGCCGACGCCACCGTAGCCGAAATAGTTGCGCGCCAGCTGGGCATACTGGCACACCTTGCTGATCGGCACGCCAGGTATGGAGTAGTCCACCGCCTTGCCCTGCATGTGGAACGAGTTGCGCGCCACGTTCTCGCTTTTCCTGGCGAGTATGGCGTTATATTCCGGCGTCCGGTAGGCTGAGTTGATGTAGATCTCCTTGACCCCGAGGAGCTGAGCAACATAGTTGATCATCTCTATGGTGGCAATGTCCATATCAGTGTATTTGTTGTCGTAATTGCAGCGCATGAAATAGTTGAGCGAGCCGAGGATCTTGGGATCATACTCCCCGTAGCCATTCCTGAACTTGAAGAGGTACCGTTCCTTGAAGTGTGTGTTATAGAGAATGATCTTGCCCTCGTTGAACAAGGGCTGACCCTTTATTTTGCGCTCCACCAAGCCGCCCACCAGGCTTTCGAGGGCTTTTTCGTCGCGTTGAGCGGCAATGAATTGCTCGGCGGTTATGTTCGGACCAACGGCGATGTCCTTTGGGATGTCGCCGTTCTCGACGAGGTCGCTGATTCCTGTGGACACATTGTGCTTCATGAGCGCTTTCGCCAGCGAACTGTGCGGCACCAACAATAATCCGGCGCCAGCCGCAATAAACTGTCTTCGTGTGAACATGCCTATATCCTTGTAAACAGAGAGCCTACGGGAAACTACCGCGGGCTCGTATGAAGAGCGAGGTGTTCCCCGGAACTCCTCAATATGAATTGTCAGTGTTGCCGGACTTTTGATTCGAACATTTTCGACACGGATATTGCCACCAGTTGGATGGCAGGGTCAAGAAAAACAGAATTAAATTATTTGAACAGAAATAATACTGCTCAACCTTAGATAGCAACCATAAAACTTATCGCCAGGCAATGCTGGTCGCCATCAAGACAAGCTATCCGTGCAAGACAAGCTTGCTTCCTGATATCGGTCAACTTTGAGATGAATCGTCTTTATGATTGTTTCCTTTACCTCGCAAGATAACTAGAGTATCCACAAGAGGGTGCAAGAAACAATAAGGACTTAGGCAATAAAGCCTCAGTCCTTATTGTATTGGCGCGCCCGGAGAGATTCGAACTCCCGACAACCTGGTTCGAAGCCAGGGACTCTATCCAGCTGAGCTACGGGCGCATACTGAGATTATGACAACTGAACCGCCATGCTGATGGTTGCTGTAGGTATCAGGGGGCACTTGGCAAGTCATACACTTGAATATTCGAAAGCGCTAAGATATCACATGACGCAAAATTAGCAACAGTGCGGAAATGATTAAATTGCCCGGTTCTTGCCGCCCACTGCAATGGTGACTTATTTGTTGTAACGTTCGATGAACCCCTGAACCTGGAGGGCGGTCTCGCTGGTCCGGTCCAACTCCAGGTAACGGCGCCACGCCTCCCGTGCCTTGTCCATGCGGTTCAGGTCGAAGGCATTGACGTATCCGACATTATACAGGCTTTCCAGGTTATTGGGCGCGATCTTGAGCGCCCTCTCGAAATTTGCCAGGGCTCGCGTGAAATCACCTGACTGGCGGTACATAGCCCCCTGGTCGTTGAGTATGTCCGCATCGTCGGGGGCGAGCGCCAGCGCCCGGTCATAGGCCTCAATGGCCTGCTGGGGTTGGTCGCCGTCGTAATAGGCATTTCCCAGTTCGCGCCAGGCTGCCTGATTGTCCGGTGACTTTTGTGTCTTCTGGAGTGCCTCGGCAATACGTGTGCGTACCTCTTCAGGGACCTGTTGTGTGGTCGCCTCCGCCGTGTCGTTGCTGTCCGGCGTTTCCACCTCATCGTCCGAAACCGTTTCATCCTCAAATGACGGGCAGACCTGTTTGGCTGCCAGGTCGAGAGCCGAGCCGGGGAAGATGGCTGCCAGCGGGCCTCCACCCTTCATTCTCGCCAACCGTTTTCCGTCCGGTCCGATGATGTCGATGAGTTCCAGGATATCGGTCTGTTCACTGCAATCTATTTCGTAATATTCCAGGTGGAGGCGGTACTGCTTTTCGCCATATTCGCCGGCAGCCAGCTTGCGCTGCGGTTCGCCGAGGGGGGTGAACCTGAGCCAGACGGTCACCCTGCCCAGGGGGGTCAGTTTCAGGGAATCCATGTCAACGGCGACGTCATGGCGCGCCGTACGGGCCAGGGGGCGCCATTGGACAGCCGCCGCAGTCCCCTGTAGAACAACGCTCAGGGAGGCCGCCAGCACCATGAGGCGCGCGAAACGGTATGGTAGTGCTCGTCCTCTGTTCACATGAATTCCCCAACATTTTCAAGGATAGGCCCGACTGTGCCATTGTACTGGAGCACGGTTTGTTTTCAACTGTTTTTTCCGCGGCACGTCATCTTTTGCCTGGAGTGCTTCCGACTTGACGCCTATACTGTTTTAAGGTAGCTTTCGGCAGATAGAGTATACGGGAAAGGTGACGCCGGAAATGCGCGTAATTGCGGGTAGTGTGCGGGGAATGAAGCTTGCGGCGCCCCGAGGGATGCAAACCCGTCCTACAGCCGACCGGGTCCGTGAAGCACTTTTCAGCATCGTTGCGAGCCGTCGTGACCTTGAAGAGGCTCAAGTGCTGGATATCTGTGCAGGAACCGGGAGCCTGGGGATCGAAGCCCTCAGCCGGGGGGCGGCCTTTTGTTGTTTTGTGGAGCATGATAGGCACGTACAGGCGGTTTTGGAAAAAAATGTGGAGGCCACCGGCTTTACCGCCCGGTCTCAGATCCTTACTCTCGATTGTCTCAAAGCCTTGCGTCTCTTGGCGTCGCAAGGACGGCGCTTCGATGTGGCGTTCTTTGATCCCCCCTATGCCTCTGCCCTTTACGATACCGTGCCGGAGGCGGTAGGCGGCCTGTCCCTGCTGGCGGATGACGGGGTGCTGATCGTGGAATGCGCGGCGCGCAATCCCCTGCCCGAACGGGTAGGGACGCTTATCAAGTGCGATCGCCGGGTTTACGGTGACACGGCACTGGAGTTCTTTATGTTGGAGGACGCATGAAAAAGATCGCTGTCTATCCCGGTTCCTTCGATCCCATCACCTACGGTCACGTGGATATCATAAACCGCGGCCTGAAGATCTTCGATCAGGTGGTGGTGGCGGTGGCCGCCAACTCCCAGAAGAACCCCCTGTTTTCCATCGACGAACGGGTCGCCCTGATCCGCGATGTGTTCAGGGAGGAACCGCGGGTGGTTGTTGACACCTTCAGCGGCCTTCTGATAGATTATGTATCCTCACGACGGGCACATGTCATCATCCGGGGGCTGCGCGCCATATCGGACTTTGAGTACGAGTTTCAGATCGCCCAGATGAACAGCACGATCGGTCAAGGCGTCGAGACGCTGTTCATGATGACATCGCTGCAATACGGCTATCTCTCCTCCTCCATCGTCAAGGAGGTCTGTCTGCTGAATGGGAATATCGACCGGTTTGTGCCGCCGGAAGTGAAGGCCGCCCTCAGGGCAAAATTCGGACTCGAGTGAACGACCGCTCATGGGGCGGTGCCAAACGGAACCAAGCGTGCAACGAAGCAAAACTACCCAGGCGCTCCAAAGCCCATCCTTTTTTGCAAGCAAGCGAGGTGCGTACCATGATCACACGGGACATGATTATCGCCGATATTATCAGACAGCACCCCGAAACAGTGTCGGTATTCCAGCGCTATCATCTTGACTGTTACGAATGTCAGATCGCCGATCTGGAAACCGTTGAGCATGGGGCCGGTGTTCACAAGGTCGCCATCGCCGAACTGATTGAAGCATTGAACAAATCCCTGGAATGAATACCACGGCTCACGATCACCGGCAGGTTATCCTCTTGGCGGATTTCACTCCATGAATGATTTTGACAATTACGCCAATTATTTTCCCGCCGGCATGAAGGTCAACGTCGGCATTCCCCTGGCGAATGCCGGAGTGTTCCGCGACTGGGCCATAATTCTCGAGATCGACGAGGATTTCGTTTCCCTCCAGCTTTCCCGCGATCAACTCCCCCTCAACGCCTCCCTCCACGTGGGGCAGATCCTCGACCTGCGCGGCGGCAGGGATGACAGCGGTTACAGTTGCCGGGCCATCATCGTTGCCGAAGGTCCTGCCCGGGAGATACTTCTCCGCCTGATCGGCGAGATCGTTTCCGACGAACTGCGGGAATTCTACCGTATCGATGCCTTTTTGCCGATCAAGTACTACCTCTCCTCTGAACAGAACGTGGACATTCTCAAGCAGGAATGGGTGGAACGCCGCGAGCAGCGTCTGGCCGTCGATGTCGAACTCAAGAACAAACGTTGGGACAGCAGCCTGCTGCTGGGGCGTGCGGAACTTCCTCCGGAGCGGCGGCTCGAACAAGCAGAGGACAATGCCGGGGAAGGCGAGGAGGGCGAGGAGGGCGAGGAGGAGCATGATGAAGAATACGAAGGGGAAGAGGAGCGCGACGGGCTAGAAGAGGAGCGCGAAGAGCCTGAGGGTGGGGAAGAAGCCCCGGCCGACTCATGGGATACCATTATACCGCTGGCCGCCAACATCAGCGGCGGCGGCGTGCGTATCATCACCCACCAGCAGTTTGAAAGCGGCGTCTATGTGCTGCTGGAGATCCTTGTCCCCATGCCGCGCCGCATCGTGGACATCGTGGCGCGGGTCATCACCGCCAACCGCAATTTCGCCGCCGGCAACGACCGTGAATACTTCAACACCGGCCTGCAATTCGTCTTCATCGACGAACGGGATCGGGACGCCATCATCAGCCATATTTCGAATGTCCAGCTCAAGCGGATACGCCAGTTGCGCGAACAGTTTATCTTTCGTGACGGCCGTCCTGTCGAGGGGGAAGAACAGGAGGAGGCGTCCCGGTTCAACTGGGGCCGCTTCGGCAGGCGGCTTGTCTACGCCCTCATCTTCCTGCTGGTTACCATGCTCATCGCCGATTATTTCAGACATTATGCCAAGGGACACCCCAAAAACGAGATCGAAGAGATCTTCGAGGGGGGGATCAGAAAGTACCTGGAAAAGTTCAAATAGACTTTGATCCAGTCGTTAACGCAACACGAGCCCGGGCGGATACCGCCGGGCTCGTGTTGTTTGTAGATGCGGTCCTGAACCTTTCGACCTGG
This sequence comes from Oryzomonas rubra, assembly GCF_008369015.1. NCBI lineage: Bacteria > Pseudomonadati > Thermodesulfobacteriota > Desulfuromonadia > Geobacterales > Geobacteraceae > Oryzomonas > Oryzomonas rubra. The sequence continues at coordinate 38,165 of NZ_SRSD01000011.1, forward strand.
AAAATTTGAAACTACAATCTACCTCACGCCAGCCTCTCCGCTCACCAGCAACAATTCGTTTGCCCGTTGGATGAACAGGGGCGACGGCTTGTCGTAGTAGACGCCGTACTCGACCGAACCGGTCGAAATTCCCCGCAGGAAAACGTAGATGGCGCCGCCGAAATGGGTGGCGTAATCATAACCCGGCAGGCGCAGGCGCAGCATCCGGTCGAGCGCCAGGGTGTAGAGGTGGTATTGGAGGATATAGGCGTGCCGGGCCATGGGTTCCGGAAGCCTTGCCGCACGATAGTCCTCGTGCCGGTTTCCCAGATGGTTGGATTTCCAGTCGATGATGTAGTAGCGGCCGTTGTGCTCGAAGACCATGTCCATGAAGCCCTGCAGCATGCCGCGCGTCTCCTGGACGTGGAGTGCGGCGAGGACCTCCGGGAACTCGCCATGCCGGTCGGGGCTCAGCAGCCCGGCGAACAGTTCGGTCAAACCACTGCCGCTCAACCGGTTCAGGGGGAGGAAAAACTCCATCTCGACCTGCCACGAGCCCGGCTTGAGGTGCGAGAGGGAGAAACCGGGATCGGCGGGGAGGAGCGGGGCGGAGATGATGTCCATGACCATACGCTGCACGGCCGGCAGCCAGCGCCGGTCATAGCCGCTGCGCAGCAGAACGGCTTGGCAGAGCCGCTCCAGGGACGCACTTTCCACTGCGCTGAAATCGAGTTGCTCGAATAGTTCGTGGAGGCAGGTGCCGGCGGCCGCGCCGCGGGGAAAGCAGAAGATCGACAGGTCCGTTCCGAGCTCGGCCACGGGGCTGTCGCCGGTGGCCGGGGAAGCGCCGGGCGCGGTGACGGCATCGTAATCGTGCGGCTGGAGGTGACGTTCGGAGCCGCCGGTAATGGCACTGAAGCTGGAGACGCGCCACTCTGTGGAGATTGTCCGCTGCACCTCGCGACAGGCAAAGGCGCCGGAGGCATCCTGTTCTGGGGTATAGGGCGGGGCGGCTATCTCTGCCGGCATAAACCGGGCGGCAATGGGGCTGGGACCATCAGTATGGACCGCCTTGCCGGCCAGCCCGGCGACCGCATCCAAAATCTCCTGATCGTCGGCGGCGCCGAACGATTTTGCGTCCTTGAAGTTCTCACCGTGCAGCAGCCTGCGCAACGGCGATTCGAAGGCGCCCTTGATGCTGCCCCAGGTGACATAGCAGAGAAACTCGGCCCGGGTGAGGGCCACATACAGGAGGCGTGCCGCCTCGGCATCCTGTTCCTCCCTGGCCAGTTGCTTGTGGTCCGTATCCCGCTGGTCCGATCCCAGATCGAGCGTCAACCCGCCGCTGGCATTGTGAAAGAGCACCCGCCCGCTTTTGGCGGAAGGGGGGTCCCAGGCAAAGGGGAGAAACACCACCGGATATTCCAGCCCCTTGCTGGCATGGATGGTGGAGAGGGTGACGGCGTTGGCGTCCGTTTCCAGGCGCAACAGAAAGGTATCGTCCTGCAACTCTCCCGTGATGCGCCGTTCCAGCCAGGCGATGGAACCCTCCAGGCCGCGGCCCTGTTCCCGTTCCGCCTGGTGCAGCAATTCGCAGCAGTGCAGGATATTGGTCATGCGCCGGGGGCCTTCGGCAGAGGCGAGCGCCTGCCGCCGGACGCCGCACTCACCCAGCAGGCGCGAAACCAGGGCGATCACTCCTCCTGCCCGGGCCGCCTCGTGCAACGCCCGGAAACGCAGCAGCCATACCTCCCAGGCGCCTTCGTCATGGTGCAGGGCAAAGACCTCATTCGCCGACAGCCCGATGACGGAGGTCAGCAGCGCCTCGCGCACCAGGGCGCTCCGGGCCGGATCGGCCGCCGCCCGCAGGATGCGCAACAGGTCGAGCGCTTCGCGGGTCTCGAAGATGGTGGCATTGCCATGCTGGACCGAGGGTATGCCACGAGCGGTCAAAGCGCTCTGCATCTGGTCGGCCTGGTAATGGGCCTTGACCAGGATGGCGATATCCCCCGGTTTGAGCGGCCGTTGGATGCCGTCCTTTGCTATGACCTCGTAACTGCCGTCCAGCAGACGGGCGATCTCCGCGGCGGTCGCCGTGACCGTTGCCCCACGGGCCGCGCCTTTGCCTGCCGCTTTTGACCGGTCTGCACGTTGGTACACCCAAAACCTCAGCGGGCTCTCCACCGGCCTGCCATTGCACAGGAGTCGCTGCCGCCGGTCCCGGCCCGCCTGAACCTTGCTGAACAGGATGCCGGGATTGAGGAACGGATTGTCCGTGCCGAACAGGGTATTGACGGCGGCCACCAGGGGCGGGGTGGAGCGGCGGTTGGTGTCCAGGGTCCAGCGCCGGTCCCCGTCCGTAGCCCGGGCGGCGGCGATGTAGGCATGGATATCTGCGCCACGGAAACTGTAAATGGCCTGCTTGGGGTCGCCGATCAGGAAGAGCGGGTATGGAACCGCCTCGGGGGGGCTCCCGGCGCTCACCCCGTCGTAAGCTCCCCGCCCCGTTATTGTCGGCAGCCCGGCCAGACGGGCGAATATCCGCCATTGCAGCGGGTCGGTATCCTGGAATTCATCGATCAGGGCCGCCTTGTAGCGCTCACGGAGTCCGGCCGCCAGCCGCCCCCCGCCCGGCCCCTCCAGGGCCAGGTGCAGATCCAGCAACAGGTCGTCGTAACAGCGCAGGTTGAGGGTCTGTTTGCGCCGGGCCAGTTCGTCCCGCAACCACCCCTTGAGTTCAATCTGGCGATGGATCAGTTTCGCGGTGAATCCGCTGTCGACCCGGACAACGGCATCGTGCAGCTTGTCGCAGAGGCCGAAAAACGGGTGCTCCGGCCGGGTGGACCCCTTCTTCATGCCTTTTTCGATGCGGGCCGGGGTAAACAGCGCCAGGCCGTCGCATCCCTTGTCCAGAGACCCGCGTCCCAGGCAGACGTCGAGTTTTGTCGCGGCTGCCTCGATCTGGGGCGGTTTGTAGCTGGTCTGGCTCAGGTTGGCCTGGTTGAGGATCTGGACGATGGCCGCGCGTTCCGCCGCCCACATGGCCGCCACCGGCGGCAGCAGGACGTCCCGTTGCTCCATGAGCCGGGCCAGGTCCACATCCTCCGCTTCGGGGATGACGTTCAGGTCCCGGTTCTGGTACTGCCCCTCAAAGGGGGCGGCCAGCTTGTCCGGTGTGTATCCCTCCATGACCAGGCGTTCCAGGAATGGCCCTTCGTCGGCCATGATTCGGGTCCGCCAGAAGTCGTCGCATACTTGGGCTACCAGGGCGGACTGGTCGGCGGTCAGTTCGCTGTCGAACAGCGAACCGCTCTCGAAGGCATTCTCCAGCAGCGCCCGCTGGCAGAAACCGTGGATGGTGAAGATGGCGGCGTCGTCAAAGGAGTACAGGGCGCGGGTAAGGAGGCGTTGTGCCGAGTCCCTATCGACCTTGTGGCTGGCCAGCAGCATCTGTTCCAGCTCGTCGGCCGGTTCCCGGCCCGTGACGTACAGGTCCAGGGTGGCGGCGATCCGTTTCCTGATGCGGTCACGCAGTTCGGCGGTGGCGGCCTTGGTGTAGGTCACCACCAGGATCTCCTCCGGCCGCATGCGCTGTTCCAGGAGCAGCAGGATGTAAAGCGCGGTGATGGTCCAGGTCTTGCCGGTGCCCGCGCTGGCCTCGATCAAGGTCAGGCCGGAGGTGTCCATTTCGTTGAGGTTGAGGGTTTTCATGCCACCTTCTCCTCGGCCGCCACCGCCCGCATCGGTTCGAACACCCGGCGGCTCAGCTCGCTGAATTCCTGGTCCAGTGGATTCGTATCGCCAAAACAGATGGAAATCGACGGTTCTGACGATTCGGCGGGGTAGGGGGCGTGGTCGCTGCCGGTCCACCGTCCTTCCGCCTTGTCCATGCTCTCCGCGAGGTAGAGCCAGGAGGCCTGGGGGAAGAAGGGGAGCGGTCTCCTCAGGCCTTCGCGGTACAACTCCAGGAGGTCGCCCAAAATGGCGGCGGCGTTGTCCAGCGGCGCCAGGGACAAGGACTGGTCGTTGCAGAGCAGGAGGCTCTGGCGCGGATAGCCGGCGGGCGCCAGGGCGTTGAGGATCAGGTGCTCGACCCACAACCCCAGACGGTCTTTGCCCTTCATGGCGGCGCAGCGCCAGCGCAGATGCCGTCTCGAACGAATGCCGTTCACGGTGCCCTTCAGCGTCATCCCGTTGTGCCCGAAGGCCACAGCCAGAGGCTCCTGCTCCGCATCCAGGTACGGCGCCACCAGATCGGCAAATCTCCGGCCCTCATCCTGGGCCTCCCTGAAGGCGGTCTGTCCTGCGGCGAGGGGGGGCAATAGCGAATGGGCTCGGGCCGTCTCGTAGCTGGTGCCCGTCTCCGCGCCGGACAAGATCTGTTGCACGAGATCCTGCCTGAGTCCGTAGGCGGCTATGCCGTCCAGGCGGAACGATTCGCGCTCCTGCACCTCTTCTGCGGGATTGAACGGGCGTACGCCCAGGCGCCGAGCAAGGAAGGCGGCGCAGGGGTTGCTGAGAAATCGTTGCAACTCCCGGAGTTCGATCTCCTGCACCAGGTTGGAATCATCCGGCAGCGGTGCCGTGATGAAACGGCGCGTCACGGGGCCGGAGAGCTGCCGTGCCGCCAGGGCGTCCCGGTATTCGGCCGAGTAACTGAACAGCGGTGCGGTGGCGTCGGCACTGAAGTAGTCGGGGCTGAAGGCTTGCAGGCGGTGTTTGACGAGGACAGGGGGGGCGGTTTCGGGGAGACCGGCGACCACAGCGGCGCGCGCCACGTAGTCGAGCAGTTCGGCAACCACCACCGAGGGGGGGATGACGGCGTTGTCCCGGTCACTCTGCCCGGTGTAGCTGATGTGCAGGCGTTCCCGGGCCGAGATGAGGGTCTCCAGGAACAGGTAGCGGTCCTCGTCCCTGAGGGACCGGTCGCCACGCCTGCGTTTTCCCGACAACAGGCTGAAGCCGGGCTGGCGTTTATTGCGGGGGAAGATGGCGTCGTTCATCCCGCACAGGCAGATCACCCGAAAGGGGATGCTGCGCATGGGGAGCATGGCGCAAAAGGTGACCCTCCCCCCCAGAAAGCCGAAGCCGCCGCCGGAATCATCCAGCAGCCCGTTCAGGGCTTCGCGCATCGCTTCCAGGCTGATGGGGGAGCTGAAACCGCTCAGTTCCTCGGCTTCACGTAAGGTCTGGAGGCTGTCGAAGAGCGGCTTGAGCCCATCCTCGCCGTTGTCGGGGCGGATAAGGTCCTGGGCGATGGTGGTGAGGATATCGGCCCAGGAGGCCAGGGAATGGCGCCCCGACAGCAGCTTGACCGCCGTGCGCGCTGCCAGCAGGAACTCGGCCAGCTTGCCCAGGGGCACGGCGGAGCGCCCCTCGATATCCCCAAAGGGGAGGATGCCGCGAAACAGGCGGTCGTTGTCCGGCTCCAGGGCATAGCCCAGGAAGAGGCGGTCCAGGGCGGCCTGCCAACTGAACTCTTCAAAGGGAGGGAAACCGAGTTCGGCCCGCTGGTGGGCATCAAAGCCCCAGCGCACCCCGGTTTCATTCAGCCAACCCCTGATGGCTTCCAGTTCGTCGGAAGTTATGGCAAAGCGGTCCAGCACCGGCGGCGATTCCAGCAGTTCCAGAATTTGGTTGATGCCGAAGCGGGTTGCCGGGAGCCCCAGGATACGGGCAAACGTCTCCATGAGCGGGTTTTCCCGGCGCTGGCTGCGATCCGCAATGGTGAACGGTACGGCCGGCCGGCCGCCGGCCTGGGTGCCGAACACGGCGGCGATGTAGGGGGCATAGGTCTCGATGTCCGGTATCATCACCACGATGTGGCGCGGCTCCAGGTCGTCCAGTTCGTCGAACATGGCCAGCAGGTTGTCGTAGAGCACCTCCATTTCGCGCAGCGGTCCATGGCAGGAGTGCACCTGGATGGAACGGTCCCCCGGCGCAACGACGATCCGCTCATCCCGGCCGCCGCTGTCCCGCAACTGGCGGATGTCGTTCTGGATAGCCTTCAGCAGGGTGGCGCCGGGCTGTTCGCCCTCCTCGTCCCGGTCCGTGGTGTCGAAGCCGTATTCCAGCAGCATGTCGTGGAACTCCTGCCCCATGGTTCCCAGGGAGGAGAGCAGCGGGTTGCCGGTGTCGTAGTATTCTTCCGCATCGGGGGACTCCCGCAGGGCCAATTCCGCCAACCGTTTGCGGGAGACGATATCGCCCCAAAAGGCGCCGCAGGGGTTTTGCAGGTAGAAAACCACCTCCGTAGTGTGGGCCAGCAGCGAGAATGCCTCCAGGTGGAAGGGGGGGAGGTAGGAGATGCCGAACAGGTTGATCCGGTGCGGGAGCGTGCCGACCGGTTGTGCTCCCGCTTTGATGCGCTCCCGAAACATCCTGAGGTGCGCCGCCCGATGCTGTCCGGCACAGTCGGCGGAGATCGCCCGCCACAGGTCAGATTGCCAGCCGTCATCCCGGCCCCGGTCCCATGCCAGGACCATATCGGGCCGGAACATGATGTACTGGTCGAACAGGTCGGCCAGGGTTCGGGAAATCTGGAGCAGTCGGCGGTCGTCGGCAGTCGCGCCCAGGTAGCCGGCTGCCTGTTCGAAGCCGGGCCGGGTCAGCAGGGCTGGGAGCCGGGCCGCGATGCGCCAGGACATGCGCTCCCGGGTAAAGGGCGAACTGTCAGGCAAGCCGGGGATCATGGCGCGGAAGCAGCTGTCCAGAATCTGGTTGGGAAAGGGAAAGTCAAGGCCGGCAGCGACCCCCCGGATGGTTGCCAGTTCCAGGGAGAGCCAACGGGCCATGCCGGGATTGAGCACCACCACCGTGTCCCGTCCCAGGGGCGGGGTAGGGGAGCCTGCCATGTCGCCCGCCAGGGAAGCGGCCAGACGGGTGAGGGAGTTGCTGGTAATGACCTTGAGTGTGCCCATGGCGGCTAGACTACACCGGAACCGGCAGGACAAACAAGCGGGAAGTGGAGGTCAACCCCGAGCTTGGTATCGTGTCGCCTGGCGCCTCTGCAAGAAAGCCATTGTCGCTGCATGGGGAGGCATGCTATACATGATACACATCTGAACCACAGGGCCCATTCCTGTGGTTTTTGTTTTCCTGAAGCAACCGACACGGCCTTGTCTTCCCAATAGGCATGAAATTTTGCGGACGATGATGGCGCTGCCGTGTCGTTTTCGTAGACAACAATCCGTTGTAAGGAGTTCGAACCATGTCCTTTGAATCCCTCGGCCTGCGTGCCGAACTGCTGAGCGCCATTGCCTCCCGGGGCTACACCGAGCCGACCCCCATCCAGACCGAAGCGATCCCGGTGATTTTCGAGGGATGCGACCTGCTTGCCGGCGCCCAGACCGGCACCGGCAAGACGGCGGCGTTTGCCCTGCCGATCGTGCAGCGGCTGGCGGAACATCCCCCCCGGCAAAAGCGGCGGGCTCCGCGGGCGCTGGTCCTGGTGCCGACCCGGGAACTGGCGGCCCAGGTCAGCGAGCAGATGAACAATTTCGCCCGACGCCTTGCGTTGCGTTCCACGATGATCTACGGCGGGGTGACCATCCAGGCGCAGATCGAGCGGTTGCACCGCGGCGTCGATATCGTGGTCGCCACGCCGGGGCGTCTGCTCGATCATGCGGAGCGGGGCACGGTGAACCTCTCCCTGATCGAATTCCTGGTCCTGGACGAGGCCGACCGCATGCTCGACCTGGGCTTTATCGACGCGATCAAGGCGGTTGCGGAATATCTGCCGGCCAAACGCCAGACCCTGCTCTTTTCGGCAACCTATTCCCAGAGCATCAAGCAGCTTGCCGACCAACTGCTCGATCACCCGCGGCGGATCGAGGTGGCGCGCAAGAATATCGCCGCCGACGCGGTGACCCAGGCGGTCTACGAGGTGGAGCGAAGCCGCAAACGGGAAATGATCTCGTTCCTGATCCGCCAGGGAGGCTGGAATCAGGTGCTGGTCTTCGCCCGCACCCGCTACGGCGCGGACAAGCTGACGGAAGAGTTGCTCCTCGACGGGATCAAGGCCGCCGCCATCCACAGCAACAAGAGCCAGTCCATTCGGACGCGCACCCTGGCGGAGTTCAAGCGGGGCGAAGTGCGGGTGCTGGTGGCCACCGATGTGGCGGCGCGCGGGCTCGACATCGAGCATCTGCCCCATGTGGTGAATTACGATCTGCCCCAGGTCCCCGAGGATTATGTGCACCGGATCGGCCGCACCGGCCGGGCCGGGGAGGAGGGGATCGCCCTCTCCCTGGTCTGCCCGGAGGAGCGGCCGCTACTGGTCGCCATCGAGAAGCTGCTCAAGAATACCATCCCGCGCCGGACGCTTGCGGAATTTCCCCATGTAGCCGCCAAGAGGAGTGTCCGGGTCAAGGAGATCAAGCAGGCCGATAAACTGTCCAAGACACGGAAGGCAAAGGACAGGCAGGCGCAGACTCCAGCCTCCAAAAATACGACCCCGCGCCGGGGAAAGCCGGTGGCCGAACGGCCCGCCCCCAAGACCGGCCGCCGGGGGAGCAGGTCGGTACGGTAGAGTCTGCCCCCTGATTTGATCACGATACCGGTTCAGAGAACAAAAAAGGGCCCGCACGATGCGGGCCCTTTTTTGTTCCTGTGGATTATCAGACCAAACCGTGCATCAGGTCAGGTCCTGAACACCCTGGTAGATGATGTCGAACAACTCGGGGATATGCTCCTCTGCGATGCAGGAAAAGGCGATGCGCAGGTCGGTCTTGCTGGTGGAGATGGCGCCGACCCCGTACTTGTCCAACAGGTGGACGCGCAGCTTTTCGGCATCCACCTGCTTCAGCTTCAGGCACATGAAGTACCCGGAGTTGAACGGGTAGTAGGTCCAGGCCGAGTCGTATTTGCCGCTGTTGAGGACCTGCTTGGTTTTCAGGGCGCGCCCCTTCATGACCTGGAATTTCTCTTCCTTCTGGGCCAGAAAGTGGGGCGAACGCAGCGCCTCGATGACGAAAGTCTGTGAGGGGTGGGGGCAGTTGGAGATGCGGGCGCGGATGATCCCCATGGTCTTCTTCTCCAGGGCGGTCATGACCGGTGTATTCTCGTATTCGTTGCCGTCGGCAAAGGTGATGAACCCGGTACGGAAGCCCCAGACGAACTCCTCCTTGGTGGCGCCGTCCAGTTTTACCGCCAGGATGCGCGGATGGAGGTTGGCGAGCTTGCCGAACAGGGACTCCTTGAGGCTATCCTCGTAAAAGAGGCCGAAGTAGGCGTCGTCGGTCACGGCGACGATGTTGCAGCCGGATTCGGCCACTTCCTTGATGGCCGCCACCAGGGCATCCCCCTCTGCCACGGTCGGGGTGTAGCCGCTGGGGTTGTTGGGGAAGTTGAGCAGGACAACGGCCTTGCCCTTTTCTTCGGCCGTGTCCTTCAGAACCGCCTTGAAGGCGTCGATGTCGTAACCGCCCGTCACGGTAAAGGTCGGGTGTTTCTTGACGATCGCACCGCAGCACGTGCCGAAGGTCAGGTTGTAGTTGCCCCAGAGCATGTCGGGAAGGATCAGGTGATCCCCCTTGTCGATGAACAGGTCGGCGACGATGGAAAGACCGTGGGTAAGTGCATTGGTAACGATGGGGTTGCTGAAATGTTTGCCCTGGAGGCTCGGGTTTTCCCGCAGTTGCTTTTCCCGCCACAGGGAACGCAGTTCCGGCTTGCCGGCCGGGGGGGCATAAGGGAAGATATCCTTGGGGTCAAACGCGGACAGCTTGTCCTGGATACACGACAGGAACATCGGCCCGCCGTTCTCGGTGGCGATGCCGATGGTGGCGTTGTATTTGTGCGCCTTTCCCTTGGCTTCGGCCGACTGGGTCAGGATGCCTTTGGGAAAGAAGAGGTTCTTGCCGAGATCGGACAGCATTTCCAAAACATGCGGATTGTGCTGGGCAAGCAGGTCATTCAGTTCTTGTGCCAATGGGTTCATTGCGTTCCTCCTGGAGCTGATTTGAAGATTGTCTCACACACAATCCTAATTGGTTCCAAAACGTAAAAATATAATTGAACAGTACCGGTTCCTCTTTGTCAATAGGGAATATGAGGAAACCACCTCCTGCGACCGGAACATTTTGCATCTTCAAACCTGTCGTTGATGAAACGCTTGGGATGTTGTATGGTCCGCAGATGTGACGTTACTATGGAAAGAGGTGTCTCGATGCTAAAGAGCATGACCGGATACGGCAAGGGAGAAACGACAGCAGAGCAGGGAACCTTCACGGTGGAGATCCGTTCGGTCAATCATCGCTACGGCGAGGTGTCGGTGCGGATGCCGCGCGGTTTCATGGCCCTGGAAAATGAGGTCAAGCGGGCCGTTTCCGCCCAGCTCAAGCGGGGTAAGATAGATGTTTCCGTACAGTGGGAGGAGGCTCTGGCCGGTGAATCGTTGCCCCGGATCGACACGGCCCTGGCGCGGGCCTACTTCACCACGTTCAACCACCTGGCGGGCGAGTTGGGGCTCTTGGGCCAGGTGCCGCTCTCCCTGGTGATCGCCCAGAAGGGGGTCCTGCGGGAGGGGAGCACGACCCTTACCGAGGACGATTACCGCGATCAGCTTCTGTCGGCGGTCCAGACTGCCGTGACGGCGATGGATGCCATGCGGACACGGGAAGGTGAGGCGCTGGCGGCCGATCTGGCGGCCCGGCGTGCCCAGGTAGCGGAATGGACCGCCCTGATCAGGGGGCGTACGCCGGCGGTGGTGATCGAGTACCGGCAGAAGTTGAAGGCGCGTCTGGAACAACTGCTGGAAGGGACGGAGATGGACGAGGCGCGTCTGGCCCAGGAGGTGGCCCTGATGGCCGACCGATGCGACGTGACCGAGGAATTGGTCCGGCTCGCCAGCCATTTCACCCAGTTCGACGAGGCGCTGCGCCTCCCGGAACCGGTGGGGCGCAAGCTGGACTTCCTGATGCAGGAGATGAACCGGGAGGTCAACACCATCGGCTCAAAATCCAGCGACGCCGAGATCACCTCGCTGGTCATCCGGATCAAGGCCGAGATGGAGAAGATGCGCGAGCAGGTGCAGAACATCGAATAAGAGGTTGTTGAAAAACAGCCATCTCGTCGCCATCCTCGAAAACCGCCTTGTGCGGCGTAGCGCTGCTACGCCTCCGCGGGGTTTTCTGCGGGTGCGACGATCTGACTATTTTTGAACAACCTAGGCTTTTCAGCAGCCTGATTAATACTTATAGATTTGTATAACGCGTGAATCATGAGGGTAAAATGGGCGGCCCTTCGGGTGGAACTTTCTTTTTGCGGCTGTTCTGTGCTACCCTCTGCAAAATTTTCGGGAAGGATGTTCCATGAAACGCGAAGGCCTGATCCTCATCATATCGGCTCCCTCGGGGGCCGGCAAAACCTCTCTCTGTAATGAACTCCTGCAACGTTTTCCGGCCATGAGGGAGTCGGTGAGTTATACGACCCGGCCGCCGCGGGCCGGTGAAGTGGATGGCCAGGATTATTTTTTCGTCTCCCGGCCGGAATTCGAACGCATGGTGGCCGAGGATGCCTTTGCCGAATGGGCTGAAGTACACGGCAACCTGTACGGCACGGCGCTGCATACCCTGGAGGATGCCCGCCGCAACGGCATCGATCTGGTGCTGGATATCGATTGCCAAGGGGCGATGATCCTGAAGGAGCGCCTCGACGGCGGCGTGTTCGTGTTCATCCTGCCACCTACCATGGAAGAGCTCCGCCATCGTCTGGAGAGTCGCTCGTCGGACGCCCGCGAGGTTATCGAGCGCCGTATCGTGCGGGCCGCGGATGAGATCAAGGAGTGCCGCTGGTACGATTACATCGTCATCAACGACCGCTTCGAGGATGCCGCCGAGGAACTGTCGGCCATCGTTCTGGCCCATCGTCGCCGGACCTCCCGAATGCTGGAGCAGGTGGCGAAATTGTTTGATATTTGAGATGAAATCATGTAAAAATAACGTTCCATTTTTCTATCAGTAGCAGGAAGGAGTAACGCTATGGCACGGGTAACCGTTGAAGATTGCCTCAAAAAGGTCGATAACCGTTTTCTTCTGGTGATGTTGGCCTCCAAGCGGGTCAAACAGCTCTACAAAGGGGCTCATCCGCTTATCGATGCGAAGAACAACCGCATGGTGGTAACCGCTTTGCGGGAAATCGCCGCCGGCAAGGTCAACTTCGAAATCAACAAGAAACAGCAAGCCCATTAATTGTCGTACTGGGGTGAAATCGCAAATGGTGCGACTTCACCCTTTTTGTATCCATCCCCGCACCTTCCGATCCTTTTCGTCCTGCGAGTAGATAACGGCGCATGATCAGACTCAACGACATCCTCGACACGGTAACGGCGTACAACCCGACGGCTGATCTCAATATCATCCGCAAGGCTTATGTGTACTGCGCCAAGGTACACCAAGGCCAGACGCGCCTGTCCGGGGAGCCCTACATCATCCATCCCATGGAGGTGGCAGGCCTGCTGGCCGAGTTGCGCCTGGACGTCCCCAGTATCGTCACCGGTTTTCTCCACGATACCATCGAAGACACCCTGACGACCTACGAAGAGTTGGTGGAGATGTTCGGGGAAGAGGTGGCCAGGCTGGTGGATGGGGTCACCAAGATCAGCAAGATCCACTTCAAGACCAAGCAGGAGAGTCAGGCCGAGAATTTTCGCAAGATGCTCCTGGCCATGGCTAACGATATCCGTGTCATCCTGGTCAAGCTGGCCGACCGCCTGCACAATATGCGCACTCTCGAGTTCCAGCCCGAAACCAAGCAGCGCACCATCGCCCAGGAGACGATGGATATCTACGCCCCCATCGCCAATCGCCTGGGCATATCCTGGGTCAAGGTGGAGTTGGAGGACTTGGCGTTCCGCTATCTTAACCCGGATCTTTACTTCGACCTGGCCCGCAAGGTGTCCATGAAGAAGAAGGAACGGGAGGCGTACGTCGAAGAGGCAAAATCGATCATCTCCGACAAGCTGGCCTTTCAGGGAATCCCTGGCGAGGTTTCCGGCCGCAGCAAACACCTCTACTCCATCTATCGCAAGATGGAGAAGCGCAACGTTGAATTCGAGGAGATCTACGACCTCCTGGCCATCCGCATTCTGGTGGAAGACGTGCGGGAGTGCTATGAGGTGCTTGGTTTGATCCATTCGGCCTGGAAGCCGATTCCGGGGCGTTTCAAGGACTACATCGCCATGCCCAAGGGGAACATGTACCAGTCGTTGCACACGACGGTCATCGGCCCCCACGGCGACAGGATGGAGGTGCAGATCCGCACCCACGAGATGCACCGCGTGGCCGATGCCGGCATTGCCGCCCACTGGAAGTACAAGGAGGGCAAGGGGTACGACGAGAAGGAGGTCAAGCGTTTTGCCTGGCTACGGCAACTGCTGGAGTGGCAGCAGGAACTCCAGGATTCCAAGGAGTTCATGGATTCGGTCAAGGTGGATCTCTTTCCCGAGGAGGTCTACGTCTTTACCCCCAAGGGGGATGTGAAGGGGTTTCCCAAGGGTTCCACACCGATCGATTTTGCCTACAGCGTGCATAGCGACGTGGGTCATCGCTGTGTGGGGGCCAAGGTCAATGGCAAGCTGGTGCCGCTCAAGTACGAACTGAAGAACGGCGATATCGTCGAGGTCATTACCTCACCCCACCATACCCCCAGCAAGGACTGGCTCAAGATCGTCCATAGTTCCCGGGCCCGCAACCGGATACGCGCCTGGATCAAGATCGAGGAGCGCAAGCGGAGCATCGTTCTGGGGCGCGAGATCTGTGAAAAGGATTTCCGCAAATACTCCATAAACCTGCAGAAAATCCAGAAGGCCGGGGACTTTAAAAGGATTGCCGGTGAGTTCGGTTTTGCCGGAGACGACGACCTGTTGGCGGCGGTGGGCTACGGCAAGATCTCCAGCGGCCAGATCATCGGGAAGCTCGTGCCCGCGGAAAAGTTGCAGGAACGGACCGAACGCAAGGAGTCGCGGCTCTCGGCGGTCATCAACAAGCTCAAGGGCAAGTCTTCCAGTGCGGTGGAAATCAGCGGCGTCGACGATGTGCTGGTCCGCTTCGCCAAGTGCTGCAATCCGGTGTCGGGAGACGAGATCATCGGCTTTATCACCCGCGGCAAGGGGGTCACGATCCACACCGCGGACTGCAAGTTCGCCCTGGAGAGCGATCCCGAACGACAGATCGATGTGGCCTGGAACAAGATCAAAACCACCTCCCTTCCGGTCAAGATCAAGGTCATCTGTCATGACGTCAAGGGTATTCTGGCAAACATCACCATGGCCATTACCAACAGCGAGGCCAATATCGCCAGCGCCCATATTCAGAGCACCATTGACCAGCGTGGCGAAAATACCTTCGAGGTGAATGTCAGCGACCTGGCGCACCTGCGGAAGGTGATGAACGCTATTATGAAGATCAAGGGTGTCATCAAAGTGGAGAGGCTAAAACAATGACATGCGAAACTATTGCGACAGACAAGGCCCCTGCTGCTATCGGGCCGTATGCACAGGCCATCAGGGCCAATGGGCTGCTCTTTTGCTCCGGGCAGATAGCGCTTGACCCGACAACGGGCGAGTTGGTGACAGGGGGCGTGGCAGCGGAGACCGAACGGGTGATGGCGAATATTGCCGCCGTGCTGGCTGCTGCCGGCGTGGGGTTATCGCAGGTGGTCAAGACCACCATTTTCCTTGCCGATATGGGGGATTTTGCTGTGGTGAACGAGATTTACGGCCGTAGTTTCGGCGATCACAAACCGGCCCGTTCGACTGTGGCGGTCAAAGGTTTGCCCCGCGGCGCGCTGGTTGAGATCGAGGTCGTCGCTCTGGCGTGATAGCCGGGGAGAGGGAAGCATCAACCTCCAGCGGGAACGATAAAAAGCCGTGGACAGCAGATGTGCCACGGCTTCAAATCGCAGACCGTTCAAGCGGCTGATATACCGCCGCGATTAAAGCGCTTTGGTGATGAGACCGGAACGGATGCAGCGGGTGCAGACCTTGATGGTTGCAACCGTGCCGTTTTTAACGGTTTTGACCTTCTGGATGTTCGGATGCCAGACGGTACGGGTCTTGTTGTTGGCATGGCTCACGTTATTGCCGAAGCTCGGGCCTTTTCCGCAGATTTCACATTTTCTTGACATATGGTGGTAACCTCCATTAATTGCTGAAAAAAGATTTTTAGCAGATTAATTGGCCGGTTGCAAGGGAAAAATTGGACAACACATGAATATCATCAAGGCCTTCATAACGCTCGTAATTATCCTGTTTATCGTTGTGGCGGTACTGTTCATCGACTTTACCTACAAGACCTTTTCCTACCGGCAACGGCCGGTCAAGGCCGATGCCATCGTGGTGCTGGCCGGCGGCAAGGGGCGGGTGGAGGAGGGGGTGCGGCTGTATCGGGAACAACGGGGCAGCCATCTTTTTCTGATCGGGGTCGATCCCTCCGTCCGCAAGGGTGACCTCTATCGCCCCCAGACCGGCGACCCCTCGTCCGAAGGGGTAATATTGGAAAAGGCCTCCCGCAATACCCTGGAGAACGCCATCTATGGCCGCGACGTCATCATGCGTGCCGACGTCCGTTCCATCGTGCTCATCACTTCGCGCTATCACATGAAGCGGGCCGCAATCCTCTTTCGCAACGCACTGCCCAAGGATGTCGCCATCTACCCCTATCCGGTTGACAGCAAAAATCTCAAAGAGGCCTGGTGGAACCACGGTGGCAGCTTTCACCTCCTGTTCAGCGAATTCTACAAATACTGCATGTTTCGTTTTTTCTTCCTGCTCGTGCCCGGCGAGTTGCGCGAGAGCATCCTGCCCGGAGCTTCCGGCGGCTGAGACTCTTCCCTAATTGACGAATTTCTGCTAAATTTATTTTTTGCTTCAGCCAAAGCCCGAAAGGAATCACAACATGCGTTACCTCAGTACGCGCGGCGGCATTCAGCCAATCCCCTTCAAGGATGCCGTCATGATGGGACTGGCCACCGATGGCGGTCTGCTCCTGCCTGAATCCTACCCCAGGATTACCCCGGAGCAGCTCAACGCCTGGCGGCGGCTCTCCTACCCGGAGTTGGCCTTCGAGATCATCTCCCGCTTTGTGGACGATATTCCCCCCGCCGACCTGAAGGGGGTGATCGACCGCTCCTACGCGACCTTTACCCACCCTGCGGTGACCCCGGTGGTCAGGGAAAACGGCGTCTACATCCTTGAGCTGTTCCATGGCCTGACCCTGGCCTTCAAGGACGTTGCCCTGCAGTTCCTGGGCAATATGTTCGAATATATCCTGGCCGAACGGAGGCAAAACCTGAATATCGTCGGCGCAACCTCGGGCGATACCGGCAGCGCCGCCATTCACGGGGTGCGTGGCAAGAAGGGGATCAACATCTTTATCCTGCATCCCCACGGCAAGACCTCGCCGGTGCAGGCCCTGCAGATGACTACCGTCACCGATGCCAATGTCCACAACATCGCCATCCGCGGCACCTTTGACGACTGCCAGGACATGGTCAAGGCGCTCTTTAACGACCTGGAGTTTAAGGAAAAGTATGCTCTCGGCGCGGTGAATTCCATCAATTGGGCGCGGGTGCTGGCCCAGGTGGTCTACTACGTCTATGCATGGCTGCGGGTAACGGAGGACGGCAAGGCGCCGGTCTCTTTCTCGGTCCCCACCGGCAATTTCGGCGATATCTTTGCCGGCTACGTGGCCAAGCGTATGGGGCTGCCCATTGAAAAGCTCCTGCTGGCCACCAACGAGAACAACATCCTGACCCGTTTCGTCAACAAGGGTGATTACTCTCTGGCCGGCGTGGTCTCCACCCTGTCCCCCTCCATGGATATCCAGGTGGCCTCCAACTTCGAGCGCTACCTGTTCCATCTTTTCGGTGAAGACCCGGCCCGGGTGCGGGCGGCCTTTGCCGAACTGAAGGCAGAGGGGCGGATCACCTTCAGCAACGAAGAGATGGCCCTGGTGCGTCGCGATTTTTGTTCGGTCTCGGTGGATCAGGAACAGACCCTGGATACCATCGGCAGTTTTTACAAGGAAACCGGTTATCTGCTCGACCCCCATACCGCGGTCGGGGTGCGCGCCGCTCTGGAACAATTGCCCGGCGACTCCCTTCGCGTCTGCCTTGCCACGGCCCATCCGGCCAAGTTCGGCGAGGCGGTGGAAAAGGCCACCGGTGTACCGGCTCCGGTCCCGCCCGCCATCGCCGCTTTGGAGGGGATGCCGACCCGTTGCAAGGTGATGGATGCCGACTTGGCTGCAGTCCGTGAATTCATTGTGGCCACCATCGGGTAGGCGTATTTTCGAAAAGGGGGCAAGACCGCAATTAAATTGTTGACAAAATGCCCATCTCTTGGCATTTATACAAACCCATCGCGGGAATAACTCAGTGGTAGAGTGTCAGCTTCCCAAGCTGAAGGTCGCGGGTTCGAATCCCGTTTCCCGCTCCATAAAATCAGGGGGTTAGGCAAATTGCCTAACCCCTTTTAGTTTTTATGGGACACTTTATGGGACACTTTTGACAGAGTGCACAGGGTTTGTCATTTAGTGTCTGTAGTGCCCTTTTATATAGGGCACGAAAAAATCCATGCCCTTTCATTTTGTTGGTCCCCTCTATTCACCAAATATTTTTTGCACTCCCTCGTTTATTTATCCAACCATAACAAGTTGTTATTACACTTCTTTTTTTAGCCAAATAACTTTACTCGTGTACGTGGTGTTCCCAGAAACATACGGGAACGCTTTTTTTTGTATGACGGTCGCCACAATAACTCTCTCAGAAGACAAAAAATCAACAGGGAGGGCAAATGGGAAAAAAATATCCATCGATCAATTGCTTGAACATTTGTGCATTGGACGTACGACATTACATCGCCTCAGGAAATCGACTGATTTTCCTCGGCCAGTTATTATTTTTGGGCGGATGCAGAGGTGGGATATAGACGAAATTAAAGCTTGGGTAAAAAACAAGAAGCTCACCCCATCAGAAACGAGCCTCTGATATGCCCGAATCACCCCTAGCGTGGATTAATCAAAAAGCCAAAGAAGCCGAAAACAAGCTGCAACTCTTTTTGCCGTTTTGTTCGGCCGAATAGATACATATTCTGAGATCCATAACGCCCTGGAATATTCGACGCTAGGGTTTGAGAAGCCCGCAGACGGTTGGCCAAAGGGAGTCTTTGGTGCACAGGGCACGGTTCAGCCCATTGAGGCGGGTTACTACCGTTCCTCCTTGGTACGAAAGGATAGTGAATGGAAGATTGCAGAATACCGCATTTATCTCGATCTACCGCCCGTATTTGGAGGTGATGCAGAATGATGAAGGCTGTCACATATGATTCTTATGGAGGGCTTGAAGTCCTCCAAGTAAGAAACTTTCCGAGGCCCAAGCTGCCTCAGAACAGCGTCATGGTTAGAGTTAAGGCCGCAGGTGCTAGTCCTGCAAACCTTGCCTTACGATCCGGTACTGGTAAGGACTTCATGGACGCTTGGTTTCCCATCATCCCTGGGTGGGATGTTGCCGGTGTGGTCGAGGCGGCAGGTGCCGGGGTTACCGAGTTCCAGGTCGGCGATGAAGTCTTGGGCTACCTTTACAGTGAGATCCTACCTGTAGGATCCGCGCTTGCACAGGAACAATTTTGCGTTAAACTGAAGTGAATGCTCACTTGCAATTGAGGTATAAATGACTAATAAAAAACGGGAAACAACTGAGGTCAGGCAACAGCAGATAACAGAGGCTGCCTTGTATGTCATAGGGCAGAAGGGAATAAGCGGTGCAACTACGGTTGAGATCGCTTCTGCATCAGGTATTTCCGAGGGGAATCTGTACCGGCATTTCAGAAATAAGGAAGAAATTATCAAATCGGTGATCGACAAAATAGGGGACGATCTGACCTTGATACTGGCATCCGTGGCAGAGCTAACCGATCCGAAAGACAAGCTGGAAACAATATTTAAAAGCCACCTCTTATATTTAGAAGGGCACGTCGGCATTCCGCGCACCATTTTTTCCGAAGAAACAATTGTGGCCAATGACAATCTTCGGACAAAGGTGCGAAGCACTATCTCCAAGTATTTTATGGGAATAAAGGAAATAGTTGAGCAAGGACAGAAATGTGGAATACTTGATGAAGAAATGGACTCTCAATCAATTACCAGCATGTTCATCGGTACGATCCATTTTGCCGTCACTCGATGGATGATGAATAATTTTTCAACTAAATTGACAGATGAGACAGAAGTGCTTTGGAAATGCTTTGCACGAGGTGTGAACCGCAAGAGTTGAAGCGGACGTCATTACACTGGAGGTCACATTGTGAAACGAATTCAAGAGGTTGTAACTATGGCTGCTGCTTTCATCTGCTTCGGCCTGCTGACCTCTTCGCGACTTGTCTCAGCACATTGCGACACCATGGACGGGCCGGTTGTTCAGGATGCCCGCAAGGCTCTGGAAACCAAAGATGTCACACCTGTTCTCAAATGGATACAGGTCAAAGATGAGAAAAGCATTAAATTAGCTTTCAAGAAGGCACTCGCTGCCCAAGGCAAGAAACAGCAGCAAGCCGCGGAGATGAAATTTTTCGAATCACTGGTAAGAGTCCACCGTGCTGGCGAAGGCGCCCCATTCACTGGGCTGAAGCCCGCAGGCGAAGTGGAGCCGGTTATCGCCGAGGCTGACAAAGCGTTGGCCGGAGGCTCTCCCGACGACTTGGTGAAGATGTTGAACGATACGGTCAACCAAGGTATTCAACAGAGATACGAGAAAGTGGTTGAAACGCTCAAACATAAGGACGAGAGCGTGCTGAAGGGGCGTGAATACGTGGAGGCCTATGTCGAGTATACCCATTACGTGGAGCGCTTACAGATGGATGCGGAGGGGCATGCGGCGCATCATGGGGAGAATGCTCACAAAAGGCATACAGTTCAGAAACGCGAGAATGGCACTTAATATCATCCGAAGCAATCGAGCAGTGATACTTAATTTGAAAATTATACAGTCACAAACACAAGGAGATGACAATGGCAAAAAAAGCATGGGTTGATCAGGCTGAATGTATCAGTTGCGGACTATGTGTCGACAACCTTCCCGATGTCTTCCGTTTTGATGATAGCGGCAAGGCGGAATGTTTTGATTCCTTAGCTGCAACCGAGGATGAAATCCAGGCCAACGCCGTCGATATATGCCCGGTATCGTGTATCCATTGGAAAGAATAAAGTTTAAATCGTATCCAAAGGAGAGAAACATGAAGAGTTGGCAATGCATCATCTGCCAGTATGTGTATGATCCGACGGTCGGAGACATGGAGCATGGGATTTCACCCGGAACCGCTTTCGAAGATCTTCCGGATGAGTGGGTCTGCCCCGATTGCGGTGCCAGAAAGGATTCCTTCGAGGAGTTTTAAAGGGAGTCTTTTGAACGTGACTCGCTATCAAAATACGGCCCTGATCAACTGTTAGGGCAAGGTATCAAAGCAACTGTTTATAAAGGAGGTACACACCATGTTTGTCGTCATTATCAATTTTCCCCCCATTAAAGAAGGAAAGGATGCAGCATTCAGGGAGTGGTTTGCAGATACAAACAAAGAGTTTGGAAGCTTCAAAGGATTTATTGGCCGGCGCCTTTTAAAACCCGTGAAGGGCGGCAACTATGCTGCCATTGTGGAGCACGAGAGTCAGGAAAGCTTCATGGCCATGCATGAGAGCCCTGCCCACAACGAAGCAGGCAAGCGCGTCGGTCCATTGTTCGACGGCAGCGCATCTCCCCAGTTTTACGAAGTTATTATCGGGTAAGAAGGTGAGAATAGCAAAAAACAGGTGGTGCCAATAGCGGAAATATTTCAGTTACAATAAAAATGATCGCCATATCAATTATTGCAAGAGGGACAACAATGACCGATAAAATACTGCCGATTGAAACTCTCTCACCATGGTGGAAAAATGCTCTAATCCTTGTCATGATTATGGGTTTCACGATTCTGATCTGGTTGGCAGTAAGGAGTTATCAGGACGCCCCGCCAATCCCGGTTAAGGTTGTTGGACCTGATGGTGAGGTAATCTTCACCAAAAATGACATAGTTGCCGGTCAACAGGTGTTTCTCAAATACGGACTTATGGAAAACGGGACTGTCTGGGGGCATGGTGCCTACCTCGGGCCAGATTTCTCAGCCGAATATCTCCACACGCTTTCCGTAGATATCGGGTCGATGCTTTCACAACAACGATTCAAGCGAAACTTGCAGGATCTCTCCATCACCGAACGTGATATGGTCAATGCGGAAACTGCACAATTGCTTAAACGGAACCGTTATGATCCGCAAACGGAAGCGTTACCCCTCACCCCGATTGAGTCCACTTCGTACCGGCAGCAAATAGCTAAATGGGCAAAATATTTTTCCACGCCCGTTGGAAGTGCCGGTCTCCCCGCAAAGTACATCAAAGACCCGTCTGAACTTGCACAACTCACGGCTTTTTTTGCCTGGACCGCTTGGGCGTCAGTCGCCGACCGTCCCGGCCTGACATATTCTTACACGAATAATTTTCCCTACGATCCGGTTGTCGGAAATACACCAACCAGCGCCGCGGTCTTGTGGAGCGCCCTCTCCCTGATCTCGCTCCTGGCCGCAACCGCTGCCGTCCTGTTTGCCTGTGGCAAGTTCGATTTCCTGGGGTGGAAGGGGAAGGGAGAGCATGTCCATCCGCAGATGTTGCCCGGTGTTACGACCGAAAGCCAGCGGGCAACCATCAAGTACTTCCTGGTCGCAGTGCTTTTATTTCTGATACAGGCGTTGGTAGGCGGAGCCACGGTACACTACCGGGCAGACCCGGCCGGCTTCTTCGGTATCGATATATCAACGTTGCTTCCGAGCAATATTGTCCGGACCTGGCACTTGCAACTGGCGATCTTCTGGATCGCGACCGCCTATGTCGCCGGTGGCCTATTCCTCGCTCCCTCCCTGGGCGGGAAGGAGCCAAAGGGGCAGGTCGGTGGTATTAATCTGCTATTTTGCGCGCTTGTTCTGGTCGTTGTTGGAAGCCTTGCGGGAGAGATCCTCGGCATCAACCAACTACTCGGCAGATTCTGGTTTTGGTTCGGGCACCAGGGATGGGAGTACCTGGAGCTTGGACGCGCCTGGCAGATAATGCTGGCTGCTGGTTTGGCAGGATGGGTCGTTCTGTTGTTCAGGGCGATAGCACCTGCAAGGTGTGACAGCGAACAAAGTGTGATAGCATCTCTGTTTCTTTACGCGGCTATCGCCATTCCTCTCTTTTATCTTCCCGCCATGTTCTTCAGTAGCACCAGCCATTTCTCGGTTGTCGACACTTGGCGATTCTGGATCATTCATCTCTGGGTCGAGGGTTTCTTTGAAGTCTTCGTAACAGTAATGGTGGCCCTCATCTTCTACAAGCTCGGCATTGTTTCCCATAAGACGGCGGCCCGGGTCGTTTACCTTGATGCAATACTTTACCTGGGGAGCGGCATCGTCGGTACCGGTCATCACTGGTACTGGACTGGTCAAGCGAATATCACCATGGCACTTGCAGCGGTTTTCTCCGCCATGGAAGTGGTGCCGCTTACTCTTTTAACTCTGGATGCTTGGGACTTTGTCAAGCTGACCAAAGGGAAATGTGATATCTGCAATAAGGCCATCGCAATCCCTCACAAATGGACCTTCTATTTTCTGATTGCAGTCGGTTTCTGGAATTTTGTCGGCGCCGGCGTCTTCGGCTTTCTCATCAATCTTCCCATTGTCAGCTACTTCGAGGTTGGCACTATGCTCACGCCAAACCATGGGCACGCGGCAATGATGGGAGTTTTCGGCATGCTCGCCGTTGCCCTGATAGTTTTTGCTCTGCGGCAGGTGTTGACTGATGAACAGTGGGTTCGTCCGGAAAAATTCGTCAGAGTTTCCTTTTGGGGGCTAAACATCGGCCTGGGTCTGATGGTTGTGACCAACCTCTTTCCCGGTGGAGTGCTCCAGTTTATCGACGTTCTGAACAACGGTTATTGGCATGCTCGGGGACCGGAGTTTTTGCAGGGGAAAATTCCGCACATGATCGAATGGTTGCGCATGCCGGGTGACCTTATCTTTATAGGTCTGGGTATTTTTCCGTTGTTTGTCGCGTCGTTCCAGTCCTGGCGAGCCACGAAGAGAATATCATCACTGTGACAAATGGGCTTAAAACAAAGAACGGTAGCTGGGTTGTTTATTCACTCGAATGAAATACTTTCAGCTCTTCTATCCCATAAAATTGAATCAATCAAACTGAATAATAAATCATTAATAAATGCAAAAAAGGAAAACAACCATGACAAAAGAGGCATTTGTTGACCAGAACATGTGTATCGGTTGTGGTATTTGTGTCAAAAATCTTCCCGATGTATTCCATTTGAACGATCGTGGCCTAGCAGAGTGTTTTGATCCAAGAGGGGCAACTGAAGAGGATATTCAGTTGCAGGCCATTGATGTCTGTCCGGTAACCTGTATCGGTTGGAGAGAAACCTGCGTCTGCTAGATAGCTTCGTAAAAACATTTCGAATGTTCAAAGGGGGAGATATAAAAGGCAGCGAGCGGATAAACAATCACCCGAATTTATATCTTTCAGAGGAGCACTTCAGAATGAATGATGTGTTGTCAGAGCAAATTGCAGTAATCCAAGAGTTTGCACCTCAATTGGATACGGGTGATTTGATGCAGCTGGAAGCAAACCTTGCCGAGTTAGAAGCAGCGCTGAATAGGCTCAAGGAATTAATGGCGTATCTCCCCAAGTGAACAGGATGAGCAATGATCGCGAAGTACGTTGTTAGATCTCGCTTGGATCGAACTTCGTAGGCTCACGGCAAATCCGGATATAACAGGGATAGGAGGTTTGCCATGCGTGAAAGTGAAACTTTGAATATATTTGGGATACATGATTCCCCACGGAATGGCGTGAGGTGGCACTATGGTTAAGACATTAAGGGTGTTGATACATGCTGATCCTGAAACCATTTGGAATGTGCTTTTAGACAGCATAGAGACGCCACAGCACTACTTGCCGGACGTGAACGCTTCCAGCGTCGTGGGACGGCTAGAAGGCGGGACTGCCAAGGAACTCAACATCAGTTGGGAAAACTCCGTGTCCGGAGGGTTTGACTATTTTGTGTATTATCAGGGGGTCCCCAAGGAAATCAAGGTACAGGAAAATGAAAACGATTATGATCCCGAGTTATTCAGATCCTATGTGTATGAAATTGAAATAATAAGGGAAAACACTCTGCGGGGCGTACCATACAGAGAAAAGTTTCTGGTAAGTAACAAATTTAAGGACATCCGCCAGAAACTGGTCGATCATCCAGATTTTTCCGGGCAAATTATCATAAAAGTAGTTCCTTATTCTGTCCAGAATCCCATGGCACCGGTTGTATTACAATTTAATTTGGTATTGGTGCCTAAATTAACAGATGTAAAAGGGATAACTGGTCACGAAAAAGAAATGGAATCGGTAATTAAGACGGAGTTGCAGCGAATCAAAGAACGTGCCGAGGATTTGGTTCGGAGCGCTTGATAACGAATGTGAGGGTGGTTATGGGAAATACACGGAACAGTTTTGATTCCCTCGTGACCCTTGAGGTCAGCGGTAAAAAATATCGGTACCATTCCCTGCAAGCGTTTGCCAAATCTGCACGCATTGATCTTTCACGAATACCCTTTTCATTGAAAATACTTCTGGAAAACCTCCTGCGCCGCGAAGACGGCGTGACTGTCAGGAAAGCGGACATCGAGGCGCTGGCCAGGTGGGAGCCGACGGCTCTCCCTGACAGGGAAATCCAGTTCATGCCGGCCCGGGTGCTCCTTCAGGACTTCACCGGTGTGCCGGCAGTCGCTGATCTCGCCGCCATGCGCGCGGCTCTGCACAGGCTTAAAGGGAAGCCTTCCCGAATCAACCCGCTCCAGCCGGTCGATCTGATCATCGACCACTCAGTGCAAGTGGACCGGTATGGCACTATGGCGGCACTACAAGAGAATACCGCCATCGAATTCGAGCGCAACCGAGAGCGTTATCAATTTCTCCGCTGGGGGCAGATGGCGTTCGACAACTTCCGCGTCGTCCCTCCGAAAACCGGCATCTGCCACCAGGTAAACCTGGAGTATCTTGCCCACGTCGCTATGACAGCGGAACTGAATGGCGCGACATGGGTGTATCCCGACACGCTGATCGGGACCGATTCTCACACTACAATGATCAACGGGCTGGGGGTGGTGGGTTGGGGTGTGGGTGGTATTGAAGCGGAGGCGGCTATGCTTGGCCAGCCCTGCTCGATGCTCATCCCCCAGGTGGTTGGTTTTCGCCTCACGGGTAAACTCAAACCAGGGGCGACGGCTACCGATCTTGTCCTGACTGTCACGCAGATGCTTCGCAGGAAAGGAGTAGTAGGGAAATTCGTGGAGTTCTTCGGTCCCGGCCTTGCCTCGCTTTCCGTGGCCGACCGCGCAACAATCGGCAATATGGCGCCGGAGTATGGCGCCACGATCGGTATCTTCCCGGTTGACGAGCAGACCACCGCCTATCTGCGCCTTACCGGGCGGGGTGCACTTGTCCCGCTAGTTGAAGCCTACTTCAAGGTGCAGGGTCTTTGGCATACCCCCGACCAGTCCGAATCGGCATATAGCGATTCGCTAGAACTGGATCTTGATACGGTCGAACCGTGTTTGGCAGGTCCCTCCAGACCTCAGGACCGGCTGCTGCTCAAGGATGTGCGTAATTCCTTTCGCACATCTCTGATCACCTTCATGCAACATGAAGCGGTAAAGTTGGAGAAGGAAACCAAGGAACGATGGCTTGGTGAGGGAGGTTCGCCGATGACCGTTGCCCCAGAGCTGGCAGTGGTTCATCCCGACCGGGAACTCGGAGCTTTGGGCCGGTGTATGCCGCTGCGTCAACCAGACGGGACCGCGTACAGCCTCTGCCATGGTTCCATTGTCATTGCCGCCATCACCAGCTGCACTAATACCTCCAATCCTTCGGTGATGATCGCCGCCGGGCTCCTGGCTAGAAACGCAGTAAAGCGTGGCCTGCAAGTCAAGCCATGGGTGAAGACAAGCCTTGCGCCTGGCTCGAAAGTTGTCGCTGATTATCTTGTTTCCACAGGGCTGATGTCCTATCTTGAAGGTTTGCACTTCCATCTGATCGGTTACGGCTGTACGACCTGCATCGGCAACAGCGGGCCGCTGGCCGAGCATATTGTCAAGGCTATTGTTGACGGTGGCCTGGCGGTTGCGGCGGTACTTTCGGGTAACCGTAACTTCGAAGGACGGATCAACAGCTATGTTCGGGCGAACTATCTCGCCTCCCCACCACTCGCCGTCGCCTATGCCCTCGCGGGAAACATCAACATCGACCTCACTCATGATCCTCTTGGGATCGACCCGAATGGCCAGCTCGTTTTCCTCAAAGATATATGGCCCGCAGAGGAAGAAGTGACAGAGCTTGTTCACAACCATGTCTCGGCAGGACAATTCAGAAACACATATGGGAACGTTTTTACTGGCGGCGAACTGTGGAATGGGCTTGAAACACCAATCGGTGAACTTTACAGGTGGCAGAAGCAATCGACCTATATCAAGGAACCGCCATTTTTTACCAATTTCACGGCTGTTCCAGCACCAGTCGCCGACATCAAGGGCGCCCGGGTTCTTGTGCTCCTTGGGGATTCCGTCACAACAGACCATATTTCCCCGGCCGGCTCCATCGGCAAGGAGTCACCGGCAGGTCGCTACCTCATCTCCCTCGGCGTGAAGCCGGAGGAATTCAACTCCTACGGCTCCCGCCGCGGTAACCATGAGGTGATGGTCAGGGGAACCTTTGCCAACATCCGTATCAGGAACCATCTGGTACCGGGGGTGGAGGGGGGGGTGACCACCTGGAAGTCAACAGACGGCAAAGGGAGCGAGCAGATGTTCATCTACGACGCTGCCATGCGCTACCACGAAGCAAAGGTTCCGCTCATCGTTATTGCCGGCAAAGAATACGGAACCGGCTCGTCGCGGGACTGGGCCGCCAAGGGGACACTGCTTATGGGGGTTCGTGCGGTGATAGCCGAAAGCTTTGAACGGATCCACCGTTCCAATCTCGTCGGAATGGGAATCCTCCCTCTGCAATTCTTGCCGGGTGATACATGCAGCTCCCTGGGTTTAAGCGGGGATGAACTGTTTGATATCGAAGGTCTCACCTCTTTGGAGCCGGGACAGAGAATCACAGTTAAAACCAGGTTAAGCGATGGTTCGTCGGGCCAGTTTTCGGTGACTGTCCGCATCGATACTCCCAATGAGCTCGATTATTTCTGTCATGGCGGGATTCTATCGTATGTGTTGCGACAAACTCTTAAATAAATATAAACGCTGTTACTGAAATACACAAAAGTTTGAAACGGATCGACAAGCAGGCTGAAGTTGAAGGAGAAAATTGAAAAAACTTTGACCAATATTGAGGCAAAGGAGGAAATGATATGATCGAAGGATTGGGAGTTACCGTGAACGAATTGAAATCCCTCATGAAACGCGGTGATCAACTTTTCTTTGTTGACGATCGCCATCACCAAGACTGGGACTGGGCTGTCAAGAAAGTTCGAGGCGCATTGAGGTTAAACGACGACGAAGTCGAGAAGCATTTGAAACAAATTCCCCGTGACCGGACTATAATCGTTTATTCGACCTGTCCTGGCGACGAACGAAGCAGTCGCACAGCCAAGTTGCTTCAGCAACTTGGCTGGAATGACTCCCACTTTCTGGTTGGTGGGTTTAATGCGTATTGCGAGGAAGGGCTGCCGGTAGAAGATATCGGTGCAGGAGACTCCACGAAAAAAATCATGTTGCTCTGAGAGTTCTGGAGGTTAACATTGAAGTGACAAAGGAGAGTAATGACATGATTTTTGCCGCGAAGCTTACTGAGGTCCCTTTCTGGGGCAAGAAGCTCATAACCATTGACGGAGTCGAAGTTGTGTTGACTAACGACAGAGGAAAAATCTTCGCCTGCGAGAATGAATGTCCCCACCAGGGAAGCCCGATGCTGGCAGGAATAGTCAAGGAAGGCGTCATCTCCTGCCCACGTCACGGTTGGCACTACGATTTGACAAACGGTGCCTCAACAGACCATCCCGGCTATACCCTGAAGACCTATCAAGTCGAATTGGTTGGAGACGACATAATGATCGAATTGGAAAGTTAGAATTACTAACGGTTCAGTTTATGTGAAACCTTGTAAACGTTTACGGTGACTAGTTAGTTGATACACTGAGCAATTACTACTGACATTGGTCGGTATAAACTTTTGATACAATTTTAGCATCATGAGGTTGCATCCCCATTATCTTGCCTTCATGGTGTGATTAAATGGATTTTACATAACATGCACTGGTCCAGATGTAGGTATCAACACTGATTTTTTCAATAAACGGCCCCGAAAAAAAAGGAAAACCACGTCTATAACTTTGAATTTATACTGACCCCCTAAGGAGGCCATTCATGACCAAAAAAATTGCTTTTTGGATTTTTTTGCTGGGCCATTGAGCATTCGCCAGACGATGGAAGACTTTTCCCGTCGGGCACGCAACAATATGTTGTGGTTTCACGTCTGTCCAGTCATGCTCAAGCGTCAGATTTTGTTTGATGCACTTCTCAAAACCGCTATTGAAAACCCTGCGGTAAAGTCGATCCAGTTTATCCTCGATTCCAGTGGTCGGGAGATGTGGGAAGGCGAAGTTATGCCCAAAATCAAGTGCTGTCCAAACCAAAGCAAAGTTCGTGAGACCATTTGGACCTCCATCTCAGGAGGAGTTTCAGCCATCATCTCCGATCTTGACAAAGAGGGCAAAACTGAATGCCTCCTGAGCTTTTGGGGGGAACCGTTTATGGCAAGGACACCCAGCCACAACGTACCCCGTTATGTTTTTCAAGTGCAGAGCCATTCCGAACTGGTAGGCCGAATGGTTGAAGTTGTGCGTACGGCATGCCTGCATAAATGCTGAATCTCATCACCCCCTGCAATCAGATTTCAGTCGACAAGACGATGGTAGGAAGGAACCGCATGCCTAAAATAGTTTTGCAGCACCTTATCGGAATACTTCTTTTTTCGGCATTTGTGATATTGCTGCCCCAGGGGGTTGGTGCTACCGAAGAGTATGCCAAGCAGACCGGCCAGGCATGTGCTGCCTGTCACATTGACCCTGGCGGTGGCGGCGAATTGACAATGGCCGGCAAGGCATTTGCCAAATCTCTCCAAACCAAGACAGTAACTCCTGAAAGGGGTACGTTTGTAAAAGAATTCCGATTGGCAATCGGCTATATCCACTTCCTGACCGCTATTTTCTGGTTCGGTACGATCCTCTACGTGCACCTGATCCTAAAGCCGGCTTATGCGGCCAGCGGCCTCCCGCGAGGCGAACTGAGAGTCGGGATCGTCTCGATGATTGTCATGGGCGTAACCGGGTCAATCCTGACTTACTACCGGATATCCTCTTTCGATACGCTCTTTCACACCCGATTTGGCATCCTCCTATTCATTAAGGTTTGTCTCTACCTGGTAATGGTAATCTCTGCCCTGTTCGTCATCACCATCATCGGACCGCGTCTCAAGGCAAAGCGGAAGGAGTCGTCAATCACAGGCATGACCGGTGAACTGACCCTTGAAGATTTGGCAGCTTTTGACGGGAAAGATGGGCGGCCCGCTTATTTTGCCTTCGAGGGAAAGGTCTACGATGCGACCCAAAGTAAACTCTGGAAACAAGGGATTCACATGGGACGGCACAATGCCGGCAACAACTTGACTGAGGCCTTGTCACTCGCTCCGCACGGCAGCGAGAAGGTGACTGCCATGACAGCAGTAGGGGAGCTCATCGTTTCCGGTCCCCGAAAAGCACCAATGCACGAACGGGTGTTTTTCTTCATGGCGCACATGAACCTTACGATTGTCTTTATCATTATCCTGATACTTTCTCTCTGGCGGTGGGGATGACAACCAATCATTCATAACAAAACCCACAGTAAGGTGCAGCCATTAAAAGCACATCTCAAGAGGTGATCAGATGAAGACTGTGATTATTGGTGGGATAGCAGGTGGACTGTCAGCTGCCAGCCAGATCAAACGTGAAGATCCCGGCGCGCAGGTGATTATTCTGGAAAAATCAGGCGATGTTTCTTATGCCGCCTGCGGTATGCCTTATAACCTGTTCTATAAGGACAAGCCTGTCGAGGAGCTCTATGCTCTTGATCTTGATACGATCCGAAAGGAACGCGGTATCGATTACCGGCAGAACCATGAAGTTATTAGAATTGATCCGGTTCAGAAGGAAGTGGCGGTTGTTGATCTCATCAATGCTCGGGAATATCGTGAAAGTTACGATTACCTCGTGTACGCCACCGGCAATAAACCGATCAGGCTTTCTCTTCCCGGATTTGAAGATAATGACGTATTCTATTTCAAGACCCTGGACGACACGCGGCTGGTCAAAAAAATAATCTACGAAAAAGCCCCTACCAATGCACTTCTCGTGGGTTCCGGTTATACCAATTTAGAGCTGGCGGATGTCCTCTACAACATGAAAATTCCCCCGGTCATCCTTGAAAAGTCCGCCACGATCCTCCCCTCCTTTGCTGAAGAGATCAGGGCGAAGGTCCTGGAGAAGATAGAAGAGAAAGGAATCACGCTCCATACCAATGTCGATATTATGGAAAAGAATGGCACCGTGGTCAGTACCAGGGCCGGAGACTTCGACGCGAACATGGTGGTTGTCTCCATCGGGGTAAAGCCGAACACGGAACTCTTTTCGGCTGCCGGAGGCGAGTTGGGGGTTGCCGGTGCGGTAAAGGTCGATCGCTTTTTGCGGACGAACCTTCCTGATATTTTTGCTGCCGGCGACTGCGCCGAACACTATGTCCGCCAGCTCGGTAGAAACGGCTATATGCCGCTCGGCCCGGCGGCAAACAAGCAGGGACGACTCGTGGGCAGCAACATCGTCAACAGCAAAGCCATGAAGATGTTTTACGGTATTGACCAGACTGCGGTCTTCAAGTTCTTCGACCTTACGGTGGCCACGACCGGCCTCAGCGAACGTCAACTCGGCGAAATAGGCGCAAACTATGTAAAAATCCACGTGGATACTCCTACCAGGGGGGCATTTCCCGGAGGTGGAATAATGCGGGTGCTGCTCCTGCTTGAAAAAGGGACCGGCTTGATTCTCGGCGGGCAGATGATAGGGCAGGACGTGGTGGCAAAGCGGCTCGATGTTATCGCAACGGCTATTTACAAACAGATGACGGTGTTTGAACTCGCGGAACTTGATCTGAGTTATTCGCCGCTCTACTCTCCTGTATGGGACCCACTTCTTATCGCAGCGAACAAAGCGGCCAAGGAAGCGTGACAAAAAGAAAACTACGGGTTTCAAATGTTCCACTTTTGCTTTTTGAGGCGGATATCATGATACGAGTCAAGCGTGTATATGAACCGCATGAACCAGAAGACGGCCCACGTTACCTTGTGGACAGGTTGTGGCCCCGAGGTGTGAAGAAAGAAAATCTCCTGTTGGATGGATGGTTAAAAGATCTGGCCCCCAGCGATAATTTGAGACGATGGTTTGGGCACGACCCAGCCAAGTGGGAAGAATTCTGCCGACGCTACGAAGCTGAGTTAGAGGGCAATAGCCAAAACTGGCATTTTCTCCTGGACATGTCCCGGAAGCAGGACATTACCTTGCTTTTCAGTGCACATGACATTGAACATAACAATGCCGTGGCCCTTCGGTCGTTTTTTGAGAAAAAACGGGAAGACGTTTCATAGAATGTCGTTACAAACCTCAGCATACTTAGTTATTGGAAATGGATCAAATTGATCAAGTTTGACTTCAGTCAAACAATCAGGACAAATATCGGTGTAGGTTCTTGACCATTAGAAGCGGCGGAAGACAATCTGCGTGTTTGTAGAAACCAAAAAATAAAGGAGAATTACTCATGGGAATGTTCTGTAACCAATGCGAACAGGCGGCACACGGCACCGGCTGCGACATCTCCGGCGTATGCGGCAAGAAACCCGATGTAGCAACGCTTCAGGACCATCTGGTGTACGGCTTGAAGAGTCTGGCACTCCACGCCGACAAGCTGGGGCGCGACCCCGAGATCGACCGCTTCACCATCGAAGGGCTCTTCACCACCGTCACCAACGTGGATTTCGAGGCCCCCCGCATCGGCGGTATCATCAAGCGCTGCTATGAGCTCAAGGAGAAGGCCCGCACGGCGCTGGCCGCCAAAGGCACCACCCTCTCCGGTCCCGTGGCCGAATGGAAACCTGCCGAGGATCTCGACGGCATGACCCGTCAGGGGGAGGCGTACGGCATCAACGCCCAGCACGCCAACGAGGATATCCGCTCCGTGATCGAGATCCTCATGTACGGCCTCAAGGGGATGGCCGCCTACATGGACCACGCCATGATTCTGGGCCGCAGCGACGACGAGGTGCTGGCCTTCTTTCAGAAGGCCCTGGCCGCCACTACTGATCCCAACCTGGGACTCATGGACTTTGTGGGCCTCTCCATGGAGTGCGGCAAGCACAACCTGACCGTGATGGGACTTCTGGACGCTGCCCACACTGACACCTACGGCCACCCGGTCCCCACGTCGGTACAGCTCGGCACCAAGGCCGGCAAGGCCATCCTGGTGTCCGGCCACGACCTGAAGATGCTGGAGGAAATTCTCAAACAGACGGAAGGCAAAGGCATCAACATTTACACCCACGGTGAGATGCTGCCGGCCCATGGTTATCCCGGCCTGAAAAAGTACAGCCACCTGGTTGGGAACTTTGGCGGGGCATGGCAGGACCAGGCCAAGGAGTTTGCCACCTTCCCCGGCGCCATCATTTTCAACACTAACTGCATTCAGAAACCGGCTGATAACTACACAGACCGTCTCTTCACCTGGGGACTGGTGGCATGGCCAGGCGTCAACCATATCGATGGCTGGGACTTCAGCCCGGTAATCAACAAGGCTTTGGAAAGCCCGGCGCTGCCGGAGAATCCCGGGCAGGAAATCCTGACCGGCTTTGGTCACAACGCTGTACTTGGCGTAGCCGACAAAGTCATTGCTGCGGTCAAGGCAGGCCAGATCAAACACTTCTTCCTGGTGGGAGGCTGCGACGGCGCCAAATCGGGACGCAACTATTACACTGAGTTCGCTGAAAAAGCGCCGAAGGATACGGTCATCCTGACCCTGGCATGCGGTAAGTACCGTTTCAACAAGCTGGAATTCGGCGACATCGGCGGCATCCCGCGTCTGCTGGACGTGGGCCAATGCAACGACGCCTACTCGGCCATCCAGATCGCCGTGGCCCTGGCCGGGGCCTTTGAGTGCGGCGTGAACGACCTGCCGCTCTCCATGATCCTCTCCTGGTACGAGCAGAAAGCCGTGGTCATCCTGTTGACCCTCTTGCATCTGGGGATCAAGAACATCAAGATCGGGCCGTCGTTGCCGGCCTTCATCACCCCCAACGTGCTCAACTTCCTGGTGGAGAACTTCAACCTCGGCCCGATCACCACCGCCGATGCCGACCTGAAGGCCATACTGGGATAACACATTACAAAAAGATTCGATGAGCAATAAACGCCCCACGTCTTGCACAGGGGCGTTTATTGCTTAAACTATCAAGTACCGCGAGGAGGGGATATGGACAGTTTCTTGAAACAGTTGGTCAATGATTCACCGGACGCAATCCTCATCTCGGATCGTGAAGGGGTTATCCGCTTTTGGAACAGTGGGGCCGAGCACATGTTCGGCCACTCTTCAGCAGAAGCTGTCGGGCAATCGCTTGACCTGATCATCCCCGAGAATTTGCGTGCCCGCCACTGGGATGGCTATCGGCGGGTGATGGCGTCCGGTGAAACGAAATACAAAACAGGTCTTCTCTCTTCGCCGGGCGTCCGCCAGGATGGCACCCGCGTTTCATTGGAGTTCAGCATGATTTTGCTGCGCGACGAGGCCGGCTTCATGCAGGGATGCGCTTCAATCATGCGGGATGTAACGGAGCGGTGGAAGAAAGAGAAGGAGCTGAAGGAACGTTTGACCGCCTGTGAAACAAAGTTGGCAGGCACATCAGTCTAAGATTCTGTAACGACATTATCGAGATCGCGCATCCCAGGGGTCTACGCCATCGGCGCCATGGCCCCTGGGGTGCGGGACGACGCTCCGCTTCCCACGGCCGGCCCTGCGTTTGCCCCCCCCTACTGCCCGGTCAGGTTTCCCCATACGAAAATTGTAATCCCCACGGCCCAATCTCTATCCGCATACCTGCATCTCGCGGACACCGCATCCTTACGGCAGCCTCAGGCCTTGTGATCGCCATTGCTACCATCATTGTAACGGCCTGTTCTCATGCCCAGGTGCCGGAAGAATCCATTCCCTTTACTCTCCATCGCCATTTTCTTGATCTGGGTCAAGGCCATCTGCGCGCCTGATGCTAACCTGGGATTATTCCGAGAACGTTGCGGTATGTGCGGCACCAAATAGATTCAATATCAGGGAGGCCCCATGCGGTTCCTGACGTCATCAAAAGGTTTTATTACGATCCTGTCGGTAGTTGTCATCGGCCTTGCGGTCGCTGCCTTTCTGCTCTTCGGACCTCCGCAATTGCTGGCGCTGTCGGAATCGCCGGATTTCTGCGCCAGCTGCCATGTCATGGAGGAGCAGCACACCGCCTGGAGTCACGCCGGCGCCCACCGGCGGGTTCGTTGCGTCGATTGCCACCTGCCGAATGGCAACCACGTGGTCCACTATGTCTGGAAGTCAATCGACGGCATGAAGGATGTGATTTCGTTTAATACCGGCATGGTTCCGGAGCGGATCACCCTGTCCAGCCATGGGGCAAAGGTCGTACAGAGCAATTGCATTCGCTGTCATGCCGAGGCGGTTTCAAAGTTGGATACCACGCGGCAGTGCTGGGGCTGCCACCGGCAGTTGCGCCACCGGATGTCCGGCACCGTTGCTACCAGATAAAAACCAAAGAGAGGAGAACAGAATGAAGATGTTGCAGAGCTGCGCCGTGCTGGCGCTGATGGCTGCCGTGACGATCGGCGCGGGGTGCGCCCCCAAGAAAGTCGAACCGGTAAAGACCGCTGCGATCCCCGACGGGACTATTGAGCCTGCTGTATGGGGGAAGGTTTACCCCATAGAGTACGAACTTTGGAAAAAAACCGGTGAACCTAATCCGGCAGGCAAGAGCCGGTACAAAAAGGGAAATGACGAAGGACGGGAACGTCCTGACAAGCTCGACGAATTCCCGTTTTTGGCGCTTCTGTACAATGGCTGGGCCATGGGTTCCGAGTACAGCGAGCCACGGGGGCACCTCAACATGATCAAGGATCAGTTGGATGTGGATCCGGGACGCTACAAGGCCGGCGGTTCCTGTCTGACCTGCAAGACGCCGTATGCCCCGATTTTGCAGGGAAAAATGGGCAAAGACTACTTTGCCAAGCCGTACAAGGAGGTTCTTGCACAGGTTCCGCAGGAACACCAAACCCTTGGCGTGACCTGCATCGACTGCCACAATAACAATGATATGTCTCTGAGGATATCCCGCGGGTTCACTCTGGGCAAAGCCCTGGATAAGCTCGGCGTCGATCAGTCCAAGCTGACCCAGCAGGACATGCGGTCCCTAGTATGCGCTCAATGTCATGTTACCTACAGTATCACCAAAGATGCGCAGATGAAATCAACCGACGTCATGTTCCCATGGGAAGGTAGTAAATGGGGCCGTATTACCATCGAGAACATCATCAAAAAACTGCGCAACAATCCGTCGAGCGGCGAGTGGACCCAGAGCGTCACCGGATTCAAGCTGGCTTTCATCCGCCACCCGGAATTCGAACTCTTCTCCAACAACAGCGTGCATTGGCAGGCGGGCGTGGCATGTTCTGACTGCCATATGCCCTACACCAAGGTAGGAACTCACAAGGTTTCAGACCATCAGATCATGAGCCCGCTGAAGAACGACCTGAAGGCATGCCAGCAGTGCCACTCCGAAACGCCCGAATGGCTGCGCAACCAGATCTTCGCCATCCAGGACCGGACCATGTCCCAGTTCATCCGCTCCGGCTACGCCACTGCCACCGTGGCCAAGCTGTTCGAGATGGCCAACAAGGCCCAGACCGCCGGCAGGCAGATCGACAAGGATCTCTATGCCAAGGCCCGGGATCACTACGAAGAGGCCTTTTACCGGGTCGTGTTCATCGGTGCCGAGAACTCTACCGGTTTCCACAACCCCAGCGAGGCGCTTCGTATCCTTGGCGATGCGACCAGTCATGCGGGCAAGGCCGAAGGACTGCTCCGCCAGGCCCTGGCCAAGGCGGGGGTGACGGTCCCGGAGAAGGTCGACCTGGAGCTGGCCAAGTACGTGAACAACCGCGGCACGAAAAAGCTGATGTTCAAGCCGCAGGATGAGATCAAGGATCCCTTTGCCGCAAAATAGATCGTGTTCCCGGGGGTTGGGCAGAATAAACCCGCCCCCGGGATATGATTGAAAGAGGATGTATCATGGCTCAGCTTTCTGCAAAATCAGGGCGTACCATACGCACCATCGTTCAATGGTGCTTTTTGTTGTGGGTGATCGGCATCGGCATCCGTTTCGGTATGTTTGTCAATGCCGCCGAAAGCGGCGCATCAGTTCCAGTGGTGTCTCGTCCGCCGGGCGTGGAGGGATTTTTGCCCATCGGCGCGCTTACCAGCCTAAAATACTGGCTGGTTTCAGGAAAGATCCACCCAATCCATCCCGCGTCCCTGGTTATCTTCCTGACGGTCCTGCTCATGAGTCTGCTTGCCAAGAAATCTTTCTGCTCCTGGCTTTGCCCTGTCGGTACCCTCTCCGAAGGTGCACACAAGTTAGGTCGGCTGCTGTTTGGCCGGAATTTCAGTATTTGGCCATGGCTCGACGTCGTATTGAGAGGCGTCAAGTATCTATTGCTGTTACTGTTCGTTAAGCTAATTTTGCTGGATATGCCGGCCGATACACTTAGTGGATTTTTGGATGCTCCCTACTGGGCGGTCAGCGATGTCAAGATGCTCCATTTTTTCACAAGTATGTCCATAACCACGGTGACGGTTCTGGCGATCCTGACCTTTTTGTCCCTTCTGTACAAAAATTTCTGGTGCCGCTATCTCTGCCCCTATGGGGCGCTGCTTGGCTTGGCAAGCATCATCAGCCCCTTCAAAATCCGTCGGGACACGAGTGGCTGCACCGGTTGTCGGCGCTGTACCGCTGCCTGTCCTTCCGGCCTTGCGGTTCATTCCAGCACAGCAGTTTCCTCTCCGGAATGCACGGGGTGCCTCACCTGTGTTGTGCACTGCCCCGAACATAATATCCTCGCCATGCAGCCTTTTTTCTGGAAACGACCACTACCGGTTTTGGTTTTTCCTGCCGTGGTTGTGCTTATCTTTATGGTGGGGATTGGCGTTGGAATGTTCAGCGGACACTGGCACAGCTCGCTCAGCTATGCCGATTATCAACGGCTCATACCGCTCGAGCCTTATCTTAGTCATTGACCTGGAGGCGTTAATAGATTGAAAAAACGCATATCAATCTTCATACGGAGACACGTTGCGATTAATAAAAGGCTTGCCAGGTTACCCCGCAAGTTCAAGGCACCCTTCAGGGGGCCGCGTCCACCGATGTCTCTGCGTTATGCAGTATGGAGCTGCATCAGCGCAACCCTGGGTATTCTTGCTATTTGCGAGATAACAACCCTGGTGGGCCACCCTTTGCTGATCGGCTCCTTCGGGGCTTCAGCAGTCCTCCTTTTCGGCGCCACCGACTCGCCGTTGGCCCAACCGCGCAATCTGGTTGGAGGGCATCTTGTTTCCGCCACCGTTGCGGTGATTGTGGTAGCCCTTTTCGGCTCCTCGCCGGTGACCATGGCCATTGGGGTGGGGCTGGCAATCTTCGTGATGAACATGACCCATACGACCCATCCTCCGGGAGGAGCAACAGCTCTGATCGGCGTGCAGGGGGCCGTCGGCCCAAGTTTTATCCTGATGCCGGTGCTGGCTGGAGCTCTGATCCTCCTGGCAACGGCAATCTTTACAAATAATGTGGTATTTCATCGTTCCTACCCCAGACATTGGCTATAGCTCGGCGGAAGTTCCTGTATGCGTCAGATGATCTGACTGATCCGCAATCCCGCATAAACAACTCCTTTATTGAATCGAATTTGAACGCTATCCTATTAAGTCCAACGTAGCCTTCCTGCATCGCAAGTTGCATGACACAGGTCAAATTATTTGGTTTTCACCTTTAATTTGTCAGGTTGAGAGTCATAATTAGCCGACGTGGTCATGACAATCTCTTGCTATGTCTTGAAAAATCCCAACGAATTATGAACCAAGTCCCTCATGGCATCCTCCAACGATTTCTGTCGTGGAGTGCCATTTTTACAGTTTTTCCATCCCAATAGCCGGTC
Organism: Oryzomonas rubra; assembly: GCF_008369015.1. Classification (NCBI taxonomy): domain Bacteria; kingdom Pseudomonadati; phylum Thermodesulfobacteriota; class Desulfuromonadia; order Geobacterales; family Geobacteraceae; genus Oryzomonas; species Oryzomonas rubra. Next base: position 76,598 of record NZ_SRSD01000011.1, read on the forward strand.
GATAAACTTCCTGAGAGAATTCGCAGTTACTTGATCTACATCAATGCCCGTCAACCGTTTGTTTGTTAACCTCATAATCATAAAACAGCAAGGAGGCGCCCAATGAACTTCAGCAACGAACTTGGTGATAGAGCGATACAGGATGTAATGCAGACCTACCCGGGGATCGGCGAGATTCTTGCCCGGTATGACATTGGCTGTACCACCTGCAAAGTGGGGATCTGTCTTCTGAAGGATGTAGTCTCCATTCATGGCCTGTCAAAGGAAGATGAAGCGAAAATCGAGTTGGAAGTCAACGAATTCTTAGCGACAAAAGGAGAGTAAATCATGGGTAATTTGGGATGTGGCTGCCCAGGCAGCATGGCAAAGGTAATTGAGAGGCCGTTAAACGAAGAAACAAACAACAACAAGGCAGTCTCTGAACTCAGACAGTGGCCGGTACAGCTTCATTTGGTCTCGCCCGCCGCTCCGTACTTCAAAAACGCAAAAATCCTGGTTTGCGCCGATTGTGTCGCTTTTGCCATGGGGAGCATGCATCAGGACCTGCTGAAAGGGAAAGCGCTGGCGATAGCATGTCCTAAACTCGATGAAACCGACACGTATGTGGAAAAGCTGGCTACGATCTTTTCTACTAATGAAACCCCTCATATCACCGTGGCAATCATGGAGGTGCCTTGTTGCCGCGGGCTCGATATCATGGTCAGGGAAGCCATTCAGAAAAGCGGCAGGGATATCCCCTTGGAAACCGTGATTGTCGGTATCGACGGCACCAGGAGGGACTGATGAAGACAAACATTACCTCAACACTTGTGGACGAGCATCGTCTGATACTGCGCATGATTGCGTTGCTGGAGCGTAATGCCCCCCTCACTTTAGAGGGTAGCCATACAGATTGGCAGTTCTACCTGGATGGCGTTGACTTTATCCGCAATTATGCGGACCGATTTCATCATGCCAAGGAAGAGGATGTACTTTTCGTCGCATTGGTCAAAAACGGCATGCCGCGCGAGAACAGTCCGGTAGCGGCAATGCTGATGGAACATGAGCAGGGCAGAGCTTTTGTACTTGGGATGGAAACTGCTGTTAACGAGGCTGTGGAAGGCATTCCGGGGCGAGAGAGCGTCATCGTAGAAAACGCCTTGGCCTATGCAGCACTTCTGCGTGACCATATTGCCAAAGAGGACGATATCCTCTATCCCCTGGCGGAGAGAGTTATTCCAGAGAGCATGCGTCCGGAAATAGCAAGTGGATATCAGCGAGCGGAAATGCAGACTAATACTGACTTCAGCACCCATTATCGAAATCTTGTAGAAACATACGAAAAGGAATAGCATCGCGCCGAAACAGATATGCCCCGCTTCGCGTGACAAACGGATGAGGAAAAAGCGGTTTTCGAGACGCTTGAGTGATAGTGTCATAATAAAATGACACAAAGGTCGTGCTGTTTAAAAGGCGCTCTGGGGTATTTGCGGGATTCGCTGTCCAGTTGAAAGGAAGTGCTGTTCCTGTGGTGAATACCGCGAAAGGGTCTCCTGCTTGCCATGCCCTGCCTCCTTTGTCATTGATCGTAAGGTCAGTATGACATGGCAAAGCGTCAAAATTTGTCGCGTTGTGTACTGTTAATTAACTTTGGAATAACGAAACGCATAACGAAACCCTGTAAACTGGGCGTTTAGCATATACTCCAGGGTGTTTTCAGAAATGTGTATTCCGTCCTTGGATGATTCTTCTTGACCGGAGCCATCAGAAACCCAAAATGGTGGGCGAAAAAGTTTTGCTGAACGTCGCGCTTGGGGAGCCAGCATGGACTCGAAACAACTGTCTCAAAACATTTGACTAAACTTTGACCAAGAGCTTGGTATTTAACGCATTCTGCTGAACGTTTGCAAACGAAAATCAGCCGAGAATGTAAGAGTAACAGTTTAATTTATTTGAAATTTTATGTTTAAGCCTTGTTAAGATTGACTATCAAAAAGTGGATTCCGTTTCCCGCTCCAATAAAATAACGAGGTTAGGCCGTTTGGCCTAACCTCTTTTGTATTTAATGGGGCCAACTATGGGGCCAGTTGACAAAAAACTCGAATATAGAGCATTCACTTAAAATCCACTTTCAGTACCTTCTACGACCGCCGGACGAGGGAGGTTACGAACTATCCCCGCTTCTCTTAGACTGGTAGTAGTACCTCCACTTGTTCTCCGGCAAGATGATATGTCTCGGGTGCTAGTTTTATCAGCTTATTTCCTTGGATAAGCGATGAGAGACGCCCCGAACTTTGGTTGCCGGTGGTTGATACACAGTAGCAGTTATCAGATATCGATACGATGCCTCGCACCGAGTGGGGACGCTTCCCCTTGTTTGCCCCAATGATGAGCGGATGCGCATCAGCCATGAAACGATTTATTGTTGGATTTACCTGGACGTCAGCCAGGACGGCGACCTCCATGAGCATCTACGGCGGCGTCATCCCAAACAACGCCAGCAGAGACGCTACGGTTCAGGGCGGCGTTTTATTCCTGGCCGCGTTTCTATTGACCAGCGCCCGGTCATAGTTGAAAGCCGTGAACGCTTCGGTGACTGGGAAGGAAACACCCTGGAAGGGGCCAAAGGAAAAGGGGCGTTGGCCACCCATGTAGAGCAGATGAGCCGTTATTTGCTGGCGGCAAAGCTCGCGGACAATAAAGCGGCAGCCGTGAACGCCCAAAGCATCCCGTGTTTCTTGAAACTGCCAGAGACGATGCGTCAGACTCTAACCGTTGACAACGGCAAGGAATTTTCACAGTTCAAAGAGTTGGAAGCTGCAACCGGCTTAAAGGTATATTTTGCTGCTCCCTACGCTGCAAGGCAGCGAGGTACCAACGAAAATATGAACAGCTTGCTAGGCTAGCTTGAATTGACCTACCAGACTATTTAGGTCCTCTCCCAAGCGGGAGAGGCTTGAAGATGCCGTGGCCGTATCCTGTGCTCCTTTGGAAGTGCTTTCAATAATTTCAGAAATTTTGTGAATGTTCGTCGTGATCTCGTTGGTGGTGGCGGTCTGTTCTTCCGCAGCGGTAGCAATCTGGCTTACTTGCGAGGTGACCTCATTGACCTGCTCAAGAATCTTCTGGAGTGCAGACTCCAGTAGGGTTGCCTCGGCCGCCCCCTTTTCTGTTCCCTTAACCCCCTCTTCCATTGAGACGATTGCCTGTTTGGTCTCATTTTGAATAGCTTTTATCATTTCACCGATTTCTTTTGTAGCGCGCGTAGTACGTTCAGCCAGGGCACGCACTTCGTCTGCAACAACGGCAAACCCCCTCCCTTGCTCTCCGGCTCTGGCCGCTTCAATTGCGGCATTCAAGGCCAACAAGTTGGTTTGATCGGCGATGTCCTCAATAGTTGCGACAATGGCACCTATCTGGTCGGAGCGTTCTCCCAGCGAAGAAATTGCCTGAGCATTCACCTTGGTGCGCTTTCCGCGTTGACGAATTCCTTCAACCGTGTTTTTGACAACTTCAAACCCATTCTGGGTGGTATCGGCAGCCTGTTGGGCACTCTGCGCTGCCAAGTGACAGTTTTTGGCAATATCGTTGCTGGTGGCTGCCATCTCTTCACTAGCAGTTGCCACAGTACCTGCTTGAGCAGCTACTTCTTCAGCACTGACGGCCATTTGTTCAGCAGTTATGTTTAATTCTAAGGTTGCCGATGCCAGATTGGATGACGTCCCGACCACACTGGTAATGATTACCGACATTTTCTCTATGAATTTATTCAGCCAAATTGCTGTTTGGGCAAGTTCATCCATCCCCTGTACCTCAAGCCGTTTACTCAAATCGCCTTCGCCTGCTGCAATATCCTTGAGACGCAAAATCAGTTCATTGAAAGAGGTCTGCATGACCCTCCAGAAGATCAATAATAACAAGTTCATTAACAAAATGGTGATAATCAATGTCGTTACCGCCAAGGAAAATGTTTGATTAGTAAATGCATTGAGATCAGTACGTTCAGCCTTCATATCCTTCTTTATTGCGGTCTGCATCTCAACGATTAATACTTTGATCTCCCGCCACTTGGGAGTTTCCTTCTTAACTAGTAGCTCAATCGCATCGGCCTGTTTTCCCTCTCTGGCCAGCTTGATGATCTCCTCTTTAATAACGCTATTCTCCCGCCACATAGCCGGCAGTTTATTAAATTGTTTGCCATACTCTTCGACCCCATTGGCAATGATTATAGCGTCTTTGAGCAATGCGAGGAACTCTTCAGAAGCCTTGCTATAGTTTGAGAGCGCCTTTTCATCGGATGGGTTAAGGATCACATTGCGAACAGCCTGTTCCGACTGAATTCCTTGAGCCTGCATCTCACTTACCGTCAGTGCCAATGATTGATATTTATCGTTGAAGCGGTCAAAACGCTCGTTTGTTCCCTTCATCCCGCGATAAGATACAAACATTGCCGTCAATAGCAGAACTGTGGCTAGACCGCCAAAAATAAAAAACTTCCAAAATAAATTGATACTCTTGATGAAAGACATTGTAGCCTCCTCTAGTAGCAATAATGGTTGCATAATGAAATGAGTTGCTTGAATCGAGCACCACAATTTCCATGGGGGTTAATCGACGTTCAAATTTGCCCCATGTGGCAACGGTATTCTGCTGACATTTCAACACTGGTGGGGCAATATAGGCGGCGATTGCGGGCCAAAGTCATAAGTCGATTCACATCTTCTTCCTGTTGCCAGAAAGTATTCCATATGCTCTCCTCACCCGTGTCAGGCGGGGTTTAGTTCTTTGCAGAGTGCTTCAATATGATTACCGCTGCATAGTCTCTTTATATTGTATATCAACTCCAGTAAGGAAAGTGGCTGCTTCCCTAGTGTGATGTGGGAAACGACGCCTGCTTTACCACCATATCGACCACGGGGAGCGGGGGCACCGCCTTGAGATCATATATTTTCTTCAGGTCGATGTCCTTCGGTACTGCGCCCAGCAACGCTTCGGCAACCTTCTGGTCAGCCTGCCGGTATCTGAGTTTCACTTCAATGGATAACGACTTCGCCATCCCAAGGGTGGCAATCCCGTAGAAAACATCCTTATACCCTCTTGGTGGGATGGTGTCGTGTCGCGAGAAAGATGTTATCACCCAGGGATCTACGGCGAAGTGAAAATTCTCCCCCATGCCGTCCGAATTGAAGAGGCGGGCATTGTCGGGCAAGGTGCCGTCATTTCTAACTTCGCCACTGGTCATAACGGTCTTTCCGGTCTCATCCTTCGCCGTGACCTCCAACCACATCTGCCTCACATTGGTAAGGGATGTCGGCAAATTGTGTCCGGCCCGGACGTTTTTGACCCGTACCCTCAGTTCGGCCAAGTGCCCGTCGCGGTACACCGGTGCCAGTTCCAGGTCGCCGGCTGACTTTAGCCGTTCCACCGCCATTTCGTACTGTTTCATCAGTATTTTAGCATGGTTTGTGTCCCCAGCCTTTTTTGCGGCTCCTGCGGCAAGATAGGTCAGCAGGTAGTTTGCACCATTAAAGTAATGCCTGTATTCCTTGCGCTCCGGTTTCACAAACTCATCGGCGGAACGTTTGAAATTCTCAATATCAACCATGTGGCAATCCTGGCAGAGGATGTTCTTCTGGGCATAGGGGCCGTGTTTCCACTCAATATAGGTGGCCTCCAGAGGGAAATGGGCATCGTAGTGATAGACCTGGTGGCATGAAGCGCAGAGGTCGGCCTGGAGATGGAGTCCTGATTCGACGCATTCATGGAACCCGCCACCACAAGCGTTGTGCGGTTTTAGCGGGCCGTGCTTGAGAAGTTGAATACCTTCCTTGGTCTCAACGCCGGGGGTGAGGATGAAGGAGCCGTTTTCCGGTTCATGGGACGGCGTCTGCCAGTGGGTGACACCGTTTATCGAATGGCAGATGTCGCAGGATACGCCGGCAAGAGCCATTTCGCTCAAGCCGGAATTTCCCGCCCCTTGTATCTCGCCAGCCACCATTCCAGCAGGAGAGTGGCATCCTTCGCACTGGCGGGTGACTTCATGTCCGACCGCTTTCCCCGCTTTGTTCAGTTCGCCCTGGTAGATAGGATCGACAAAGGCAAGGCTGTGCACCGAGCCGGCCCATTCCTTGTACTGTTTTACATGACACTCCTTGCAGACACTCGGTGGGGTGAATTCAGCTTTTGACTTGTTCCACTTGATGAGTGACGGATAATAAGGGTAATACTCCCGGTCCACATTGAAAACAGGAGATCCGGCCAGTGCTGTTCCGGTCAGAATGGCTAACAAAAGGGTAATGGCTGGGATCGCGTGAAGATGTTTCAGGAACATGTCAGCCTCCTACGGTATGGATGGGAGATGATCATATTTGGATCGCCCCGGTGATATTGGGTTCAGAAGTATAGCGAGGATCGGGAAATTTCTGCAAAGTATGACATTACTCTTCCCGCATATTCAGGATTTATGTTCCTTCATCGGCATTGAGTGCTTAATCTTACGGCGTTCGTGGATCTGCTTTGTGTCTTTGTGCATGTCTTCATATGCGGCCTTGATAGAATCATTGAAAGTTGCCTGCACCCACCATTTTCCTTGACGAACTTTCCAGCGCTATTTTGTCTTCAAAAGCCCCTTTGGCCCTCCCTGTCATGACTCCTGGCTTGTTGTCGTCCATGACCCAGGAGGCTTTTTCTGCATCGATCAGCTTCTTGCTGTAGTAGTCGCCGATATCGATAGATTTGGGCGATTTATCAATGTTGTTTGCCAGATCGATTGCCGCACAGCGCAGACTGAATGTCCCAACGGTTGTGACGTCGTCATACTCGATCAAAATCCTGCTGTGGGCGAACTTGGCCCAGTCTATGCCGCAGTAAGAGCATGACGAGGAATTTGTGGTGCCCGTGTCTAACTGCGTAAAGCCGATTGTTTCAAGTGCCTGTGGTGCTGGCGGTCGATATCCTAACGAACTGTGTGGACGGATATGATTGTACTCGTACCGCCAGTTTCCAATCAAGATTTTTGCTTCCGAAGAGTTGTAAATATTTCCCCGTTAATAAGTTCTACTGATTGGCTACAACTCCATTTGTTGAATCCCAAAAATCCGCCAGCTGAAGGATAACCTGCCAGGAAGAATCGGCAGTCGTTCCTGATGCTGTTGCCGGCAATAAATGGCCAACAACAGATAGGTGTTGAGTGCCAAGACATCGTAGATACTCAACTTGTTTAATGCGATTTGTAATCAAATTTATCGGCCTTTCTTTGTCCAGGAAGGGTTTTAGCTTATCGATAGTAGCCACCACGTATTCAAGCCTTGTTATCCGGCGGAAACGAGAAGCATTTTCAGAAGACATTCAGTTTCAGGTCGCAGCGAATAGGCCGCGCAACGTGTTATTTGTCAATATCCGTTTTTTTAGTCGATGCTTTGGACCCCCCTCGTCTGTTGGAAACCTCAGTTTTGTATCAGAGCGGCAAGAGCTTTCAGCGGCGTATGTCCTTGTAGTGTGCTGCAACCGCGAATGAAATCGATGAAGTGATAACGCGCTATGACTATAGGTGTTCACAAAATCAGGCTCATGAGAGCAAGGCATCTCGGACACCGCCGAGCCAGAGGAACAGCATCCGCCCGAAGGGAGCAAACCCTTCACCTGCAAACCATAACGGCGTCCGGTACGGAGGCAATAAAGAGAGACCTATGCCACACGAATATTTTTGGGGCGGCGGTATGTGGATATTTCCGACCATAGCCATGATTTTCGGCTTAATTGGGCAATTGAAGCCGGATTTTATTTCAATGAACAAAACAGCTTCGACTTGACTCCGCATCATTACGGGTTAATATTCAAAAAAACATATGCCTGATCGATAACTCGCTACCCGTGAGGTATCCAAAGTGGATATGAAATCATCTTTCAACGAAAATGCAGCCGATTACGATATCTGGTTTGATAGCAATAGCGACCTTTATCAGGCAGAGTTGCAAGCTTTACGGCTCTTCATTCCCGGAAATAAGAATGGAATTGAAATAGGTGTTGGAACGGGTCGATTTGCGGTTCCCCTTGGAATACCTATTGGAGTTGAACCTGCACCACAAATGGCGGAACTGGCACGTCAACGGGGTATTGTCGTTGTGGAAGGCATTGCAGAAGTCCTACCTTTTGCCGATAGCAGTTTTGATTTTGCTGTAATGGTAACGGTCGTGTGCTTCCTTGACGACGTATTGCAAGCGTTCCGGGAAGCATTCCGAATTCTTAAACCAAGTGGATTGTTGATAGTAGGGTTTATCGACCGTGAAAGCGAACTGGGACGGAAATACAACCAGAAAAAAGCTCATAGCATGTTTTACCGTGATGCAACATTTTATTCGGTGAATGAATTGGAAGCACTGTTAGTCAAAGCTGGCTTTTCTGCTTTTTCATACCGCCAGACACTTTTGCCGGAAGAGTCTTCATTACTTACCGTCAAAGACGGCTACGGAAGCGGTGGTTTCGTCGTTGTATGTGCTCATAAAAAGGAAGGAGCTGAACATATATGAAAGTTGGAATTATTCGTTGTCAATTGACTGAGGACATGTGTCCGGGCAGCACCGATTTCAAAGTAGCCAATGAAGGCACTATGGCTTTTGAAAAAACTGGCCCGGTTGAAATTATCAGGTTTCGTTCGTGCGGCGGTTGCTCCGGCAAGAAAGCTGCCACACGGGCAAAGATGATGGTTGACCGTGGGGCAGAAGCAATCGTGTTTGCCTCATGTATGAAGAGCAGCAATCCGATTGGTTATCCCTGCCCCCACTTCGCCGCTATCAAAGGGGGTGCCGAGAAAAAACTGGGGCCGGATACCAAAATAATCGATTGGACGCACAGAAAGCCATGACTTATTCGGATTTACAGGAGGCCTTGCATGTTCTAGGACTGGGAGAACGGGCCACCATGAAGGATATTAAGACTCGACATCGAGAATTGGTAAAAGGCCATCATCCTGATGCCAGGGTTACATCCGAACTAGAAGTTACAACCACGACTCCAAAAACTGGATTACCTTTGCCTCTGCCGCCGCCGACATGTGGACCTCAAAGGTCGGAACCCGCGACAACGTGTATGAAAGGGTACGTCATCCAGGAGTTGAACCTGAAACCGATCTCTTCCTACTTCAGCAAGACCTCCTTCCGCCTCGGCTACCAGTTCTATGACTTCGAATACACCGGCAGCAACAACTGGGTCGGCGCACCGGTCAAGATCTCCGAGGTAAAGGGCCAGATGATGACCACCACCCCGCTGGAATACGCGCACAACGTGTATGCGACCTTCGAGGTGCATTTCTAGCAGGTTTCAAGTGTCCGCTTTCGTGATGCGGACAGTACGCCGGGGGAGTGGAACCGTGCCTCCCGCTCCTCCGGTTTTTTACCGGTTTGAATCCTCTCCGCCTCCCGCCGGGGGGCGGAGAAAATAAACCTACACCGTAAAAAAGGAGCAAGCACATGAAAAAGATTTTCTCTGTCGTCGTTATGGTGGCCTTGTTGGTGTTCACCTCCCTGGCAGTCGTAACAACCGCCAGCGCGGAAGAGGTCAAGATGGTCGGCGTTATCTCCAAGATCGAAATGGCGGCAGACGGCAAGTCAGCTACGGCAACCCTCAAGGACGGCAAAAGCGGGGAAAGCGTGACCATCATCATTACCGACGACCTGACCCTCGACAAGTTCAAGGACAAACGCATCGTCGAGGGTGATGAGATCCGCTGCAAGTTCGAGAAGGCAGGCGGCAAGAATAGCAGCAAGATCTTTAAGAAAACAGCAGGATGTTAAACTGACCCCCCACAAGGAGGAGCCACATGACTGCAAAGCCTCTTCTCCCCAGTGCGTTTGTCGCCGCCACGGCTGTCGGTATCAGCCTGGCGGCCTCGGCGCCTGCCATGACCGAGGTCCCTCAGGTAAAACCGGTCATCGCAAAGATCTGCACCAATTGCCACACGGCTGAAGCCAACACCCTGCGGGGATATTTCGATAACGTTGCCTTCAAGGCCAAGACGATCCAGGTGAGGATTGACAATTCCGTGGAGCTCATCAGGTTCGATGAAGATGAGATCAAGGTCGTCAACAGTCAAGGCGCAACCGGAGATGGCGAGCTCTTACGGAAAACGCCCAAAGGACACGAGGTAAAGGTTGAGTATACCGAGCGGGCAGGGGGCAGGACCGCCGTCCGCCTGATTGAAAAGCCTCCCGTCACGGTTTCTTCCGATATGCTCATAACGACAGCCGGAGTTGAACGGCTTGTGGCCCTCGGGCCGGAGAAGGGGCGGTACTTCCTGTTCGACTCCCGCCCCCTGCCGCGCTTCCAGGAGGGAGCCATCCCCACGGCCGTCAATCTCCCCTTCCCATCCTTCGACAAACTGGTGGAGCGACTCCCCAAGGACAAGAACGCCCTGATTGTTTTCTACTGTTCCGGCCCCACCTGCAATATGAGCCCAGGATCGGCTACCAAGGCCAAAAAGCTCGGCTACACCAACATCAAGGTTTTCAAGGACGGGCTGCCGGCCTGGTCCGTAAAGAACTACGCCGTGCTGTCGCCCCAAGCCTTGCAGGAGGCCTGGCTCGACAAGGGCCTCCCCCATGTCCTTCTGGATGTTCGCTCTCCGAAGGAGGCGGCCAAGGGATTCATCAACGGCGCGGTCTCCTTCCCGGCTGCTTGGTCCGCCAAGCTGATCAAGAATCTGCCACCCAAGGATAAAAAAACGCCGATCATCGTGTATGGTGGGCCTGACGTCAAGTTAGCAAAAAAGGTCGCCGGGCAGTTGCTCAAGGCCGGCTACGGTAACGTTAAGGTGCTGGAAGGGGGCTTTGCCGGCTGGCAGGCCGCAGGGTACGCGGTAGCGAGCGGCACGCTTGCCGCCAAGGCCGTCTATGTTCCCAAACCCCGCCCCGGCGAGATGGCGGTGGCGGAATTCAAAAAATACGCCGCAGAGCTACCCCCGGACGTACTTATCATCGATGTCCGCAACGGGGATGAGGTCAAAAGCGGCATGATCAAGGGTGCCGTCAACATCCCTGTGGAAGAACTCACGACGCGGGCCGGCGAGATCCCCAAGAACAAGCTGCTCATTGCCCACTGTTCCACCGGCGTGCGGGCCGAGATGGCCTATCATGCCTTGAAAGAGTTGGGGTTTCCTTCGGTCGGATACCTGAATGCCACGGTCACCTTTGGTAAGGACGGCAGTTACGTTCTCTCGGTGCCGTGATTGAATAGCCCGGCCCCTCCGCGGCTGACGACTACAAACGGCTGTTCTGAAACAGAGACCCTTGCGTTTGCCCGTATTAGTTCCGGACGACCAATGATACTTTGCCGGGGTTCTCTTTTGCGCAAAACGCATGCAACCATGCCAAGTATTCGTTTCACTACGGTTTGCTAACATACTATAACAAACAGGAGTAGCACCACGACCCGTTGCAGTGGTCCCTGTAACGGCACAGACACTGGAAGCGCTCTTCCAAATACACTCATGAGGTGACAGGACGTGGCTACATCAATCACTCGCAGGTCCTTTCTAAAAATCAGTGGCGCAACCACTGTCGGCTTATCCGTGGCGGCAACGCTGCCGGACAAATTTTTGTTGTGGGCTGAAGAACAGGGTATGCTGAAGGCGACATACGTTCCCACGTTTTGCGAGATCTGTTTCTGGAAGTGCGGCGTCATGGCCAAAGTTATTAATGGCAGGGTTGTCAAGCTGGAAGGCAACCCGAACCATCCCGGCGCGCGCGGCAAGCTTTGCGGCAGGGGCAACGGCGGCGCCGGACTGTTGTACGATCCCGACCGTCTCAAGACCCCGCTCATCAGTTCCGGGGCGCGCGGCGAGGGGAAGTACAAGAAGGCATCCTGGGACGAAGCCCTCAATCTTGTGGCGGAAAAGCTGACCCGGATCAAACAGCAGTACGGGCCGGAAGCGGTTGCGCTGTTTACCCACGGCACGCCGACCGACCACTTCCTGCCACTGTTGTCGGCATTTGGGTCTCCCAACGTGGGAATGCCCTCCTTTGCCCAGTGCCGCGGCCCCCGTGATGTCGGGCTGGAGTTGACCTTTGGGGAAAGCATCGGCTCTCCGGAACGCCTAGATATGGTCAACAGCAAGGTCGTGGTCCTGTTCGGCTCCCATCTCGGCGAGAACATGCATAACTCCCAGGTCCAGGACTATGCCGAGGCGGTGGGAAAAGGCGCAAAATTCATCGTGGTCGATCCGCGTTTTTCCATTGCCGCCGGCAAGGCCCATACCTGGCTACCGATCCGTCCGGCAACGAACATAGCGCTTCTTTTGGCCTGGATCAACATCATCATCCGTGACGGGCTGTACGACAAGGAATATATCGGCGCCTATGCCAACGGCTTCGGGGAGCTTGCGGAGGCAGTCAGGGACTGCACCCCCGAATGGGCTGAAAAGGAGACCGAGATACCCGCCGCCACCATTCTGGAAACCGCCAGCCTCATGGCAAAGAACGCCCCTGCGGTCTGCATTCATCCCGGCCGGCACGCCACCTGGTATGGCGACGATGTCCAGCGCACACGGTGCATCGCCATCCTTATGGCACTCCTTGGGACGTGGGGAAGGCCGGGGGGGACCTTCTTCGCCACCACCGCATCCTTTCCCAAAATGGAGTCCAAGCCGTTTCCGGAGCCGTCCAGGGAACCCCTGAACGGTGGCGGTTACCCGTTTGCCGGAGGCGAGGGGGTGACCCAGGCGATCCGCACCTCGACCATCAACGGCAAGCCGTACCCGATCAAGGGATGGTTCGTGAGCGGGACAAACCTCATGAAGGCGATCCCGAACGAGAAGGAAACCCTGGAAGCCATCAAAAAGCTCGACCTGCTGGTCGCGGTGGATGTCATGCCCTTTGATACGGCCATGCTGGCCGACGTGATTCTGCCGGAATGCACCTACCTGGAACGGTACGATGCCCTGGCCGTGGGTAAGGGCAAGTCGTTGACTGTCTCGCTGCGGCAACCGGTCGTCGAGCCGATGTACGAATCAAAACCGGGGTGGTGGATCGCCAAGGAACTGGCGAAGCGTCTTGGCCTCGATGAATACTTCCCCTGGGCCACCTATGAGGAGAAGATCAAGGCCCAGTGCGCCCACTGGGGCATCAACTTTGAAGAACTGAAAAAGGCGGGTACCATCACGATTCCCGACACCGCAGCCCCCTACATAACCGCCGAGACCCCGCCCAAGTTCAAAACAGCCTCGGGCAAGATCGAGCTCTACAGCAACGAACTCAAGGAAAAGGGGTTCGACCCGGTACCCCGTTACACACAACACCCGCAACCGGCGAGCGGCGAGTTCCGGCTCATCTACGGCCGCAACGCCGTCCATACCTTTAGCCGGACAACCAACAATCCGGAACTGCACGAACTCTACCCGGAAAATGAGGTGTGGGTTAACGCACCCAGAGCCCGCGAGATGGGGCTTGTCAACGGGACGTATGTGACGTTGGTAAACCAGGATGGCGTGAGAAGTAACCCGATCAAGGTCAAGGTCACGGAACGTATCCGCAAGGACTGTGCCTACATGGTTCATGGGTTCAGCACTTCAAGCACATCTTTGAAAAAGGCCTTTAACAAGGGTGCGGATGATCAGGGGCTCATCACCCGTTATGAAGTTGACCCAATCTGCGGCGGGACCGGCATGCGGGTGAACTTCGTCCGGATCGAGAAGGAGGCCCCTCATGCCTAGATATGCCATGGTAATCGACCAGCGTCGCTGCGTGGCCTGCATGGCATGCGTCGTTGCCTGCAAAAAGGAGAACGAGGTCCCCCCCGAACAGTACCGAACGCGGGTGGTCGAAAAAATCGAGGGTGAATTCCCCCTGCTGCGTATGGAGTTGCGCTCTGAACTCTGCAACCACTGCGACAACCCTCCCTGCGTCTACAACTGCCCTACCGGGGCATCCTACAAGCGCAAGGAAGACGGTCTTGTCCTGTTGAAGAAGTACCGTTGCGTCGGATGCAAGTCGTGCCTGGCCGCCTGCCCCTACGACGCCCGCTACATCAACGAGAAAAAGGGCTTTGCCGATAAATGCACCTTCTGCGAACATCGCATCAAGGAGGGCAAGGAGCCGGCCTGCGTTGCAACTTGCATCGGAAAATCGAGAATCTTCGGTGATCTGGATAACCCTCAAAGCCCCGTCAGCATCGCCCTGCGGGAAAACCACGCCGAGGTGTTGCTGCAGGAAGCGGGCACAAAACCGCGGGTCTATTACATCAAACGATTCGGGAAACCGGAATAGGAGCAGACGGTATGGAACTGACCATCACGGGAGTGAACGCTGTCACCACGCCACATCTCCATGTCTGGGACTGGCGGGTGTCGCTCTACCTCTTTCTCGGAGGGCTTTCCGCAGGGCTGGCCATCATGACCTCAATCCTGCATGTCAGGAAGGGGGGAAAACTGGCGGAAGGAGACCGGGCCGCTTTTAGCGCCCCCCTCTATGTCCCCATTATCCTCAGCATCGGCATGCTCTTCATCTTTCTCGATCTGGAACGCAAACTCAACGTGTTCTGGTTCTATCTGACCGTTCAGCCCCTCTCCCCCATGTCCTGGGGCTCCTGGGGCCTGCTCGTTTTTTATCCCGTCAGCATCATGTACGCGCTGGCCACACTCCCGGAGTCCAAGAGACACTATCTCCGGTTCCCGGTGCTGGTGAATCTCTCCGAACGGTTGAGCAGGTTCAAGTTGCCGCTTGCCGCCGCCAATTTTGCCATGGGGATCTTCATCGGCGTCTACACCGGGGTGCTCTTGAGTTCCTTCGTTGCCCGCCCGTTGTGGAATTCGGCGATCTTGCCGGTCCTCTTCCTGACCTCGGCCATGTCGGCCGGAGCGGCGTTCATGATCATGATCGCCGGAGAAAAGAAGGTGAAACTCTTCTTCACCAAGGTGGATATTTGGCTGATACTGGCCGAAATGGTCATCCTGCCGTTATTCTTCTACGGCCAGTACACTTCGTCGGGGGCGCACCGCGAATCCATAATGCCCTTTTTCACCTTTTCCCACGGATACTTCTGGTACGGCCTGGGCATGCTCCTGCTGTTGATCATCTTTCCGGTGGCCCTGGTCCTCAAGTATCTTGAGGTGAAGGAAGAGCATGGAGAGGAATTGACTGCGGACGCCCTGCTGAAGATGAATCTGAGCGCCCTCATGGTGCTGGCAGGGGGACTCATCATACGCTTGTCCTTTGTCTATGCCGGCCAACTCAGCCATTTATAGTAAGCGGTCTAACGCCCTGCAGGCCCGGTATTTCGCTTTAAACGCCCGGCACGCCGGAGCTCGCCCCCAAAAGGAGATAACAAATGAAAAGAATCGCAGCAGTCATGGTAGCGGCCCTGATGGCCCTGAGCTTTGCAACGGTTGTTCTGGCAGAGGAGAAGAAAGAAGAGAAGGCTGCTACGGAAAAGGTTGAAAAGAAGGATGCCAAGAAGGACAAGAAAGAGAAAAAGGCAAAAAAGGATGCAAAGAAAGGCGACGCCAAGCCAGCCCAAAAGGGTAAAAAGGAAGTGTCCGGCTGTTAGTCATTGCCGGAGATCAGCTGCGGAGGCATGTGAAAGCATGCCTCTTTTTTGCATGCGGCGTTTCCCCACATGATCCGGGGAAAGGGAAGACTCCTACGTGGCTGCTCTGTGGACGGCGCAGAAGCGCTTTGACCCGGCAGCGATGCGCTCCGCACCGCTGCCGTCAAAAGCCGAGAGAATGCAGGCAATAAAATTGTCGAACCGGGGGGTATCGACCGCGGGAACCGCCCTGTTCACGATCAGGGTGCGCCGGTAGGCGTGTTCAAATTCGGTAACCCGGTGTTGCCTGAGCAGGCCTTCCTTCACCAGACCCTCCACCACCGGCCGCGAGATGAAGGCGATGCCCCCTCCCGTGCGGACCGAGTCGATGATGAGATGCAGGTCGTCGTAGTAGAGGACCCTGCTGAACTCCCCGTAATCCCTGCCAAGCTTCTTCATATTGTAATCGAGCAGCTTGCTTGAGCAGCACCCCTCTTTTCTGGTGTACAGGTCTTGGCGGGTCAACTGGTCGATGCTCACGTCCCCATCCGCCAGCCCGAGTTCGGGCGCGCTGACAAAGACCACCTCATCCCCGGGCAGCTCAAAGGTTTCAAATTCCGCTAGATCGAAATTCTCGTTATGCTCGATGACCCCCACCTGATACGCCCCTTCCCGCATGCCGTCCACAACCTTGTCCGGCATGTCGAAGAAGAACCTCAGTTCCGTCGTATCGGGATTCGACAGCATGAAGTCCTTCAGGATATCGGTGAGATACACAACGCCGAAAGCCGGGGTGCAGCAGAACATGATGCTGGGCTTGGCGGAAATCCCCTGCAGGTCGTGAAGCAGCTCCTTTTCAAGGGAGAGCATCTTTTCGGCCTTTTCAAGCACGATCCGGCCCGCCTCGGTAGGCACCAGCACGGGTCCGCTACGGTCGATCAGCGGGAAACCGTACTGGTCCTCAATGAACTTGATACGCCGGGAAACAGCAGATTGGGTGACGCAGAGCGTTTCTGCCGCCTTCGAAAAACTGCCGGTGGCTATGGATTCGACAAGTGTTTGTAAATACTCGGATTTCATCACCACTCCTCCTTGCAGAACATCGTTGTGCGCAATACTCATGGGGGCATGAAAAACTTTCGTTTTAACTATAGGGCATGTCACGGTTAAAATACAACCGCAATACAGGCGTTTGGGCGTTAAATTTCCTAGAGAATTCCTCATTTAGAAGATCCGCCCGGGAGGACACGATGAATCGTTTATGCGTCACAGTCTTGTGTTTGACATGCCTCAGCCACGCCAGCCTGTCGTATGCTGACTCACTGGTGATCACCTACCGTTCAGGCAAGACCCAGACCATCCTCCTCGACGACAGGAGTTCTTCCATAGCATCGCAGAAATACCTGTCGGACGGTACCCCAACGGCGAGCAATACGCCTGCTATGACCGAACCCCATACCCCGCCTGCTGTTCAGGGCCGACCGGAAGGGGCGGAGCCGGCAGCGAAGCCGGGGGTACAAAAGAGCGGTTTTCACTTCAAGTGGGCGGAACCGGTGCCCGCTCAATAAATTGCTTTTGGGAGAAGCCACATATAATGGCATGTCCAAGTATTCAGGTCGCAGAATGTTTCGGTTGCAGTGGTGCCATTGCACCGCAGCTGAAATATATACAACAACCTCCTTCATTGCTATGCCGACGTTACCGCGTCGGCACTTTTTTGTCTTTTTGCCGTAGGACCGACACGAAAATCGTGCCTTCGAGGGGAGGGGAGGTGAGTTGAGGCACCGCGTTATCTTGTCAATGCGCTCTGGTACACAAGTACACAGAAATTCCAAGGAGGAGTTATGTCGGAAAAAATGATGAAAAAGGGCAGAGTGGCACTAACCGCATTACTCGCGGCATTCGCCGTCGCCGCGCTTACCCTGTGGGGATGCGGCGACTCCGGCACGAAAGGGTACACGGATGTAACGGCCCAGCAGGCGGCATCAATCACAACAACCAAGACAGCCAATGCAGCCATCGATCCGGCCACCCTCAAACAGTGGATGGACGAAGGCAAGGTTAACAGCAGCAACGCAGCCAGCCTGGACCGGGTCGTCATCGTCACCGTGGCCCCCTTGGCCAACTACGCGGCGCTGCATATTCCCGGGGCACAGCTTCTCAACTCGGCCAGCGAGCTTTCCATAACGAGAATGGAGGGGGTCGGCACCAACACCAGTGAAGTTCTGACCGGTCAGCTCATGGATGCTTTGGTCCAGCGCTTCGGCATTACGAAAAACACCACTGTGGTGTTTACCGTCAGCAAGGGGCAGAGCTTGATGAACGCAACGAGAGCCTATTACACCTTCCGTTACTGGGGCTTTCCCCGGGAGCGCTTGAAGGTGCTGAACGGCGGGGATGATGCTTGGAACGATGCCGCAACGGCCAACAGTTGGAGCAGCGACTATGCGTTGACAGCAACCGTGCCGACGATAACGGCATCAACATTCAGTGTCCGTAATTTCTATACCGGAAGTACCAGCAACTTCAACGTTCGTTATTCCATCGGCGACATGCTGGCCCTGGTTGACAAGATAAACTCCGGTACGCTGAAAACCGACGCTTCCGGGGTATCCATTATCGATGCCCGCGGCGGCGTCAGCGCCACAACAGGTGTCTATATCCAAAATTCCATAGAAGACAACTATGCCAGTTACTGGACTGCTGCGACAGGAAAGACGGGCGTACTGAATAGCCCCTCCGCCCAAATCGCGTATCTGACTGCGGAAGGAGTTACCGCTGCGAAAAAAATGAACTACGTCTACTGCGCTTCCGGCTTCAGGGCTTCCGTGCCGTTTTTCGTGCTTGACGGCATGCTCACGTGGCCGGTGACCCTTTATGACGGTTCCTGGCAGCAATGGCAGTCCTATTTGTCAACCGCCACTGCAAACAAGGTTGCCGCGGTATGGCAAACGGATGCATTGACCTCGGGAACAACGATCAGCCGGACTTTTAACGGCTCCGGTGCAGCCCTTGTTGCCGGCACGTCCATAACCCTGGATGCTGCTTCAAACGCCATGTACACCTCGATCTCCGACTCGCGTGCCAATCAGCAACTGATTGAAGACAAGGCGTATTTCACCAGCGGCACCTCCTCATCGACAACACCTTCCTCAGGCAGCGGCGGTGGTACCGGCAGCGGTTGCTAGGGACGATGGTTCATGCTGCATTCTGCCTTTTGAATACTCACATTACCGAGTGAAGGAGAAACCTCTATGTCTATAATCGGAAAAACTGGTGCTGCGGCTGCCCTTCTCTTAGGCTTGGCCGGCACAGCCTTTGCCGGCCCGCAAATGACCTTCGGGCCCAATGAGGAAGGGATGCTTCAACTTGATTACAAGGGGCAGTTTCAAATGTCGGTGCGGGATACCGGTTCCGGCGCCGACAAATCAAAGGCCACGACCGATTTCAACTTCCGGCGCAACCGTCTCGCCTTGATGGGACGCTATGGGGATACCATGAGCCTCTACGTGCAGACGGAGTTTCTGGAGAAACAGAATATCACGCCGCTGACGGTCACTGATGGCGATGCCAGCACCGATTTCTCCATGCTCGATGCGGTAGTCCGTTTCGAGTTCAACAAGGCGTTCAACGTATATGCCGGCAAGTTCAAGTACAACCTGAGCCGCGAAAACCTCGACGCCTGCGAGACCCCGCTGACCCTCGACCGCTCCCTCTTTATCCGCGCGCCCTATGTCAGCACCCGCGACAAGGGTGTCGCCATCTGGGGCAATCTCTTTAATGACATATTCCAATACCGTGTCGATGTCATGAACGGCCGCAGCGCCAGCGGTGACGTTACGCCAAAATCCAACTTTCGCTACTCGTTCCGCGGTCATGTATCGCTGCTCGATCCCGAAAACAGTTACGGCTACAAGGGCACATATCTTGGCAAGAAGAAGGTCCTCACCATCGGCGGCGCCTATCAGTTCGAACCGGATGTGGCCTATGGGGATACGGTCAACAAAACCGGAGCGGTGGATTACAAGGGGTGGACCACCGACCTGTTTTTCGAATACCCGCTTGAGGGGATTGGGACGGTCACCCTCTCCGGCGCCTATGAGGACATCGACCTTGGCGACGCCTACAAGGGGCTCAATCCTGATGCCGGCACCATCGGCATTACGGGGCAGAAAAACGGCTGGTATGTCAAGGCGGGCTACATGCTCCCCACCCTGCCGCTCCAGCTCTTCGGTCGCTACGAGAAGTGGAAATTCGCAGCCCTCAATCTGAGCAGTACGGGTGCAACCGGCGATACGGTCTACGACCAGCGTGTTGACTGGTTCGGGGTCGGTCTGAACTACTATTTCCGCGATCAGAATCTGAAGCTCTCCTTTGAATACAGCAATACGGATTTTTCTAAAAACAACGCATCAACCAAGGACTTCAATACCTACATCACCCAGCTTCAGGTTATCTTCTAGCCGGCACTTCAGCTGGACGCCGGTTGAGCGGCACCACCACCTGGCAGGCTTCCCGCCTGCCAGGTCTTTTTATATTCGAATTGATCATAGCGACGTGCTATATTTTGCCAATACAAGAAGTTAGAGGTCCTATCCCAGAAGATGCCGATGCCATTTGGAATCTATAACAGCATCCCTGTACCGTTTCTGCTTTTCTGCTACCTTTCTCTGCTGTTATTCGGGTGCGGGGGCGCGGTAAAAACTTCCTCCTGCGTCAGATGCCACGGAGCTATCGAACCAGCCTCCAAAAATCACGGCGAATGCGTGTCCTGCCATGGCGGCAAGCCTCTGGAGATCGATGCGAAGAAAGCCCATCAGGGGATGTACGGCATTGGCAACCCGGAGTATATGGGACGCTGGGAGAAAGGGTGCTCCCCCTGCCACCAATATCAGTTCGAGCGGATGAAGAGCAACCTGATGTACACGGCCGCCGGGATGATCCGCAATATACAGTTGACCTGGGAGGGGGATGACGGCAACCGTTACACCACCCATGGCGAAAAGCAGTACGACGCCACAGGCACACCGGTTTCCCCCAAGCCGGTAGCGAACCTTGATAACCTGTCCGGTGAACTGTACCGTAAATTTTGTGCCCGCTGCCATGTGGGAGCGGAAACCAGGGGCGTCTATGCCGCCAGCCACGGCTCCGGTTGCGCCGCCTGCCACTTTCCCTGGAACGACGCCGGAACCTATGAGGGGCGCGACAAGGCCATGCGGGGCAAGGTGGGGCATTCCGCCAGCCATGGACTGAGCGCCTTGCCTGACACCCGCACCTGCTCCCGTTGCCACAACCGCAGCGGCAGGATCGCCCTTTCCTACCAGGGGCTGTACGATGGCAACAACGGCCTGGTCCCCACCAGGGAAGGTGAAGGGGGGCCGGAGATGGCCAGCGGGGCGCGGAACCTGGTGCACATCACCCCTGACGTCCACTTCAGTGCCGGCATGGAGTGCATCGATTGCCACACTTCACGGGACGTGATGGGGGACGGCTATGAGTACCGGAACATGTATCTCCAGGCCGAGACCGCCTGCGAGGATTGCCACGGCAGCGCCACACAGCCGCCCCGTCACCGGGAGATTACCCGGGAGAGCGACGAGGCGCTGCGGGAATCAAAGAGTTACAAGATGCAGATGCGTCCTGGTATGAAGATGATCCTGACCGCAAAGGGACGCAGCTATTCCAATGTATTTTTTCGGGACAACAGCGTCTGGGTGTTGGGCAAACGGAGCGGGAAGCTGCACCGCAGCAAGGTGATCACCGGTACGCCGGAGCATACCATTGCCGGCCACGGGCGCCTGGAGTGCTACGCCTGCCACTCCCGCACCTCGGTCCAGTGTTACGGCTGTCATACCAAGTACGACAAGATGGTTATGGGCAGGGATTTCATCAAGGGGGAGGACACGCCGGGCGCCTTCAGCGAGACCGAGGATTATCGCACGCCATACCCTTTCCCCCTGGCACTCAACCAGCGGGGCCGCATCTCGCCGGTGACGCCTGGGTGCCAGACCTTTGTGACGGTGGTCGAAGCGGACGGTCAGAACTCCAAGACCGAGTACGTGTCGCGTTTCAAGGGACGCCAGCAGTTACGTTTTGCGCCGTTTTACTCCCACAATACCGGGAAAAGGGCGATCAGCTGTGCCGAATGTCATGGCAACCCCGC
Source organism: Oryzomonas rubra (assembly GCF_008369015.1). Classification (NCBI taxonomy): domain Bacteria; kingdom Pseudomonadati; phylum Thermodesulfobacteriota; class Desulfuromonadia; order Geobacterales; family Geobacteraceae; genus Oryzomonas; species Oryzomonas rubra. The sequence goes on from NZ_SRSD01000011.1 coordinate 98,253, forward strand.
CTTCCTGGGGTTCGGTCAGCACGTAGTGGAGGGGAATGCCATCCGTGGAACCCTGATCTGCGAGCGTTCGGACAGCAAACCGCTGGACGGCTTCCTGACCCTGGAGAACGGGCGGGTCAAGGCCTTCTCGGCCATCACCCGGGAGAACGCCCGTCCCCTGAACGGCCGCGAGGTTAAACGGGCGCTCTCGGTCAACCTCTGTCTCCCGTGTCACGTCCGGGCCAACGACCCAATCTACCGGAAAGGACTGGACTACCGTGCCCTGGATGATACCTTTCATCGCCGCTTGCTGTCTGGCCGCTAGCATGGCTGGGGGGGCGATGGTCGCCTCAGGAGCGTTTCTGGCGGCCAAGGGAAAACCCGACCGGCCCGCTCCTCACAGCACTCTGGTGTGCACAGCCTGCCACCGGCTCGGGGGGAGGTTCAGCGATCCCGCGGCCAGTGGGAACCGTGCCGCAGGGTGCGTCGGCTGCCACAAAGGGTACGATGCCATCTTCGACCGCCCCATGGCGACCCGGCAGGGAGAACAGAGGTTCGTTCAGCGCAGCTACGCCAAATGGGACAGCGGCTTTTTCGCCAAAAACTGCGCTTCATGCCATGTGCGGGGTTGCCTGGACTGCCACGGCAACGGCCATGCCATAAGAAGGCCGGGTACGACAGCCTGCCAAACCTGCCACAAGGGATACTACACCGGGTGGGACTATGCTGGGCGGGCGCCGCGGGAGGACAATATGCGCTACCAGCGGGGCTTGGCGGTCAACAACGAGACCTTTCTCAAGATGCTGCCGGACGTGCATTACCTGACCGGCATGACCTGCGCTGCCTGCCACACCATGGCCAGCCTGGCCCTGGGGAAGAAGGCGGCCAAAGGGTGCCGGGAGTGCCACCGGCCGAGCCGGAAGGTCGTGGAGCACCGCATCAGTGCCCACCTGGAACGCCTGGAATGCTATGCCTGCCATTCGACCTGGGCACCCCAGGAGTACGGCACCTTTTTCCTCCGCTTCCGCGACCCGCGGTTGAAGGAGGATTTCGACCTCAGGCCGGGGGAAAGCGGCGAATACCTGCGCAGCGCCTACCTCAGGAAGCAGGACGCCCCGCCCTTGGGATTCAATGCAGCGGGGAGGTTGAGCCCGATCCGGCCGCAGTTCATCGCCTATTACACCGACATCCAGTCGGCCCGGAACAGCGGCCCCGAGAATATCCTGCTGGCCGCCGAGTGGCGGGCATTCTTCCCCCACACGGTGCAGCGGGGGACCGTCACCTGCGAAGCGTGCCACGACAACCCGCGCCGGTTCCTCCTAGAACGTCCCTCGGAGCGCATTTACCAACTGAGGCGGGACGGCATGCAGCTTGAGTCTTTCTGGGTACAGGAAGGGCAGAAACTGGCCAACGGCTCGTTCATGACCGCTTCCCGCTATCGGCGCATGGCCGGGAAGGGACCGGCCTACACAAAGGCGTACATCGAAAAATGGAAAACATTCCTCAATCGCGTCGAACCTTCATCGCAACCCTGACTGCGCTCTTCTGCTCAGCTCTGCTGCTCCGGCGATACCTGACGCCGCACAAGGCGGCCGCTGATAAGGCACTGGCCAGTGTGGCCACGGCGGAGATTCCTGCACAGGGGGCGCTGGTCTTTCGTGAAGCGCGGATCGCGCTCATGCGTTCCGGTGACGACATCTATGCCCTGAGTCTGGTGTGCACCCACCTCGGCTGTACCGTGAACGTCACCGCCGACGGGCTCTCCTGTCCCTGCCACGGCAGCCAATTCGACCGCGGGGGCAATGTGGTGAAAGGACCGGCCGACCGGCCGCTCCGCAGGATGAAGACGTCAAGGCGGGGAGAAATGATCGAGGTGACGGCAGGATGATCATGGAATTCGTCAAACACCTTTTTCCGCGGGTGGTGCTGGAGCGCAACCTGGCTATCAGCTACACCCTCTGTTTGGGGGGGCTGGCCTTCAGCGTCTTCCTGCTGATGATGGCCAGCGGCCTTTTGCTGCTCGTCTATTATCAGCCGACCCCGGAGCGGGCCTTTACCTCCATCCTCTTTCTGGAGTCGTCGGTCTGGGGGGGCGCCTACCTGCGCAGCCTCCACCGGATTTGCTCCCATGCCTTCCTGATCCTGATCTTCCTCCATACCCTGCGGGTCATTCTGACCGGCGCCTACCACCGGCCGCGGCAGCTCAACTGGGTGATCGGTTTTCTGCTCCTCTGCTTGGCCCTCTTCGAGGCCTATACCGGCTACCTGCTCCCCTTTGACCAACTGGCCTATTGGGCGACCCAGACCGGCATGGAACTGCTGACAACGGCCACCTTCGGCGAACAGTTGCGGGCTCTGCTGGTGCCCGACGGTATTGGTCAGCCCCTGTCCCTGCTCCGTTTTTACGCCCTGCACATCGTTATCCTCCCCTTGGCCCTCGGCGGGCTCTCCATGCTCCATTTCTACCGGGTCAGAAAAAACAAGGGGGTGCTCCCCTACTTATGAAACAGGGATTTGTCAAAAGCTCCCCCGGTTTTTTCCGGCTTATCGCCCGCTCCGGGCTCCTCTTTACGGCCGCGTTGCTGTTGGCGGCGGCAATAATCCGGGCGCCACTACAGGAGGCGGCAAACCCGGCCCTGACCCCCAACCCGGTCAAATCGGCCTGGTTTCTGCTCTGGATCCAGGAACTGGTCAGTTACTCCCGCTTCATGATCTACCCGGTCATGGCGTTGGGGTGTCTGTTCCTGCTACTCCCCTGGCTCCCCGTCGGCGGCCGTCCCCACCAGGCGGTCTGGTTTCCGCGGGAACAGCGAACCGTCAATCTACTGGCGGTCGTCGCGTTTCTGGCCATCGTGGCGCTCACCATCATCGCTCTGTTCTTCCGGGGGACAAATTGGTCGCTCTCCTTTCATCCCTGACGGTTTTTCTCTGTCTGCTCTTGCCCGCCTGGGGTTGTCAGGGTGCGCAGTGTCTGAACTGTCACCCCCACCACTACCGGGAGCGGGGCACCTGCACCGGTTGCCACCGGGGCAATCCAGCATCCAAGCGAAAAAACGTCGCCCACCACCTGCTGATCCCGGGGCGATACGCCCACTTCACGATGGGAAAAACACCCGCGGTAGCGCAGGGGAACCGCCTAGTGGAGCAACTCGCCTGCCGGCGCTGCCATGTGATCGGCGGCAAGGGGAACCGCCTAGCCACCCCCCTGGACAGCCTGCTTGCCACTAGGCCTCCGGGCGAGATCACGGCAGCCATCCTGTCCCCGGCCCAAGGCATGCCCGATTTCAAGCTGGATGAGGCCCAGGTCGTAGTCATCGTCAATGCTCTGTTTGCCGAAGTCGGGAAGGGGGAAAAGCAGGGGAGGGAGTTGCCGTTGGTTGTACACTTCGAAAAGGCGGACAAGCCCGTCGGGGATGTGTTCAGCCGCAAGTGCGGCCCGTGCCATCGTATGCTGACCATGCGCCACGGCCTGCTGGGGGCGGGAACTATCGGCCCGAACCTGTCGGGTCTTCTCACTCCGTTTTATCCCTCTACCTACGCGGGGACTAAACGGTGGACCGAGGAGCACCTGGTGCTCCACCTGCACAATCCACGACAGGTCTCCCCCCATACCCTCATGCAGCCGATAGTTCTGAATACCGGGGAATTGCGAGATCTGAAGGCCATTATCGCAGCACAGGAGTGATACTCGGACCTGTCAAAATCCCAAGCTCCAATTCAACTAAACGTTGGGCACCACTGTTACTTCATCTCAACTCATAGATAATGAAACCACATTAGCGCTCGACGAGGTGCAATGACCTCCCAGATGGCAACAACCGCCAAGACATTGAAGAAAAAGGCAAGTCGGATGACCTGTTCTCCAGGCATGCTTATCCTTCCCTCACAACGAATCTTCCATAAATTGCCGCCAGATCCGTTCTTCCGGGTTCTGCTCGTAGAACTCAACCTCGGCAAATGAGAAGCGATACTCGGAAACGTAGTCCATCAGCAGCCGATAGGCGGCGTTTACCTGCCGGATCGCCTCAGAATCATCAATGGTGTTCATATCGGGGTGGTGCCGCTTCACCAGCTCCCGATGGCGGGTCTTGATCTCCTTGAGGGTAGCCCGCTCTCCCAAGCAAAGGACCCGGAGCGCCTCCTGCAAATCAGCATAAGTCATGGCAAAAGCTCAGTGGGTCCACGTGATGAACTTCATATCTGCTCCAAGCCTACCTCTTCTGCCCCTTTGATGGCCGCAAAGTGTCGGTAGGGATTTTGATCCAGGTTACCATTTTTCATGCTGGATGCAAACACGATTGCGCACGTCGCCTCTAGGCCACCCATTAGCATGAACCAGGCACTCCACACGCATGGTTGACATAATATTATTTTTACTATATTAGATAATTTAGATATATTTTAAATTGAATTTATATTTAAAAAATGTCGATGATTCAAATATCTTGGCTAATTAGGTGGAATAATCAAGTTATGTGTTTATGCACAAAAAACTTGACACCTGATTTGGTGGGGTTTATTCTGTGCATATGCACACAATACTCCATGGAGGTTCACAATGAAAGTCTGTTTTCCTGTCCAAGAGAATCACGGTTTAGAAAGTCAGGTGTATGGCCACTTTGGATCCGCACCAAATTTTGTCGTAGTGGATCTAGTCACCAGCGAGGTGGCGACGATCAAGAATAGCGACCAGATCCATGAGCATGGTGCCTGCAACCCGGTAGCAGGACTGGGCGGCCAGCAGGTAGATGCAATCGTGGTTGGCGGCATTGGTGGTGGGGCGTTGAACAAGCTTAACCGCGCCGGCATGCGAGTGTTTCAGGCGCAGGATGGGAATATTGGCAAAAATCTTGAGATGCTGCGCAACAACACATTGCCGGAATTTATGCCGGACCATACCTGCGGCGGGCATGGCGGCAGTGAAGGGTGTTCACACTAATTATGGCGCGACCCCGCAAACCGAGAATTTGTAACTGCCCACACCGCGCAGGTTATTCCGCCGTATTTAAGCCGGCTGGAACACCATTGAAAGATCTGGAAATAATCAAACTTGACCATGACGAACTGGAAGCGCTGCACCTGTGCGACGGAGAAGGAAAAAACCAGATAGAAGCGGGAGCCTGCATGGGGATATCACGCGGCACGGTCCAACGGCTTCTGGCCAATGCACGCTTTAAAGTTGCCCGGGCCCTTATCGGGCAGAAGGCATTGGCGATCTCCGGTACCATGCAGGAAAATGAAGAGCTCGACATTTCAGGGGAAAACGCAGAAAAGGGATAACCAGATCTCAATGACAAAAAAATAGCCACAGCACTTGATGGCCTGCCGGAAGAGAAAATGCACTGTTCGAACATGGCCGCTTCCGCACTGCATGCGGCGGTGCAACAGTATAGATCTACTCAGGCAGGCAAAACAGCCCATTGGCTGATTAGACATGCCGGGCGGACCGGGTAATCTGGAGAAGGCCGCTAAACTCATAAGAAAAATCAACATGTCGACGATGGCGAGGTGGACAAATGGCTTGTGAAATACTAGCGTGTTGCCAGTTCATTAAGGACAACATGAGCGCCTTTCCCGAGACATCCGAGTATATAAAACAGAAACAGTGCCTTGGTGACTACGAATCTTGCAACTGGTTCAAAATCTATAAAGAATTCGGCGGTGAGAATATTCCGGCGGATCTTGATCCCTACGATATTGAAGAAGTGAAAAAGGTCGTGCAGTGCTTACGCAACAAACAGTTGTCTGAAAAGAATGACCTGGAATAATTCTTGGTCGCGCCGAATAAGGCTGTCGAAACGTTGCAGCAAGATAGGAAAAATGGCGCAGTGCATCTAGCCGTAGTCAAAACATTCTCGAGGAGGTTACCATGAAAGGGAAATGTAGCATTTTTGTCATTACCGCTGTCTTGATGTTTACAGTGGCAGTGACAGCCTTTGCGGCACCTGGGAGAGGTGGTAGCGGCGGCTGGGGCCTGGGAAGTCCCTATCAGAGAATGTACAATCCCGCAACCGTCGAGACCGTGAGTGGTGAAGTGATCTCTGTGGACCGGATAACCCCTATGAAGAGAATGGGAGCCGGTATTCATATCCAACTCAAGACAGACAGGGAGACGGTTTCAGTCCACTTGGGTCCGGCATGGTATATCGAACGGCAGGACGCCCGCATCGAAAAAGGGAATACTATAGAAGTCAAAGGTTCACGTGTGACGTTTTCCGGAAAACCGGCGATCATTGCTGCCGAAGTGAAAAAAGGCGATGCGTTACTCAAACTCCGCGATGAGGGCGGAATCCCCGTCTGGTCTGGCTGGAGGCGATAAAAACCGGAGCCTCCAATGATTCACAACACTCAATAACTAATTATGCCGATAAAGGGTATGCCATGGAGATGAAAATTACCTTTCCCGGAGGGGAAAAGGTCAATGCGGAAATGGATGGCGTCATTATTCCCACTGATCAGCCGGTGGAAGCTGGGGGCGAGGGGGCGGCGCCAAGCCCCTTCGACTATTTTCTTGCCTCGCTTGGAACCTGTGCCGGTATTTATGTTCTCAGATTTTGCCGGCAGCGGCAGATTGCCACTGAGGGACTGGGACTTACCCAGCGATTGGAGTTTGCCACCGACACAGGCGGGAAAAAGAGGCTCACCAAGGTAGCCATCGAGATTCACCTCCCTCCCGGTTTCCCCGAGAAATACCGGAACGCCATAGTCAAGACAGCTAGGCTCTGCACGGTGAAAAAGGTAATCATGGACCCTCCGGAGTTCGTGGTCACTGCCCGCATGGCGTAACGGATAGCAAAATAGAATCAACCTTAATGCCCGTCCGCTGTTGCACATGTTGCAACAGCGCGACAAATGAGGAAGGCAATGAAAAGCCTTTTGGAATACCGATTTCTCATCCCGCTTGTTCTGTTCCTTGGCTTTGCGCCTTTTTTCCCTCAGCCACATATCGTGGAAAAGATCAGGATGCTACTGGCCGGCACGCTGAAAAGACCGATCGATATATTTGATTTGGTTTGGCACGCTTGGCCATTCGTATTGCTTGCTTACCGGATAATCAGAGACATCAGACCAACTGGTTAACTGATCGTCCCAGATACAAGGAGATGAAATGCAACCCCAGGAATTGTTGAAACGAATCAAAACAAAACAACCGCCATCCATAATTGACGTTCGGAGCCGCTTCGAATTCCGGACGGGGCATATACCGGGTGCAATCCATGCCCCAACCTGGAAAATTCTGTTGAAGCTGGCGCGCATCCCTGCCGGCAAGAATGCCGAATTGGTGGTGACCTGCGAGCATGGCCCTCGTGCCCAGCTTGCCAGAAGCGTGCTAGAAGCCTTCGGTTACCGGAACGTAGCGCTGCTTTCAGGGCACATGGCCAACTGGAGACACGTCGATCACCCACAAGAAAAGTAAGACGTGTCGTCGTGTTATTTGAAGTTCGTTCTGCCAGACTGCATATTTTAGATATGAGAGGTAATGCATGAAAATGCGAATAGTTGTGATCGGCGCCAATGCGGCTGGGGCCAAGGCAGCTTCAAAAGCGAAACGGGTTAACCCTGAGGCAGAGATAACTCTGATTGACCGGGGAAATTTTATCTCATATGGCGCTTGCGGTATTCCCTACTACGTTTCAGACACCGTAGTTGAAGTTAAGGAGCTGATGAGCACTCCAGTCGGTGTATTGCGTGATCAGGTCTTTTTCAGAAAGGTCAAGGGGGTCGATGTCATCACTGAAACCGAGGCGGTCGTAGTCGATTGGCGGAATAAAAAGGTTGAGCTCTGGACGGCTGTGAGCGGCACGACTTCCTTCATCGACTATGACCGCCTGATTTTGGCAACCGGAAGCTCTCCACTCATCCCGCCACTGCAAGGCAGCGAACTGGCAGGCATCGTGACTGTCAAGAGCATCGAGGATGCCACCTTCTTAAAAGAACAGGCGGTCTCCGGCAAACGGGCATGCGTCATCGGCGCGGGTCTAATTGGCCTTGAAACCGTCGAGGCTCTGGCACTGTGCGGGATGCAAGTGACGGTGGTCGAGATGCTCGGTCAAGTTCTGCCGGGTGTTCTGGATGACGAGATGGCAACACTTCTTGAACGCCATATACAGTCGCACGGTGTCCAGGTGATGACGTCCTGCCGTGTCTCTTGTTTTGAAGGAAACGGGCATGTGGAAAAGGTTATCACCGATCAGGGAGAGATTTTGGCCGATCTGGTGGTGCTTGCTGCCGGGGTGAAGCCCAACGTGAGCCTTGCCCGCAATGCCGGCCTGGAGATAGGTGCGACCGGAGCTATCGCCGTGGACGATCACCTGCGTACCTCCGTGCCGGACATTTATGCTTGCGGCGACTGTTGCGAAACAACCCATCTGGTGACCGGTAAAGGGGTTTATGCCCCAATGGGAAGTACGGCCAACAAACAGGGACGAGTGGCCGGAATCAACGCGGTGGGGGGTGACGCCGTTTTTAACGGAATAGTGGGAACGGCAATTGTCAAGGTATTCGATTTCAATGCAGGGAAGACCGGATTGAGCGAGTTCGCTGCCCGTGCCGCAGGCTACGATGTAGAAATCGTGCTTTCTCCCGCCCCGGATCGGGCTCATTTCTATCCAACTGCGAAGCCGATAGTGTTGAAGCTGGTGGCCGACAGGGAAAATGGCCGGCTGCTCGGTCTTCAGGCGGTGGGCTCCGGCGCTGTCGACAAACGGATAGATGTCGCTGCCACCGCCATCACCTTCCGTGCTACTGCCGAGCAGGTTTCCCATCTTGACCTTGGCTATGCGCCACCATTTGCTGCAGCCATGGACAACCTTATCGTCGCCGCCGATATACTGAAAAATAAACTCTCCGGCCATGCCAAGGGGGTATCTCCACGCGAGGTTAAAAAGAAAATGGAAGCAGGGGAGGACTTTCTCCTGCTCGATGTGCGTTCTCCGGCTGAACATGAGGTGATGCGGATTGCTGGGGCAAAGTTGGTTCCACTTGGCGTGTTGCGCGATACGTTGGACAGCCTCCCCAAAGACAAGGAAATCGTCACCTTTTGCAAAATCAGCCTACGGGGATACGAAGCGCAGAAAATCCTCAATGCAGCCGGCTTCTCCAATATCCGATTCATGGATGGCGGCATTCTCACATGGCCCTACGAACTGGAAAAATAGAATACACATCCCCGTAGCAAGCTTCGGGGATGTGTACCCCTAGAGATTAAACTGGCCATGGCTGATGCGCTGCTGCGGGCAAGACAACATTTGTTCTCCTATATTTAGGTATCACTTGCACATGTTGCCGTATAAGCTGTCCCAAAAATTTGATGTTTCGTATCTCGGCGCTATTCCAATAGATATGGAAATTGCCAGAAGTGGGGATGAAGAACGCCCCTACCTGAGTTCATATCCCAAAACTGAGACCGCCGACAGATTCGGAGAAATTGTTGAACGTCTGAAATTGAGTTACTTGGAGTTGCAGAACACTTCAGGAGCAGACTCTTGTTGCGGTGGCAGTAAAGTGCAGCAATGTGCCGGACCCGGGAGTTGTTGCTCAGATCATTATTAGTGCTCGCGATAATTGCACACTCCGAGTGCAGCTGGCTTGATGCCATGGAGGCTGTTGGCGATGAGGGTACTCCTCATCACATAATTGATGGCACAACTAATGCAAAATTTGCCAGAAAACGCAAACAGCTACTACTGTCATGCAAAGGCAGATACCGCAGGTTGAACCCGGTGTTGCAGCCGCATGATCTACCTATGGCCCGCTCTTTTCCTGGAGTGACGCCAGACATGGTGGTGGTTAATGTTAACTCTGCCCTTTTGTTTTTACTGGCAGTGATGATTTTCATTTATATCCGATTGATTGCAAAGCTGTTGATACTGAAAAGCCAATAAGACCATACGAGATAACAAGTTGAAAGGAACCCCCATGCCTATATTCGAATATTCCTGCACTGCGTGTGGACATCGCTTCGAAAAACTGCAAGTGTCCGCCCCAAGCCCGTCGGTAGTATGTCCTTCATGTGGATCTGGCGAGGTTAAAAAGGAGTTGTCAACATTTGCCGCGGCTGCGTCTTCATCGGTGGCAGGATGTTATAGTGGCGGCTGAAAGATCTGACGGCGCCAGTCTGGCGTCACAGGCAATAATCAGACATTGGCCATCCAATTTCCAGAACAGCCTTTATTGGTGATCCCGCGCGGGCTCAAATTTTTGTTGACTGGTTCAAAATCTTCGGTTTAGCGATTTGACCAATCGCTTGGTATTTAATGGATTTTGCTGAACGCTTGCAAACGAAAATCAGCCAACAAAGAAGATATAACCATTTAATATATTAGCTTTAATAATAAAGTATAACTTCAAATAAACCAATAAACGGTTATATCCGCGCGATACCAAAACATATTTTTCAGTACTTATTTTCAGCTTTACTGGCGTACTTGGAGAGATTTGAATGCTCAATCTACGGATAAGCAGGTTTTGTTCTGTTGAGCCGCTTGCTGTCCCCGGTATGCCCCTGAGTAGATCAGAATAGGTTGAAATTGATTGGACTAAATTGGACTGGCTACTGATGGAAGGTTGATTTAATTATCTGAAATGATTATATTAATACAAGTTAAGTTGATATAGCTGATATTTTCGAATCCCGTTTCCCGCTCCAATTTTTATTATACGATTCAATAATTTATCTGAATCTGACTCCGACTGTCCCCGTAACTGTCCCCATAGGCCAGTAACGGGGACAGTTTTTTTTCGGGCTTTATCAGGAAATCCCTACCGAAATAACGCAGAATATCCTCCACGTCATCTTCCAGGTCCTCTACGTATTGCCCGTAGTTTTGATATACCATCTGCTTGCTGCTGTGGCCCATGAGGCTTACCTGCTTCATCGGGTTCATGCCGATGGTCAGCGCCCAGGCGCAGAAGGTGTGTCTCGTCGAATACGGGGTCTTTTCGGCTATCTGCGATGCCTTTAAGGCTTTGTTCCAAACCACCTTGCGGAAGGAGTTGCCGTCGAACGGGGTACCGTCTTCCATGGGCAAGGGATGGGGGGAACCGGAGCATTGCTCTCGAATCCGGTCAATTACCCTTTTAATCGCCCCGGTCATGGGAATGCGCCGGAACCGATAATCGTTCTTCAGCCGCTCCTTTTCCTGCCCCAGAACAATGGACCGTTGCAGGGTGATGGCCCGCTCCGATACGTCCTCTCTCCTGATACCCGCCAATTCGCTTGCCGACAGACCGGTCATGATCAAAAATTCCAGATGCGGTCGATAGAATTCCGGGGCGTTCGCCAGGAATTTTTTCCATTCAGCAAAGCGGAACACTTTGTTGTTTCGGGTCCGCTGTTTGGACGGCAGATGCTTGGTGATGGTTTTGAACGGATTGCGCAGTACCCAATGGTACTGGTCCGGCATCACCCTGCCTCTCTTGGAGGAGGTGCGCCTTCGCCTGCGGGATTTGCTCAAATTTCTGGACAAGGGCGAGGCGGTGATCGTCTACACCGACTTCGAGGACGCAATCGGCGAGCATTCGGAGATCTACGTGCCGGGCTATGCCAGCGCCGAGGAGATGCGCCAGTATCGCCTGAAGGTGGAGCGCTTCATCCGCGACCACAGCGACCATATCACCATCAACAAACTGCGCATGAACCGGCAGATCACTAGACAGGACCTGGAAGAACTGGAGCGGCTGTTGTTCGCCTCGGAAGAGGTGGGGGGCAGGGAACGCTTCGAGAAGGTGTTCGGCCATCAGCAGAGCCTGGGGACGTTTATCCGCAGTCTGGTCGGGCTGGATCGGGAAGCGGCCAGCGAGGCCTTTGGCGAGTTCCTGCACGATACGGCCTATTCGGCCACCCAGATCAGGTTCATAGACCAGATTATCAGCTACCTGACCCAGAATGGCACCATGGAGCCGGGCCTGCTGTACGAACCGCCCTTTACCGACCTGCACGACGAGGGGCTGGACGGGGTCTTCGGGGATGACGGGGCGACGAAGGTTATTCTGCTACTGGAGGAGATCAATCTGAAGGCTGCTGCGTAGATTAATCCACTCACCTCACCCGCAGCATCACATGAAGGAGAACGATAGTCGCACGTTCCCTGGTACTGTTTATAGATGCCTCACTTCCCGGCAAACACCTCTTTATGGCAATCAATGCAGTATTGCCGTGTGTGGCATTCGAGGCAACGGGACTCGCCCCTGATTTTGACGGAAAAGCCGTGGGCATCCATCCAGGGACGAAAAGGACCTGCACCATGGTGAATACCTGAAGTCAGCGTAATCACCGAGCCTGGGTGTATCGGTATACCTGCGGCTGGTTCCTGTCCGGCAATCATGTGGTTCCATGTTGCCGCCTTAAAGGGCTCGACTTTTTCGGGATATTCGACCCTGTTAGTGCCGAGCCCGGTTACGACAATCCTGGGGCGCTTGACCATGACCGCGAATCCCGATGACGCAAGCTTCTGTCCCGTCACGTTCATGTCGGTATTGACCACATCAGGCATCAGGTTTATTGGTGCGTTAACTGATATCGGGGCATGCTCCGACAGGGATGAAGAATCATCCGATAATCTATTATTCACACCCAAATCAAATAACCTGCATCCATTCAGCGACATCACGAGTGATGTAATTGTTATTATTGTAAAATTACGCATGTTTCATTTCTGGCAACTTTAATTGATTTGGCTGGTTGTCCATACTGTTTCCAGTTGTGTCAACGCCTGCTTCGACAGAGCCCGATTATTTTAACCATGTCGAAGCAGGCATACATCCGTTAGAACGGTATGACAAGTTTGCACAAAAATTTATCGCCTTCAGGCCTGTTCTCAACAAACATTTCTTTTGCGTACTTCAACTCCAGAAAACCACCTGTTTTGAAGTCATATTTGACTGCCGGGCCGGCAGCAAAAACCTGGCCTTTGTTGCCATCATTGGCTGCAGCGCCGGCACCGTGGTCATTGGTCACCTGCTTATAGAAATAGCCCTCTGCACCGAACTTCCACGAGCCAACCTGATAACCGGTTGCATAATCAATATGAAATTCCTGACCTGAGGTATAATCGGTGGCGTTATTTTTAGTGTTAAAGTCGTACATGAATTTAGTCGTCAGCTCTATGCCGTTGTCACCCAGATAGGTCACACCAACAATCGGCTCGAAGGTCCAGTAGTTTCTTCCCAAATTTATTATGTCATTTTTATTATACTCACCCACCGGTGCCGTAATATCAAGTGCTGTAGCTGCATGCAGATTTTTATTGAAATGCCACGCAAGTACTGGCCCGACAGTGAGGTCACCAAGACCGCTCTTCGTTTTGGAGCCCATGCTTGTATTAGCACTGGCATTCATCAAAGTAACTATCCCGTAAGCTCCAAGTTGCCCGCCAAGAATCTCCTTGTCCGACATATACAGAATTCGTGAGGCATTTGCGGAGACTCTTGCATGGAAATCAATTGGGACTTTGTCTCCGTTCTTATTATCCAAACGATCTGATGCGTAATGAACCAGATAGTTGATGTAGTAAAGTCCGGGAGGTGGAAGAGCTGCTGCCAGGGAGCCTTCAGCACCATTGGGATATGCGCAGCCCCCTCCTTCAGTTGCCAGCACAGCGGAACACAAAGAACCGATAGAGATTGCAGAAGCAATGAAACATAAGAAAATTTTTCTCAAAACCCCACTGATTTTAATTCTGTTCACGGTATTGTCCTCTCTTGGTAGGTATCGATGTTTCTATTGGCAAACCGGTAGCAACCGGACTCGCGATAAAAGGCCTTCTCGTTAGAGTCTCATAAGTGTCCTGACACCCGCGGCGACGGGAAGGCCGCCGCGGATCTGGAATGGGGGCGGTTCCGAATCAGGAACACTAGTGTATGTTGGTTGCGTCCACAGGCGGGCGCGGGGTCATGATATGTTTCTTCTCGTGGTCAGGAAACTGTAGGTCATTTTCCTTGAGCAATGCGGTCCCCGGGCCATGGCAACGATCGCACAATTCTTGGTTGGGTTTGGGCCGGATGACGTTGTGCGGCACCCCGGCATACCAAGAGGACTGTGTGGTGAGTTTGTTGGCCGGTATCTCCGGGAGCCCTTCGTCCGCGAGCATCTTCGGATCAACTGGGGCCTTCACGAGTGTGGTAAGCTTACCGTGCTCGACTCCGAGCTTGATCGAGTACGTGATCCGGAACGGCGGCGAGGCCTTGTCAACGATGCGTTGCCAGCCGTGGCATTCGGTGCAGCTGCGGTACGGCATTGAGTGGCAGGATTGGCATGTTGCACGGTCCAGGTGTGATTGCGAGTGCCAACGGCCGGTGATCTTCTCGTGGCATTGTTTGCATTCAGTGGTCACAGCGCCGCTGTTGATCATTGTCTGGCGCGTGACCCCATCGCCGTGCACTTCCTTCTCGGTGTGGCACGACATGCAGGTCATGCCGGCCTTGTTGTGTACGTCGTACTTCTGGAAGCCCGCCTCGGGGTCTGTGATGGAGCCGGCGTGGCAGACATAACAGGTCTTTTCGGCATCGGTTTTTTTCTCAAACCGCTGGAACTCGTGACCGGACAGCAGCCCCTTCGGACCGCTGATAACCCACGGGGACCTCGGCTTGGTAACGTGGCACGTGCCGCATGAGGCGTGGCAGTCGACGCAGGCCTTTGAGCGCCAGGCTGCCTTGGCCATCTTGCAGGTGGAGTCGTCCTTGCTCAGTCGGCCGAAGAAAGCGTTTTTGATGCCTTGCGTGGTATAGTGCAGCGAGCTCTTATGACGCATAACGATATCCGTGTGGCACTTACCGCACACAGCACGGCCGCCATCGGCGGCAAGCGGGTCCGCCACGAGTTTCTTGTGCGCACCGGCTTTGGCTCTGCTCAACGGGTTGCCGCCGTGGCAGGACGGGCAGCCCTTGGCGGTGTGGGCGGATTTGAGGAACTTGGCGCTGACCACCAGAGCTGAGGCATCGATTGCCGGGGACGCCTTGGAGGCATTGAGAGCGGAGAGCGAGGTGTGGCATTCCACACAGCTTCCACCCGTTGTAGGCCCTGTTGCAGGAGTCTTGGATGCAGAGTATGACGACTGGACATAGATAATAGTAGTGGCACAGAGGAAACACAGAACTAGAACAACGTACTTACGTGACATAGAAACCTCCATTTTGATAAACCTTGGCGTCGATTGTACTATCGCAATAAGAAGAGTTTGACCTCACTGATTTGAGCCGTTGGCTGAATGTTGGTAAAATTTGCAATATCGGCCATGATGAATTCGGCATGGGGCGCAAACGCATTCTGAAATGACTCTTCTGAATCAAAACAAAAGTGCCCCATAGCAACAAAGGACGCCTTCGTGTTTGGCAGATTCCCGCCTAGTCCTTGGTCGATGCTGACCATCTTGCAGGCAGCGCCAAGTTTCTCCTGGAACATTGGTACGTGTCTGTTACAGTAATAATCCATATTAAACTGCGGTCCTTCGTCATTAGGATACAGCACGCTAACTTTGACCATCCATCATCCTCCTTTTTTAGTGATGCGTTTCTATTCTCTGACAAGTTTCCTTTGATTAACGCTATCACTATCAGGGGAAACATAGGTGTAAGGCTTTGAAAGGATACGGTAATGATTTGTAAGGACGCCCTTACAAATCATTACATTCATGGGACGTTAAATATTGTAGTATGTGAGAAAGCGCACATGAGGTGAGTATGGTCCGAATCCTGATAATCGACGATGATGTGGATTTTTGCGAGTTGATGGCTGAACGCCTCGTACCGGAAGGCTTCGAGCTGGATGCTGCACATCAAGGGAATAAAGGCGTGGAGATGGCTCTTGCCGGGAGTTATGACGTCATCTTGCTTGATGTCATGTTGCCGGAGATCAATGGATTTGATGTGCTTCGCCTTATCAGGGAGCAATCTGCGACCCCGGTCCTGATGCTGACGGCACGAGGCGACGATATCGACAAAATTGTCGGTTTGGAGATGGGAGCTGATGATTACCTGCCCAAGCCCTTCAACCCAAGGGAACTCATAGCAAGAATCCGTGCCATCTTGCGGCGAGTTCACCCACTGCCTCACCCTGGGACTAAAACACTCTCAGAGCGACTCGCTGCGGCGGACATAGTCATTGATCAAAGAAGGAGAACCGCGTCATGCAATGGTGTTCCCCTGGAACTAACACCCGGAGAGTTTGGTCTCCTTGAGGTCCTCGTGAAGAGAGCGGATGAAGTTGTTTCCCGCGACGAGCTGTCAACTATTGTCCTGGGTCGCAATCTGAACCCCTTCGACAGAAGCATTGATGTTCATATCAGTAATTTACGAAAAAAACTTGGGCCCGACCAACAAGGTAATGATCGGATCAGGGCGGTTCGTGCGGTCGGGTATGTTCTGCCGGTGTCATCAGCAGGAAGGGAAAAATAGTCCGAGACGGGACAGGTTATAGACGATGAGCCGTGGTCAACCTGGCATAAAAGCGACAAAGTGGCATCCGTCGAGGGTTATTTCTCTTTCTGGAGTACTGTTTGCTCTCTTGGCAGTCGGTCGTCATGCGGCCAGCATGGATAGGGATGCCATTTTCTCTGCTGCTATTTTCCTATTCGTATGCATCAAGCTTGTCCACATCTATTACAAAAAGTATCTGCATACGGATCACCCATGATTGAATAAGCTGAATCTATAACAACAAGGCAGCCCATGCGAAATACGGTTTTTATCAAAATATTCCTTTGGTTCTGGCTCTGCATCATCACGATTATAGGTGCTGTTGCGGTTATTGTCGTAATGCACCTTGGTGGCTTGCACGGTTCCGAATGGCGTCGTTTGGCAGAAAAGTCGCTTTCGTTACACGGGGCGACAGCAGTAAAGATATACGAGCAAAACGGCAAGGATGCCCTGATTGAATTCGCCAGGCCCTGGGAGGATAAAGCACCTGATACGGTATTGCTTTTTCAGGGGGTAACAGAGCTGACAGGTCGTCGCGTGCCGCAGCAGGTAACCAAACTGGTTGATAAAGCAAGCCGGATAGAAAGAACCGATACACTTACCTTGGGTGAAGTAACCTTTATAGCCCGTCGAATTGTGGGCCAAAATAATACCCCCTATATCTTTGTTGTGGAAACGAACAGAAAGGGATATTTCAAGCAACTCTCCGAACTCCCTAGATTTATTGTCGTGAAGGTAATCAGTGTCTTCATTTTTTCAGTTCTATTCTGCTTTGCCCTCTCCTACAGCTTCACCTCATCGATACGGAAGCTCCGGAGTGCAACACATCGCCTTGCCAATGGAGATCTATCGTCTCGTGTTCTTCCCACGCTTGGTAAACGAAACGACGAACTCTCCGACCTGGCCATGGATTTCGACCAGATGGCTGAGCGGATTGATGAACTTGTTACTTCCCAGAAGAAATTGTTGGCAGACATTTCCCACGAACTGAGATCCCCCCTCGCCCGCCTCAGCATTGCCCTTGATCTTTGCCATGACAAGACCGGGGAGCCATTGCAGAAACAGCTCAGCCGTATTGAGAGAGAATGCCATCGGCTTAACGAGCTGATCGGCCAACTTCTGGACTTGTCACGCTTTGAGTCCCGAATAACTGAAATGCAACCGGTTCCCGTTGACCTGACGAGCCTTGTCAATTTGTTGGTGGAAGATGCGGATTTTGAGGCGAGAAGTCGAGGATGTCACGTAAGGATGGTTGCTTCTGAACCGTGCAGTGTGTCCGGTATTCCAGATCATTTGCGTAGCGCCATCGAAAATGTCATCAGAAATGCGTTACGATTCACGCACGAGGGGACAGATGTCGAGGTATCCATTACCTGTTTGCCGCCGGAGTCAAAGGCGATATTACAGGTTCGAGACCATGGGGATGGAGTTTCTGAAGCCGATTTATTCAAAATTTTCAAGCCTTTTTATCGTGTGGAGGATTCGCGCGACCGTCGAAATGGAGGTACAGGCCTTGGGTTGGCAATCACGGAACGGATAATAAACCTTCATGGCGGCAGCGTTAGGGCTTACAATGCTGTGAATGGAAATGGCGGGCTCATTGTCGAAATCACCATTCCCTGTGACGTTATCTGATGGCCTGAGTGACGTCAGGGATACTTCCCCCACAGACACCTTAACTACTTACTGCTATTCTGGAGCAGCCCTCGCCCTCAGCCGATTCACCGTCTTGTAGAGAAAATTTTTGAACTTGTACAGTCGGAGATCTGCGTGCCGGGCTATGCCAGCGCTGAGGAAATACGTCAGTACCGGCAAGGTGGAACGCTTCATCCGCAATCACAGCGACCATATCACCATCAACAAGTTGCGCATGAACCGGTAGCTCTCCAAGTAAGACCTGGAAGAGCTGGAGCGGCTTTTGTTCGCCTCGGAAGAGGTGGGGGGGCGGGAGCGCTTCGAGAAGGTCTTCGGCCATCAGCAGAGCTTGGGAGCGTTCATTCGCAGTCTGGTTTGGCTGGATCGGAAAGCGGCCAGCGAGGCCCTTGGCGAATTTTTGCACTTCGGCCACCCAGATCAGGTTCATCGATCAGGTCGTCAGCTAACTGACCCAGAACAGTACCATGGAGCCGGGCTTGTTGTGTGAACCGCCTTTTACCGCCCTGCACGAGAGGGGCTGGACGGGGTTATCGGGGATGACGCGGCGACGAAGATTGTTCAGCTACTGGAAGAGATCAGTCTGAAGACTGCGGCGTAAGGCCCGTAATGATGTTGTATCATCACCAAGAATTGAGTAGGAGGCATTTGTGCAAGAACGACCAATATTGCTAAAATCCCTTCTAGCAGCTCATCTGCATCCCTCTCAATATGACGAAGAACGTGTATTGCCCCATACAAAACACGAGGAACCCTCACTAATTGATAGCAGGAGAGGGCGATGGTCATAGCTGCACTCAGCGATTAAGGCCATCGGTAAGCCGGGCCGGTATATCGGTCATAACAATGCAATGTTTGGCGGTGTTTTGGTAGATCGAGGGGGGACCACCTCTGCTCTTCGCTGTTGATCGGTTTTGTTCTCGTTATTTTCAAAAACATCCCCTACTGCTTTCGTCTTGCAGTAGGGGATGTGGGCTGTCAGCTAGCAGTTTGCTGATCTGGTGTTTTGTATCTGTCATTGAGCGGCCAAAAATTCAAAAGACTCTTTCAATAGCTCTGACAACTCATCTGTTGGCGTCTCCATGTTGTTCTGTAGCCAGTTATTCAAGACCATATAGGCCCCACCTGCAAAAAAATGAATTGCAAACAGGCTTTTTGTCGACAACTCTCTATTCCCAGACGCTATTTTTTTGATGCGCAAAGCGTATTCATCAAATCGATCTAATATTTTGTGATTTATATTTGCTTTTTGCATTGCCATGAACAAAATCCTATTTTTCTTCCATATTTTGAATAATTTCTCGGAAGCACTGAGAAAATTTCCTGCAAGCACATCAACCTTGATAATCCTGAAATACTCATCAAACCTGCGGTCCATTTCTTCGATAAGAATATCGTCAATTGACTCATAATTTCGATAGAACGTTGGTCGCGCGATATCTGCCTTATCAGTCAGGTCTTTTACGCCGATACTTTTGTAGTCCATTTCTTTCATGAGCGCCAACAGGGCTTTGAAGAGAAGCGATCTGGATCGTAGTACCCGCCTGTCATTGTTGTTTTTAATAGCCATATAAGTTCCCGCCACAATTTCAGTATTCCCGCTCAATTTCCCGGAGAATCCGGCTTAAATCGGCCAAGTGTAAACAATATTACCCCAAAGGTAGGATAAATGCAACAGGTGATACATATCTTGTGCATTGTGTGACGCGACTGTTGTTTTTTTGTTGATTTTTAGACGAATTTGAATTATAAATTTTTGTAAGATAAGTTACAAATGATAAAAAAATTACTTATGATGTTTAAATTACAAGTGTATTGAAGTTTGTGGTGCGAGTCGGGGTGGTGAAAAACGGAGAGAGTCTGCTGCGGCAGCCTGACTGCTGCTCCGCTCCAGCAAGTGTTTAGTCGTTTCGGAGTGGTTTGCAAGGCGCTTGCAGATGGGCTTATTACAAAAGGGAGGTAACAAGTATGTACTGTCGTGCTGTCGTGCTGTCGTTGGTTGGGTCGCTGGCCATGTGTTCCGTATCCCTGGCATCTAGCGGGTTTGTTGTTACGTACCAGGGGGCGAAGGCCTCGGGGATGGCCGATGCGTTTGTCGCCCAAGCAAATGACCCGAGCGCAAACTACTACAACCCCGCCGGACTCGCCTCGCTGGAGGGCAACCAGTTTTCATTGGGGATGATTCTTGCCAACCAGAATAAATGGGAATTTCGCGGGCAGGTTAAAAACCCTGATACGGGGACCTATGCGGAGGGTTCCGCAGGAGCACGCAACAATATCCTTGTTGCCCCTCATTTTTACTTTGCGCACAATTTTGGGAATGGTTTGGCGACAGGGCTAGGTGTTACGGCTTCATACCCTCTTTCGGTAGCATGGAGTCCCTCATCGTCGCTGGCTCGATACTCCAAAGAAAACAACATGCTGCCCCTAACAATTAATCCAAACATCGCCTACAAGCTGAAAGACTATGGCCTCTCCTTTGGGGCTGGATTTAACTACACCTACGTTATCGCCTCTCAAGAGATGCTGTATTCCGCAGCTCAAACTGGAAGTGTACCGCTGTATGGGCGTGCAGAAGTTACCGGAGGAGGTTGGGGGTATAACCTCGGCTTGAAATGGGAACCGTTGGATTATCTGTCATTTGGAGCAACCTATCGTGGCAAAATGCATATTGACATGTCTGGTGATCTGAGTGCGACGACAACAGCCCTCAGTAGCGGGAGTTCATGGACCGGTCTGCCCTCGAGCCATGTAAATACTTCGGTCAACTTGCCGGCCATGACGGTCATTGGGGCCGCCGTGAAGCCGACGAAGGATCTGGTAGTTGAGTTCGACGCCCAGTTCACAGAGTTCAGCAGCTATATCAGTCCCACGGGTACATGGAAGGATGTATGGGCTTATCGCTTGGGTGGCCAGTATTCTCTCAATAAAAATTGGGATCTGCGCGCCGGTTATGCTTTTGATAATAACCCGATTGCCGATTCCAAAGTCGGCCCTAATCTTCCCGACAGTGACCGCCATACTGTTACGGCTGGGTTCGGATATCACAACGATAGATGGGCCTTTGACATGAGCGTTGGTAATATGAACTGCACAAACCGCACGGTTGATAATGACATCCAAAAGGGGTCTTACCGACTTAACGTGCCATTTGCACAGACAACCGTGACGATGAAATTTTAGGTTGATAATGCATGGAGCCTCTGCTTACACAGGGGCTCTAATTCTTTCAAACAGTAAATCGACATTTGGAGATGCAGGTTATGCTGAACTCGCTGCAAAAAAAACTTACTATTGGCACTCAGCTGCTCACAGTATATTTCATCTGCCTGTTCCTATGTTCTAGCATCATGTTCATGATATGCAGCGAGATGAAAAAAATGAATGAGATGTCAACCGAGATCAGCGCCCATAGTGTTCCGGCAATAGGCTTTCTTACCTCCGCCAATCTTCAGCTAGCTGATTTGCGGAACAATGAATATGGCACTTTAGTCTCGACGGACAGCAATACCGTTGCCAATTTCAAGAAAAGGGCCGACGCCAATCTTCAGAGCTTGCAGAAAAGTAGCGTCGCCTATCAGAAGTTGAGCGTTAACCCGGAAGAACGAACTCTCCAGGAAGAATGCGTAAAAATCATCAGCTATTATGGCGAGGAGCATAAAAAGTTGCTTGCCTTGGCAGGGCAGGGGCGGGCTGATGAAGCACTTGCCTTGCTCAACGGCAGCTTGGCAGATTATGGCAAGCAGGCAGAAAATCTGTTGCAGAAAGGCTATGAGCTCAATGTGCAGAAAGAAAAATTAGAGTCAGCCGCTATTACTGATTTATACGCAAAGGCGATAAACAAAACGATTATGTCGCTTATTATTGTGGGTATAATAGGAGTTTTGCTACTGGTTACGCTGATTCGCTCAGTTGTAGTTCAGATTGGCTCTTTGGTGGGGAAGATAAAGGAGGTTGCAGCCGGTAATCTTGGCCTTACTATTACAAAGGCTGTTGGTAAGAATGAAATAGTCATACTCTCCAATATGTTCTCTAATATGGTAGACGATCTTCGAAACATCATTAAAAGTGTCTCGGAAGGGGCAGTCGGTGTTGCTTCGTCATCCGATCAACTTCAGGCCACTTCTTTAAAAATATCGTCCGGTGCCAAAGAGTCTGTTTCGCAAACCTACAGTATCGTTACCGCCAGTGAGGAAATGTCAGCCACCAGCGCCGACATCGCGCTGAACTGCACGCAGGCAGTCGGTTCTACTCAGAAAGCTGTTGAGTCTGCCAACTCGGGTGCCGCTGTCGTTGCCGAGACAATTGAGGGCATGGCCATCATCGCCAGCAAGGTAACCAGTATTGCAGAAACTGTCACTGCATTGGGAAAACGTTCGGAACAAATCGGCGATATTGTTGGAACTATTGAAGATATCGCCGATCAAACTAACCTCCTTGCGCTGAATGCCGCCATAGAAGCAGCCCGGGCTGGAGACTACGGTAAAGGCTTCGCTGTTGTTGCCGACGAGGTCAGGGCATTGGCAGAAAGAACATCGAAAGCGACCCGCGAGATCGGCGAGATGATCAAGGCAACGCAGTATGAAACACAAGTTGCTATCAAGGAAATGGAAGACGGGGTGTGTGAGGTGTCAAGGGGGACTGAGCTCTCCCAGAGGTCAGGAAGCGCACTTAAAGAGATTATCGCACATATATATGCAGTTTCGGAGCAGATCAGCCAAATTGCAACTGCCGCCGAGGAGCAATCGGCAACCACCAATGATGTTTCAAACAATATTAACAAGGTTAATGAAATTGCCCAACAATCAGCGTTGTTGGCAGATGACACGTCCAGTGAGGCAATACAGCTTGCTCGAGAATCCTTAGAGATGAAAACGATAGTGAGCCGATTTCGTTTGGCAGTTTGAAACAAGTGATAACCCGAAATTCAAATTTGAAAATAAAAAGGAGCTAGGTAAATGTCTGTTGGCGAGAGAAAACAAGAAGAATCAAAAAAAGAGTGTTGTGGTTTTATCAGGCGATTTGGTTTTAAGAAATTTCTGGCAATCTGCGCTGTTGTAATGGTTGTTGGCTTCTGTCTGTGCGATTTTGTCATCCTGCCGCGTCTTGACGTCTGGGGGGCAACCCCTAATGAGATCACCATGGCTCTACCGGGCGACAATCTGGCCCCGGGTGAGCCTTTCTGGCAGATGACCGTGGCTACCACCATCGACGCCCCGGCCGAGAAGGTCTTCCCCTATTTTCTTCAGGCGGGACAGGATAAAGCCGGTTTCTACAGCTTCGATTGGCTGGAGGCCTCACTCGGTTTCGGTATCCACAACACTTACACCATCAAGCCTGAATGGCAGAACCTGAAAGCGGGTGACTTCTGCACCTTCCACAAAAGCGGCATGGGAATGCGGATCCACTCCGTAACACCGAACAGAAACATCCTTATGATCACCAACGGCCTGGAACCGAATCACCCCCTCCCGCCGGGTAAGTGGGAGATGCTCTGGACTCCGCTCTTTTCCCTTCAGAAAGGAAACTTTGTCTCGTGGAACTGGGATTTTAACCTGTTTCCGCTGGAAAACGGCCAAAAAACCCGCGTTGTCGTCCGTTGCGTGGCAAAGGCGAAGGGGAACCCGCTTGCCATATCCATCTTCAAGCACGCCTTTGCGCTCCCTTCCGATGTTATGGATATAGAAATGCTGAGAAGAGTGAAACGCCTGGCAGAGGGAACGTATCCGCTCAACTAAGTTGCGTATAAAGAAGCAGACAGGCTCCTTAATGCAATCGGGAGATGAACGACAAACCATCTCCCATTTTTTAGATTTGCATGCAAAGGCAGATCAGAAGAGCCAATCTATAAACTGCCACTATTTCAAACGCATCGTAAATAGCAAAAAATGAGGCGTAATATCAACTTCAGCATCTTACTCTGGAGACTGTATGAATAAGGAACCGTATAAACCAAGAAAAGCTTTTTGGGGTATCAATAATTGGATCAAACGAAGGACAGCAAAAAACGCGGAAGCGCAAAATTTTGGAAGGATGTTTTTCAAAACGGTTCTGTTTGTTGCACCTTATACAAAGATTCCAATTCTTGGCGATGCAATATTGAATATCGCGTACATGGCAGACAGGCATCATACAGCCGGCTATTGTCTGCCTCTGAATGTAGATCTTTCCAATAAAATTGAGCAATCTGCCTTGCCTGTTGAGTTAATGAAAAAAGTCGTCAGGGAAGCCTCTACCAGAGCAATCATTAATACTTGTATGTGCCGGGAAACATTTAAATGCCATAGCTATCCAGTCGATTTGGGGTGCCTCTTTATCGGCAAAGGCGCAAAGGCCGTGGTGGATAATGGTATTGCACACGAAGCAACGGTGGAAGAATGTTATGCCCATATCGACAAAGCAGCGTCATTAGGATTGGCTGGTAAAGCCTACTGGGTTGAAGCGGAAGAATATGTTTGGGGAGTAAAAGATGAAGACATGCAAAGCTTTTTGGAAATTTGTTTTTGCTGCCCATGTTGTTGTGCCGCTTTTACCTTTGATCGAAAATCAGGGAGAACTGCTCTGAACCAGTCGGTAGGCTGGAAAGCAACAGTAACGGATACTTGCAATCTTTGCGGTGCTTGCATCAAGGCCTGCCCAACGGGCGATCTCGCTCTGGGAACGGCAAAAGTCGTAGTTGATTCCAAATGTTCCGGGTGTGGTCTCTGCATTAATGCATGCCAGCAAAAGGCTCTTTGTTTGCGGCAAAAACAGATGTTGAAAAAGGATGTCAAAGACTACTTTGAAGGGCTCGATCTCAAATTATAGGCAATCGAAGAAATACACGCTCCTTATTTTTGATATGAATCAACACGATGAAAGGACACATTATGGAACAACATCATGAAACAATAATTGTCGGCGGCGGTATGGCCGGGATGTTCTGCGCCCTGAAACTGAAAGAGGCCGGAAAGCCGTTTCTCCTTATTAGCGACAGGTTGGGTGGGAGGACGTATTACAAAGAAGAGTTCAAGATGAACTTCGGCGCAGTATTCTATTTCGAAAATTATCATAACGTGCGGAAGATATTGACTTCCGGTCCGGTGCTCATCAAGTCGATCAAGCAGATCATGCTTCACCTGAGCGAAACAGACTATTACCCGGCTTTCAGCTTCAGGATGCTGAAAAATCTTCCCCAGCTGATCAAGTTCAAGCGGTTCATGAAGCAGTTCATTAAGCACTATGAGGTATACAAAAAAAACTGCGAAACCATGCAGGTCAAGGATGCCTTGAAAAAAGACCCCTTCATGGAGCAACTTTTCTTCAAGAGCGCCCAGCAACTCATCAACGAATTGAAAATCGGCAGGGCCTGCTCCGAACTGGTATCCCAATTTGTCTACGGCTGTACCGGCGCCAAGGTGCACACATTGACAGCCCTTGACTTTTGCAACTGTGCCCAGGGGTTGGTTATGCCGATCTGTCAGTTTGCTTTTGACGAGAACGCTATGCAACGGCGGCTTGGCAGCGTGGAACTGGACTCGGTCGTCAAGGTGGACAAGGAGAGCGGCCAGTACAAGGTTACGACAGCCAAAGGTGTTACCTATACCGCCAGGAACCTCGTGCTTGCCACCCCGGCCGGCGTGACCAAAACCTTGATTAAGCTTCCGAAGATCCGTTCTGCATCCACATTGTTTGCTTATCTGGTCAAGGGGACAATTAAGGAGAAATACCGCCATAACGATCTGCACTGCTTTGCCGATACAATTCCGATCATTTTTGTGGCTAAGCGGCAAAACGGCAAGGGCGAATATGAAGTCTTTTCCAACGCTCGACTTAACCTCAACAAGTATTTTGATGAGCATTCCGTTTTGCATGTCAAGGAATGGCCCGAGGCACTCTATACCCACCCGGCCATTGTTCTTGACCAGGATCTGGGAGACAATCTGTACATGGCCGGTGACCACAACGGTCTCGGCATGGAACCGGCGGCCATATCGGGCATATACACCGCCAACCAAATCATCAAGAAGGCTGCGGCAGGAAGGTAGGCGGCTGTCGCCGGAGGCATAAAAACAGGCAACGAGGTTACGACCGATGCATGAAATGGGCTTGGTGTTCAGAATCATCGACATGGCGGCGGAACATGCCCGGAAGATGCATGCCCGCAAGATAACGAAGGTCGAGATTGTCCTAGGCGATCTGTCCGGGGTCATGTACGAATCTCTGGTGTTCTCTTTTGATACGGCCATCAAAGGCACCATGCTTGCGGATGCGGAGATCGTGATCGAACGGGTGCGGGGTAGGGGGCGGTGCAACGCCTGCGGCAGGGAATTTGACGTGGTCAAGCTTCATGAAATCTGCCCAGGCTGCGCCGCTCCCCATCCCCAGATTATCCAGGGGCGACAATTTCAGCTCAAATCGATCAGTGTCATTTGATGCAAAGTGAATTTACGGAACGACAAGGGGGAGGACCATGTGCCAGGATTGCGGATGTGAATCAGGTGCTGCGGCAGTAATCATACAGATGATCGGCGAGATAACCACCGGGGGGCATGGTCACAATCACAGCTACGCACATCCCCATGACCACCACCACGATCATGACCATGTTCATGAACACGGTCCGAGTCGTGAGCGGAAAATCCTGGTGGAAGAAGACGTTTTGCTGAAGAACAACCTCCTGGCTGAACGGAACCGGGGCTATCTGTCCGCCAAGAAGATCTTGGCCTTGAACCTGGTCAGTTCTCCTGGTTCCGGGAAAACCAGTCTGCTGGAAAAAACGATCAACGACTTGAAAAACGAGATGGATTTCAATGTGATCGAAGGCGACCAGCAGACCCTGAATGACGCCCTGAGAATCGAGAAGACCGGCGTCCCCGTGGTGCAGATCAACACGGGCAACGGCTGCCATCTGGATGCCGACATGATACACCAGGCGCTCCTGAAGCTGGGGGTAGGGGACAACGGGGTGCTGATGATCGAAAATGTCGGGAACCTTGTCTGCCCCGCCATGTTCGACCTAGGCGAGTCGAAGCGGGTAGTGATCATTAGCGTTACCGAAGGCGAAGACAAACCGTTGAAATACCCCAATATGTTTGCCACATCCGACGTGTGCGTCATCACCAAGACCGATCTGCTGCCGCACCTTGATTTCAGTTTGGAAAAGCTCAAGGACTACGCTCGGCAGGTCAACCCGCACCTTGAGTTTATCGAGCATTCGGTGAAAGGCGAAAACCCGGCTTGGTACGGGTGGCTTAGAAAACTGGTTGCCGAACGCTGAGCAAAATTCTTCTCATCTTTTTGGAAAACAGTGATCAGTCAATGCGGCTACGACTGGATCAGGCATTCCATTGGGGGCCTTTGTTTGTAGCTGCCGCCCGCCTCTTGTTTGAAAGCTTTAACTGCCCTTCTTCGATGTGTCGATGTTGCTCTGTCTGCTTTATAAAATTTCTTTCGTAGTTCGTGTCCTCCCCATTTGATTTCCGCTCTGGCAATATTTGTCTTTCCAGTCTTATCCCATCTCATTTTTGTAAGTAATTCAATAATTTTAAAACATCTGTAAATTCCAAAAAACTATTGATTAAATCAGAAATATGTAATATACGTATTTTATTTAAATTACAAATGTAAAATAAATATCATTTGTAACATTTGTGTTTGTGCGTGATAACTGCATTGATTGTGTTTGATGCAGTGGGGTGGTAGCTCGGTTGCGGAGAAGCAGCACTAACGCTGTAGCTTGCAAGGAGGGGCCATGTGGTTGGAACGAAGTCCGCCGTAACGTACATCAGTGTTTCAAGTGTGCCGGGTGAGTGATGGGCACGTAAGAAGACTTTACCAACAAGCCGAAAAAGGGGACTTATAATGGAACATGATTCTGATGCTAAAAGTACGTTTTCGAGGCGCGATTTTCTTAAAACTTCTGCAATAGGGGTAGGGGCTACGGCGATTGCCAGCTTGGGAGTAACCACTGCCGTAGCTGGCGACCGCAAGCACACGAAAGGTGCCCATGCTGAAACTCACCCGAATACCGAACCACTTCAGCCGTTGTCGGCTCCGGCAAAATGGGATTACGAAGCCGATGTTGTTGTCGTCGGTGGTGGAGGAGCTGGCCTGGCGGCAGCCGTTTCCGCGACCGAAAATGGTGCCAAGGTAATCCTCATCGAAAAGAACGCCTTCTGTGGCGGCGATACGTCTATCGCCATGGTGTATGAAGGCAATGTGGGCAGTCGCCTACAGAAAAAGCTCGGGATCCCACCAATGCCAGTGAGTTCCCGTATTACCGGTGCAGAGCCCACCACCCTTGACCAATACAACAATCTTTATTGTCCTAATCCAACGGCAGGCCGCAACCCTACTCTCGTTCGCCAGATCATGGAGGTCCAAGGCGATACGATCAATTGGCTTGAAGAACGTGGTGTACTGTTTTCGGAGAAAGCCGTTGGGGGGTTGCCCATAGCGGGCGCGTGCCACTGCCCAATTGATCCTGAACATCCCGAAGAGGATTGGTACCGGTGGGATCCGCACAACGGTCGCGGTTTTACGGAGGGGCTGGAAAAAACGGCCAATAAGCTTGGCGTGAAAATCCTGAAAGAGCATCCTGCCGTTGGCCTTGTCAAGGCAGGGAGGCAGGTAATCGGTATTGCTGCACGTAATATTGACGGCAAAAAGGTATTTCTGAAGGCGAAGGCTGTCATCTTGGCAACGGGCGGCTTTGGTGCCAACAAGGACATGATCAAGAAGTACTGCGCGCCTCGCCGGGCGGAAGCTGTCCGCTATTGGGGCATGCCAGGAGCAACCGGCGACGGTATCAGAATGGCTCAGGCGTTGGGCGCTGATATGCATGGCATGGACGAGATCGAAATTTGGGACGGCGGCGCCCTGCGTGAGCATGGCGCGACTACGGTGTACAGCGCTCCGAACCAATTGGTTCGCCAGAAGTCACTTACCGTCAATAAAAAGGCCAAGAGATTTTTCAGTGAAAGTATTTACAAGGGCTACTATTACAGCTACCAGGCTGCCCAGACCATAGCACAGCCTAATCAGGAATCATTCACCCTCTTTGATGCCAACTGCATCAGCAAAGAAGACATCATCAAAAAATTTCATCCGACCTTTTGTGAATATCCCTGCCCCTGGTTCGAAGAGCAATTCGAGAAATACCTCGCTGAAGGGGTCATCAAGAAGGCAAATTCAATTCCTGAGCTGGCCAGGATGCTTGGGCTGGACCCAGTTCAGTTGGTTAAGACAGTTGATCGTTATAACAGCCTCTGCGACGCCAAGGAGGACAAGGATTTCTTCAAGGAAGCCATCTATATGCATCCCATCCGCACGGCACCTTTTTATGGTGTCGCCCAGAAGGGTGGGAGTTGTTTTAATACATGGGGTGGTCTTGTCGTCGATGAGCAATTCCATGTTCTCGACAAGGAGTGGAACCCTATCCCCGGGTTGTTCGTCGCCGGAGAAAACGCTGCTGGAGGTGCAAGTATTGCGTTTGCAGTCCCGGGAGGGCGCTTGGCCGGTAAATTTGCCGCCCAGGAGATCAAGGGGTAGTTTGCTGGCGCTGGTGAGGCAGGCCTCGAAAGGTGGCGTTACGTCGTTACCTAAACAGTTCCCGCATCCTAGCAATGAGATGTTCTGTGCCACAAGTGTAAACCGCGCTTGATTCCGGGTTACCATTCTTATGGCCGCCAGGAAGAACAAAACACGAGGAGAAAACTCACATGAAGCACTTGATAACTATTACTACAATGTCCCTGATGAAACGCATTCTGCCGCTGCTGTTGGTCATGGGGCTGTCGATGTCCGCTGCATATGCAGAAAGCGCGCCTAAGGTCAATAAACACAAGGGGTATGGGGTCGCATGCTCGTCGTGCCATACAACAGGTACATCATACACTCGACCTGACGATAGCATCTGCTTGGGATGTCACGGCAGTTATGCCGAGCTTGCCCAAAAAACGGCCAAGCTCGAAAATATCAAAGCCGCCGTTACAAACCCTCACAAATCACATATTGGTGAAGCTCGCTGCACCGGCTGCCACAAAAACCATGGGCCTTCGATTCTCATGTGCAACCAGTGCCATTCACCTAAGTTCGATATGAAAGTCCCCTGACGCCTGCTGATACGGCCCGCCCAGCTGTTCTGAACGGCCGGCGGGCCTGTTCTTGCGACCAGATCGATTGGAGAGGACTGAGACATGAAGAATGAATTAGATATGCGGCGCACCATAAAGCTCAAACACAGGGTTTTGAATGCGGTGTTCACTCGTAGAATCGTTCTGGCCCGCGTCCTCGACGGGCTGAAGCTTTTCGCCGCTGTTTCCCGTATCCCGCTGTTGGGGCGTCTGCACCCGTTAACGAAGCCCAGCAATAACTATTTTACCAACCTGCCCATGAATGTGGACATCCAGGCGGATTCGGTCCCCCTGCCGCCGGCTATAGCGACCGAGCTTATCAAACGTGCGAAATATCATCATATTCTGGATAAATGTCTTTGCCGCCATGGCCGCGATTGCAAAAAACATAACCATGACATCGGTTGCCTTTTTCTTGGAGCTAGTGGCTTGGATGTGGTGCCGCAATTCAGCCGCCGTGTAACGGCTGAAGAGGCATTAGCCCATGTGGAACGCGGGCTTGCGGATGGCCTCATGCCGATGATCGGGCGGTTTCGTGTGGATAACTATGCCTTTCTTCTTCCTGATCATCACACCTTGCTTGGCGTTTGTTTTTGTTGCGACTGTTGTTGCTTCATGAATTACTACCGTCCGACGCCGCAAGAACTGCTTGAACCTATCTATCCCCTTTTGGAGGGCCTTGAGATCAAGGTTACCGAACGTTGTCAGGCCTGCGGCCGTTGTACTGGAACCTGCCGCATGCGTGCAATTACCGTAAAAAATGGGCGAGCACATCATTCGGAACGCTGCCGCGGCTGTGGTCGATGCGCCAGTACGTGCATCAACAATGCGGTTGATATCAGAATTACTGATTCGAATTATTTTGAGAAGACGCTGGAGAAATTTCTTACTATTGCCAAGATATAACCTGTCTCCGTCTATTAGTATTTTTATATGTTTTATTGGTCATATTTGCATCGACCATCTATGGAGGCGATCTGTCGCCGCATTGCCAACATCTTACATCTCTAAGTATCAGGTAGGAACAATGGGGCAACCTGTTGGCGGGGTACCAGGCAAAAGGACATTGATTATGGAACTGCACACTTACGGGCAATACAGCATAACTGTGCCAAACATGCTGCCGCCTAGCGAAAGAAAGTTGACCTGCGACAGCCGCTACCGGAGCATCATCGACCAGTTGGATGTCATGATTGAACTGGTCCACAGGGAACCGGGCCGCAACCTAACCGCTGAACTGGATCGTCTGCTGGACGTCATGACGAACCACATCGGCTCGGAGAACAGCTGCATGGAGATGGTGGGCTTCCCTCAAGCTATTCAGCACCGTCTTCATCACCAGTTCATCTGCATCAACACTGGTGAGTTGTACCATCGTTTCAGCAAAGGCCAGGAGGTCATGCCCGACGAACTGACCTATATCCGCTTGCTCTGGATAGAACACATCCATATACATGACCGGGCCTTCGAGGAGTTTCTGGCTTGCTAGAGAAACCATACAGCGCGCAATCAAGGATCGCCAACCGACAAAAAATCCGACTCTGTACGGGTGCCATTTTGCGAAGAATCCTTTTGGGGAATGCTACTGCATGGATTCCAGGAATATTCCCATGGTAATAGCCTTGTGCCGTAATGATTTGGAGTCTTGCCAGATATTTCGACAACGCTCCAAGTAGTGCGAATACTTAAAACAAGAATGCTGTGTAAATTCAGTATCTCTAGCTGTTGTTGCCCTTGGTCGAATAAGCAGCCACACTCTGCCCGGTTTGCGCAATGCATTGGAAATCAGACTTGGAGTCGGAAGAGAAAGGAGATCAAATATATGTTCGGTTTTGGCATTCCAGAATTGCTTATTATTGGAGCGATTGTGATGCTGATATTCGGAGTTGGAAAACTACCGGAGCTAGGCAGCTCTTTTGGTAAGGCCATCAGCAATTTTAGGAAGGCTGCTGATGGTAAGGATATGATTGAACTCAACTCAAAGAAAGATGGGTAAGTCTGGTAATAGAGGCGAAACGAAGGCGTAAAAAAATTGTGTAAATGGCCACCGGGAATTAGAAGTTCGAGACCCCAGAGGAGGAATAGCGTGGCCATCACCGAAGACCTGCTTGATCAGTTGATAACGGATTACAAAAAAACTGAGGACCTGATAGGCGGGAACGGCCTATTGAGGGAATTGACCAAGCGCCTGCTTGAACGTGCCATATAGGCCGAGATGACTAACCACCTCGGTTAACCCACCACGATTTTCCATGGGTTGAACGTGGCAAGCTCATTGAAACAAGCATCGATATAAGTTTGAAGGGGATACCATGTTAACAGATTGGCTTTTTTCGATGTTGAAACAGTTATGTGACGACCTTTCTTTAGGTAAGACTCGCCGAGCTACATTTAATATTCGAGTCTCACTGTAATTTCACTGTGAAGCTGTAGGTTGGCGACCTTCAACGACCTTGGATAATAAAATAGCCGGATAGAAAAGCTAGATAACTTTATGATATTATAATGTAAAATCTTGACTTGATACGCTTTTTAAAATTTGAGATAAAATATTAAAGCCAATTGAAAGTGGCTTCGAATCCCGTTTCCCGCTCCATTTAAACGAAATTGTTTCAGTAGGTTATGGCTGTAACTCCGAAACTGTGCCCGGTACTGTGACTAAAAAGTGCCGGGTTTTTCGTTTTCTGGGGTGTGATGAAATCCTGGCCGAAGTATTCGAAGATTTGTTCCGCATCCTCTTCTAGTCCCTCCACATAATTCCCGTAGACCTCGAATACCATCTGCTTTGAAGCATGACCCATGAGACTGACCAGACGCAACGGGTTAATACCGATTGTGAGACTCCAGGCGGCGAAGGAGTGCCGCGCAGAGTAGGACGTGACTTCCGGTATGCCTGACAGCGTGACAGCCTTTTTCCAGACCTTGGCAAAGTCGGTGCTGTTCAGTCTCGTTCCCCGTGGTGTTGTAACCAGGTAAGGGGAGGGGGTGCGAGCTTGGAGAACGTCCAGGCGGCTCCTGATAGCCTTGGTGATGAAGATTTGCCGCTTTCTGAAAGCCGTCTTCATTGTCTGTTTCTCTTCACCCAGGACATAAGAACGATTGAGGTTGATATAATCGCCCGTGATATCCTCTTTCCTCAGCCCGGCCATCTCCGAAGGGATCATCCCGGTCAGGATCATCAATTCCGCAATGGGGCGGTAATGCTCTTCCAGGTTGTCAAGGAACAGGAGCCAATCGTTAAACCTGATAACGGTGTGCTCTTTCTTCACAGTCTTGGGCAGCTTCTTGTGCAGGTTGTCAAAGGGACTTTTGATAACCCAGCGGTGATGATCACAGGCGTCATTCCAGATGGCGCGGAAGGGTATCAGGAGATTGATCTTTCTCGCACGGGACAGGGGCTTGCCCTTGTTGCTCCCCCGTGAACATTTCAGCGACTCGGTGAATCTGAATAACTCCTGGCCGGTGATCTGGTGAAAGGTCATATTCCTGAAATGGGGCAGTATCCGGGTTTTGATGGCTTCCTTGTAGTCCCGCCGCTTGGTCGGTGATCCGAAGGAGGGGAAGGTGGTTTTCAGCCATTCCTTGACATACTCCCCGAATTTGACGTTATGCGGTTCCGGTCGATACTCCCGACCTTCCAGATTAGCGAAGAATGCCTTCTCTTTACTTGTTGCCCCTGGGAACTCTTCGGCAAACTTAAACGTCCCCGCTTCTATTTTCTCCATGCTCCGTTTAAGGAAGTCCCGGACTTTCTGTCCATTGGCCGGGGTATCATTCAACTCGGTTGAACGAATGATCCGATGGCCGAAGTAATAGAAGTCCACATAGAGTTTTTTCGAATCCTTGCGCCGTTTGACGCTGCCGATCTCTTTTGCCGGTTCTTCCGGGGCCAGCGTCCCTTTCTTTGCTTTCATTGTTTATCTCTCCATCCGTTACCCTCCCTTCGGTGTGCCAAAAGTTCAAAGGGAGGATAACGGCATTACATGGCATTATCAATAGTCAAGATTGACCAGAGGGCAGCAAGGGGCGTGAAGCCGCTTTGTGTCCCGTGGTCTTTGTTTCGGTGGTGGTGAAACAGTCGCTTCATTCCCGGCTTTTAGTTTGGGCTGGTTGTTGAAGAAAAGACCCCTCTTGCCAACGGAAACGGAGGACGCGACCAATACGGAAATAATGGACTCCTTCCCGGAGATCACCGTTTTTTAACCATTCAAACACGGTAGTTCTGGACACCTGGAGGCGCTGCGCGAACTGTTCCGCGGTCAGGGGTTCCGTTTCAGAAGGGCAGGTCGTCATCGTCAGCCCCTCCTAACGTGCCCCGATAGCCAAGCTTGAGCAGTTTCTCATTCAGCTTTTCCCGGAAGGTTGTTTCGCTGCCATACTTGTCCAGCAGTTCCAACAATTTGCTGATGGAGGCCTTGCGGTCCTTGATGCCTGACAGGGCGGCAATGGTTATCATTCGGGAAAAGACATGGGGCAGTATCTTGTCAATCTGTTGTGGGTTGTCACTGTCAAAACGTCTGCGCTCGCCGTTATTTACTCCCAAGATGTTCCCACTCTCCTGAACGGCAGCCCACCACCAGAGGTGAATGGTGCGCCTTTCAGCCTTGTCATTGTCAGGCAGGCGCAGGGAGAACCACTCCCCTGTCAAATAGGCCCACATGCCCCCGATCTTCTCCCAGAGGTCTTCCAGGGTGTTGATCCGGTATTGATGCAGAAAAGGGCGGCGTAATTGGTATTCGACGCGCCAGATGTTGGCCGGGTCGTCGGTATGCCAGAGATCGAGGAACCAGTGTTTATTGCTAATCTGTATCTCTTTGCCTTTGTCGTAGATGCGAAGCCGCACTGGGGCGGCGGGTGATCCGCAATAGTAGGTTTCCAGGATGCCGCTGTTGATGTGTGTACTGACTTTACGGCTGCGGGATACAGTGTACTGTTCCAGGAATTGAAAATTCGGTGGCGGGGTCAG
Source organism: Oryzomonas rubra (assembly GCF_008369015.1). Taxonomy (NCBI): domain Bacteria; kingdom Pseudomonadati; phylum Thermodesulfobacteriota; class Desulfuromonadia; order Geobacterales; family Geobacteraceae; genus Oryzomonas; species Oryzomonas rubra. Next base: position 133,380 of record NZ_SRSD01000011.1, read on the forward strand.
GCGGAAGTCTACGGCCAGATCGCAGCGGCTGGGCTGGATACGGTCAATGGTGCCGCCGAAGTGTTCCAGGTCGAAAGTCAGCAATTCCAGGATGGTAGAAAAGCTTTCGTGCCAGAGTACCGAGGACGTCAAGGAAATATAGACGTTGGGGGACGTGCGGTAACTGTCCGACTTGGCAATAAAGGCCAGATACTCCAGAAACCTGATCCCATAGCGGTAGTTGGGAGGCTTGCCGCTGGGAAGGTGCTGATACTGACGGGCCAGGTCGGTGGTTTCGGGAAGGAGTTTACCCTCTTGGGCAAGCTGTTTTCCTGTTTCCAGTAACTCGCGGGTTTTACTCCATTGGTCATTCCAGGTAACGAACAAACCAAGATCAAGAGAATCAATACCACAGTTCAGTAACTCGTAATTATCAGCAGGTGGGTTTAGCGCATGGCGTGTTACAGGTGACGCCATGCCGGAAGAAGGTTCCGCCGTCCCGCCAGGGATTCCCCCAGAGGGGGAAAACCCTGCCGAGCCGACGGGGGAATTAACTTTGGTGTGATCGTTTGTGATGGTTGTTTTTTTCATGTGCTCTCCCAGAGAAATAAATTTTCTCCAGGGTCACACGGATTCAGGCAGAGGGACCGGACACGAAAATCACTTTTTTTTGTCCGGGTTGAGTAGTTGCCGCCAGAGGTTTCTATCCGGCTGCAATGCGCTTGCTAGGGCGTCGGGTTCTTTTGGTAGGGCTTCCAGAAGATTGGTGTCGCAATCCTGGTCGATTGCAGCAACGAGGTTAAATATATCGCTGACAAATAAACTACCCCACTGCTTGCGGCGGGGTAGTTTATTTCCCTTTCTGTGTGAACGATATAATGTGAACCATGTCCGAAAATGTTGTGGCGCGAACAGGTGGTTACCAAAACGTCTGGATTTTATATGCTGAAAATCTATATGGAAATCCCGAACTGTGGTTATAATTTGGGGGGATAGAATAGCGACGATGTAGGTCTGATTTTTAGCCCACTCTTTAACGGCTGCAAGCATGGGGCCTCCAGGATTTGGTATTAAACTAAAAATTCTAACATAATACGCGAGAGTGGAGGAATAATTGATTAAAGCAAATGCCCTCGTTGCCTCGCTATCGCTCAGCTTATCGGTTCGCATACGCTCGCCTTCGGGCCTAAAGTCGCCCGGTTGCTTGCTCCGGTCCCGCCCGGCCTCCGCACGCCACCGGGACGGCCACGGGCACCGTTAATCTCTGATTTATTTGTAGAGTTTCATGTGATATAGAAGGGATGTATTTGTAGGCACCCGTGTTACCGTAGCGGGTACAGTTGCCAACGCCCTAATTTTTGGAGAAGACTGCATTGCTAAGTGATACTGACGATATGAGAAGAATGCCCAAAAATAATAACGTAACAAATGAATCACCGGAAATAGCACTCCAATTTCACAGGGCAGGGCGTTTTATCGAGGCTGAAGCGCTTTACCAGAAAATTCTGACACGTTATCCCGATTCTGCGGAACTGCATAAAAACCACGGAAATACGTTATTGAGCCTTGGTCGTTTTGATGAGGCTGAACAAGCTTACAGACAGGCTCTGACACTCAAGACTGACTACGGTGTAGCGTACAATAATCTAGGCAATGTTCTGCGTCTCACCAAAAGATTGAAAGAGGCAGAACAAGCGTTTCACCAAGCGCTTATGCTTATGCCAGGCAACGCTGAGGTTCATAACAATTATGGCAATGTTCTCATGGATTTTGAACATTTTGAGGCAGCGGAACAAGTTTATCTTAAGGCAATATTGCTTGATTCCAACTTTGCTATGGCATACTGCAACCATGGCAATGTATTAATGGCTCTGGGGCGTTGGCAGGATGCGGAGAAGGATTATCAAAAATCGGTATCCCTAAACCCAAATTATTACGAAGCGTATTCCAATCTTGGAATTGCTCTTAGAATAAACGGCCATTTGGTGGAAGCGGAGCAGGCCTGTCGTCAGTCCTTGGTGCTTAAGCCAGATTATTGTGAAGCGTACAATAACCTTGGTAATGTTCTCAGAGATCTAGGCCGGCTAGACGAAGCTGAAGCCGTCTTACGCCGGGCATTGGAGATCAAGCCAGACTCAGCTGAGGCACATAATAACTTGGGAGGTACACTCAGAAATCTAGGCCGGCTAGACGAGGCCGAAGCCGTCTTACGCCGGGCGTTGGAGATCAAGCCAGACTTAGCTGAGGCACATAATAACTTGGGAAGCACTCTCCAAGATGTGGGCAGATTAGACGAGGCCGAAGCCATCTTTCGCCGAGCACTGGAGATCAAGCCGGATTTAGTTGAAGCACATAATAACCTGGGAAACATTTTCAAGGATCTAGGCCGACTAGATGAGGCCGAAGTCAGTTATCGCATGGCTCTCAATGTCAAGCCAGATTATTTTTATGCGTACAGTAACCTGCTATTTAATTTAAACTATGCTGACAGCTATCGTCATTCAGTTTGTCTTGAGGAGGCTCTTCGATATGGACTGATGGTAGCAAAAAAGGCATGTCAACGATTTTCTAGCTGGCAGTGTTTGCCAAAACCTGAACGCTTGAGAGTAGGGTTGGTGTCGGGGGACCTTCGTAATCATCCCGTTGGCTACTTTCTTGAGCGTGTGCTGGCACAGATTGATTTATCCCGTATTGAATTAATAGCCTACTCTACTTGTCCTAAAGTAGATGAGCTAACTACTCGTATTAAGCCATTATTTTCAATTTGGGAGCCCTTGTTCGGTTTGAATGACAAAGCTGCTGCTAGTTTGATCCACTCTGATGGTGTTCATGTATTGCTGGATCTCTCCGGACATACCGCTTATAACCGTTTGCCGGTATTTGCTTGGAAACCTGCGCCTGTTCAGGCAACTTGGCTGGGCTATTCTAATACGACCGGTGTTCAAGAAATTGATTATATTCTGGGGGATCCTTATGTCACACCTGAAGAAGATAAAGTATATTTTTCTGAGAAGCTATGGCAGTTGCCAGAAAGTTATCTCTGTTTAACACCTCCCAATTATAAATTAGAAGTTGGGGTGCTACCAGCTCTTTCATCAGGTTTTATCACATTCGGCAGTTTCAATAATTTGTCTAAAATTAATGACAATGTGGTCGCCTTGTGGGCACGAGTACTCCATGCGGTACCTAATTCTCATCTTTTTCTCAAAACAAAACAATTAAACGAACCGGCAGTATGCAAAAAAATAAAGCAGCATTTTGCCGCTCAAGGTATCGGATCTGAAAGGCTTATTCTTAGAGGGACAACTGTCACACGTGCTGAGTCTCTTGCAATGTATCAGAGTGTCGACATTGCACTGGACCCTTTTCCCTATAACGGGACAACCACGACCGTTGAGGGCCTATGGATGGGAGTGCCGATTATTACACTTCGGGGCAATCGTTATATTTCACATGTGGGTGAAAGTATTACTCATAATGCTGGATTAACTGACTGGATTGCGAATAATGTTGATGACTACGTCGCTAAGGCAGTAGAGCATACGCGGGATCTGAATAGGTTAGCAACATTACGGAACAAACTGCGCCAGCAGGTCCTGGCATCTCCGCTCTTCGATGCTCCTCGTTTTGCAAAACACTTTGAAGATGCTCTTTATGGAATGTGGAGAACATACGAAAATCGGGCCTGGATGCTTTAATAATGTAGTTAATCCTTGTAAAGTATCGACAGCCTAATGCCATGCCGTTACATAAAAATAAATTTTGGCAGTATCCAGTTTTGTCCTGGCTGGGGAGCCAATTTTTGCTCGAAAAAGCTGTTTCCAAACCGTCCCTATGGTATGTGAATTTATCTGAATCGGTTTGAACTTAAATGGACTTTTGACACATCGATGGGAATGGCAACTAGCTAATATATTTATTGTATTTGGCATGGTCTTTGTAAGTAGTTGATGTTGTCGGGTCTTCGAATCCCGTTTCCCGCTCCAATTTTTCTTATACGATTCAGTAAGTTATCTGAATTTGGTCCCGACTATCCCCGTAACTGTCCCCATAGGCCAGTAACGGGGATAGTTTTTTTCGGGCTTTATGTAGCGCGTTTTTTGCTTTGGCAGTTGTTTGCGACCGCTTTGGCAGTAATGTACTTTACAAAAGGGGGCTTCAAAGGGGCGGTTTAAATCCCATTTAAAGCCCCTCTTTTTTACCTGTTTTCAAAGATCAATTCACGACTTTTTTTACTCTTACCACCACCACCTATCGTGTAGGCAATTTCGACCGTCTGCATCTTGAATTCCTTGAAAACCTTTCGCATATCCGGATGGTCGTTGATGGTGAGAATCGAACGACCTTTCATATTCCGCATAGCCTCCGCTATTTTGACATATTCATCCAGGGGGAACGGTACGCCGTAGCCTTCCGTCTGCCAGTAAGGTGGATCGGGAAAATGGAGGGTGTAATCCCGGTCTCATTTAGTAATGCACGTGTGCCAGTCAAGATGTTCTATCCGGGCCCGTGACAGACGCAGATGAGCTTGGCTAAGATCATCCTCCAGGCGCAGATAGTTAAACTTTGGTGGCGAGCTGGGCGATGTGCCGAAGGTTTGCCCCGTGACCTTGCCACCGAACGAGAGTTTTTAAATATATAGGAAGCGAGCCGCGCGCTGAATATCGGTCAGAACTTCCGGAGGCGTTTCCTTGGCCCATTCGAAAAGTTGCCGGCTGGCGAGGGCGCTTTTGAACTGGCGCAGAAACTCCTCAAGGTGGTTTTTAATCACCCGGTCTCACCAAAATACCAACGAAAGGCGCATGCATCAGACAGAATGCATTTTTTGTGTCAAAAGCAACTATAAAGTGACTAGTCAAATCTTTAAAACTACTAAATTAGTAAATAATAACCTGGTATAGTGAAGATAAAAGATCAGGAGGTTTGTAAAGGTGGGACCGCTGGTAAGCAGTCCCCCTTGTTTGTACCTTTCCGCTCTTTCTAGTCTCTATCAGTCTCTAAGTATCGAAATAATCCATCCGCTCAAGATCGGCAATCAACCCCGGCTCGCTAGGGGCCCACCCCAGCCTTTCCCGCGTCAGCGCGCTTGAGGCCTGAAGATCGTGGCCCGCGAACATGCCCAGCCAACCGAAATGGGTTTGCGCTTCTTCCGGCGAGATGGGTTTTACGGGGACCTTCAAGCCCCGGCCGATGGCTTCGGCAATATCCCGCATCCGTACGCCTTCCTCGGTCACCGCATGGTACCTGGCGCCCGCCTCATGCTTCTCCAGGGCGAGCCGGTAGATAAGCGGCAGCCCTGTTTGGGCCGACAGCTTGCAGTATGGAGACTTCACCCACGACAGAATTGGATAGGATTAGTTAGTGGCTGAAAGCAGAAGGTGGGGGGGGGTGCCCAAATTGGCCGTTAGTGAAATGAGGATACAGTTATCCCTTGTTTACTTCGCAAATGAGATCCCTGGCCCAGTTGCTGCCGAGAACGACTCTCCCGATGGGGAGATACCTGCTGGAATAATCCAGGATGAAGCTACAGGCGAAAGGTAGTTTCAACATAATATACAAGCTGAGTAATGTAAATAAAATAAACAATATCAGCAATTTGTGTACTTTCATGCCTGCCTGTTGACGTGTTGGCAATGGCGCCTTCTACTGATGTTGCTGCCACTTACCGGAAGTTGAAAAAGCTGGTCCGACCAATGTAGTGTCAAGAGATTTGCTATTGACATTTAGTTGTCAAGCTTATTATAATTACAACAATCAAAGGAGCGATTCATGGACTTTTCCCTCGAAACATCTGTTGGATTCACCGTTTATAGGACGGCATTGACACTCCAGTTGGAGATGGCCCGTCGCCTCAAGCCATTTTACTTGACTCCAGTGCAATGGTCAGTCCTCACCAGGCTAGCCGAACAAGATGGGCTGCCTCAAAAGCAGGTGGCAGAAACCACATTCAAGGATCAACCTACGACTGGGCGTATTTTGGACCGCTTAGTTGAAAAAGGTCTGGTACGGCGGGATGGGAATCCTGGTGATCGTCGAGGCTTCCTGATCTTCCTGACAGAAGAAGGCCGTCGTCTACGTGACCAAATCGTACCGGTGGCAACACAGATGAATGAGGATGCCAGCAACGGTCTCTCTTTCGAGGAGAGGCAGACCCTCCTCGGACTTCTTGCAAAGGTGCAAGGAAATTTCAACCGCTAAAAGGAGCAGCAACATGGAACTGCGAGATCAAGTAGTGCTTGTAACAGGAGCAAATGGTGGAATTGGTAGCGCGCTGGTGTCGGCCTTCCTCACCGCTGGGGTTAAAAAAATTTACGCTGCCACCAAAAAAACGGGAACACTCCCCGGCTTGTTCAGCGACCAGCGGGTCACGCCAGTCGTAATTGATATTGCCAATCCTTCGAGTGTTAATACTGCAGCTCAGGCATGCCCTGACGTAACGATACTCGTCAACAACGCTGGCATTAATCTTGGGAGTTCTCTTCTGGACGCTCCGATTTCCGCACGAATGGAATTCGATGTCAACGTTTTCGGCACCTTGTCGATGTGCACCGCATTCGCCCCGGTCCTGAAAGCAAATAGTGGGGGCTGCATCGTCAATGTTATCTCTATCTTGGCCATGGTTAGTATGCCGTCGAATGGCACATACTGTGCATCGAAAGCTGCTTTACACTCCATTACGCAGGGGATGCGTGGCACTCTAGCCGGGCAGGGAACAAGGGTCGTAGGAATATACCCAGGCCCAGTCGCAACACGATTAACTGAGGGGTTAGAGATACCAAAGGCCGCCCCGACAAAGGTAGCCGAGGAAGTCGTTGCGGGACTCATGGACGACTGCGATGAAGTCTATCCCGATGACATGTCTAAGAACGTCAGTCAGGGACTAGCCGCTAATGCCAAGGCGGTTGAACAGCAATTCGCTGCCTTTTAGCTCTTGATGGGGTTAACGCCGGGCTCGGCACGCTGGCGCCTGTGGGAATCACGCCCCGTGCATAAGCCCGCCACCAACAGTGGGCCTATTTGACCAACGTTTCAAATAGTGGGAGAAGCCTCAAAGGCTTCTCCCACCCAAGCTCCCTCCCATAACACATATCACCACATGACGTTCCTACGCCTCCGGTTTGTTCTCCTCGATCCAACGCGAAATCATCGCAACGATCGGCTCGCCTCCTACGAACAAACTCCAACTTCAGCCTCGTGTGCTGGCTACGGCTCAACTGGAAGCAGACCTTCGCAGGCCAGCATGGCGACGTCCACGGACAACCGATATGAAGAGGTCAACAGGCGCGCCGTTGTCGATCTGCATGGTCAGTTGCCCCAAGGCACCATAGTTTTTGATGAACTTCACTCCAACACGCCTACTGGTGTAGCTGTCGGCGAGTTCGTTGATTACCACCTTCAGGCTTGCCGCCACCTGGTTATGTTAAAAAACTTATATCTAATGCAAATAGTGACCGGCCTTCCTCAAATGCGTGTGGTTAATCGAAAGGTACTGCGGGGGAGCAAATCTGACGGCGCCAGTCTGGCGTCACAGGCAATAATCAGACATTGGCCATCCAATTTCCAGAACAGCCTTTATTGGTGATCCCGCGCGGGCTCAAATTTTTTGTTGACTGGTTCAAAATCTTCGGTTTAGCGATTTGACCAATCGCTTGGTATTTAATGGATTTTGCTGAACGCTTGCAAACGAAAATCAGCCAACAAAGAAGATATAACCATTTAATATATTAGCTTTAATAATAAAGTATAACTTCAAATAAACCAATAAACGGTTATATCCGCGCGATACCAAAACATATTTTTCAGTACTTATTTTCAGCTTTACTGGCGTACTTGGAGAGATTTGAATGCTCAATCTACGGATAAGCAGGTTTTGTTCTGTTGAGCCGCTTGCTGTCCCCGGTATGCCCCTGAGTAGATCAGAATAGGTTGAAATTGATTGGACT
>NZ_SRSD01000012.1:0-130835 GCF_008369015.1 Oryzomonas rubra
TATTTGGTCTTTTTCGATATCATGTCTAGTTGAACTATAGATAAAATAAATATACCCGGACGTCAAGGACTTTTTTATTTTATTTATACCCGATATCGGAAGTGTCCGGTTGGAAAATTGCTTTAACCGTAGTGTTCTTTAACGTGTGAATAATAACAGATTGTTGCCGAATTATTATTTTGACTTTTAAAAAACAGGACGGCTCAATTCCATAACTACGCCATGTTATGGCGTCATGGATGCCGCGGTTCACCTCGGTTTTGACCTGAATCTGGCTATTCCGGAAAAGATCTTTTTCTCTGATGGCAAGGCAGATGAACACCCCTTCGTGAGCAAGATCCTTGAACCGGGCCGGACCGGGGTGATGAATCGCTGGAGCAAACTATTTTTTTTCCTTGAGCAGGTCCCTTATTTCAGTGAGCAATATTTCTTCCTTAGATGGTGCCGGAGGCACCGCTGCTTCCTTTTTTCTAAGCGAATTAATAGCCTTTACCGCCATAAATATGGCAAAAGCGATTATCGTGAAATCGATGATAGTTTGGAGAAATTTACCGTAGTTAATAAGCACTGCCGGCTTTTTCTCCACGGCTTCCTTAACAATGATCGACAGGCTGGAAAAATCGACTCCGCCCAACAGGACACCAATCGGGGGCATGATTACATCACCCACGAAGGATGATACAATCTTACCGAATGCAGCACCTATGACAATACCTACAGCCATATCGACCACATTTCCTTTTACGGCGAAATCCTTGAACTCTTTCATCATACTCATGATGGTCTCCCCTTCAGTCGAATCGATTCATTTTGGCCTCTATTATCATACAGTAATTGCATATGTTTTAAATTATTAGCACCTGAAACTGGTTAGTCAATGGCGGCTCAGAATAATTTGCTTTGCTTCAGGGATAAATGTGCATTCGGATACGAACTGTTCCGATTGCCAACGCTCAATTGCGGACATTCATTTCCCGGAACCGTTATTGCCTTTGCTCCATATCTGCTACATAAAACGAAAAAAGCCAGTCTGTAAAAGACTGGCTTCGCTCGTAAACTGGCGGAGAAGTAGGGATTCGAACCCTAGGTGGAGTCACCCCCACACTTGATTTCGAGTCCGTTGTACTCTGGCGACTTAACTGCTTGAAAACAAAGGGTAAAATAATTTTTGTCTACAAAAATAGGTAGTTAGTGAGCGGTATTTTTTAATTGCGTATTATCTCTGTAAAGCCGCTTAGGGTCCAGGTTTGCATTTTTTCAAACTTCACGTTTGCGATTATCACAAAAAAATCACACGCTATGACAAATCAATCATTTCGTGATAATACCTGAATAATCAGTGATTTTTTATGGTTTGCTCTGGTTATCCGGCTTGGGTTGAGATATGTCGGCATTTCTTGCAGCTAAAGCGGCGGCGCGAGCTTCCCTCAACTCTTCCTGTGATGCAAACGAGTTCTTACATTCAACACATATACTATCCCCTGTGGCCGTTCCAAACATAATCTCTTTTTTTACGTGTTCATGACAGCAAATTTTAGACATTTATAAGCTCCTTTTCTTTGTCTATTTCCTTAGTTATTACCTGTTCCAAATCCTTTGTAACACCGGCTATAAACTGGTTAAGATAATTGCTCTGTTTTTTCTGACTCTCTTCAATTATCTTTGTGTAAGACAATTCATCAAATGGAAGTTCAAGTTCAGCGCGGATATTTGTAATAATAGGAATAATTAATTTATTTAGAATAGATGTCTTTGATTGGCACTCCTGTGCTAATGCCATTTGTTCCGCAAACAATTTTAGCTCAAGTTCCAATTTTTCTGCCGAAAGAGTCTTGATTTTTCCTGCTTCAACGTCGTAATTATGTTGAAAAACACTCAACCGTTGGCTGTCAGAAGCACCAGCCAGGTTAAATTGCTTCATCAGTGATGTCATATAGTCACGTTCAATAGTGGATTGGTCAATTTGTTTTTGAATTAAGGACATTTTGTCACTCATAACGTTAAGTTGAATACGTTTACGTGAAATATTAAGCAATATACCGGATAATTCCTCCATAAATATTGTAGTTGACTTAATTGTGTCATCCTTTGCAACAACGTATATTTTAGCAATTGATGAAGATTTATCTAAAAACGGTTCAATTACCTTATTATAAGTAATATTTAAATCTGATAAACGACTAGCTAAACTCAATCCTAATGAAATTGCCTCTGTGGCTGCTAAATATATTTCTTTTTTAAGTGTCAATTCTCTTTCTTGTTTCTTTATATCTCGCTCATGTTTGAGCTGAGTTAGTAGCCGTTTGTTGTTTGAGTTGTTTGTTATAGTAATACCAATTATTGTAAAGAGCGAGCCGACAACAACACCCCAAAAAGTTGCAGGTATTTTATTAACTATATTAATAAATATATCCATTTAAATTCACCTTTTTTACGGCATTATTTGGGCTTTTGGTCGCTATTTGCGATATAAAATACCAGCCATATCAGCAAAACCATCACAACCACAGCAATACCACAAAACAACCAAATATTCACAACATAATACCTCTTTTGTTTTACTAACCGCTTGACATCACGGAGCAATTCAGAGCATATTAGCGACTTTAAATCACCGGTAGGAGCACATATGTCGCTGACAAAAGCTACACTTTCAGATATTGTCTCGGAACGCCTTGGGGTTTCCAAAATCGAAGCAGTAGACTACGTTGAGCATGTTATTGAAATCATCAAAGAAACCTTGGAATCCGGCGAGAGCGTCAAGGTTTCCGGCTTCGGAAACTTCCAGGTTAAAAGCAAAAGTCCCCGCCGAGGCCGGAACCCACAGACTGGTGATGACCTCACCATTGACGCTCGCAAAGTTGTCTCTTTTAAAGCCTCCACGCTCCTCCGAAACCATATCAACGACGAAGAATAGCCCGCCCATAAAGCGCCAACGCGCATAGTCTGATATATCATACTTTCATCGCACTTCCATCCTACTTCCTTCACACATTCATCATACTAAAATGGGGCATACACGCCGTTCTGGTGTGATATACCCCACATCAATCTCATATGGAAGTCATATATATCATACTGAAATCGCCTTTCGGAGGCATTTCAGTGCGATGGAATATACTGGCGCAAACTAAGAATTAGCGGCTGGATACGCTCGGAGATGATGGGGACTTTGACGTTGTCCTTGGCGAGTTTTTCCAGTTTTGTCAGGGCTTGTTGTAGATTGAGCGACACAAACTCGGGAGCGGACATCTGAGCTTCCTGAATAATGGTTTGCACCTCGGAAAGTTCGCGTGCCACGAAGCCGGCACGGCTATCGTTGAAATACGTCATGGTGATGTGAAGTGTGTCGACGATAGCCAGCAGTTCTCTGTTTTCGGAGATTGCAGGTGGCAATTTTTCGTTGGTCAAGCTGCCATGGCGAAGCTCGAGGCGAAGGATGCCCTCGTTTATAAAATCTCGAATGAGGTCGCTGGTATTTTTGCAAAGGCCCTTTTTCTGGGCACCGACGAGCTTTGAATACATCTCGTCGCTGACGCGGATGTGAACGACCGAAGGTGCTGTTTCCTTGATGATGGCGGGGCGCCCGCGTTTTTCAGTTTTTGTAATGTCTTTTGCCATTTATCACCTCGTTGTCTGAGTATCGCACGGGCAAAATTTGGTGTCAAGATGTGCCATAAAGCTGGCGATAATGCCGCAGTGGTGGGGATTATCTAAATTATTTTACGGAGGGTTGTGTGATTTCCTGCTCATTATCCGGCGCCATCTCGAGTGTGAGACCATAATCGCGAAAATACATGCTCGTGTATGCACGCTCGCGCTCAGAAGCCGTTTCCCGAAGTATGCGGCAGACATACTCTGTATATGCGATAACGCCTGAGCGCACGACGGTAATTCCACCCCCGAGCGTGAGGGCGGCATACAAGCCGGCTCTCGAGCCAAGGGCAAGGGCAGCTACCGACATCGCGCTGGCGGCTATAAGTGTCATAAGCAGGTAGTTTACGAACATAGCAGCTTGGCTCGACCACAGCGCCCAGGTCATCTCATCAATCATCACGAATAATTTTTGCGCGTTGTTCGCCATTATCTCGGGTTTTTCAGCGGCGGCGGCCGCGCGGATCGCTGCCGCAAGCCGCCGGCATTTGTGATGATTGAGGTTGCGCTCCATGACTTTTATCGGAACCTTATAAAACCGCAAGCGCCCCAGGTGCGGGGGGCGGATGCCGAGGTGGATTTTCATTTTGCTCTCCTGGTGTTGTCAGCGACTACACATTAAATAGTATGTTTATTTACTGTGTCAGTTTTACGCCCTGTTTTTGCTGCTTTTCGGCGAGCATAGCCAATTTTACTGCGCATGCGGCGGGCAATCCCGCGAAAAGCGTTGAGTTCCAGACCACGGAAAAGGCCGGACGCCTCCCCATAAAGCTGTTTATATGTTGGTATTTTCTGCCCAATAGGGATATTTGTGCAACGGCTAAAATACCATTTTTCCAGCGGATTTAGTTCGCAGAGTTCGATGATTTTTCCACGCCGCTGTTTAGCAACGCCGGAAATGGAAGATGAAATAAACTCCGTATCAGCATATAATTCCGCTATTGCGCACATAATTCCGATATAACGCCCTTCCAACTGTTCGGGAATTGATAACCTTTTAGCCGCAATACGCAGGTATTTGAGCGGGACATTATATTTCTCTGCAATATCGGAAATCCACGTTTTTTCGAGATTGTTTATAAATTTATACTCTTTCGGCAGGGTGTCACGAAGATGTTTGAATAATTCACAGGCTTTATCTCTGTCGAAAAATAATCTCAATCGCTTGAGTGGAGTGGCGGGTTTTCCATTTTCAGATTTTTGGACTCCAAACCCAAGCTGTTCGAGGATTAAGGCGGTTTCGGCGGAAATAGAACCGGCGATTGAGAGTATAATAAGCCGCTGGCCATCGTCCATTTTTTTACTAACAGACATGGCCACACGAATTGTTTTGTCCGTGCGCTTTTCGGCAAGGTAACAGGAATGGCAGGGTAAAGCGGCGTGTCGCGCGAGGGTTTCGGTAAATGAAGTTTCATCGAATGCCGTAAAAACGACTTTTTCGAAATGACCGCAGCTACGTTTGAGTTCATCATTGTATTTCATTTTATGTATCCATGGTTACATCCTCCGGCTGATTATCCCAACACAGTCCGTGTCGGGGGCGGCTTTACCAGTTGTCATCATTATTCCAGCTGCTTGTATCGCTGAAACTGGAAGAGCTGCTGTCATCGCTACTATCAAATGACGACGATGGCGGGTCATCGTCCCAAACAGCCGCCATCAAATCATCGCTCCAAATACTCAGCAAGTCATCGTCGGGACCGAACATATTTTACCTCCTGTTGTTTGTCGAACATGCCATGTGGTTTCGGCGGGGTCCGCCGGCACATTGCCGACCACCGGCAGGTTCATAGCAGTTTCCAGTTCATCACGATTGAACACTATATCCATATTATGTCTCACCATTTTTGGTTTTCAAGCGGTCGGCACCGACCGCGACCAGAGCCGCCAGCTCGCTGGTGGCGACCATAAAGCTTTTACAGTGACCGGAGGGAACGGCCACGACACCAAGCGAGCTGGCTAAAAACCGGTGCCGCGACATATCAGGCTTTATGGAGCAAGACCATGTCGCTCCGCGAGAATACTGAACCGTGGTGGCGCGCCCTGAGCCGGATGTGTTATTTCGGTAATTCAAACTGCTGCGTCGATTTGTTCCACACATATTCTCGATATAGACGATTTAAATCTTCGATGGCGCCAGGCTCATCAGCGCCACAAGGGGTGAAATGCTCTCCGTCGAATATCGCCCACAGTCCAAGGCGGCGGCAGTCCATGATGCCAGGATATTCACCATCCCATACAGCATGCACACTCGAACTATGGCCGCAGCTAATTTTTTGTCGTCCGCACTCAGGGCATCGGGCGATGTCGCAACCAGCGCGGTGTACCGCCCCTGGCTCAACACCGCAGTCGGGGCAATCCCTGATTTCCAGCTCATACATATATCATTCTCCAATTTGTTTTGGGGCCTCCGGTGGCGAAGCGGCACAGAGGTCCGAGAGATTGCGACTGTTAATCCAAAAATAAAGCGATGTCCGCGAAATGTTGTAGTCTTTTGCAACTCTTGAAGCCGGCACGCCGGATTGGAGTTTGCTTATTATTTCTTCACGATGCGGGTCCAATTTGCTTTTTTGAAACCCAACTCGCCGGCCCAATTTTACACCAGCTTGTTTCTTGGAAGCGAGGGCTTCGCGGGTTCTGAGCGAGATTAACCGGCGTTCCATCTGTGCAAAAGCTGCGAAAATGGCAACCATAAGCTCAGTAAATAGGTCAAGACCTTTTCTGGCGGGGTCGATGTCCCACCCTTCTTTAATAAGCCTAAGGCGGACGCCCTTGGTCAATAACTCATTTACAAGCAATTGAACTTCTATACCAGAACGCCCGAGGCGGGAGAGTTCTGTCGCTATTAACTGGTCCCCAGGCTCAATCTTATCGACCAATTCCTGAATTCTCCGTGAGGCGCGTGCCGCTCCGCCAGATATGGTTACCTCAATCCAATTTTCGTCCGGAATTGTAATTCCCTGATTGTTCGCAAACCGAAGAATTTCAAGTTTTTGATTTTCGGGGTCCTGGGTTCGCCGCGAAACTCGAATATATCCAAATGTTGTCATTTTGGCACCTCGTCAACCTTAAACGGTATGTATGCAAACCAAATATTTCAGGTATGCAATATTTAAACATAATTAAGTATACCATATATGTAATATTTAATCAACATGAATTAGTTATTACATCTGTGATATACAAATGACCGTCTAATGTTGACAGTTTTTTTATCACCTCCTTTTCAATTTTCTGCTTTCGGCATCAAATATGAGCCGTCATCATCCGCGTCACCCAAAACCTCTGCCGGCATGGTAATCATGATTTCGTCTCGGTCTTCGTCGGTGTTATAATAAGCCGTTGCCAGCAACTCAGGTTGGCCGACGAGGTTGCGGGCCAAAAAACGCGCAATCTCAAATTCGCCATTATTTGAAAATTCGGAACTGTCTGGGTTATTGCTAAACCACAGCAGCTGGTGAATCTGTTCTTCGATTGTTGTGTCGCCGACCGCATCCACAGTCTGCAGTAAATTGTTGTAGACCTCCGCTGAGCAGGTAATTGGAATGTCGGAGTAGAATTTTTGACAGATGTCGCCATATTTTTCAGTTATGTCAATTAAGACCCCGTCAGCTACGGCTTGTTTTCTGGTGTATCTCCAAATCAGGGCTGTTTGCATAACTCCCTCCCGAATTTTTTTGTGATAGCTCGAATTTGGGCAACATCCGCCGGAGACGCAAAAACTGCCCTGTCCAGAGCATCCAACATCAGAAACATCTCGCATCTCATTAATTCGACTAATTCTTTGAGCGTATCGCGCACCTTGGTGTCACATATAACATCCTCGGATAACCCCTCAGTTTCCGAAATATCATTCATGATTTTTATGAGTTTTGCGTGGTGCTCCAACAGCTGCTCAATTCTGTGCGCGGGCATAACGACGGAACCTCCTTTCGATAAATGAAATCGTCTCAAAAATTTTGCAGGCATACTCCTCCGCCTCGCCAGCGGTTTCGGTGTCGCAAAGAACGTCACAGGCGCCCCTGTCTGTATACCCAAGGATTGACCAAAACTGCGCATCCTGCGGGCTTTCCGCGATATGATATTCAGTCATGTCGCTGTTTTTGGCGGTGACCGTTTCGGAGATGGGAACAACTTCGAGGCGGCAATATTTTTGATGTTCGAACTCTGGAACATAAACTCGCATTGGTCCTCCGGTGTGGGGGTGAAGGTGGAAGAGAAAAAGAGATCCTGGCGGGGGGAGCCGCCAGGATCGGAGGGGAAGGAAAAAGCTTGGTAGTCGTTTCGGCTGGCCGGCCCCACTCTGGCGGGCGGGGGAGATTTGAGACCCTGGAGGCGGGGGATTTGCCTCCGGTGGGCCTCTTCGCCTTGGGAGGGGAGGGGACCGTTCCAGCCGTCAATCATGTATAGAAGTATACCTTTATTTTTATTATTTGTCAACATAAAACTGCACTATTGCTGCATTATGTAATAAATATATCACAACGTATCACGGGAAAAAATGATAAAAGCCAGCAAAAGCCAGCTCTTATCACATATCTTCCAATCGTTTATATATGTGTGCTTATTCCATCGCATCACCCGCCTTTTCTGGTCATTCCCGCGAAAAGTGGGGCGGGGTCAGAATAATTCGACATCCATATCCATCGGCACCGTGGCGCCGCATCCGGTGCAGACCCGATTGTGGTCACGCTCGATAATCACGCCATGGCACGAGCACTCGCCGGAAACGGGCAGGCTGCGCCGTTCCGAGGGCGGCAGACTGCGAACGTAGCTCAAAAAGTTGATAAACCCTGACTCAGTGAGCCGCAACCAACCTCTGCCTGAAGATAAATTATAGAGACAAAAACTCTTTTTCCCGTCATCTCGAAATTGAAATAAAAGCATATAAACGTCCACCCCCAGCAGATTTGCAGCCACGACAGCGGCTTTGCCCTGGAAATCTCTCTCCCGTATCCTCTCCAAAATTGCATTGAGATATTTGGCATTAATTTCGCCATGGCCGGTATGCGCTGTTATCTCAAACATTACGACGGGGCGCGGGTTGCCATTTTCGTCCTGTTCCCACTCGATGCTATCCAAATCAGTCATATAATTTTCTCGTGGAAGTGTGCGGTGCCACAGCATGTAGGGATGTGCGCGGTTTCCGTGGTCTTGACGTTGGTGTGATTTGCTGCCCTGTTCGTTTCGCAAAAGTGCTAACATTTATGTGCTCATTTTGCATCCTCCGGCTATTTAAGCGCCGCGACGGTGCGCGGGGCGGTGAAACAGCCGGCAGCTTGGATGCTGCTGCCGGCCGGAATGAACTACATACAGATTCTACAGACCCAGGCCGTCCATCCACATGCGGATTAAGTGAATTTCGTTCCTGCTGACACAGCTTTCAACGTACTTTTCATGTTTCTTCTCCTTTGTTTTTTGCGGCAAGGCCGCGAAATGAAACGACCCGCACAGCTGTGCTCGATTAAGAGCGGGGTCAGCTGGTGCGGGTTGTCGTGTGTCTCTATTTAGTAATACGTTGCGGATTTCGGAAAAATTACCACTACATACGATTTTTTTTTGCTTACACTCTTTATTTCTGGTGCTCGGCGCGGACTGTAGCGACGAACTCATCCAGTTCAGAGCCGTCAGCAGCGAGGTTTTCGAAGAATGCGGAGACGGTTTCGTTAGTCGCGTTCCGTTCCAAAATTTTTGCGAATTTCCCGCCCGCTTTGCCAGTGTATGTCAGCGCCTGGCTGAAAAACTGAGACGCGATGACATCAAAATCCTTCAAAACCTGCACGCCATTGCATCTATTAGCTTTATTATCTCCGCAGTTGACAATTTTGTCGCTGGCGGGGCAGGAATTGAACGTTCTTTTTGAATATTTGAGAGCTATCTTCAAATCCTCCCACGCACTATCATCTACGAGATAAACGCCGGTGACCTCGCGGCTTAAATCACCATTTTCGAGCTTCACATTCACCGCCATAACTACCGGCACATTTGGCGAGAAAACGACGCCGGAAGCGATGTTTTGCGAATGAGGACTGGTGGTGCCGTAAGCGTAAGCATGTTCCGAAATCTGATATAACCGAGCAAGATGTTGGAACTCTTCCGGCGACTGCGCTGGTTTTGTCCATACAGTCAGCGTGTCGTGTGCTGAATTGCATTGAAGCCCGCCACCAGAAGCACAGCCGGCGAGAGCTGCGGCCATTGCCAAAATTGCTGTTATTACCCTTTTCATAATGTTTTCCTCCATTTGTCGTATTTTTTGCCGCAAAACTGGCGGCGAGTGTCTCTATTTGGTAATACGTTGCGACGGGAGAAAAAATTACCGCTGAGCAATAAAAAAACCCGCAGGAGCAATCCCACGGGTTCGTTTTTCGGCTGTTTATTATTGTATTAGCTTATCATTTATCAGGCGAAGGCTTGGCTGCTGTGGCAGCAGACGGCGTGAGATATTTTGCATACGGGAACGATATCTCCCAAAATTTCGTGACTTGCGGCGACTGTAAAAGCTTGTCAGCAGTTGCTATGACATACGTTTGATACCCAAAATTTCGCTCCTGACCAACGCCATTGTCGATATTCAAAGTTTTAGTCGATACCGCGCCGAAAAGCTTGTTCCACGCATTTTCCGTCCCCTCAGCTAACCCAGCTATAAACATATCAGACTCTCTGAAATTCTGGTTATCAATATCCTCACGCATATCAGTATCTCGATAAATATTAATTAGTAGAGAAGCATTTGCTATGCCAGTTGTGAGAGTCACCATTGCCAATATTGCCAAAATCATTCGTTTTATCATCGTTTTATCTCCTTTCCATTTTCTGCAAAATTTTGCAATATTCCGCCAGATGTTCAGCTTGCTTACTGTTTTCGCTGAGAATTTTGTTGATGTTTCTGGTGTCGCACGAAAACAGACTGGCAACCAAACGTTGGACAGGGGAATTAATTACGCCATTAGCACTTAATGTTTTTGCTTGAATAAACAAAACTTGCCACAGCGCTGCCAATTTATCATCGTTGGTTTCGCGCCGGTTAAGCTGTCCGTTGAGCGCCGCCAGACCATCGTCGACGCAGATGTCCTCACCATTTGTCCAATTGTATTTCAGTTTTAATCGGGGGTCTGGATGCTCGCAGTGTGTGCGACCGTAAACTGCCGCCAAGCGCTGCCAAGTTTTGGTATCTATATGCGATAAGAGATTTTCAGCGTTACGCAAAAATTGTGCATAGCTGTAAGTTCCCTTGTAGCCAGCGCCGGAAACTCCGATGGTTTCGATGGAGTATCCGCCGAATTGGTTTTCAAGTCGCTGTGCGAGTAGGTTGTAACGCTGGACATTAATATAATCTTGTATCCCCTCTGCTGCTTCGATGTTTTGAACTGGCACAATTTTTGGGGCACTTAAATATGCGCCGCACTGCCAATCGTCATATTTACTCCCCTCCGCAAAAGCTGCGGATGCCGTCAGCGACAGGGCCGCTGACATAATGATGACTATTCGTTTCATTTGTTTTCCTCCGTAAATTAAGTATCTAATGCTAATGACTACAAATACAGACCGTAAAAGCCATAGCCCTCCACTTCCGGCTGATTTTCCGCGTGGCTCTAGTATTAATACGTTGCGGCGCAGGAAAAAATTACCAAACAGCCTGATGTTTTTTAGTTTTTTAGTTTTTTTGTTTGTTACTGGAATACAGATGATAGCCGTCGCTCCCTGGAAGAGGGAGGAGGTTGATGACGCACTGGCACACACCGACGCATCCGCCAGTGTATGTCAAAGCTTCGGCGAGCTGGGGGAGAGTAGCGGTGCCGCAAACAGAAGCGATGAGCACACTCCGCACGGGGACCGTGCCATGCAGGAGGTATGCAGCGGTGAGCAGGGCGGCGCCGGCGATGAGTGACACCGCTGGGCCGGCCAAAAGGAAACTAGCGCTGGGGCGGACGTATGTAGGGAGTCCGATGGCGCCGGAAATGGGGAAAATAGTCAGTCTGATAGTCAAGTGCCGGTCACGGATCAGCACGATACCAGGTAAAGCAGGGTGGCCGATGCAGATTACGACATCCCGCCGCAATTCCGGCGGCAGGGCGGCGTAGTGCGCGAGTTCGTGTAAAAATGATAGTCCAGCAATCAGCGCCGTAAAGCATAGAATGAAGAACATTTATCTCATTTTCGCGGCAGCAAAGGCTAAAATACCACCAAAAATTCCGACCACAAATCCAGCGGCATTGCAGCTTATGGCGTTTGCCAAGCCGGCGACGAAACATATGCCGGAAAGAATATAAAGCGTTTGACGTTCGTCTGCACGCGCGGTTCTTGTGATTGCGTTATCCATAATGTCGTCCTTTCTTTATTTAAGCCCATTGACGAGCGGTGCGAACACTTCGTGCCAGGCGTAGTGCGTATCCAACAAGTAAATAATGGCGCAAAAAACAATCAGAGCGAGGCCGTCAGCGATATTCCTATCAATTTCGGGAATGTCAGTAACATCGCGAGTTACGGCCACGGATGCGTAGTAAAAAGGGGATTTGAGAGTTGGTGCGTTCATTTTAGTGTCCTCCATTGCAAATATTCATAAAATTCCAACCTATGATAATAGTATACAGCTAAATAAAAATAAATGCAACAAAATAATTTAAAACATATCAAAATAACTACAAATTAACTTATTATGTATCACAATGTATTACCATTGAGCAACGAAAAGCGGAGGCGTAAACCCCCGCTCTTTCAGGTGATTTTCAGTATCTCAACGCCGCCACAGGCAATGCAGTTGATGCGGGAAAATTCTTCCCAAGATACTGAAAATTCAAGACTACGGATACGGATGCGTAGCATATATCCCCCTTTCTCCACTTATATTTTCTGCTTTTTTCAATCAACGAGTATTTCGTTGACTCAAAAAAACAGAAAAAAGGAAGAAAAGAAGCTCGGTATAACGACAGGGGTTGATAAAAATATCAACATGTCGTTATACCGGTGTGGGGTGTTACTTGTGTGCCATGTAGCGTTCAAACTGAGAAGTTGAGACATTAGCAGAAACAAAATCAGTTATGAGCGTCGGGCGAACATAGGTGTTATCTGTGCAAGCAACTTCAACAACAATAACTTCAAACCTATTCAGAGAAAACCAGATAGTCAAAACAAACGGAACAGCACAGAGACAGCAGGTTTTGAATAAATCGATGTTGGAAGTTGTGCAACAGACGGCGAGAAGAACAGTGATAGCAGCGAAGATGAACATAAAAGCATAGGCTTTATAGTCACGAACGATGCGGGTTTCGGTGGCTTCAATACGACGGGTAATTTCATTGCGGGTTTTGCGAGTTGAGCGTTTCATTGGTAATACCTCCATTGTTTTGAGATTAAATTTTACAGCGTCGGCTCGATCCACAGATGCCAGTGTCCTGTGGACCCAGCTGACGCTGTAAAAAGTAAAAAACTCAACCAGGGGTGATGATGACAAAAATGTCAACGGCCCTGGTTGAGTAAACACGTCGGTATTTTTTTGCAAACGCAAAAAATCCGCCGTAGTGTGCAGCTTTTTGCGGCGAGCATTGGTCTCCAAAGGAGAGCCAAAAAACTCGCCTTTGTTAATCCAACGCCCGTCTCTGCACACTGCGATAGCCACAAAACGTGACAAGTGCAGCGGACAACGGGAACCTCTTAGAAACGGCAAACAAGCCCAAAAACAAAAACAATAGCAAATGCCACTGTTATTGTTCTAGTGCTGTTGGCCACAACGTATGAAATAGCCGTCGTCATGACTGCACCCTCCCTTCAATATTTTAATTGTTAATCCATTGCCATCCTTTTCGTTAAGCCAGAGCTTTCACGTACCCTGTCGAAACATAATGATTTAACCAACTGCGCATCACATAATCGTAGCCCTCGTTTGTGATTACCTTAACCATTCGCGTGTCGTTGTTCATAATAAACCTCCATGTTTACAGCGTTTGCGGTGCTTGCAGGCACAACAAAAAACCCCATTCGGGGGTTACCCAAATGAGGCTCTTTGTTGCGCCTGCAAGCGCGGAATGGAGGTGAAACGAAAACAACAACGGGCACGCGAATGCCTTGGTGAAGCTGATGAGAGCCAGTGAAACGACGCTGTGAGCGCTTAAAGTCGTCCGTTACGGACGTGATTGCTACTAATTAAAATTAGTAGATGTATATATGTTAGCAAATACATTAATAATAGTCAAGCAATTATTAATATTTATTTGTAACATGATGTGATACAAAACACAAAACCCCCGCCAGGTGGCGAGGGAAATGCGCTTTTTTGATAAGAAGAGCATTACGAATTAAATTTAAATGCGTTGACCCCCGCAGGGCGGGGATAGGGTGTTACTGCTCGGCTTGGGTGCGGCTCGAAGCATTTGCGAGATTGACAGCTTTTTTGCGCGCATAAGCGGCTTCCTTGGTCATTCCGCGACTTTCTAATTCGTCAGCAAAACGGCTAACATCCGCCGCGAAACGGGAATAACGGCTGTCGCTCGACATATCTTTAAGAGCGCTGGCATATGACCAGCTCGTAGACACTTTAAATGAACCCGAAAATCCGAAAATGCCGTTGCCATAAATATTAACTCCGGACGATACGAGCTTTGGCAGAGCGTCCATTGTTACGACAGTTGAACCGCATTTAATGTTTTCAGTCGCTTTGAGAAACGTGCATGGACGCTGTTTATCAGCCATTAAGCGGCTAAATTGCCGTTTGACGCCGGCGTCAGTGAGACCATGGGCTATCACATATTTTAATTCAGCGACAATCGTGTTAACAAAATCCTCATAGCCTATGCCGGAAACAACGATTTGTTTGGTTTTTTTATTGCGCGAGAGCTTTGCGTTATACCCCGAAATTGCTTTCTGTGCGCGGATATACGCTTCATAACCATAAGCGCCATAGCCGCCGAGACATGAAATATACTCTCTAACCGCTTGCGGATTGATGATGGCGTTAATCGACTGATTTTGTCGTGCCAACTCTGCATAATATTGAGCAGCGTGAACGTAAATTTCGCCGTAGCCGTTGGTAGCATTGATGCCGATGTCGGTCGGCAAAAGCGGGCTGGTTACAACATGACAGCTCGCGAACGGCTCAATGCCATCATGCTCGAGTTGTGCGAAAGCGTCCGCCATAATTTGGTCGATAGTAACAGCGACCTCGGCGGCGCCGCCGGATTGAACGCTTCCAGAACGTTCAAATGAGCTGGCGTTAGTATGGTCGCGCCCTCGGCTGTTCGTTTCAGCCTCTTTTTTCCCGAGGCTCTGCGATTTCGCCAGATTGCGCTTATACATATCATCTACGGATTTCCCGATGGATTGGTCCAATTTAGTGTCGGAACTGCTGTTAGCCGCCATGACCGGCGCGGCTAACAGAACAACTGCAAATATCATTACGATAGTTTTCATAATTTCCCCCTCTTATAGCCCAGATTGGTTGACTTGGCGGCGGACGAGTTCCTCTTCGATTGCCCTGCTCAATTTGCGATAACCAATCCAACCGGCGCCGAGAAGAACTGCAACCAGGAGCACCCTCGCCAGCGGGAATTTGCCGAAAAACAGATTAAGTAATCCCTGGTACTGCCCAATGGTTGACGCTTCAGCTAATGCTGGATTGGGCATATCAGCCGTGGGTTTGAAATGACTGTCACGAGCGTAATCCTTTGCGACCTGCGCCGGATCGGCTTGCACGCTTTGGTCAACCGGCGCCTCTTTCTGCGCCGAAGCTGTTGGACGGCTGTCACCGGCGGCCGGCGCATCGTTCAGTGCCAGATGCCGCTGACTGCCGTTGCTGGCGATACCGAGGGAGCGAGACTCCGGCGAAGTGCCCTGCGGGCCGAGGCCGCCGGAACCGAAGCTGTCCCAGTCACGCTCGAATTTGTCTTCTTTATCTCGGAATGTCTGTTCGACGATGCCCGTGCCCTGGTGAATCAAATACTGCTGATGATACGTGACGATGACATGGTCAGCTCTGCGATATGCCCAAAACCCAAGACCACCGATAAGAACAATGGTCACCATCTGCGAAAATTTGCGATTACTGAGATTTCCTATCATTTGTTATTCCCTCCTTTTGCTTGATTATTAGCTTTAAAAGCTTCTTCTACTTCTTGTTGTGTCAGTGGCTTTCCATCAGCATTTTTCATCACTCTCGGCAAATGCTGGTAATGTGTTGTTTCATGCCAAACTCGCATTCCTACAACCAACATCAAAACTGCTGCGATACCAAGTAACGTTTTGTGAATACAGTTCATTTGCCACCTCCAATTTGATTGTCTATCAGACTCCCTGCATCGAAGAAATCCCTATCAGCCCGTGCCCGCCGGCGCTTCCGCGAAAAACTCTCCATTTCCTCCTCAAGCCGCATCTCTTTCAAAATTCGCGACGCTTTGCAGCTGCGCCAGGGGATAGTGAGCAATAAATCTTCGTGCGAAACGAGAATTACTCTCATTCCTGGCGTTGTGCGCAGAGTGCCGTTTTTTGCCCAGAGATAAGCCGTCCGGCGTGCTATTTTGAGGATTTCGCAGATTTCTGGAATAGTGTAATATTTCTGTTTTTTCATGCTGCTACCTCCATTTCGATATCCAGCTGAGTTCTACGCTCAGCGTATTTCCGCCCTGCACGCCGCAGAGTGCGGTGTGCGCCATTGGGCTGCATGCCGAGGCGGCCGCTGGCCTCATCCAGCGTTTCAACCTCGCCGGACATGACCATCTGCATGATGTGCCTGGCCTGTGGTTCGTCGTTCATCGATGTATAGATGTTTTGGATTATTTCGAGCTGAGAGAGAGTTGCGTTAACATCATAAAAATCGGTCACTTCCGGCAAAACGTCGGATGTGATGGTGCTGAAAAACATGCGCTCCGCGCCATCGAGGTCAGCGCCGCAAGCAGTGCAGATTTTGTTTCGGTATTCGTGGATGGACCCGCATTGGGGACAGATTTTTTCGGATGTGGCGGGGCGTTTTGCGATGCCAGCGGCTACGGCAGAATCGAAAACGAGTTGTGAAATGTTGTCTGTGTCTCTCTCGTCAAAATACCCAGAGAGCACCAGAACAGTTGCTTCGGAGACAATGTCTTCAACAGCCATTTCTCCGAAAGCGCCATATTTCCGGTGTGCGGCCTTTTTTACCTGTGCTTCAACTTCGAACCAAATCCTTTCGCGTGACATTGTCTCATACCTGTGCTCCTTCCGTGCTTCCGAGGTATTTCCCAATACCTAATATTATATTACACTATAATACACACAAAAACAACTAATAATTTATAAAAAACGTATAGTTATCATAATTTGTATCATTACGCAACACAAGATAAATGCGGTGTGGTCGATGTTTTATGGTGTTTTTGTGGGTGCAATATTTTTTTAAAAAAAGTGGATTTAAAAGAGAAAAAAGATTTTAAGGGGGAAAAGATAGAAAAAAGGTTGGAAAAAGGTTGGAAAAAGAGAAGTGGATACTAATTATTACAAATCTGTATCGGTAATAAATTAATTATTATGAAATTCTATTGATTAAGTAATTACTTAACTATATCAATTATACATTGACAATCTAGTTCCGGTACCCATTCAATATGACAATCCTGATTTGGCTTTATTGTAGAAATATCATCTACAAATTTAGGTTTAACTTTTGTATATATATAAGAAATAGCTGGTAAAATAACCTTTTGACCAAATATTTCAACTTCGGTATGTGCTCTTTGTTTTATAGTAATAGATGCTGCTTCGGTTGCATTATATAGCGTATTAATGTTATGTAATTGTTTGTCAGCAGTTATTGCACAGCTTTGGACAGCAATTTCATCAGCTGACAATACATTTTTACCAGATGCTATTCGATAAATATCGCTCAATAAGGCGTGTAATTCTGGTATGTATTCAAAATTTGAATTGAATTTCAGGTCAATATTTAAGTATTTCAATACTTCTTTTAAAAGAAAAACATAACGTAATGATATGTAAAGGTTGTGTAAATCATCGGTGTCGCTAAAATTAGGACTCTTGTTTGAGTATATTTCTTTACCCTCGATTTCAAATTTAGTAAAAAGCTGCCATTTTTGTTCAACAAACAAGTCGAAAAAATTATAAATTTTGTCGAAATATTGCATTGAATTAACTGATTTACCGTTCCAGCAATTGAAGTCAACAACCATAGAAAAAGTAAATTCTTTTAAAGGATTTTTGGTATGTGGTTGTGTGAATGAAAATTCTAAAATATCGTTAAATGCAGTACCTTTAAAAGAAAATGAATCCCTTCCTACTATAATTTCACCAACCAAATCATCCAAAAAGAAAATTTCATTATTTTTGTTAACTAACCAGAATTTATGAATTGCTGGTTTTCTGAATGAAGATTTGATTTGAAAAACTCCTTTTTTATCTGTATGTAACTCTTCAAACAATTTTGAACCGGTCATCTTGATAGCGCTTGAATCAATCTCTAACGTTTTTCCATGTGCTATTAACTCATTAAATTTGTTTGTAAATTCCTGTCCGAACTCCTTTTCTATTTGGAGTTTACCTTGAACATTTTCCCTCGCCTGAATCAAAAAATTGGTGCATTTATCTTGGTATGAAGCAGTAATCATGAATCGGGGGTCCAGTTTTTCAAGTGCTTGCGTTGACGCTACGCAAACATTTTCAATTGCATTCGGAATAAAAGTTGTCGGAAGGCCCGTTAAAGCGGCGGCGACTGTATCGATTGCATCTTTTTTATCAGGGAGCTTCTTCCCCAATTCCTCGCGGGCAAGCCTTTCCGCCTCATTTTTCCAGCGATATAAAGTGTCTTCATCAAAACGATTGGGGTCTCTATCAATATCCGTAGAACAGCTGGCACATAGCCATATTCCGTTTAAAATATGGCTGCGTTGTGCTGGCGTCATTGATGCTTTGTATCTCGGCCCCCCTGGCGCGGCTGCGCAAATATGTGCTGCTACACCAATGCTATTAACTTTTTGTGGGTCAGCGGTTGGTCCAGAGGTAGTCACTCTGCATGATGGGTTCGAGCACCTGTTAGAAACCCTCAGTCTTAATTTGTTGATGGTGTCTGGGGTGAAATCATCCCGATTTTTATTAGAAGCCATTTTCGCCTCACATTGTCCGTAATTTATCGTTTGTTTATCGTGTGTTGGAAGGATAACAGGGAAAATACTAAAATAGCAATCTCTTTGCAAAAATGAACCAGTCGGGCGCAGAGGCCCGACATTAATAAGAAATTGCAACTCTGGATTTGAGGTTGGAAGGAATTGAAAAATACCAGTATCCGCCGAAAGCGGTGGTGGTTGTGAGGTAATCCTTGCCATCAAGCAATAATTTAACCGTTACACCGTCTCGACGGGGGGCAACGTAGCCGTCGAGGTCAGTTAATTCAGCGAATGGAATTTGCACTGATGTAATTTGCCCACGATTGCCTGTAAATTCGATGGTGTGGCTCTCTGCTACTAATCCCACGGCATCCAAAACTTTGATTGTATAAGGCCGGTAAGGAACGATGTCGCTCAGTAAAACTGGCAATTTTTTGGTTGAGCCGTCGATGACAATTTCTGTGTCCACGCTCTCCGAATTATCATCGCATTTTCCGGCGCCAGCTTTGTCAACACACGCGCTGACAAACACCGTCGCACGTTGCGCTTGCTGGTCCCTGGTGGCACCATGGCGGGTCAGGGAGCCGGTCAACATCAGCATCGCTGACGTATCGCCTTGTGTTGGGCGGTTTGTGATGTCGAGAGTAATTGAAGCGTATTGCCACGACTGAAAATTCAGCTTCCCCTCCAATGTTTCGACGTGCATGGAGCGGTCAATTGAGCGACTCAGTGTCGATGAAAGCGTGATATTCCCGAAATCTGGAATATCGCGAATTACATCAAATTGGTATGTCGAATTATTCGTCTCGGGGTTCCATTCGCCGGCCCAGCTCGCTTGGACTCGTGCAAGTTGCTGAACGGGACAGATGCCCATTAAAGAGGCCCGACGGGTATCCAGACCAGTCGTTTTATCGTGTTCAAATTCGACAGATGGGATGAGGGTAGCGTGGCACGTTAAAACCGGCACCGAAATATTACCCATAACCCTGACACGGTCGTTATTTTGAGTGTGGCTCGCATACAGATAAGGATTACCCCAGACACCAACAGTCAGGCCGCCGTTGATATAGTCTCCGCTGGGGTCGCGGCCCACATTAATATTTCCGTCGATAATACCTTTTGAACCCTGGACTTGGACGTTAAATCCGTTGTTTTCGGCGGATGCCGTGAGGAATAATTCCTCCGAAATTCTCGAATACAGCGTCAGTTTCTGGGCTTCGACAGATCCGCTGCGGGTCGCTTCAGCTTCGATAGTTGTGTTACTCAAAACGCCGTAGCTCAAACGTGCGATATATGCGCCATCACCATGGTTGTCCGGTTCTGCGCCGCCGCCGATGGTATAACGCACTTTTCCCTTATCGGCGAGATAGCTGTCGATGGATTTACGAAATTTGGTCTCTCGCACAGACCCGTCTGGGCAATAAGCGATGATTTTGTAGTCGTTCGAACCATATTGCAGGTCGAGTTTAATATCGTAGCCCGAAGAGGTTGTGGTCGCAGTTCCCACGAACAGCCCGTTCCGATAAATATCGAGCCGGCTGCCG
This sequence comes from Oryzomonas rubra, assembly GCF_008369015.1. NCBI lineage: Bacteria > Pseudomonadati > Thermodesulfobacteriota > Desulfuromonadia > Geobacterales > Geobacteraceae > Oryzomonas > Oryzomonas rubra. The sequence continues at coordinate 20,276 of NZ_SRSD01000012.1, forward strand.
ATAGGAAAATAAACTGTATATGCGTCGGACCCGAACGCCCCGAACCGAGAAAATGGTTCGTTGCTCAGTGCTGCGCCGTTGTAAGTGTCGATTTTGCCGAAGCGAGCCGATTTGACATACTCATTTTTTTCGTCTCGCCATTCGCCAACCAGGCTGTTTTGCCACGTCGAGCTACCTGAGCCGCCATCCAGATGCAGTTCCAAATCAGTATAATATAGCCGACCAATGAAATTGCCGGAGAGCGAGTAGGCATTATTACTGCGATTACTCATGATATCTGATATTTGATAATCCAACGCTTTCAAGTCCAAAGCTGGTTTCGGCGTGATGATTTTATCCGGCTTTGCAGCGTTTTTAGCCGCCGCCGCGCGGAAATACTCGGGATTTTCGGGCTCAAAATTGAGAATTTGTTTCTGTGCGTTCCAGTCAATTTTTCCAGATTTTTCAAGCATCGAAACTGGCACCATGGCATTATTTACGTTCCCGACATTGAAACCAATAGCAGCCATCGCCGCCTTGTCGACGGTGAGTTTTCCGCTGTTATCATCAAGCAGATATTGACCAATCGCCCGCCCATCGACAGCAAGCGTCGCTAGATATTCCTCGGCGAACGCCGGAACCGCAGCGAGCAGGGTTATGGCTATGACTGTAATTATCCGCAGCATGCCAACACTCTTATTTCGCCGCCGGAGTGGCGGTTTTGGCGGCTTTTTCCGCTTCTTCGGCTGTTTTTGCTGCTTGGGCAGCTCGTTCCGCGAAAACTCTGTCAATCAACGCCTGCGGCGGCCTTTTAATATCCACGCGCACAGGAATATTGGTGCCAAGGCCGAAAGTAATTGACGCCTGGGATTGTTTCGGAGCCGGTAAATTTGCGAGCGCAGGCGCAGGGGCCGGAGCAGATGTCGGAACCTGGGCCGATGCTGGCGCTGGTGCAGGATGAGAATAGATTGACTCAATCGTAATCCGGCACGCTCCGACCTCGGGGGCAAGGAATTTAACGACGCTCTCTTCGCCTTCTTTGATTTTCAACACTCGCGGGAAAACTTTGAGGCTTTTACTGCAATCAGGCGTTCCGTCTGGATAGGGCGTAGATTTATCGGGGATTACAGTGATTTTGACGGTGACTTCGCCAGAGCCGTTTTCACTGTTCACCAAAGAAATCGACTTCGGCACTCTTTTCTGCATCTCCAACGAATAATCATACACTTGCAACTGAGCCATGGCCGGTGCTGTAAATGCCGCCATTGCTGCAATTATTGCGATTGTTGAGATTATAGTTTTCATTGATTTTTCCTCCGCGTCGCGTTGTGTGTCTCTCTATTAATACGTTGCGAGCGGCGGAAAAATTACCGAGGTGGAGCTAAAAAAATCCGAAAAGTTTCAGTGGTTTCCTTTTGCGGCTGCTTGTTGACATACACCGGAATAATAGCACCGGCTTGATGTGAAATAGCAGCAGCTAACGCCGTATCTTCGACATCAATAATCGCATGAATAGACACGTGAACAGGTCTCTTTGGTGTTGGCGGAAAATATGACGTTTCGAACGCAAGACGGCATGCACCACTCCCACTGGCAAGGATTTTAACAATCCGTTCTTCACCCTCCTTGATGGTCAGAACTCGCGGAAAAACACGGAGAGACGTGCTGCAATCGGCATTTTGTGGTTCCGGTGTGCTGGTCGCTGACATAGCTGTGATTTTGATAATCACGTCGCCACTGCCATCATCAGTGTTTTTCAACGGAATTACTCGCGGCGTTTTTTCAGTGATTGCAATTGATTTCGTTGTGTTTTTCATTTCCAAGTTATTCGCGAACACCTGCAGCTGTGCCAGGGCCGGCGCCGAAATTAAGGCAATTAATACTGTGAGAAATAGAGTTTTCATCGCGTCCTCCCTCCCGCGCTATTATGCGTGTGTATATCTGTTAATACGTTGCAAACATGGAAAAAATTACCGATATATCAGCAGAAAAAAGCCCCAAAATCGGGGCTTAATGGAGGTGGGATGCTGTAAGGTGGGAAAAATTGAAGTGAAAAAATTATGGTGCTACAGTCACCGTAATTGTGTTTCCGCTTGCATAAGTTCCGGCGGTGTTGTTAGCCGAAAACGTCGCACCAGAGGGCACTAACGAGATATAGACAACCCCACCAGCAGACAGCACAAGCGGGGTAGCACAGGCAATTCCATCGCTCGAGCTGGTCGGGTAGCCGGTCGTTTTTGTCCGGCACGCCAGGGCTACTTGGACGTTATCACTGCCGTTGGCAATGGTTACGCTACTTGGGTATGAAAACGTGGTCAGTGACTGTGACGCTGTGCCGCCATAGACGTAGTAATGGATGGGGACCAGAGAATATGTGTAAAAATTGGGGTCGCCAGAGGTGTAAGCTGTCTGCCCTGCCACTCGTCCGATTTTCAGCGTTCCGCCATAGCCGCTCATCGTCAATGAAGCCATGGCCGGCATCGCCGAGAGCGTGAGAACTGCTATAATCATCATTATTCGTTTCATAATTAACCTCAAAAATTAGTTGTATTCGCCGTCAACAGTTCCGTAACCGGTGTATGTTTCGCTGCGGCGGACCCCTGTTAAATACCCGCCAGACGCGATAGTTGCTGGATTTACACCCCAAGCGACATATAGAGTTCCAGACGTCGTGGTTACGGGGTTGGCGGCATTACTGCCGGAGATAGCGGCGGCGCAGGATACCTCGGAAATCCGAAAAATCGGTGTCCAGCCAGAGACCAGGGTTAACGTGTCTCCACGATTTCCGGCCAAAGTTGTTGGAAATGTGATGATAATTTGCATTGAAGTGGCGGGGTTGGCGGTTATCGTGGCGCAGCCCATGGTCTGATTGACCGTGCTGCCGAACATCGCCGAAAAACTTTGATTTGTGAATGCGCCGGTGGACGTTGTTGTCAGCGTCTGTGTCATCGACCATTGTTGAGTATCTGTGATAGTCAACGGCGTTGTATAGGTGACAGTCAAGCCCTCGCTCAACGTGACCGCCTGGCAGGCCGTTGCGGCAAATATCGTCAACATTAATGTGATAATCAGCGTTTTCATCATAATATGGCTCTCAGTAGTAATTTGCGTTTATCTGGGTGGTTCCGGTATATGCGCCGGTTTGATTGTTTGAATCGAACGTCACGCTCGTTGGAAATAACGCAATCGCAGTCGTTGACGACGTTGGCGTCAACGTCGAACAATCAGAACCAGCCGTTTTACTGGCTGGATAAGTCCCACCGGCCGCCCATCGGCATACCAGAGTGACGGTGGCCGTGCCATATGGCGAGGCGGAATTTGTTAAAACGACGCTGTTATCCCACATAAGCGTCATTAAATAACCGTATCCGCTGGTCATCAAAATTTGGACCGGCGATGCCGTGACCCAGCCACTTTCCGTGTCACTGTGCGTAAGTGTGGAGCCGTCGGAGCCGAGCCGAAATGACATATCCGCATTTTTCGTCAACGTTATCGGATATCCGTTAATAGTGAACGTCATCTGTGATGATATAGCACCGGCAAACGCTGCACTGGCGCTCATAATGACCGCTATTATGATTATAATTATGACTTTCACTCCGCATGTCTCCATGATTATTAATACGTTGCGAGTGGCAGAAAAATTACCGCTGCTCCGCAAAATTATTGATAAGCCATCGTAAAATTGGCGCCCCCGCTATACGCCTGCGGCTCCACGCTGGTGATTTTTACGTCAAGGCCGATAAACCGAAACGCGACGTAACGTGTGCCGGAAGCAGATAAAGTCAGCGAACTGCCAGCGTCCGAGGTGCGATTCCCGAGCTGAGATATAGCATCAGCACATGAAATTGAAGAGCTTGCGTCCTGGGCATAACCGGAATTCCATTGGAGTGCCATGGTCCCGCCATGGCTGCCCGCCAACGACGTGGGAAGAGAAATAGAATAAATAAAGGATTTACTCGGGTATCCAGACATCTGAATGCAGCCCACCGTTTGCTGTGCTGAAAGGGTTTGTGATGCGTCAAAATCTGACGAACTGCCGTTGATACCAACACTATTCCACGTCCCTGAAGTCGAAGATGAGTTACGATACGAAGTGCCGCCGGTCCTGGTGAGCGCGAGGGACCAAGGGGTTTCAACTGTGATTGAAATCGGCGACATGTACGCTATGGTTATATTCCCCGAACCGCTGCCAGCGGTGGTCGCCGCATGTGCTGAAACAACCGAAAATAGTGTAATTGCGAGTATTAATGTAATTATGCGTTTCATCATAAAGCCCTCAATAATATTCAGTTCCAAGGGTTGAAGCACCGGTGTATTTCCCGCCGTTGGATGGTGTGCTGGAAAACGTGATGGATGTGGGAAATAGCGTCACATAGGAGTTTTGTTGAGTAACGGTATTGACCCCACACGCCACTCCATCGGTTTTCGAAAGCGGCTGGGATGTCGACCCAAAACGACATAAAACCGTTATGGTTGCTGTGTCTGCACCATTGCTAAGGATAATCGTCGGCGGGGGGATTATGTTCATCTGAATGTTCCAGTCGCTGGTAATTCCAAATTTGGCCGGCGTGGCTGAAAGCCAAGCCACATCGGTATCCGCGAACGAAGTCTGTCCGAGCGGTGAAACGTTAACGCTCATGTCAGAGTTTTTGGTCACTGAAAAAGCCGGCGCTGAGACGGTGACGCTCATCGGCATGGAACCAGTCGAAGCGCATGCTGCCGAAGCGGCCAGCATCACGCCGATAATAATTGAAATTATGTGTATAATTCGTCCCATGGTGCGCCTCAGTCAGTTGTAGCTCAACGTTAGCATTGATGCTAACGAGTAGTTTTGAGGAAGATTGCTCGAAAAACTAAGTGTCAATCCAGAAAATTTGTAACTGATGTATTGGACTCCGCCGGCAGCCATCGTGCGAGTCGAAACCCATGTTGAGTAAGCCTGAGTGAGCGCATCTGCGCAGCTCACGGTCGATGTCGATGCAACAAATGTGTTCGCTCCAAGGGTGATGGTTCCGCTTTTATCACCGCTCATCGAAGTCCAAGTGAGACCGGAAATCGTGTAGCTCATGCCTCCCTGGCCGGTGACTTTAAAACATCCTGGAGTTTGTCCATTTAGCGGGGCAACTGTTCCCCCAAATTTGGTGGTCGTCAAACTGAGGTCGGCATTACTTATAGCCGCAGCTCCATAGTTTCGCGGATTCCAAAACTGCAACGGCAGCGACCAGGGCGTTATTTCGGTGATGCTCAATGGTGATGAATATGTCATAGCCACGTTGGCGGTCTGAGTTGCCGCAAACGAAAATGCCGGAATTAACAAAATTGTTATGATAATCAATAGCTTTTTCATGCTTTCACCATGTCATGTAATCCAGCGTTGCCGTGCCGGCGCCGGAGTAGGTGCCAGCAGTGTTCGCAGTGCCGAACGTTACTGAAACAGGAATAAACGAAAAATAAACTGCGTTACAGGTCTCACCGGATGAATTTTGATTGTAAAACACTGAACAATCAACACCCATGGTTTTCGTCGTCGGAATGCTCCCAGATGCAGCTCGACATACGAACTGAATATTAGCTGGATTACCTGAGAGGGATGCCGAAGCATTTAAGGTTGGAGATAGCGTCACGCTGGCGGAGGTGCCATTACAGTCAGAAGAAACTGTATAAATTAGCGGGCTTGTTAGGGACCACTCGGCATCAGTATCTGCATAAGTATTTTTGCCGGTAGCATTTGATTTTATGGACAGGCTCATATCAGCATATTTGCTCACAATAATCGGCGAACCATAGACCGTAATCGAACGATTAACAGTGCCGGTATAAGTGCTGGCATCCGCCGAACCGGCGGAGAACAGGGCCGCGACGAGTGCCGCGGCTATGGAAAATATACGTTTCGTCATGGTTTATGGCTTATCGAGAAATTTGACGATGGTGTTCGTGTCGGCGGTTCCGGTTGCAAAACACTGAGGGTCTTGCGAAGCCGAAAAACCAGCAGCAATCGCATCACCGATTGGGTTTACGGAATTCGAACCGAACTGGCGGTTGAATGATTTGCATACAGCATCAGGCACGTTAGTCAAAACTGCCGTGCTCTGCACTTTTCCGGTGATATCGGCAAAAGTGGTTGTATCAAGAGTATAAGCAGTCCCAGCGACGCTGACTGCATGCGCATTCGGCGTAGGGACCGCGCCTGTTTTGGGGAACAATCCTGCGCTCACAAAATTGCTGAGAGCAGTAATTCCAGTGCCTTTTTTGTCGTAATATTGTGCTTCCGCTTGGCAAAACTGACGCATATCGTCCATTACGCTGATAGCAGCGCTATCACTGTTGGATTTGCTTAACGGATTGCCGAAAAATGCGACAAGTAGACCGATTATCAGTGCTATAACTACCAGCGAAATCAGTAGTTCTACCAGAGTAAATCCCTTGTTATTGCCTTTTTTAAACACTTTCGTTTTCATTGTAATTCCCTCCATTACATTTGCAGATGCAGTGTTACTGAAAATTTATTAATACGTTTGTGCTATTAGTGTAGCTGTCATACAGGTCCAACTCATCCGTTGTGACCTCAGTCGGAAACAGATAAATCCAAAAATCCCCAATGGGGTCAATCGTTTCTCCGCAGTCCATTCCCTGGTGCCGGTTTGCCATTGGAGCGTAACCCCAGCGGCAGGTGTATTTCATCTGTGCCGTTCCGGCGGCTCCCACCATGGTGAGTGGGGTGTTGCTGATGTGCATTTTTCGGCCAGTTTCAGTGACAACCTTTGCAACCACTGGCGTCGATGAAATCCAAGCCTGGTCAGTGTCTGCGTAGTGTGTGTCGTGCCCGAAGCGGCGGTCAATCCTGACGCTCATCGTGTTTTGAAGCATCTCGATTTGGATTGGTGTCACGATAATCAGCTCACCCCGAATTGGCAGCGTGCTCACGCCGGCCATGGCAGCAGCCGGCATGAGCATAACTGCGAAGAGTATGTGTAAAATCAAGCTCTTCATTGGTTTACATGTATTCCATCGTCAAGTGGCCGTTGTTAGCACTGAATGCGCCCTGACCGGCCGCGCCGGCTGCCAGAGTTGCGGAGGTCGGGAACAGATACACTGAAAACGAATACCCCACCGGCGTGATAGACGTTCCGCAAGCGGTACCGTCGGTGGCCGAGGTCAGCGGCGGGGTTTCGGTCCAACGGCAAGTGGAATTCAGGGTGGCTGTATTGCTACCGTTGTTGAGCGTAAGCGAGCTATACAAACCGCTGACGCCAATGGCCTGACCAGGGTTCGACACAAAGTCGATGCGGACGGGCGTGCTCGACAGCCAGGCTGCGTCGCCGGCGGCAAAATCGGTGACAGCTGGATTTAGGCGAGTCAAATTGACGCTCATAGAATTCTGAACCACGGTTGCCTGGATGGGCGTGGTCACGTTGACTGCGGCGTTAAATGATGTATCCGTAGCCATAGCTGAGGCGGCGGAAAGGGCCAAAATTGCTGCTACCAATGCTGTAATTCTCATTTTCATGTGTTTGTTGCTCCTTTTTTTTAGGGTATGCGCGGTGCGCTAATTGGTAATACGTTGCGGCGCGGAGAAAAATTACTTGTGCTTCGAAATTTTTCCTTCAATGAAATTTTTCAGTTCGCCTCGCGTAGTGCCTATACGATTTCCGCCAATACGCCGTAAAAATGGGTATTTGCCACTCCGAAACCAGGCGTATAGCGTTTGTCTTTCAACCTGCAAAACTTCGCAGATGTCAGTAACGAAGACCACTTCCAGCCCATCAGCATTGCTTTTTCTGTTTCTCATTTTATAAATCCTCCGTGTCAGAAATAATCAATCATCTATAATTAATTGTTACTCAAAATGTATACTGTGTGCAAGTAATTATTTACAAATAATAACGTAATATCAATATGTTATTATGATATATATTACAATATGTCACATAAAATAACGCTGGCTGCGATATTTTTGATGATTTAAAAATAATGAAAAATTTCCGCGTGGCTGCCGATTTTGAAGAATCCCCTCCGCGCGGCGCTGGGGCGCCGGAATTAGAACCTGAATGAGCCGTAAAAACGAAACTGATAGATGAGGTAGCGATGATTTAGCGCTTGATTGATGGGGCTGTGCTGCTACTCTCGGGGCTGGAATTTGAATTCCTCCGCCTATTCGGAGGCATATGTAGCCTCCGAATAGAGGTAGCGGGCTTTTGGGGGGCCGGTTAGTTGCTAAAATCCGCCGAGAGGTGATGCGGATAATGCTGGTTCTGGCGGGGTTTCTTCCACATGTTGTTGCTTACGGCAAGCTTTTAAAGAGGCTTCAAAATAAATAATTATCAGGACTGGTAAAGGACCGAGACTTTTTTCTGATGTTGTTCGAAGCGGAGCGGAGACAATATCAGAAAAAATGTCATCGGTCTGCGGGGGAGGAGTGATTTCACCATAGGGGAAATCAGCTCCGTAGGGGGCGCTAGCAGCCCCCGTGATGGTTGCCGAAGGCAACTAAGTTCTGGCCGCAAGGCCAGCATTCATCTGCTTTTTGTTAAATTAAGCGATTTTAGCTCGATAGAGCGCATAAATTTCAAAACCAATGGGGTAGTGTGCTTCAATCGGAAATAACGCCAAAAATGACCTGTAAGCGATTTTTACGATGTATTTATCTATCGGATGTATAACACTCGGAGAGTTGGTTTTGTAAGCGAAGCCCTCGCGGGTGGCGCCGGAGTTTTTTGGGCGCCGGAGTTATAGTCTTTTATTTTTTATCTTTTTTGATAAATCTTTAAAGCTTTTATAATCTTGTAAAACCCGCGAAAACGCATAAAATAGGAGTTCACAGACTTTTCTGTTTCAAATTCGTCGAACTTTTTCAGGCGATTTGTTTCAAATTCGTCGAACTTTTTGTTTCAAATTCGTCGAACTTTTTGATTTGTTTCAAATTCGTCGAACTTCGCAATAAGAAGCCCCGCAAACCTTTATAAATTAAAGACTTACGGGGCTATGTTTTTCGAGTTGTTTCAAATTAGTCGAACTTTTTACAACCAGAGCTGATTATCTTGTTTCAAATTCGTCGAACTTTTCCAGAGCTAAAAAAATACTTCATGCCCTCCCTCAGTCCATGCTTGTTCAATACTATTTTCGATATAATATTTGCGCGGATACAGCACTGCATCTGGTGCCAATTTCGGATTTTTGCAGTAATAAAATCTCTCCTCTTTAAAATTTGGGCGATTTATCGGGGGAGCTATCGTTACCTGCGCCGGTATTTTATCATTTTTATTCTTACGGCTGCCACGAGTTGGACATAATTTATCCTTACCAACATAGTAAACGTTGGTTTTTCTATATGGACGGACGTGGAATTTCAGAATAAAACCCATCTCTTCAAGCGTTTTTAGAGCTTTTTTTAGCTTAAATCTGAGCGTTCTTGTTTCCAGAGCATATTGTTTCACCGTCACATCATAGGCTGCCATATCAAGCAAATTTTCGTTTTTCGGACGCTTCGGTTTTGTAAGTCCGAGGTATGAAAATATGCGTTCTTCAACAACGCCTTGGCCAGCGAAGTGTTTTTCATTGCCTTCAACAAATAACGCCAAAGCTTTCAGCAGCGGGGTCCGCAGCTGTTGAATTTCGCGATATCTAATGAGCAGTCGGTTCGATTTGCAGTGTTCGATAAAATCCTCATCCCAAACCAACACGTTTTTATCGCCATAGCGGTCGTGAATAGCTAATATTTTCATCATGCGAATTTCGCTCGGGTATTTTTCGCCGTTGGCAAAAATCAGCTTCCGTGCGTTCAGCCCCGCCAGGTGCCACAATGCATCATCTAGGAGGCGATAATTTGCCCCGTTGGGTTCCAGACCGGAATACAAACATAACTGCCGGCGGGAGGCGGAAACCGTCAACGACCCCCGCTTTCGCTCTTCCATAATGCCAGTTTTCGGGTTTTTGACCGACACGTTGTATGTTTCGGCACGCTGCACCTGGCCTTTGCGCTCCATCTCCTCAAAATGTCTTAAAGCACCCAAAAATACGTCGAGGTGCTTATAGGTAGGCATCTCGCCATTGACCTCCCAGTAGCCGCCAGTGCATGGAATTTTGATATCAGACCGCCCTGGTTTAAGCCGGAAAAATCCGGCGTGCGTTAGTTCGTAATCAAGCGCGACATATTCAACCTTCTTATCTTTTCCCATATTCAAAAACTCCTTATAATGTGCTTTATGGGTCGGCTTGGTCAGGTGGGGTGTTACGAGTCGGCTGGGGTCTATGGGGAAGGGGGCGGCGGATCGCCGCCCCCTAGCTGGCTTAATTGGCTTTTTTGGCTTTTTTTGATGTCTTAATCATTACGACTGTCTCGGCATTCTGATAGTACGTGTTTTTCCAACCAAAATTAGATAGATATGAGTTTGGCACATACTCACCAGTGGTGTATTTTCTGTAACCAGGAGACGTCCTCGAAACGATTTTATTCTCTTTACCTTTGCTCCACCATAGCCATGCTGCCGCGCGATGCTGTTTGCCTGTGTAATCTCTGCCTCCGAAAACCCTTTTTCAATAAATTGCGCTTTCATAACTTCACCCTCCTGCCGCGTCACGGGTCGGTTTGCAAATTCAAACCGTTGCCCTGCATCTCCAACCTATGTATACAGTGTAACACAAAAAATGCGTTTGTCAAACAAAACATCAATAAATACATATAGTTATCTATCATGTATTTTGTGTTTTGTCAAAGAAGGGTGCCACCACACCACGCTTATCAGCACGAAAAAAAATATTTTCATGGCCCGTATTTTTTTTGATAAACGGTGAGTTGAACGAAAAAAACTGCCGGAAAAACCAATGGAAGGATGTTATGTCGGATTTTAGTAACTAATCACCGCCAAGCCGTGTCTGAAAATAGCAACTATTTCCCTCACGGCATGTCGGATTTTAGCAACTATCATTTTACGAAGATGCGCAGCCAGCGTGGTTTTCAACGCCGAAAGGCGGAAGAAACTAAGAAACTAATAAACAACCCCATGAAGCACAAAAAAATAAAAAACCCCTTGTTTTAAAAAAACGAACAAACAACCCGCACCCCCGAGCCAGATATTCTCGTATTCTCGCGGAGCGCCACGGGTTTTGCCCGAAAAGCCTCATTAAACCTGCATCAGTGTTACTCTCGGCTTGCTGTATGGGTGGGTCGAGCGCGCATGCCATCCCCACGCCGAGACCCCCTTCGGAACGAACGCACATGCCATCCTGCTTGCGAGTTCCCACCCGTAAAACCGCGCAGCTACCGTTATTTTCGCCGGTTCCCGCCTGCCGCCTTTCGCACTGACAGTCATGGTCTGACTCCGTATTTTCGTATACGGGTTTCCGCCGAAGAAATCTGACAGTGCTTTTGTGGAAACCCGCCTCGAGTCGACGCACATGACAGTCAGATCCGCCGGCTCCCCTGCCGGTGGTAGCTGCGCATGACTGTCATCTGCAGCTACTTCGGCTGTCACCCCGCACTGCGCTCATCTTGCCGTCCTTTTATCAGCATGCGCGAAAAGCAACTGTCAGTGCGTCTCCTGCCGCCTCCGGCGGGAGACGGGCGTGGTGGATGGCATGCGCACCGTCTCTGGGGTGGGGGAACTCGCAAAGGGGATAGTATGCGCGTTCGTTCCCCCACGGGGCGGGTCTCGGCGTGAGTTTGGTATGCGCGCTCGACCCGAGCGGGGCCGCCCGAGGGATAGTATGCGCGCGGCTACGGGGTGGGGTCTCGCCGTGGCTTTGCATGCGCGTTCGACCCCCAAGCTGGAGACAGGCGTTGATGATGACATTTGCGCTGTCTCGGCGGGGTCTCGCATATAGCACTGTCATGCGCGTTCGACCCGAGGCAAGTCGCTGCTGGCGGCTGGGGCCGCCGAGCGACGAAGGGGGAGCGCCCGCTGTGGCGGGCATGAAGCAGGCTGTCAAAACCACAAAAACCCCTAGCAGCGCACAAACAAAAATCCCAACAACCGACCAAAACGCAGTCATGCGCGCGGATGTTGGGTTTGTCTGTGCTAATCATCAATCAGAGCATTAATCATATCAACCAATCAAAACAGCGAAGCAAATCAGCAAAGCAGTCTAACCATAAAGCCACTCCCGTATAGCCTGCCTGCCTGCCCTTTCATAAAGCCTAAAAGCTGTCCCCTTAAAGCATACAAGCCGGTCCATAAAGCATCGCACCTCATAAAGCCTGCACGCCGTTCCATAAAGCATTGCACCCCCATTCAGCATATTCCTGCCTCCCCATAAAGCCCGTCTCACCATTAAGCATCGCAGTCCCATAAAGCGCCATTGCGTCAACTAAAAAAATATCCAGTCGCCGGTAATTTTTCTCCGTGCTGCAACGTATTAAACAATAGAGACACACGCGAACACCACCGAAATAATAACGGAGAAAACATGCGGCTCATCGACAAAATCAAGCAGTCATTCATCAAAATCGGCTACGGGGGGCGACGAGTCTACGTCCGCCCGATGACCCATATAGCAGTCAGTGCGGCTGACGCAGTGTCAGGCGACATGCAAGACGTTCTTGAAACCGGCGGTGTGATTGACGCTCGTGACTACATGGGCCTTATCAGCGCCCCCTACATCTACCAACTGCGCGTGCGAGCAATAGATAGGTATATCAACGACAACTGTCCTGTTTACGGCGATTACGAGCAGCGCATTGCCGAAAATCTGCTCATAAGGCTTAACCAGCTCGGATGGGCGCGTCGGTACCTGCGTATTCCCCATCAAATCCGCTGTGAGCACGACGAAATGGACATTCTGTTTAGCATGCGCGCGCTGGTGCGTCAGCAGAAAATCATCAAAATCAGCGATTACCTGGGCCTTAAATCCCGCGCCCAACTTTACCGTATGCGCGCGCGGGTACTGGCCGAGGCGGTGGCCGAGGGGCTGATACCAGCCAACCAAGAGCGGACAAAATTGAGACTTATAAAAAGTAGGCAGGAAAACGAGGAATAAGAAATGTTCGGATTTTCGAGAAATAAACAAGCGCCAGCGCCGGCACAACAGTCAGTACCCCCCGTAAACGGGGGATTGCCGAACGATGTGCGCTCGAAAGTCGAGATTTGCATCGGTATCAGAAACCCCGAGGTCATCCCGTGCGTCGAGAAATTCATGACAGTCTGCGGTGGCCACCCCGCTTCAATGCGCCATCATCACGCACAGCGCGGGGGGCTGTTCGTCCATTCAATGGACGTGGCATTTCGCATGGTAGCACTGAGCAAAACCGGAGATTGCGACGAAATGACGCGCATAGCGCTGTTTTTAACGGGAATGCTCCATGACATCGGCAAGGTTGGCTATTACGGCGTTGAGACCAATGGCTACTACTATCATCCATTGTTGCTGAATGGATGGCGGCAGGATTGGGTATCAGACGGAAAGACATCTGACCGCAATGGCGAACAGCATCGCTGGCTTTCGGCGTTGCTGATGTATCAGTTTTTGCCTGAGTTTTTTCTGAAATCCGTGGAGCCGTCATTGTTGGCTGAGATGGTTGAAGCGGTGGTGAACCACCACACCGACCGCGTCGCCGATTCGAAAATTGCACTTCTCCTCAAAAATGCTGACGGGGCATCCGCCGCTGAGGCGACAGGAGAAGCAAACAGAAATCAGGTCGTAGATATTAAAACTGGCCAGAAACCGGCTTTACCGGTGTTGCCGTTGCCGTCAGAGGTCCAAGAACAATCTGCGGAAGATGCTAATCGCGAAGGTCGAGATGAAGCATTGCGGTTTCTCGGATTACTGAAAATGCAAATTTTCAACGGGGCGTTCAAATGGCAAGAAAACAAGCAATTCTTTATATTTAAAGAGCTTAACGCTATCGGCATTTTGAACCCCGTGCAGTGGGAAAAACTCCGTGAGGCTTACATAAACGAGCTTAAATACAGGGTCAGCGACGCACTAATTGTCGGCATGCTTGATAGAGCCGGCATGGTCCAGATGCGCGGAGAAAATGGGAATGAATTTGCCTACTGGAATATCCGTAAAGCCAGAAAAGACGGGTCTTTCAAAGATATTCGACTTAACCTCATTATGCTCAGATTGGATGAAGTTTTTAACACAGAACAGATTAATAGGTTTCAGGGCGCGCATCTCGCGCCGGCCGGCGAACAGCCGGTGGAACAGCCGGCGTTGGCGCCGGAAGCGAAACTAGAAGAGGAGGGCAGTATTTATGATGAATGACATCAGATTAATGGACATCAGATATCAACTGATTGAAATAGCCGAAACAGCCGGATATGTGAATTCTTCAATGCTGGCACAGTTGCTAAATTCGGCAGCGCGTGAACTATCCAAACGCAGGATTTATCGCATGAGAACAGCTGCTGAGGTGCTTCGCGATGTGACCAACGTGAATAAGCATATACGGTTTGCGCGATTCATCCCGAAGAAAGATTTTCCGAAAATTAGTGCCGGCGGGGAAATTATAAAAGCCCAGGATGTGTGGGTACCACTGTTTGGTCCTGATAAAGAAAATGGCATTGATATAGGTATTGATATGAAGGGGGTTGAAAATGGGATTGATTAATTTCGTTGCGGCAAAAATTGCCGACAGGATTGAAGCTAAACAGCAAACCGCCGGAAATGAAGATATTTCAAAGGGCGGGGTTGTGCTGGGGGAAGGCGAGTGCTTGACTGATGAAGCTATTGAGGGTCTCGTTCGACCAATCGTGATTTCACAGGGAGAACTAAACCGTCACGTCTATATTCTCGGCTCAACGGGGTGCGGGAAAACGGTGCTCCTGCGCGAGTTTGCTTATCAGCTCGTCAAAAATGGCTACGGATTGTTTTATATCGACGGCAAGGGCGGGCCAGGCACCATCGAAACATTCCACGACATCTGGCGAGCGTGCGTTAAATTTGGGAAAACTGACAAGTTTGCTTTTGTCTCACCCGTCAAGTCGCCGGAATACTGTGAGACCTCGGCTACCTGGAACCCACTTTTGGTTTTCTCGAAAGAGGAAAAGGTCGCTGTCCACGATGACGCATTTAAGCGTTCGAATAATGCCAAGGCCGAATGGTATGAAGACTTAAAAATTGACGTGATAACCAAAATTATGTCGGTTTTCGAGCTGACTAACATGGGGTACACATATTTCGACATTGAAGCAGCCCTAAGCGGCCTTGCCGGCGCCGAGGAGTTGTTGAAGTTGTGCTACAACGATGCCGGAGAAATCATAGACCAGAATGTCTATATGGATACGTTTAATTATGTTGAGGAATGGCGGGTCAGCCCCCGCGATGCCCTGAAAAATTATAAGGGCACACAAATGCTGATGCGTGCTCTGTGCAGTGACCTGCTTGCTCCCCTATTCTGTTCTACGTCCCCAAATTGGGACCCCGAGACGGCGCTGCATCAGGGGCAAATCAGTTTTTGCTATTTCCCTGTTATGCTCAATCGGAGAATGATGATATGTGCCATGAAAATGCTGGTTGCATCGCTTAAATTGGCGCTTGCTCACCTTCAAGCTTATTACGGCAGAGCGGTCAAGATGGCGTTGATTATCGACGAATACAACTCGCTGGCTGACGGCAACCAGCTCGACCTGTTCAATAAAGCCCGCGACGCCGGCTTGTATGTGATTGTCGCCCATCAAACCCAAGCCGACCTCGCGCAGGACATGGGGAGTGAATACTTCGGTAAGTCTTTGTTCAGTAACACGACCGTGAAAATCATCATGCAGATAAAAGATATGGACACTTGCGAATATTTGGCGAAAAACTTAGGGACACTGCCAGAATCGCCATGGAGCAAGCTACCACTTATTGGGGCGCTTTTCGGCGAAGAAAAATTCATTGTTGACCCAAACCTGCTGAAAGGGCAGACCAAATTCCGTGATGGCGGGAATACGGTCGGCGGGTTCATTGCTGACATCGACGGAAAAATATGGAGATACACGCCGAACAAAACCCGCACTCCGGCATTCGTTACCAGAAGCAAAATTAGGATTGGTGTTGATATTCCAAAAATACGAGCCACTTATGAGCCAGCTCGGGTCTGGGAACCCCTCGATTTCTCGAAGCGGGTATTTGAGCGCACTCATGCGAACGTTACCCCTGCTGGCGCAATGAAGTCATCGCCAGCCAAAGGCGGCGGAAAAACCCAGCCGCAGAAAAAGGATTATGGTCCCATAAAGTGGAACTGATATAGCTGTGAAGTGGCATGAAAATAATGGTCGGGCAGGGGGCAAACTCCTGTCCGATTTTTTTCTTTTTATCGACTTTGTTTTGAGGGGCTGGATGGAGGGGGAGGGGGTTGTTTTTTAGTTTCTTGGTTTCTTTGTTTCTTGTGGGGTTGAAGGTTGGAGATGGAGGCTGGTGGGAGTTTCTTGGTTTCTTGGTTTTTTGGTTTCTTGGGGGGTCCAGGTGGTGTGATTTTTTTGTGCTATACGCGGTAATTTTTCCAGCGTTTGCAACGTATTACATATGACACGCGGCGAGACTCTGATTCTCCATATTTTCGCCCCTACATCAAATCAGGAAAGATGAAATTCGATATGACAGTAGATGAGACACGAATTCTGTAAATGGCTCACGAGGAAGCAACAAAATGAAGCTCAATAAACGCTATATATCCGGTCTGGCAGACAAATACGAGCTACCCCAGGCACGGGTATCCGAGACCGTGCGCGGAGCGATTGAGACGTGTCTAATGACAGTGACGCACCTCGATGTCAACGTCAAAATGGCCGACGATGAGGTGCTGATTTATGCCTGGCGCGATAAAGGGGATGACGGCATTAAGCATGTTGATATTGACCCTTCTCGGCTGGGTCGGAGGTTTATTCATTATGTCGCTCAATCCATAAAGCAGTTGCTTACCCGCGACGCCGCTTTGGAGGCATATGGGAATTTGGCTGAATGGAAACAATCTATTATTCTCGGCACCATCGACCGTGTCGAAAGGGATGCTGTGACTGTCCTGACGCCATTTCCAGGCGGGTATGTCTTCATTGGGCGCTGTGATAAAAATTGCTTATTGCCCCACGACCTGAAAGAACTGCGGGCTGGCATGAAAAGGTTATTTTACATCAACAATATCAGCACAGTAGATGAACACGGAGTGCTGCGGGTCGATATTGTCCTGAACCGCCGGAGTATTCACCTTCCGGCACTGGTCATTAAATATTTTTGCCGTGAAGCAGGCATAAAGATGCCCACTGTGCGGGTTTTTAAAAGAATTGCGGGGGCAAGGTCGGAGATTACCATCGACCGGCGGATACCTGTTGAAATTTTGAAAAAGGCAAGCGACGAGCTGCGTGAAGCTATTCGCATCATCAAACCAGCGGGGCGTGGAATCCAATCTGACCAACGCAAGCCCGCTGCGACGGACATAGAATCCGTCGCAAGGGACGGAGGCGTTCAAGCCGGAGTCCCTATGGGTCGAGCCTGCGGCGAGACCCTATAAAAAGGAAAAAAGAAAGAAAAGAAAAGGAGAGGGGTTATGGAAAAGAAACTAATTGAAAAGCGTAGGGCGATAGTATCGGATTTTTCGAATAATGTCACAGCTATCTACGATATTATCATGGATGGCTGCGAGGCGCACGGCGACAGCGAGTATCGTTTGATGTCGGAAATTGCTGCTATTGTTCACGGCGCCATCGACTGCACTGATGACGCTATATGGGCGTCGGCCGGCGACTTGTTTGATGTTGTGGATGTAACGGTCAGCCAGCGCATCCAGAGCGAGCCGGAACGCGAAAAAATTCTGCGGATGTTAGCAGATGTGCTCAGAAGTGCTGGAAACGACGTAATTTCTAGCCGCCAGCCAATGGCGGCTTAATCACCGAAATCGTCACCAAAATCGTCAAAAATTTCAAAATCTCCGAAGACCTGTTCGGCATATTTTTCGTCGTCTATTTCAACCGGCTCCGGCGGAGGGGGCACGATGCCGACCAGCGGCCCGAGGCCGTTGAGCACATCAACGCGGTCTGTGATAGGACGAATTTGAGCAAGGTATCTCTCAGTTGTAGATACGTGAGCGTGTCCGAGCAGCTTTTGGATAATTGTCACTGGTGTGCCGCGGTCTTCGAGGTGCGAGGAAAACGACCGCCGCAGGGTATGAAAAACGATGTCTGAATTCTCTTTAACTCTTGTCTCGCCTTTTTTCCATTTTTTTCTGATTCCCAACTTGTCCAACAGCCCCTCCCAAGCCGTCCTGTATGCGTTTTTCGGAGGTTTCATGGTGTCAGGCATGTAAAATACATAGTCACATCTTTTATTCTTGAAGCGCGCTTCAAGAACTTCTTTAAGAGGTTCTGACATCGGTATTATTTGAATAGCCTTGCCCTTGCCCTTGGGCGGCGCGTAAATCAGTTTCTGTTCAAAATTGACAGCACTCCACGGCATTTTTGTAATGTTGCTTTTTCGCAATCCCGTTAGCAGTCCAATCCGAATAACATCATATAAATCAGGGCATTGCTTTGATTTTTTAGCTGTCTCAAGGATTTTGATAATATCAGCTGCCGAAAACGCCCGCCGCCTAAGCTGTTCTTCCGTTAATTTCCTATAACTGTCTGTTTCGTCTATTATTTTATAGCTGAGTTTTGGGAAATAACCGGTGTCTCTGGCATACTTCAGCATAACTTTTATGTGGCTCCGGTGTCGGTTCATGGTTCCAGGTTTAACGCCTTCGGCAATCTGCTTTCGTTGGTATTCCATGAGGTCGGAAATAGTCAATAAATATAACGGTTTGTCAATCCTTTCGCCGTTCTCGTCAGTATTGGGGCAGTAAAATCTGGAAAATTTATTGAGTATCGTTTTTCGGCTCTCGAAGGATTTCAATTCGCCGGCATCGGTGGATTTATAATAAATATTCTGTAAAAAATCTAATAATCCGCATTCATTTCTGGCGATATGCTCGTAATGCGCTGCCAGCTCAGGATGTTTGATGACTAGCACCCTATCGCGCTGCCGCTGTAATAGGGTTTTAGCAATCTCAACATCGGTAGTTCCGGTGCTTACTCTCTTCTGTTTGCCGTGCTCGTCAGTCCACATTATCCACAGGATATCACTCGTGCGTGTGAAAATTCCCTTAGGTAGCTTAGATTGTTTGGCTTTTTGGTTTTTCGGGGTTTTTGAGGCCGGTTTTTTCGAGGCAGAAGCGGGAGATTGTTGCGCTGGTTGCGATGTTTTCGTTGTTTTCGGCATATGAAAAACCCTCCTCGGAAACGATTTCCAAGGAGGGTTATCACAAAAATATCACATTTGGTCAATCAGATATTTTTTAAGGTTCTCGCAAACCCTTGATATTGGCGGAGAAGTAGGGATTCGAACCCTAGGAACGAGTAAACGTTCACTTGATTTCGAGTCAAGCGCCTTCGACCACTCGGCCACTTCTCCAAAAATGAGTGCGTACCCTATCCTAATTTTGTTCAAAACTCAAGCCCTAGATGGCGGCTGGCGTCGAGAAGCCTTGCACGTTGTTTGTCATATTAAAAAATTGACAGATCGTAAGATGGGTATCAGGATTAATGGCAATCGACCCCGAGCCCACCCAAACGTCTCCTCTTGCATAGAGAAGAGCAGAAGAAAGAGGGCCGGCTCCGGCCGCCACCGGAAGGCAACGCTTGAAATAGTTCCTACGTTGCCGATAAAGATACTATATCGATCACAGGGAGGCTATCAATGCCGCTGGCTCAACTTTCACCCGCTGTCATTGTGGGGAACCCGACAAACCTCAATCCACTGGCCCAGGCGAACAACACCGCTACGGCGGCGGTCGTCGGCACCATAGCCCAGAAGAACACGCAAAAGGCAAAGAGCGATTCAGTGACCATTTCGCGGGAAGCCATGGCAAAGGCTGCAGAGGCCGACGCCCAGCACGGCAGCGGCAAGGATGCCCAGACCAAAGATGCGGCCCCACAGACTAAGCCCCGCTAAGCCCTCCAACTCTCCTTTCGTATCGAGTGTGCTGACGGATTCCAGATTCGTTACAGTATACTACGCTCCTTATCATGGCTTGTTTTGCTTGGATTGCACCGGTCTTGATTGCTGTTTTCGACCGTTGTTGCTGACGTGTCCACACTCCTGTCGGTTGCCGTGGCGTCTCCGGTTTCTCTCCCTTTCCTTCCGCCTGGCCGCAGCCAGCCATCCACGTCGGCAACGCCGACCGGCGCGGGGACAATGTGCTTGGGGAGCCGTAGGATCTCGGTTCCCTGGGGTGGTTGCAGTTCGTGGTACAGATCCACGGTGCGGCGCAGGTAGCTCTTGGAGAGGTGCAGGGGGAGCAGGTAACGTGGCGCCAGGCGTCCCGCCAGACGGTTCAGGTCGCCAGTGGTGAGATGGTAGGAAGCCCGGGCCTTGTGCACATCCGCTTCCAGAAAGGTGCACTCGGCACAGAGTAGCGTCAAGCCTCCCATGAAACGCTCCATGACGGCCACGTTTTCCCTGGTCCAGCCGACGTCTGTGACATAGCCCAGGGAGGCGGTCGTCTCCTGGGCGCGGATGGCCTCGTACAGGGCTGTTGGATCGTCGGCCGGTTCTTCCCTCGATCCTTCTCCGTCCCGCCGGGTGACCAGCACCTCATGCTGCCCGTGACCTTTCCACACCCTGGTCTTCAAGTCCCGCAGCCACTCGCCGGCTACCAGCCCGTGGGCCTCCAGCTTGGCGGGGTCAATGGTAAAGTGGGGTTGTTCGTTGGCCCGGAAAGCCAGCACCGGCAGCTTGTGATCCAGTATCTCGGCCTCGACGGATAGGTAACGGCACGCCCAGATCTCCCGGCCGATGCGGGGTTCTTCCCCCTCACAGGTGCCTATGAACCGGTCTGGCCCGGGAAAACGGTAGTGGAGGATGCGGTCGGCGTGGACCTCGTGAAGCCGCAGGGTAAACCAGGTCGGTTCGGCCAGATTCCAGTCGTATCCCCCCAACAGATGCTGGACCCGTTCGGCGATGCCGGGTGGACCGAAGACGTCCAGAGGGCGAGGGGATGCGTGGTGGTGGCGCACCAGGGTGGGGAGCCCCATGATGTGATCCATGTGGGCGTGGGTGATGAAGACCGCTACGATGGGTTTGACGACCCGCTTGGCCAAGTGGGCGATCTGGCCGCAGTCGAAGAGCAGAGCCCGTCCCATGGGACGGATGCGCAGGAAAATGAGCGGATCATCCAGCAGGCCGCCGAAGCAGGCAGGCTCGCAATAGCGGAATGGAAGACGATGGTTGCCGCTGACCATGGCTGTTCAACACCTCCTCAGGGGCCCGGCGCTGTATCATGTCACTCCGGGGACCCCATCCTCTGTTTCCACATACCTTTTCACCAACCTCCGCTCCATAAGGTAGCGTACCCCCAGGGGAATGACAACAGCGATGAAAATGATCCCGCAGCCCAGCCATTCGCGGGCCGAGAGTCGTTCACCCAGGATAAAGAAGCCGGCGACCAGGCTCCAGACCGGGTCGAGGGTGTAGATGAGCCCGGCCCGGGTGGCGGTGACATAACGCTGGTAGGCGTTCTGGAGGGTGAAACAGAACACGGTGGGGAACAGGGCGCAGTAGGCCACCGACAGGAGGGCGGAGCGGTGCAGCGTCACATGCGGCAACGGGAGCAGCAGGGTGATGCATCCCGCCATCAGGGATGCCGTGGCAAATTGCACCAGCGAGACCAGGTAAACATCGTCGTCCCTCAGCAGTTTGGAAACGGCCACGACCTGGCAGGCGATCATGAGGGCGCAGAACGTGGAGATCAGGTCGCCCCGGTTGAACCCCTCACTGCCGCCGGTGGCCAAAAGCCAGATGCCGACTGAGGCCAGGATGATGCCGGCCAGGTTGATGCGGCCGATTCTATCGCCCCAGACGATCTTTACTATGAACGGAATGAATAGAACAAACAGGTTGTTGAGGATTCCGGCCCGGGAGATGCTGGTCCCCTGGACGCCGAAGACAAAGCTGATGTTGGTCAGCCCCAGGGTGACACCGACCGCGGCGCCGCGCCACAGGATCTGCCGGTTGAAATTTTTGAGCCGGCGGCCGGAGACGAACAGCATGATCATGGCTGCCAGGCTGAAACGCATCAGGACGAAGAGTGGGGGCGGGATCTCTCTCAGGCCGATCTTGGTGAAGAGGAAGCTGCCTCCCCAGAAGAAGGTGGTCAGGATCAGGATGAAGTAGACCTGTCCCATGGCGGGCTTTTGGGGAGAGGTCACGGCTGCGTCCCCTCTCCAGCCCCGAGGGACCGGGTTGCCAGATAGCCGGCGATGATCGGCAGATCGGCCTCGGCCCAATCCAGGACGAGCATCTGCTCCGGTTTCAGCCAGGCCACGGCCCGGTGCTCGATCAGGGTCACGGTGCCGTCTTCGGGGGTGCAGACAAAGGGATAGAGCGTGACCGTGAAGGCTTCATAGGCATGGGTTGCGACCGGGAGCGCCCGGCCGACGTTGATGCCGATGGCCAACTCCTCCCGCACCTCCCGGACAAGGCAGGCCTCGGGCGTTTCGCCCGATTCCAGTTTCCCGCCGGGGAATTCCCATTTGAGGGGCATCTTCATGGTTTCGCTGCGTTGGGCGGCCAGGGTCCTCCCATCATGTTCGATAATGGCGCAGGCTACGTGGATATGAGGTTTCACAGGATTCGCTTTCATTCAGTGCTCTTGAGGTGCGCGGTTGCGGCCGCCATTCGTTATTACGCTTAATGCAAGGCCGGTTTTTTGATGATGCCGCCGACAACATCCGACAGCGGGTGGACCAGGATGAAGGACGATTCATCGATTTCCGTCGCGGCATTCTTGACATTGCCGATCTCCAGGCGGGTGACGACGCAGTAGAGGATGTGCATATCCTTGCCGGTTTTTCCTCCCCGGCCTTTATACACTGTTACGCCCCGGTTCAGGACCCGCACGATCGACTCCCGGATCTCGTCGCTTTTCTCCGAGACGATGATCACCGCCGTGTATTCCTCGATGCCGTGGATCAGAAAATCCACGGTCTTTGACGCCGCCAGGTAGGTGAGGATCGAGTATAGGGCCGATTCGATGCCGAGGAAGAAGGCCGCGGCGGCGAAGATCAAGAGATTCATGAGCAGGATGACGTCGCCGACCTTCAGCAGATTACTGTTCTTGCTGATCAAGAGCGCCACGATGTCGGTGCCGTCCAGGACCGCCCCCCCCCGGATGGCCAGCCCGATGCCGGCGCCGATGAAAAAGCCGCCGAAAACCGCAGTCAGGAGTTTGTCCGGTGTGACGTCCGGGTACTGGACAAAGGTCAGGCAGAGGGAGAGGCCGGCGATGGTCAGGGTGCTCTTTATGGCGAACATGATGCCTATCTGGCGGTAGGCGAGGGCAATAAAGGGAAGGTTGATGAGCAGGATCAGGAGCGCCAGGGGGATGCCCAATACGTGGGAGAGCAGCATCGAGATGCCGGTCACGCCGCCATCGATGAAGTGGCTGGAGAGCAGAAACCCTTTCAGCCCCAGGCCGGCAGAAAAGACGCCCAACACAATCAGGACCGTATTCAGGGATTCCCGCAGGATCGTTTTTTTGGATAGAGTCCGGAGCATTATCTGAAAAATCCTCCCAAATCAAGAAATAGTGTGGCGGTGGAGCCTTACCGGTCGAGCCGCAGAGCCAACTCTTCCAGGGTTCCGACGCATATGTCGGCGAGTTCCGGCCAGCGGAAGCAACGGGTGGTGTCCACATGCACGGTCAGCGCTCCGGCGAGGCGCCCGGCCTGCAGATCGTAGAGATAGTCCCCCACCATGACGGTGGTTGCCGCCTCCGCGCCCCAGAGTGCCATCAGGCGGTGAATGCCGTCCGGGTCCGGTTTGGGGAGGGCTTCGTCCCGCCCCAGCACATCGTCCACAGCAAAATACCCGCCGAGGCCGATCATCTCCAGGGTGCGCAGGGCGTTATCGCGGGTATTGCGGGTCAGTACCCCCAGGGAGGCGCCGGCGCTGTAGAGACGGTCCAGCAACTCCTGCGCCCCTGGGGCAGCCTCCGTGATGTGGGCCAGTTCCAGTTCGATCTCCTGCAAACGGACATGCAGCGGACGCGCCCGGTGCTCCGGCAGGGAGGCCAGGTGACCGAGGATATCGCAACCATCGGGGATGGACAACTCCTGCCGGATGGCGGCAAAATCATGCACCGCCACGGTCAGGGTGCCGTCCAGGTCGAAAACCCAGTGGGAACGGTCCGCGATGGGGTCAGCGTATCTGGTGCCGTTATCCGTCAATATACACCGCCAGCCAGATCGTTGTTTCGTTCGGAGCGGTCCAGGCCACACGGTGGCGCCTTCGGGCCGGGATCATGAGATAATCGCCCGCGGTCAGGCGGCGCAACTCCGGTTCCCCGTCGAAAAGGAGCCCGGCGCTACCCGCCAGCAGCAGCACCCATTCGTCCCGGTCCTGGTCGTACCATTCCCCCTCCGGTGTGGCTTGGCCGTGGGACAGGATGCGCTCGATGCGTACGGTTCCCTTGTGGGCCAGGGTTTCGAACAGCTCCGCAGGCAGATCGGGGGGGATATGGCTGAACATGTTACCGGATTCCGTCATGGCCATCTCACCACCAGCGCCAAAGGGCGATGATCAGGGTGATTGCAAACACCATGGCCAGGTTCATGTATGCCATGAAGAAGAATACCCGCTCATGGAGCGGCCGCGTCGGCGTGCCCGGGGGTTGGGCGACGGTCCCGACGCGGGGCAGGGCCAGCAGCCGGTCTTCGCCATGGGGGGCTTGACCGAGAACCATGGTCAGGTCCTGGCCGGCTGGGTGGCGCCCGGCGTGTTTGCCCCCCTTCCAGAGTGCGCTGGCGCTGGCGTCATAGACGGTGCCGTTGTGGGCGAAGTAGGTCGGTCGGCCAAGGGATCCGTCGAAAAAGGCCAGTTCGTCCGGCGTGAAAGTGGATTTGCCCGATGGGGCCGGGATGGCCGCTTCTTCCTTCTTTGCCCGTAAGCGGGGGCCGATCACGAATACCACCACCAGGGCGGAGATGACCATAATGGCGAACAGGCAGATCTTGATCATCAACAGGATACCGAAACGGGTGTGAAAGAGCATCTCGCCGGAGGTGATCCGGTAGTGTGCCAGGACGGCGCCGGTCAGGGCCATGGCTGCCATGGAGGCCAGTCCGACCCGCACCTCTCCCCGGGGTAACCCCTGGGATGCGTAGGCCGGTTTGAGCACCAGATGCACATAGAGGATCGTGCCGAACCAGAATATGGCCACCAGCAGATGGATGTAACCGCTCACCAGTCGGACGGCGTGGGAGAGGGCACCACCGCCGGTGCGTTCGCGGGGAGCCGCTTCGGCGGCCTTCGGCGTGACGTCCGCCAAGGAATGGTGCAGCTCAAAGCGCTTGCCTGCCGCGGTCAGTTCACCGCCGCCGGTCTGGCTCAGATGGCAGTAACCGCATTCCTTGCCGGTCTGCTGCGCATACTCTTCCGAGGCGTTGGCTGAAGTATTGAAAAATACGATCAAGGCGATTGTTAATGCATATAACACAATTTTCATGCGGTCCTCCATTGTCTGATACCACTACACTGGGCGGAACGCAGACCGCCTGAATCGCCCAATCTGCCGTTTGCCGCTCATTACGAGTTTCCAGTGATGCTCAATTCTTACGTTATTTCATCGCCCGACGCAAGGCTTCCGGCATGCCGACCGGATGATTGGGGCTACCTGCGATGAAGCGTGACAAAACAGATATAATCAGATAATGTAACACATTACAGCCACATGCCGGCAATTTCTCCGGCGGTGATCTTCGCAGCATCATGTGGAGGGCGGACCATGGCCTTGGACAGAAAAATATCCGGATCGGCATTGCCTGACGACATCGGTCAGTTCGAGAATATCATCGCCGAGGGCAACCCCCTGTACCCCAAGTTCAAGTTACTGCTGGAGAGCTATAAAAAGCTCGCCCACCACGCGGAGGGCTTGGCCTACGAGAATGAACTTCTCGGTACCCAGCTTGTGGAGCTTAACCGCTCCCTGGACCTGGCAACCAGGATAGACCCCATGACCGGTCTGGCGAACCGCCGCCACATCAAGGAAAAGGTTGAACAGGAATATAGCCGCGCCCAGCGTCACAATCGCATTTTTTCCATCATTCTGGCCGACATCGACAACTTCACGAAGATCAACGACACCTACGGCTATAATGCCGGAGACGATGTTCTGGTGGAAATCTCGCGCGTTTTCATGGGCTGTGTTCGCCAAGAGGATGTCTGTGCCCGTTGGGGGGGCGAGGAGTTTCTTATCCTTCTTCCCGAAACGACGATTGAGGGGGCTCTGGCGGTGGCCCAGAAAATCCACGAGTCGATTGCCATGACGGAATTCAAGGCCAACAAACCGGGCATCCGGACCACCATCAGCATAGGACTCAGCGAGTACAAGCCCGGTCAGGCGCTGTTCGAATGCATCAGCCGGGCCGACCATGCCCTGCAGCAGGCCAAGAAAAGCGGGAAAAACCGTTATATTGCCGAGCCGTAACCTTCACCCCTTTCAATCCCCTTCAATGCCTTCGGGCGTTCCCCCGTGCCCCGCCGGGGGAGAGGGCTCATTTCCCTGGATGCTTTCCCTCAGTTTGCCCAGTTCGTGGAGCGCTTCTTCCAATCTCTGATTGAGCTGCATTTCGTTGAGCAGCATCTGTCTGATCTTGGCGATGGTGAGCGCCGTGGTAAGAAATGAGATCAGGCGCATGAACATCTCCCAGTAGATGAAGTAGGCGTGGGAGTAAGGATGGTTGGTATACTTGTCCGAGAAATACCAGCATATGGCCGAGGCGCCTGCCATGAAGAGGCCGGGGCGTTTGCCGCCCAACCAGGCCGAAACCGAAACCGGGATGAAGTAAAAGATGAAAAAACCGAACTCGTAGCCGTTACCTCGTCATCACACATGCGTGGTAGTGCATTGTATAATGTTTATGGATGGGCATTTAAATAACCATAAGGCCGGCTAAATGTAAACTTATTGTAAACAGATTTATCAGTCATCAAAATGTAAACTATGCAGAATAAGCCTACTGTGTATTTCTGTACGATGATTGTAAACCAAATGAAACAGATCACTTAAACTTACATTTTTATGACCATCGTCCCTTTGGAGATTTTGATGTCTGCTCCCACATTAGGAAGATAGCCGTCGCAACTGTTTCAGTTCTTCGTAGGCGGCTAGAAGTTCCGCTGCAAGCCTCTCTTCGTTTAGCACTAGGTCTCTGATGCGGGAAAGGGTCAGGGATGTGGTAATGAACGATAATAAGCGCATGAATGTTTCCCAGTATATGAAGTATGGGCGCGAGTACGGATGGTGCGTGAGACGATCAGCAACGTACCAGCAGATACCGCACAGCAATGCCATTGCGAGGCCTTCTCTCTTTCCCCCGTACCAGGAAGCAAAGGCAACAGGAATGAAATAGAAAATAAAGAAGCCGAATTCATAGCCGGTTATGAAGTCTAGGAAACACAGTAAGATAAGGCATGCTCCACTGACGAGCATTGCCGCTGTTTTGTACTGTGCAAGTGCAAGAGGATGTCTATAGCTCCATCCTCGTATCATAATTGCGTTTGGGGATGTCATGCCGTCTCCTGGGCAGGAAAATGGAACTGGCCGAACAGACGTAGAATCCTCTCCCGTTTGCAGGATCAGTTCAAATTGCTGTTCATTGAAAAAAGTCCTAAATATCTGAATAGAGGGCCAGGACGCCAATCTCCTTTTCCTCCTGGCTCAAGGCTCTTCCATGCGTGGACCGTGGGGAATGGCCTCATAAAATATTATACTACCATGGGAGTGAGTGAACGGAGTCATCAATTATGATAATCATAATTGATGAGGTTCAGCAAACCACCTGCTCTGCCGGTGAGACTTGAAAAATCTATGCCGTTCCAGCGGCACTTCCTCCTGAGGAAAGCCCAGAAGGGTTTCAACAGGAGGAAATGCCATGCGAGAGTGGCAAAGTTTATCCCCTGTTAAATGGGAGTGCAAATATCATGTGGTGATCGTCCCGAAGTATCGTAAAAAGGTACTTTATGGGCGACTTCGCGGAGAAGTCGGAAAAATCATCCGCCAGTTGTGCAGCCAGAAGGAAGTGGAACTTATCTAGGGTCACGCCATGCCCGACGTTCACCTGGTATTGAGTGCCCCACCGAAGTACAGCATTGCAATGGTGTTAGGGTATCTGAAAGGCAAATCAGCTATCCACATCCACCGTAAAGTACATGGTATCAAACAGGGTTTCACCGGGAGACATTTCTGGTCTCGCGGGTACTGCGTCAGCACGATAGGCTTGGATGAAGAAATGATCCGTGCTTATGTGAGAGACCAAGAGCATCAGGATAAGCAAGAGGAGTTGGACTTTACCCAAAACCCTTAGCCCTTTTTAGGAGCTTTCCTCAAGCCACCCGCTTTGCGGGTGGTCATGACTGGTGATCTATTATGAGTATTTCACTTTTTTCGTCTGTACATTATACCGAGTTTACCCATTCGCCCCCTCAGCGTATTGGGATTGATGCCGAGCAACTCCGCTGCGCCTCCCGGACCATGAATCTTTCCGTTGGTAATTCTGAGAACCTTGCCGATATGCGAGGACATTGCTTCATCAAGATTTAATGGGCCGTCAGCTTTTCCTTCCGCATCAGGTTGTGCTTTACTGTCTCCATCACTCGGCAGCAGGGAATCGAATCTAAGCTGCCCGCCCCGATGCCTTATCAGCTCTCTCTCCACCAGGTTCTCCAGTTCCCGGACATTTCCTGGCCAACCATAATTCACAAGCCTTTCCAGCGCACCGGGTGCAATGGCAGGGGGGATGGCAACCCCAAGTTCCTGGCTCTTCAGCTCGACGAAGTACCTCGTGAGAGCCGGTACATCTTCCTTACGCTGCCGCAAAGGCGGGACGATGATCGGAAAGACATTTAGGCGGAACCAGAGATCTTCCCGGAACCTGTTTTCCGAGACCATGCTGTCCAGGTTGCGATGCGTGGCCGCAATGACCCGGATATCAACCGGGATCGGTCTATCCCCCCCAACCCGCTCGATCTCACGATTCTGGAGTACACGCAGGAGCCGCACCTGGGCTTGAGGCGGCAACTCACCGATCTCGTCAAGAAAGATGGTGCCGCCGCTGGCCCGCTCGAAGCGCCCGCGCTTTTCCGTGAGAGCCCCGGTGAAAGCTCCCTTTTCATGGCCGAACAACTCGCTGTCAATAAGGCCTTCCGGGATTGCGCCGCAATTGACCTTGATAAAGGGGCCGTCTTTCCGCGAAGAGGCGAAATGTATCGCATTTGCGATCACTTCCTTCCCTGTTCCTGTTTCCCCCATTAAAAGCACCGTATTGTTTAACGGCGCAACCTGTCGAACCATCTCCATGACGTTTCGCAGCCCTGAGTTCCCGCCGATGATCTCGTCTCCCGCTTGGGAGAGTAGCTCCATCTTAAGGAAACGGTTGTCATCAAGAAGGATGTCCCGGTAATGAATTGCTTCCCGGTAAGAAAGGGCGTTCGCTAGCGCTAACGCAAACGGGTCTGCTACAACTGACAGAAGCTCTGCATGCTCCTGTTCGTATCTCCTCTCGCCGTATGCTCGTAAAATAAGAACCCCTATTAACTCTTGCTCAACCCGGAGAGGGAGGACTAGATCCGTATTCTCCTCCAACTTGACAAGTTCTGCAATCGCCTTAGCGGGGCCGCTTACAGTCTCTGCATCCATAATCAGTGGTCCGGCAAGGCTACTGCCCCACTTCCACACCAGTTCCGTCAAAGGTAAGATCTCTTCCGCAGCCTCGCCGCCACTTTTCGCAAAGTGTACGATGCGCCGGATCGCCCCGAGTTTACTGTCGTAGATGTCCAGGTAGATCTCGTCCAAGGGAAAATGCTCTCGCAGGTAGTTGAAAGCGCGATTTACGGCAACCCCAATATCCAGGCTGCTGCATATCCTGAGTGTCACTTCCCTAAAAAATTCATCTCTGTTGACGGCCATTATGATTACTCCCATATAAAAAGTCTGACGGCGACCACCACATTACTGCATTTAACAATTTATAATATTATGTCAAATTTAGCAATATCTGCTTGCCTTATTTGGTATTAATTCCAATCTGTAAGACGTTACATTCCGATATTATTTGTTTTTTTATTTGGCACGAATATCGCTATAATTTAATCAGAAAGACAAGGCCGAAAGAAAGGAGACAAACATGAAAACTGAGAAATTCACGGCAACAAACACTGCAATGCTGCTCATCGATCACCAAGTTGGAACCTTGGGTTGGTGCCAAAACATCCCACAGGAATTGATCAGGAACAATACTCGTGCGCTGGCTCGCGCGGCAAAGGCGCTTGATATGCCCCTGATTCTCACCAGCAGCATGGAAGATCAGGCACAAGGGCCTCTGATCAAAGACCTGGAGGAGATCGCACCGGAAGAGTACGCACGCCGGGTGAAACGTGCTGGCGTAGTGAACGCCTTTGACGATCCCAACTACAGAGCGGCCGTCATGGCTACTGGGCGGAAGAACCTTATTATAGCGGGTCTCACCAACGACGTATGTGTCGTGTACCCGGCGATGAGCGCGGTGGAGGAAGGATTCAACGTGCAGGTGGTAGTCGATGCCGGAGGGTCACCGACCCAGATATCCGACGAAACCGCCTTGCGTCGCATGGAACGGGCGGGCGTGACACTCACCTCGACCACTCAACTTATCGCCGGGCTGGCGGGGTCGTGGGCAAGCGAAAGTGGCTCCAAACTGATCCAGGTATTGTTCGAGGAAATATTGGTACACCTTGGTAAAGCGTCCAGCTAAGCATAGCAACAGACCTACAGCGGGACTAGCGAAAATCTGGCGGTAGCACCTACGGGGCGTCTGCTTGAAGACGCCCCGTTCATGAAGGAAGGGAGAAGTCATGACTACAACCATTAACAATGTTGTTGAAATAATCGAATTTACTGATCCGGTTTGCACTTGGTGCTGGGGCAGCGAACCTGTTCTGCGCAAGTTGGAAACCAGATTTGGCGAACAGGTAAAAATTAGTTATGTCATGGCAGGACTGGTAAAGGACATCACGGCATTTTACGACAGCTACAACGATATCGGAGGAGATCCGGTCCGCTCCAATACACAAATTGCCAAGCATTGGCTAGAAGCCTCCGAACGCCACGGAATGCCGGTACAAAGCGAAGAATTCAAGTTGTTTTCCAAAGAATACCCGTCCACGTACCCGCAAAACATTGCCTATAAAGCCGCACAGATACAGGATCAAGTGCTGGCAAACAGGTTTCTCCGGCGCATCCGTGAAGCGTCGGCTGCCGAGGCGAAGTTGACGAATACTGCCGAAGTGCTGGTGGAATTGGCATCAGAAGTCGGCCTGGATGTTGCCCGTTTCCTGGACGATTTTTCTCACGGCGCCGCCCAGAAGGCTTTCGAAGAGGACCTTGCGACAACGGCACGATACCGTGCACATGGTTTTCCCACTTTTCTTGTACGATTTGGGAAAAAGGAGACTCTTCTTCGCGGCTACAAAAGTTATGAAGAGTTCAAGGTCGTGATCGAATATTTGACAAGCGGAACAATACTCGAACGCCCAACTCCGGCAAGCGAAGCGGCGATCATGGCGTTTATAAGAACTTATGGTTCTGTCTCGCCGATAGAAATCAAAATGACTTTCGATCTGACTGATGCCGAATTGCAGTCAACAGTGGACTCACTACTGACCCAACAGATGATTACGCGACGTGAAGCGGGAAACGGATATTTTATTTCACCCCAAATCAGTTCAATGGCTTGCGACACCGCGACCGGCATCTGCGCA
Source organism: Oryzomonas rubra (assembly GCF_008369015.1). Lineage (NCBI taxonomy): Bacteria > Pseudomonadati > Thermodesulfobacteriota > Desulfuromonadia > Geobacterales > Geobacteraceae > Oryzomonas > Oryzomonas rubra. The sequence goes on from NZ_SRSD01000012.1 coordinate 51,998, forward strand.
GCAGTTTAATCGCCATGCAGCACAAGACCGATGATTCATCAAAAAATCCTGCTTGAAGACCGGGAATTCGCTGCCATTGATTAAGCAATGCAAGGAGGAGAAGACAATGTATGGGTATCAATTGACATTTTTTACCCAGCAGGATCGAACCCATAAGGATCGGTGTTTGGGCGAGTGGCTCCTTGAGGAGGCTCGTAGCTTGGGCATCAAAGGCGCAACATTGTTCACCGCTGCTGAGGGTTTTGGCCGCGAGAGAAAGCTGCACTTCGTAGGCTATTTTGACATGTCTGACCAACCAATAGAAGTCTCAATGGCTGTCAGCGATGATAACGCCAAGATCTTTTTAGAACATTTAAAGCGGGAAAAAGTAAATGTTTTCTATGTCAAGTCACCTATCGAATTCGGAAGGACCGATGATTGCTAAAAATCGCTCAATGTAAGGTGTCTACTTTAGTGCTGTTCTTATGATGTATGGTTGGCACCTTTAACACTATTTCTGGGGAAGATCATGTGTTTTGGAAATAATAATGATTTCGAAGAGTCTAAGGCTAGATTTTGCACAAGATCATACGTCACACGAAAATATTCGGTGCATATGAGCCATATGCGCATTCTGCCAGTATTGATGAGCTTCTGCATGTTGAGCGCCTGCGCTGTCGGGCCGGACTTCAAACGGCCTGAGGTTGTACCACCTGCTGATCTCTTTAAGGCCACTACCGACAAAAATGCACAGCAAAGCCAAGTAGTAGCCGGAACAGTGGAAACATCATGGTGGACGTTATTCAATGACGATATTTTGAGTGAACTGCAAGTACGTGCCCAGAAGGGCAATCTTGATCTACAGTTGGCCGCTACGCGTGTGGCGCAAAGTAGTGCGCAAATTAGCATTGCCAACGCAGCTGGGCTTCCGCATCTCGGAGTTGGCGGTATGTATGCCCGTGCAGCAGATAGCGCCAATGGCCAAATGGCGCTACTGGGTGCTCCTGACGCTCCATACGATATTATGCGGGCAGGATTTAATGCCAGTTGGGAAATCGACATGTGGGGCCATGCCCGGCGGAACAACGAAGCTGCGGCGGCATCGATGCTGGCAAACGCGTTTCAAAGAGAAGGTGTGCGGGTATCCATTGCAGCGGAGGTTGCACGCACGTACATCCAGTTACGCCATGTCCAGACACAATTGGACATTACACAGCAAAACCTTGCTATTGCAGAGCAGGCGTTAAAGCTGGCGAACAGCCGCGTGAAAAACGGCGTAGCTACCAAATTTGAGTCAGCCGCATCCAGCGCACAACTGGCATCAATCAGAGCGCTCGTTCCTCGCCTTGAGGAGCAACGTGATGCGCTGATGAATGCACTTGCGCTATTGCTTGGCGAGCCCCCCCGTGCTTTGAATGCCTTATTGATGCCGACGCACCAAATTCCACCCGTCCCACGGCAGGTGCCAATCGGATTGTCGTCTGAACTTGCACGCCGTCGCCCCGATATCCTTCAAGCCGAAGCACGCCTGCATGCGGCTACAGCTGCTATCGGCGCTGCAAAAGCGGATTTTTATCCTCGTATTAGTCTGGTTGGTAATCTGGGGTTAGAATCGCTGGACCTTAATACTTTTGGTAACTGGGCATCGCGCACGTTCTCAGTCGGGCCAACGTTGTATCTGCCTATTTTTGAGGGAGGGCGGTTAAGAGGCTCGCTGGCGTTAACCAAGGCCCGCGAACAGGAAGCCGCAATTGCGTACCAGCAAACAGTACTGAATGCCTGGCATGAAGTAGATGATGCGTTGAGCACTTATGCTGATGTGCAGCGGCGTGATGAACAGCTGGCACTGGCTTTCAATGAGTACCGACAAGCTTATGATGTTGCGCTACGGCGCTATGAACAAGGTGCCGCCGAATATCTGATGGTACTGACCGCGCAACGCTCGTTATTAGCCAGTCAGTTGGAACTTGCAGACAACACAAGCCGAATTTCCATAGCCATGGTTAACCTGTACAAGGCGCTTGGAGGTGGGTGGGCAGCACAGGCAGACACCACCGGAGGAAAGCTGCAATGAGTATGAATCAGGGAACGCCAACTCCTACGCCTCCAAGCAATCCGTCTGCGACACCCTTCAGTGGACGCGTTTTCACCGGATTTCTTGGCATCCTGATTTCTGCCATGATGGCCGGTCTCAGCAACCGAGTCGGCACGCTGGCGCTGGTCGATGTCCGCGGAGTACTTGGCCTCGGGGCCGATGAGGGGAGTTGGCTTAATACTGTTTATATAGCCGCAGAATTGATCGCCATGCCGTTCTCTATCTGGCTGGCTACGATCATTTCCCTACGGCGCTTCCATATGCTGATGACCGGACTGTTTGTCCTGATCTCTTTTGTCATCCCCTGGGTGCACGACTTGTCAGCCTTGCTGGTGTTGCGCAGCCTGCAAGGCTTGTCAGGGGGCATGCTGATACCGATTCTGATGTTGTCTGCGCTACGTTTCTTCCCCTTACCGATTCGCCTCTACGGCATGTCACTGTATGCCCTGACGGCCACTTGCTCGCCTAATCTGGGGTTCTGGCTGGCCGGTAATTGGACCGATGTTTTGTTTGATTGGCGTCTGGTTTATTGGCAGAACCTGCCTCTCGGGTTGCTGGCGATAGTGATGGTTTATTGGGGTATTCCGCAGGATCCAACCAGACCCGAGCGACTTGAGCAGACCGATTGGTTCGGCATGGTCTGCGGTGTACTCGGATTATGCATGATTGCTGTTGGGCTTGATCAGGGAGAACGCATGGATTGGTGGCGCTCGGATCTGATCTGTTGGCTGATTGGTGGTGGTGTATCGATGACAGTAGTTTTTCTGATCAGCCAGTGGTATTACCCGATCCCCTTCATCAAGCCGCAGTTGCTTATACAAAAACGGAATCTGGGGGTGGGGTTTTCAGTCTTCGTTTTCCTTCTGATGGTCATGATGTCCAGTTCAAAATTGCCGGCGATGCATCTTGAAGCTTTATGGGGCTACCGCAGTCAGCAAAGCGCACCAATCGGACTGCTCATTGCTCTGCCTCAGCCGGTCCTATCGCTGGCGGTAGCTGCATTGTTTTATCGAAAGTGGGTAGACGCCCGTATTGTGATGGCATCGGGAATCGCTTTGATTGCAGTCGCTTGCCTGTTCTGTACCCATATAACATCCAACTGGATTGTCGAACAACTCGTGCTGACCCAGGTGTTGCAGGCCGTTGGACAGGCCATGGCCGTGGTTGGTCTGCTGTTTTTGACAACCAGCGTTGTGCAGCCGATGGAAGGCCCCTTTGTGGCCGGCACCATCAATACGTTGCGCGCCTTTGGAGTAATCTTCGGTGGTGCGGTGGTCGGTCATTTTTTCCACCTGCGGCAACATTTTCATTCGGAGATGCTCGTTGATCGTATTGGCCAGATGTCAGCCAGTATTCCGATATTTCCAGACAACCTTGCAGCATTAAACGACAGTACTCGACAGCAGGCTTTTGTACTGGCCAACGCCGATAGCTATCTGATGCTGGCCGTGCTGGCGGTGCTGCTTATTCCCTTCGTATTACGCATGAATTACATACCAGCGCCAGTTCGGCAAAGCGCAGCACCGATTAATTCTTCAAACAAAGGATAAGACAATGGCACTTCCAAAAACAGCAAAAATCATCACCGGCCTCGTTCTTGTGTCCGTACTCGGAGGAGGCATTTATCTTCTTACGCATCATCAATCTGATGCGAATCAACAATCCACTGATGATGCATACGTGCGAGCGGACTTTACGCTGGTAGCCCCGCGGGTTAATGGGCAGATTGCACGTGTGCTGGTTAGCGATGACGAAACCGTAAAGGCTGGTCAATTGCTAGCGGAGATAGATGATCGCGATTTGCGGGTTGCGGTACAGAGTGCACAAGCTGAGACAGCATCAGCGCAGGCCGCCACTGAAAGCCTGAAAGCGACCATTAAGCGACAAGCAGCAACTATACAGCAGGCTCAGGCCGCTGTGAGGTCTGATGAAGCTTCGATAGCTCTGGCTAAAGCCAATGCCGAGCGTTATCGCAATTTGTCAGCCGATGGTTCGGGTACTCGCCAGGAAGCTCAGAATGCAGATGCTCAATTGTTGGTACATAAGGCCGCGTTGGATCGCGACAAGGCCGGGGTGGAAGCGGCACGATTGCAAATATCAATACTCGGAGCTGATCTGAAAAAAGCGGAGAGCTCGCTGGATCGGGCGAAGGCCGCACAGGCGGTTGCTGAACTCAACCTTTCGTATACTAAAATTATCGCTCCGATCAATGGTACGGTGGCACGCCGCTCCGTGCGTCAAGGTGCTTTTGTCAATGTTGGCTCGCCGTTGCTCGCCGTGGTGCCGCTTGAAAAGGTGTATGTGGAAGCTAACTTTCGCGAAACACAACTTGCTAATATTCATCCGGGACAAGCAGCGCAGATCAAGGTTGATTCGTTACCTGGAGTGATTGTCAAAGGGCACGTTGAGAGCGTATCGCCAGCCAGTGGAGCAGCTTTTGCCCCCGTAGCACCGCAAAACGCGACAGGAAACTTCACCAAAATTGTTCAGCGCATTCCGGTTCGCATCAGTATCGACCCGGCCCAGCCCTATAGCAACAAGTTACGTGTTGGTATGTCAGCGCAGCCCACAATCAGCACAAAAAGCGAACCTGGTCGAACGACAAAAGCCGAGAATGTTAAGGGGTACTTGTCATCGCATTGAATGATATGCCGCACGGATGGGTAATGCTCGAATCCGCCACCACGAACAATTACGACAATTAACTCGTCAGCGTCGCGACGGAACTATGAACTGTACGCAGCACAAGGGCCGGTTCGTGATTGTAGAAAGCCGTGACAAGCCTGTCAAATGCTTGCAGCCGACGTTGCTTCGCTACGTGAAGGGGAGGGGACTTGTCGTCGCATTGGAAGTCATATGTCCAATTTAACCACAGACAATAGTTAACATTATGAAAACTATACAATCCTATTTATTCAAACGAGAGTATCCCATTCTACGGGACCTTTGCGTATTGACCGTATTCTTTGGAAGTGCGTTTTTCATGTTCCTAGGACGTTACGGCCTCATTGAACCGGATGAGGGCCGATACGCTGAGATTCCGCGTGAAATGCTGGAAAAAGGCGATTTTATCACCCCGACGCTAAACTATGTCGCCTACTTCGAGAAGCCACCTCTGCATTATTGGCTGACCGCCTTTTCCTTCAAGCTCTTCGGACTAAACGAGTTTGCTGCCCGCTTTGCTGGTGCACTGGCGGGATTATTGGCTGTACTGCTGGTATATCAGGTGGGGCGTAAACTGTTCGGCAGACGAGAAGGACTATTTTCTGCGTTGATCCTCGGCACATCAACTGGATTCCTCGCCCAGTCCCGCATAAACCTGACTGACATGACATTGGCCTTCTGGCTGACTACTGCTCTTTGCAGTTTTATTATCGCAACCGTTGGTAATGAGGAGCGCAAAGGGCGTTACTACTATCTATTCTACCTGTTCTCTGCTCTGGCCGTGCTTACCAAGGGGCTGATCGGGCTCGTCTTCCCTGCTGGCATCATTGTTGTCTACATGGCAATGACCCGACGCTGGTATCTGTTGAGAGAAATGCGTTTGGTCGGCGGTATTGCACTTTTTTTGGCTGTCACGGTCCCATGGTTTGTGTTGGTATCGCTGCGCAACCCTGATTTTGCCCGCTTTTTCTTTATCCATGAGCATTTTGAGCGTTACTTCACTAAGGTGCACGGCCGATATCAACCACCTTGGTTTTTTCTTCCGGTGTTATTGGCCACCATGTTTCCCTGGTCCGTTTACGCCATACGAGCTATCACGCGGGCTTGGCGCGAGCGGCGGCATAAGAATGGAGAACGCCATGTTTTCCTGTTGATTTGGGCAGGATTCATCTTTTTATTTTTCTCGGCTTCGCACTCAAAGCTGGTTCCGTACATTCTCCCTATATTCCCGCCCTTAGCCCTTTTGATGGGAAAGATGTTCTCCGATCTACTGGACAGCGACCAGCAGGAGAAGTTTGGACCGGAAAACGCCTTGTTGTCCGTGCTTCTGGTCGTGTCGGCCGTCCTGGCGATCCTCTATCCCCATGCGCGGGAACTTGCTCCGTTTCTTACGGGATCTGGACTGGCGCGGCCTGGTAGCTCGCTAGTAACGAAGCAGCCGATCCTCGCGCCGACATGGGGTATTGTCGTCGCATGCCTATCGCTGGCTATGGGAGCGACGGTCTGGCTGACCGGCCGAAAAATGAAGCTGTTGCTTCTGTTCGCCGGCCTCTGTCTCGGTTCCTATTTTCTGGAAACTCTGGGAGTCCAGGCCTTCATGGGAGGGATCGAATACAAAAAATCCTCTAAGGAACTCTCAGTGCTTGGCCGGCAAGCCCTATCTAGCGGCGGATGTCTCGTCTCGTTCGGCTACGAGCAATCGCTGCCATTTTATACCGGCAAACGGGTGATGGTCGTGGGTGACAGGGGCGAACTGGATTTCGGGAGCAGGCAGGGTTACCAGACGGCCTGGTTTATCGACGAAGCCGGTTTCGAGAGGCTGTGGCAGGGGGGGCGACCGGTCGTGGCGCTGCTTAAGCGAGCGGACTACGAACGGATTTCGCCCCGGCTTTCCCCTCCGGCTTCAGTCCTGGGCTCGAAAGGTAAAAAAATGCTGATCTACAACGGGAGTGTAGTGGAAGGTTTAAAAGAGCAAATTCAGCAATAGATCAAAAATTAAAATGGCAGATATCACAAATATGGGAAGGCCCCAGGCTCAGCTAATAGAAGGGAGAAAGACCAATGAATACGGTATGGATCGCTTTTGCAATTTAACTTTTCTGGTTGGGTTTACAGGGATTTTTGTGATGTGCCGCTGCTTTATCAATAAACAATCGAACAATTAGCAGGACCGCGACTGCTGAGCAAGTAAGAACGACTCTTTGCAGCATTCTTGAACATGAAAGAAATGGGACACTCTAACAAAGTACATCTGGGGCTTGGCAATTTTTGCTTTGGGAGAACACACAATGATACGGCGGGACATGAAAGAAACGATCATTCATGCAGTAGTCGAATTAACATCAGATGGCGGCTTTCAAGGTGCGACTACTGCAATGATCGTCCATAAGGCCTGCATTTCTGTCGGCTCAATTTACCGCCATTTCGAAAGCAAGGACGACTTGATTCTCAAGACCTATGCCTTCCTTAATGGACAGATTTTAGCGTCAGTCATGGCAGGCTATCCCGAAGGGCGACCAATTCGCGAACGTTTCCTGCATGTCGGTCTGAAACTGGTCGACTATTTCATTGCCAAACCAATGGAATTCCGCTTTATGGAGCAGTTTCACTGCTCCCCTTATGGAGCTGCTTCCCACAACGACAAGGCTTTTGACAAGGAAATCAAAAATATTCTTTTGGAACTTATTGATGAGGGCCGGCGAGAACAGGTATTCAAGGAACTACCTCGGCAGGTCATCATTGCCCTGACCATGGGGCCACTGACAACCATCTGTCGCAACCACATTATGTGTGACATTGTGTTGGATACCGCCATCATCACGCGGACGATTGAAGGCTGTTGGGATGCCGTCCGGCGATAATGGCAAACTCAATATTGGAGTGAGGCAAGTTGATCTGCGGCAGGCCGTTGCTCTTCTCAACATCTATTTCGAAGCTTGTCCAGAAGGAATCTTCGCCCCTTCCAGTCTCCTAGTAACTACGATTCTGCACCACTTTTGGTGCTCCCCCGAATGTGACTCCTAACGGTAAACACTCGGTATTGCGATATTTGGTGATTTGTCATATTGCACAAATATCTAAACTGGAATCTTACGGTATTTGGTTTTTGGGGGGACTTAAAATTGTATCATATTGATTTTATAAACTATATTTTTTGGCATAAATATCGCTAAAGACTGTTTTGGAATTGTCGGTAGGTGTCCAAGAGGCCGCTTCCGCTTTCAGCAACATATGCTTGTTGTCGCAAAAAAGGGGAACATATGGAAGAAATTAGAATGACAGGGGAAACGTCTTCCTGGAAAGCAAGTCACAATGCGGCGGCCAAGAAGATTCTTGCCGTTATTGTCGTAGTAGGGCTGCTCATTTGCGCCGGAGGTGTAATGGCGGCCGACATTCCCCTGCCGCCTGTAAACCTTGGTTTCACAAGCTTTGAGGACGGTATTGCCTTCCCTGGGTGGCTGGTGGAAGAAACTATCGGCTATTACCATGCAGGACAGTTCAACGATCACGAGGGGAGTAAGATTCCCGGCTCAAACAAGGTCACCACGGTCAATGCTACCACACATATTGCCTACCTCTCGAAATTTCGGCTGCTCGGCGGATATTATGGAGTTGAAATCCTTCTGCCCGTTGCGGATGTGGATCTAGACGCAAGCTTTGGCCCCCGAGACCGTGAACGGGGAGTTGGAGACCTGATTGTCGGCCCCCTTGTTCTCCAGTGGACCGATCACAAGCTCTTCGGCATGCCGCTATTCCACCGTTTCGGATTTGACGTTACGGTTCCGACAGGAGAATACGACCGCAACCGGTTGGCAAACACCGGGAACAATATGGTCATCATCAACCCTTATTATGCGTTCACAGTCCTGCCGACTGACAAGCTTGAACTGAGCGCCCGAATCCACTACCTCTGGAACTCGGAGAATGACAAGCCGTTTGTCGGGATGGAGGCAGGGACCGTCCAGCCAGGCCAGGCATTCCACGCCAACTATTCCGCCTCTTACGAGCTCCTCAAGGGGGTGCGATTGGGGGTTAACGGGTACGTCCTGCAGCAGTTCACCAAGGACAAGATCGATGGTCGCAGCCAGGCCGATTCGGAAGAACGCGTTTTTGGCATTGGGCCGGGAATCAAGTTGGACAATCGAAGCGGCGGGGTCTCCCTCTATCTCAACAGTTATTTCGAAACCGGAGCGGAAAACCGCCCGGAAGGAACCAAGGTCGTTTTCCGCCTCACCAAGACGTTTTAGGCGGGAGCCACTAGACAAAAAAAGGAGAATACCATGGCTAGACTACTCTACGTTACCTGCAACCTCAAGAACACAGAAATCTCGCGCAGCCTATCAGTCGGCAAGGAATTTCTGGACGAATACCTCAGACATCACCCTGATGACGAAGTGTATTTTCTTGACCTCTATCGCGATCCGATTCAGCGGATCGACTCGGATGTGCTGATCGGGTGGGGGAAGCTGCGCGATGGAAGCAGTTTCGCCGCTCTTACCGAGGACGAACAGAGAAAGATTTTGCGTATTAACAGCACGGCCGACCAGTTTATTGCCGCTGACAAATACGTTTTCGTAACTCCCATGTGGAATCTCAGTTTCCCTGCGGAAATGAAGATGTACCTCGATTCCGTTTGTGTTGTTGGCAAAAGCTTTGTCTATACGGAAAAAGGACCAGTTGGGCTGTTGAATGGGATGGGTAAAAAATGTCTGCATATCCATTCAAGTGGCGGTTTCCATTTTGGCAAGGAAGAGGACCATTCGGTTCCCTATTTGAAATCGTTGATGGCCTTCATGGGTATTGAGCACTTTCAGTCAATAGTCGTTGAAGGTGCAGATGCTTTTCCCCATATGGCCGAAGATATAATGAAAAAAGGTTGTGATGCTTGTCGGCTTGCCGCAGCTACATTTTAAAAAACTGGAGATAGTATCCGAGATTCAGATCTGCTGAATCCATGATGGCCCTGATATTATTTTTGAATCTCTGTGTGTTACGATTCCCAATTCCTTGGATTGAAAAACCAAATGAGGTTGTAGATACCCCCGCTGCTTGCAGCGGGGTGATACCTCCGCCGCGCATTGGTTCGGGCTGAATGATGTCTTTAATCCCCCTAGACCTCTCTGCTCACCTTATAGATTATCTCCTTTGACCAAACTCGAATTTATTTATTTGATTGAGCAGCCAACATTTGGTGCAGTCATATTTTAAATCTGTGGCTATGAACCCCTTGTAACCTGGTCTGTAGCATGAACCGTCGTATCAATTGCTACGGCAATGCTGTTGCCGAAAGTTTCTTTCAACTGCTCAAACGCGAACGGACCAAACGCAAGACCTACAATAACTGGGAAAAGGTTAGGTGGGATATATTCGATTACATCGAATATTTTACAATCAGATCAAGCGTCGCGGGTATGATGGCGACCTGTCATATATTGTGTTTGAAAAACGCTATTTGTCAAAATCTGTCAGTTTTCATGATGTTGATGGGATTCAATTATACTTCGGGAGCATACCCTTTATTGCAGAAAGATAAAGACCTCGCTGAACATTGTCCATCTGCTTTATTCTGCTCACAATTTCCACTAAGCTGTCTTCAGTATCCGATGTTTTTCCATTGTCAAGCAGGCAAAATAAATCAATAACCTTGATGTCCAACGCTTGTGCGATTTTGTAGAAGCTATAGGCGGATGCTGCAACCTTCCCTCGTTCGATATTGCTTATGTATGTCGGATGCAAGTCGGCAAGCTCTGCAAGTCCCTCTTGTGAGAGTCCTTGCGATTTCCTATGCATCCTGACTTGGCGACCTACCATCATCTGAAAATCACGTTGATCCATAATGTTGCAACATAAGCAAAATGCCTACATTCCAACATAGTCGATAGGCTAAATTTTGTTGACTAACACCATCTCATTGGATAAATCTGTATGAGGATATTTAGCCGATCAGCTAATCAGAGAGAGATGATTGTGGATAGAAATTTCGTTCTCAAAGCCTTCAAAAAAGAGGTATTGGCTCACGGCGCCGAGGCGTGTCTTCCAGTTAATCTTTCCGATAGTTGGATTGATTACCTTGATGAAGAGCTGAGTTCGCTTGATTGTGCACACGGTGAAGAGAGTGCAAAACACCCACCCACATGCTCTCTCGCAGCAGTTCTAAAAATTTTATTTGAGAAGCATGGTCAGGAAAGCCTGTCGCTGAAATTCGATGACCTGTATTTTATCCTAGCTGAGTATCGAGTCGAAATTGGCCTTGAGATTGTCAGTCGCCGGGCTGGAATACATTATAATCCTGCTACGCTTTCTAGTCTCTTCACAAATAGAATCGTTGAGTGCTGGAAAGAATCATAGGCAACTCAATGGGAGGCAGACGGGAGCCGTAAAAACGGGAAGGAGTCTAGTGATGCCAGTCTGGCAAGTAAAATCTATTGATGATAATCCTGAAATAACCCTGACCGACTGGACGATCTTCGAAGTGACATCGAAACTCTGGCCCGAAAAGACCCGCCACCTCGTCGGCTACAACCAAGCGGGCCGGGAAGGCAGGGTGTCTTCGGCAATCGTGCGGTTCGACAACGACAAGATGCGTGGGCAAACCAGAAGCGGTCGCATTTACCAACTGCACGGCCCTCAGGGCACTGGTAGCCCGGACGGCTTGCATGTATGGAGCCTCTGGTGTCTACGGAATGAAATCACGGACAGCCGTATCGTAGATTCCAGGCAGCTTTTAAACTATGTCGCCGAGGCTTACGAGGCCATGGACGATGAACACCCAACCTCACGGGAAATGACTGAAGAGGAAGCGGAACAATTGGAAAAGACCAAGGATGTCCTTCTGAAATGGTTTGTGTAAGCCGTTCCAAGCGGAAAGTGATTCGGTGCCGTCCTCACGATGGTGGCACCGTCTGAAAAACCGGGTGGCACATGAGCGGACAACAAAACGAACAACCTACCCGTGACCAGGTGCTCGAGCGGGCTGAAGCTCTCTTCGGTGACCGTGCAAAGGCGAAGGAATAGCTGCGCTCCCCCTGCATCACCCTCGCCGGCACACGCCCCATGGACCTGCTGGCATCGCCGGAAGGCTGCGCCGCGATATGGGACCTGCTCGGCAGAGCGGATGGGGAGTCTACTCCTGAACACAGGAATGGCTATCATCGGCGATATGTATGGCGACCTGAATTCGGCACGGGGCTGCACTTGCGTGGCCGGTTTCGGGCAACCCAAAGGAACTGGTATGAGCGAACTGGAGAAGGTGAAAGAAGAACTGGAAGAACTCAAGCTGGCTGTCCGGGAGTACCAGAAACGGCCTAGCACCGACGGTCGGCCTGACCGGCAAGAGTTGAGGCGAAAGCTCGCGGAGCTGGTGGCGGAGAAATGATCTGGCTCACCGGCGATCTCCACGGCGGCGACAGCGCCTGGCACGTCTCGTCCACCCGCTTCAAGGAGGGGAACCGGGGCGACATCGTCATCTGCCTGGGCGACCTGGGCGGCTTCTGGTACCACGACTACCACGCCAACGAGAAGCATCATCGCCGGGAGGACTTCTTCCTGGAGTCCCAACTGCGCAGGCGTTACCTCTGGCTGGCCGTGGACGGCAACCACGAGAACTTTGCCCGCCTCTTCGGCGGCGAATTTCCCCTAGTGGACTTATACGGCGGCAAGGCCTACCAGATCAGGGACCACGTCTATTACCTGAAGCGTGGTGAGATCTTTGAGATCGAAGGCCATACCTTCCTCGCCATGGGCGGGGCCATGAGCCACGACAAAGAGCCCGGGTGGATCCATCCACCAAACTCGATGGGCGCCTGGGGTAGCGGCAAAGAATGGAACCCGGGCCGGACCGAGGGCATAGACTGGTGGCCGGAAGAGATTCCCAGCCAGGAGGACTTCGAGAACGCCTGCCGGAACCTGGACAAAGTCGAGTGGAAGGTAGACTACGTGATCAGCCACACCTGCCCGGAGAGCCAACGAGCAACCTTTGGCGGACGGAACCGCCCGCCCGACTCCACGGAAACCATGCTGCAGGGACTTCTTGATCGGGGCCTCGAGTTCCGGGAATGGCACTTCGGCCACTTCCATGTCGAAAGGAAAGAGTGGCAATTCGTCTGCCATTATGACAGGGTAAGACCACTCATCCCCGACATACGAGGTACCCCATGAAGCGCCCCAAGATCGCCCTCTTCGACCTGGACGGCACCCTGGCCGACTATGACGGCCAGCTTTTGCAGGATCTGCGGCGAATCGCCTCCCCCCATGAACCGGAACCGGTCCTCTACCAAGACATCCCCTACCTCGAGGCCCGGCGCCACGTCATCACCTCCCAGTGCGGCTGGTTCCGCAACCTCCCCAAATTCAAGCTCGGCTGGGACGTCCTGGAGGTCGCCAGGGAGATCGGCTACTCCATCTCCGTTCTCACCAAGGCCCCCTCGCGGAAACACGCCGCCTGGTCCGAGAAGGTCGAATGGTGCGCCACCCACTTGGATGACTATATCGACGGCGTCACCATAGCCCACGACAAGGGTATGGTGTACGGCGCCCTCCTGGTGGACGACTGGCCCGAGTACGTGGAGAGCTGGTTGAAGCATCGCCCCCGCGGCCTGGTGATCATGCCAGCCAACGCCCACAACGCCGACTTCAGTCACCCGAGCGTCGTCCGGTATGACGGCACCAACCAGGACGAGGTGAGACGGAGAATGCAGGAGCGGTTCAACGCCGCCTGACCCGGTACAAAATGAAACAGCCACCCGTTGCCGGACGGCCGTGAGAGGTGACTATTTCGTTTTGGCCGGTACTTGTGCTTTCTTCCTGACCGCCGGCACCGGAGCCTTGGCCTTTTGGGTCGGCACGGCCGCCTTCTCCTTCACTGCGGGTACTGGAGCGGCCTTGCCCGCCTTCTTCGCAGCTCTCACCGCCCTGGCCTTTGCTAGGTTGTCACCCAAGCCCCTGGCCAACGCATCCTGCTTCCGGGTCTCGGAGTAGCCCTTCGCCACCAGCGGCTGGGAAGAAGGTATGTCGAACTGCTTGCGGTACTCGCCCGGTTTGAGCCCGTGGGCGTTTGCCAGGTGCCGCTTCAGGGTCTTCATCCCTCTGCCGCAGACCATGCAGACCACCTCGTCCTTCTTGAAGGCCTGCTTCAGGGACAGCTTCAACTGAACGTCGCCCGTTTCCGGTGCAACGACTCCGCTGTCGATCACTTTCAGGGAAGCATGCACCTTCTCGATCGTCGCCATGAGCTCGTCACTGGTCAGCTGCGCGCTGCCCGCGTGCGCCGCCACGATCTGGGCGGTCAATTCCACAAGTGATGCCATTATTGTCTTCCTCCGTTGATTTTATCCCGCAGGATAGCGCTGGGTTTGAATGTCACGATCCGGCGACCGTCGATGGTCAGACTCTCCCCGGTCTGGGGGTTCCGACCCTTGCGCGCATTTTTCTGCTTTACCTCGAATTTGCCGAACCCGGCTATCTTCACGTCCTCGCCGGACTCCAGGGAGGCTTTGATGATGGCCATGGTTTCCTCGAGCAGCTCAGTCGCCTGGCTTTTGTGGAGGCCGAGATGTGCGTGGAGGGTCTGGGCGAGTTCTGCTTTGGTGAGTGACATAAGGTGCCTTTGGTTGGAGTGCGGGGGAACTCGATACAAAAAAACCCCGGGATCATCACCGGCTCAGAGGTCGGGAGAGGATTTTACCGGGGACTGTAGTGTCAGATTACCTTTACAGGCAGGATTTTGCAAGCAATTACGAAAACCATAATTATAAAGCACTCTATTCCCTCTTTGCGGTGGCTTGATTATGTTGGATGCGAAGCAGCACCCGGTAAGACGCCTTATGAAGGCTCATTCCAAATACCTCCATTGGTAGGAGGAATCATCATAATGACATTCCAACACCGGCCCCGCTTTGTACCTGGCGACGAAACGCACGTTTTGCGTGGCCTCAATGTGCAATTCCACTCTGCTGAACAAGGCACGGATTAACAAATTCAGCTGTTCAGGTCTTGGCAATTCGCCATTCATCTCTGCAATAAATTCTTTGCGAATCACATCGACCATATTCGGTGAAGTTTCTTTATGCTCTATTACTAGTCGATAGATTTCCTGCTCTATCGTTTTAATCTCCTGTCCTCGTTTCAGCAATCGTCGGGTCAGAATACCGGAAAGTGTGTCATCACTGTTGGCGACGGCTTCAATCTCCCTAAGTATGGAGGCTTGCTCGGCCTTCAGTTTTTTTAGCTTCCGCCGCTCATCCAACAACCGCTGGGCCACGCTTGTCGCCAGTTCATTTTTGTCTGGAAAATTGAACAGGGATTCGTGTAGTACGTTCAAGAAGACACTTGCAAGTCTTTGGGAAGATATTTTGGTGCCCTTGCAGTCCATACCGTTTGTAGCATTGAGACATATAAGATAGGGCAGCTTGGGCGGTCTCGACTTTATACGTGCCATTGTTGCGCCGCAGATTGAACACTTAGCAGTGCGTGCCAGTATGTTTTGGCATTTTGTGTATGGCCTTCGGCCTTGTTTTGTTACCGATAAAATTTGTTGAACCCGGTCATAGCGTTTTTGAGGGATAACTGCGGGGTAATACCCTTTGATTGGGGCAAGAGGGACCCGATATATTTTAGTCCCTACCTGTTCATAGATATGTGGTGTCATTATCCCGGCAGCCGTGCCATTCGATAGAATACTTGCAATGTACGACATGTTCCATAGAGATGCACGACTGATAACCGGCACACCTTCTCGGTTTAACCGTTGTAAAATAGCTGTTTTCCCATGTCCACTCAAAAACTCGTCAAAGATTCGCCGTACAATTGCAGCACGTTCCGGTATTACCTCAAACTTGCCGTCTATTAGGCGTAACCATGACGGACATTTGGCTGTTAATGGTTTGTCTCTGATTCGCTCACGTTTGCCTTGCCAAGCGCATTTTGAACGTATTGATTTGAGTTCACTCTCATCATGTGCACGCATGAATAGCAACACCGAAAAAATAAAGTCAAATCCATCCAATGATTCGGCAGTGTACACCTTGCCGTCCAATAGGGTTACTACGGTAACGCCCAGCTCGCATATATCTTCCAACGTTCGCACTGCCCGCCTCGCTGATTGCCTAGATACACGGTCCAAGTTTTCAACAAGGAGGAAACTGCCGGCCGGGACCATGCCGTTTTCAACAGCCTTTCGGAAGTCACCTAATCGGCCATCAGTTACATTGGCACCGTGATATGCTGACAGTCCCAGGTCTTGGAATGTCAGGCTGTTATCAAGTTCCAGCCCATGCCGCTCTGCATACTCCACTGCAAGGCGCATTTGACGCCGTAATGAGTCGCCATCGGCTTGTCTGGCACGAGAAAATCGTACGTATGAATATGCCCTTTGCTTCATAATCACCTCTCTTGATGGGATAGTTACACACTGACTATACCATCAGGGAGGCAAGGCGCTCCGTTTGTCTGAAGTTGCGCCGGTCTTCTGTGTCACCACCTACCCAAGCATGTGGTTGTTTCTTGCATAAAGTAATAATTCAAATGCCCGCAGGTGTGTGGTATTAGGAACGTATGATGCTACATCTGCAATAAGGAGATTCCATGAAAAAACTTCTTGGCTTACTACTGGTAGCTCTACTCCTCTTCGGCTGTGTAGAAGTGGTCACCAAGACAACAGCCTTTTACACACCAGATTACAAAATTAGAGGGTCCATATCCGTAGTTGCGGCTGAAGCGGCGGTCAACAGTTCACTAGAATTTGCGCGCTACAAGACGAAGTTTGAGGAAAAGCTCGCGGACAAAGGCTACAGTATAGCGAGTAATCCGTCAGAAGCCCAGTTCATCGCATTCGTGTCATACGGGATCGACACCGGCAAAAACGCCAACGTTTCGACACCGATCTTTGGCCAGACCGGTGGTGGCACCAGCTATTCGTACGGATCAGTGGGAGGGACATCCTTTAGCGGTACTTCCTATTCGATGCCAACCTACGGCGTTGTGGGCTCGATAAACAGTTCAGTAGCTATATATACCAGGGCTATCGCATTGGATATTGTGGATGCTGCCAGCCTGAAGGCAGGCCACGCCGTAAAAGTCTACGAGGCCCGGGCAAAGAGCAGCGGCACATGTAGTGTTATGGCGGGTGTCTTTGAAGAGATACTGGAAGCGCTTTTCACCGAATTCCCTGGCGAGAATGGCAAGGTACGTACCATCACGGTGCAATCGAAAGGGAACTGCTAGGAATGTTTTTCTCGACAGGCTCCCACATTCATTGGCACCAGGACCGAAGCAGCTCTCCGATTGCCCCCTTAGTTGCCTCTTGCCCGGCAAGGACAAGAGGTTCCTTCGTCATCTCCCCAGCCTGGCGGCCGAGCGGTATCAGGAACGTTGGGATGAAATAGAATGTGCTCGCAGTCACGAAAAAGGCGTCGCCGCTCATTTATAGCTGGATTCGCCTATAAACACCTATAAATTGCTATAAAACCTGAGAGAGATAACGGGTGACAGACGACAAAGGCTGTTCTAGTGTGGTTTTTGCTGGCTTTCATGCCGATCAGAGTTGTTGTACATTTTCCGCATCATCCACCAGGAGGAACAGGTGAAGAACCCAATCATTGCTTTCGTGCTTGTCATCATGTTCATAGCCGTATCCGCCTCAGCCGCACCTCTGCCAGCCACCGGTACGGTGGAGGCCTTCTTCTCACCACAAGGCGGCGTCACCGAGGCCGTGGTCAATGAGATCGGCAAGGCCAGGACGGAGATCCTGGTGCAGGCCTACAGCTTCACCTCCAAACCCATTGCCAAGGCCATCGTTGACGCCCGGAAGCGGGGCGTCAGGATCGAGGCCATTTTGGACAAGAGCAACGCTACCGCCAGATACACCGCCGCCACCTTTCTCGTCAATGTGGGCATCCCGGTGCTGATCGACGCCGAACACGCTATTGCCCATAACAAGATCATGATCATCGACCGTGCCACCCTGATTACCGGCAGCTTCAACTTCACCAAGGCGGCAGAAGAGAAGAACGCCGAAAACCTCCTGATCATCAAGGGTAACAAACCACTGGTGGAGAAATACCTGTACAACTACGAGACCCACAAAACCCACGCCACCCCTTACACGAGGTAACCATGGCAGAAAAACTAGATCAACAGGAAACCGTGTCCCTAGAAGAGGTGGTAATTTCCAACAGCTTCGAGATCACGGCCATGTTCAACATCATGGAACGGAAAGGGCTGATCACCAGGGGAGAGTTTCTGGAAGAGCTAAAACGTCTAAAGGTGAAACACTGACATGTGCGGCAGGTTCACCCGTCGCTTTCACCGGAACAGCTCACTGCGATCCGGGAGCTATTCTGCACGCCGGTCCCTGAAACGGCCGGGAGAAAAAAACTTTGTGCTACGCCCGAAGCGTTGATTAGCACACTTATCGAGTCCCATTATGGCCGGCGTATCGCGGAAATCCGGCAGGACATCGAGGGAGTTCTTAATTGACGGAAGAACTACAGACCACAGTAGGCTCTCCAGTTCTCAAAATCACACGCAACTACCGAGACCACGGCGGCAGTGTTTTCCAGATATCCATTACTATTCACCCCGCCGACAGGTTTACCTTTTCCACACGCCTGACCAAAGAGAAGAAGTAAGACGAGACCATGGGAGCAGACATCGAAAGTCTCAAAATGTGAATCGACTTATGACTTTGACCCGCAATCGGCGCCTATGTTGCCCCACCACTGCTGGAATATCAGTAAGATATAGTTATCCCTTGGGTAAACTTTGGACTCAGATTAACAATTTCAAAAAACATTTCTCCAGTAGAACCTACTCTTGACCCCAACTAGCCGATTTTAATTTGGATTTATAACATGTTAAAAAAAATAACATTTTTTCTACGAGTCTATCGCCCTGGAATTAATACCTATTTTTGCCAAACGGACAAAATGATACATTTTTTGAGTGCCGCAAGTTGCTGATTTTTTAATTGATTTTACTTTTCACGGTTGTATAAAGGGAACACCAATATTTGGTTATCTTGTTTTCATTTTGTAAATGAGCTCGGATATAAGACAGGAATCACAAAGAGAGGGTTTGAGCTGGGGACGGGAGCAGCAGCGTTATTCTGGACAGACATGAGAGCATTATGAGGCTGCCGGATATGATATTTGATGCCTTAGCATGGTGCCAGAATGATAAAAATTCCAAGAGGGAGAGAGGCAAAAAGGCAGAGATCGCGGAAACGTAAAGCTGACAACCTATTTGTTGCAATTTGATCCAGGCTTGGAGGGAATCGAGTTGAGTGACAATATTCCAGGGACAACCAGTGCAAGTGAGCAGTTAACAACAATTTCCATTGAGGTGGACCATGATTGGACTGTCAATTATGCAATGCAGCAAAATGACGTGCCGATCATAAAATCCCTGCGCCTCACCACTGAAAACGAAAGCCCGTTACAAGATGTAAGGGTGTCGATAACAACCGAGCCGGAGTTTGCGCATACATGGGAATCACGGATTGGTACTGTCAAGGTAGGTGAGACATACAATCTCGGACCGGTCGACCTAACCCTTTCCCACGATTATCTGGCAAGCCTCACCGAGCGCGTATCTGGTGCGTTGCATGTCAAAGTTTTCCAACAAGATACCCAATTAGCCCATATCAGTCGACGCATTGACATTCTTGCCTTTGATGAGTGGAACGGACTGCAGTCGTTACCAGAAATTTTAGCGGCCTTTACAACCCCCAACCATCCGTCGATTGAATCGGTACTCTCGGATGCCGCAGACGTTATCGGCAAGTGGACCGGCAACACATCCCTGTCCGGCTATCAATCGCGTGATCCAGAACGTGTTGCCCTCATCGCGGCCGCAATTTTCACGGCATTACAACAAAGAACAATTCGCTACATAAATCCGCCCGCCAGTTTTGAGGCAGTCGGCCAAAAGATTCGACTACCAGACAGAATTCTGGAAAGCCGTCTCGCTACCTGCCTTGACTTAAGTATGCTTGTCGCAGCCTGCCTGGAACAGACAGGCCTAAATCCGCTGGTAATCATTACCACCGGGCACGCCTTTGTTGGAGTCTGGCTGGGAGACGAGACCTTTGCAGATGTGGCGACCGACGATCTCTTACGCTTGCGCAAAAGGGTGGAACTCGGCCAAATTGCCGTCTTTGAGACTACTCTTCTCACTTCCGAGCAGCCCGTAACCTTCGACCAAGCGATAAAGGCAGGCCGTCAACATCTTGAAGACGCCGCGCCATTCCTCTGCGCAATCGATATTCGGCGGGCCAGGAAGTGCCGCATTCGGCCACTGCCGCTTCGCGTAGAGCGACTTGCGATGCAGTCGGCAACCACGGTTAATACTGAAGCAACTGAGCCGGCTCTGCCTTTGCTGGATATTCCCGCCTTCCCCAGCACACAAGACGAGCAGACAGAAACAGCGCCAGAAACACCAGCCACACGTCTGGATCGCTGGAAACGGAAACTGCTTGATCTCACCATGCACAACCGTTTGCTGAACTTCAAGGAGTCCAAGAAAAACCTGCCAATTCTCTGCCCCGATCTGGGGTCGTTGGAGGATGCGCTGGCTGATGGGGTTTCGTTTAAAGTGTATCCACGCTTGAACGACCTCGGCGAAAATAATGCTCGTAATGCTGAAGTCCACCGACAACGAACCGGTGCTAACTCTTTGGATGAGATGCTTAAGGAGGCCTTCCATTCGCATCGGCTGCATGCTGATTCCACTGATATGGATGTCAGCCGGAGATTGCTGGAAATATACCGGGAAGCAAAGCTGAGCATCGAGGAGAACGGCGCCAATACGCTCTACCTAGCACTCGGTTTTTTGGCTTGGTACGAGACCCCCACTTCTCCACAACGCCGGATTGCCCCCATTATTCTCATCCCTCTAGAAATCGAACGCCGCTCGTTGCAGGAAGGATTCAGTATCCGGCAAGGGGATGACGAGCCGATGGTCAACGTGACCTTGCTTGCCAATCTTGCGGCTGAATTTGAACTCAATATACGTGGGCTTGACCCGATTCCCATGGATGAACACGGCATAGACGTGTCCTTGATTCTGAGAAAATTTCGAGAGGCGATCATCGATATTGACCAGTGGGAAGTGCTGGAACAGGCTTACATCGGACACTTTTCTTTTGCCAAGTTCCTCATGTGGCGCGATCTGGAAGTCCGTTCGGAAGACCTGCAACGTAACTCCGTTGTCCGCCATCTCATCCATACCCCGTCGGATGTCTATCCTGATAGCGGTACCTTTCCCGATCCAGACCGGCTTGACGAAACCCACAGCCCCGAAGCAACTTTCTGCCCGCTCAGCGCCGATTCATCACAACTGGCAGCCGTCCATGCGGCGGCAGATGGCAAAAGTTTTGTGCTGCATGGGCCACCCGGCACCGGCAAATCGCAGACTATTACCAATATCATCGCGCACAACCTTGCTTTGGGGAAAACGGTGCTATTTGTTTCCGAAAAACGAGCCGCCCTGGAGGTTGTACAGCGGCGTCTGACGGAGTCGGGACTGGGGCCATTCTGCCTGGAGTTGCATTCCAACAAGAGTCATAAGAAAGCAGTACTGAGCCAGTTGGAGCAGACGCTCGGAGTTCCGCCCGTTCATTCCTCCGAGGAGTGGCTCAACGAGGCGCAAAAACTCGCGAATACCCGAAAGGAGTTGAATGGCTTTGTGACGGCTCTTCACACTATCAGGCCATCCGGGGAATCTCTCTTTGTCGGACTCTCACAGCTCATCAAGAACCGCAACATACCATTGGTGAGTCTGTCTTGGCCTTCGGTAGAGCAAATCGACCGCCAAAAGCTGGATGCCTTGCGCGATACTGCGCGACGGCTGCAGTTGGCCGCTGGGCAGATCGGTCATCCGATAGCCAATTGTTGGGAAGCGGCCCAGTGCGAGATATGGACCCCCGAACTTCGCAACAGCGTGGAACGCGTCCTAAACGAAATGAAGGGAGCGATAGAATCTCTGACGGGCACTACCAAGGAGATTGCGGCCATTGTTGGCATGCCAGCGAATGACTGGAGCAGCCAGGACCTGCAGCATCTGGCGGAAATTGCAGATGCTCTCCTAGATTGTCCCTCGCTACCGCAGGGGTTACTCGTAACAAACGAGTGGGAAGAGAGCAAAGCGGCTATTGCCGAAACAGTTGCCCACGGGCGGCAACGCGACGAATTACGAGAGAAGCTATTCAGTAGATATACCCAGGGCGTTTTGACCATGGATACGGGTGCCCTGTGCCAGCAGTGGTCCGCTGCGGAGCAGTCATGGTTCTTGCCTCGCTGGCTCGGTTGCAGAAAGATCCGCCAAGCACTTACATCAGTTGCCTGCACCGGGTACCTTCCTCAAAATCCGGATGTTGTGCACGACCTGCAGTTGGCCCAGGCTGTACAGCAGGAAGAGCAATATCTTAAAGCGCAAAGCGCAGTGATTGAACTGCTCGGTGGGCTCTGGCGCAATGGCGAAGCTAAGTGGTGTGATATTGAAGAGGATGTTTCTCGCGCCGATGCCTTGCGCAAGGTTGCCCTCAACGTTGCAGGCATAGACATTGATCTTGCTCTGCACTTGCGCCACCGCTGGGCGAAGCTGGTTGCCGAGGGACGAGATCAACTAGCCGGTACTGCCCCTATCGGCCAGCACCTTCAGGCATATCAGGAGGCATATTCGCGTTTCACGTCAATCTTAAGCGCACTCACAACCCTTCTGAACCTCGGAGCTATCACGACGAGGACGGATGCGGCGCCGCAGGGCTTTCTGGCAACCCTTGTCGAACGAAGCGAACTCTGGCTGGAAAACCTTAATGGCCTCAAGCCTTGGTGTCATTGGCGGTCGGTGCGGAGTGAGGGCAAGGCGCTCAATCTTGAGCCGATTATTGACGCCTACGAGTCGCAAGGGCTGGCAACGGAAAAACTGCAAGATGCGTTCGAACGTGGCTATTATCAGTGGTGGTGCGACACAATCATCAGTGGTGCACCCATCCTGTCAGGTTTTTTCAGCAGCGACTTTGAAGACAAGATCCAGCAGTTCCGTCTGACCGATGATCGATACACCCGCCTGACTCGCCAAGAGATCCAAGCGCGTGTGTCCGCCAGATTGCCGAGAGGACAGGTGGACAATCCCAACTCAGAGATGGGCCTGCTCCGCCGGCAGATCCAGCGACAACGGGGCCATCTGCCGTTACGTGCCTTGTTGCAGAAACTGCCAAATCTCCTCCCACGTTTGAAGCCGTGCCTCCTGATGAGTCCCATCTCCGTCGCCCAGTATCTGGACCCGGCGCACCCACCGTTTGACTTGGTCGTATTTGACGAAGCCTCGCAGATACCTGTCTGGGATGCTGTGGGGGCCATGGCGCGTGGCAAGGAGGTCATCATCGTCGGTGACCCGAAACAACTGCCGCCGACCAATTTCTTCTCGCGTGCAGATACCGGAGATGGGGCGGATGCCGACGACAGCCTCGTGGAGGACCTGGAAAGTATCCTCGACGACTGCATCGCCGCTCAGCTGCCGGAACGGCACCTGAACTGGCATTACCGCAGCCGCCACGAAAGCCTCATCGCCTTTAGCAACTACCATTATTACGGAAATCGCCTCTTGACCTTCCCATCGCCGCATCAGGAACTCGGCGTGTCATTCCGTCCAGTGACGGGCGAGTACGACAAGGGGAAGAGCAGAACCAATAAGACCGAGGCCAAGGCCGTGGTGGATGAAGTCCTCCGGCGGTTGTGCGATCCAGAATTGTGCCGGTTCAGCATTGGCATTGTCACCTTCAGCCTTGCCCAACAACTGCTGGTGGACGACCTCCTGGAGGAAGCACGACGGCAGCACCCAGAAATAGAGCCGCACTTCTCCGATGGTTCAGCTGAACCAGTGTTCATAAAGAACCTGGAGAATGTGCAGGGGGACGAACGGGACGTCATTCTCTTCTCTATCTGCTACGGCCCGGATGCAGTGGGGCGAGTCTCCATGAATTTCGGCCCTATCAATCGAGATGGCGGCGAACGGCGCCTCAACGTGGCCGTAACCAGGGCACGACAGGAGGTGATCGTCTTCTCCACCCTGCGTGCCGAGCAAATCGACCTTTCCCGCAGTCGTGCCCAAGGCGTTGCCGATCTGAAATGCTTCCTCGATTACGCCGAACGGGGCACCGTGGCAATTGCCGAACGGCAGGCCAGCGATCCGGCAGGGGAATGTGAATCACCCTTCGAGGAACAGGTTTGCGATGCCTTGCGGGACAAAGGGTACATCGTACATCCCCAGGTTGGCTGTTCCGGCTACCGTATCGATCTGGCAATTGTCGATCCAGACAAGCCGGGGCGTTATCTTCTCGGTATCGAATGTGACGGTGCCAATTACCATAGGTCAAAGACCGCCCGTGACCGGGACAAACTCCGGGAAAGCATCCTGCGCGGGCTTGGCTGGAACCTGCACCGGATCTGGTCCACCGACTGGTGGGAAAAACCGGCGGAAGAACTCGTTCGGATAGAGGAGGCCATCGAAACAGCTAAGCAAACTTCGCAACAGCCAGATGTCGTTGCGGAAAGTCAGCCTCAATGGATCGCGGTCGCGCCTGTATTGCCGATGACTGAGCCGTTGAAATCTCAAGCGCCTTTGTCACAAGAGCCTACGTTTCCGGTTTATGAAACGTTCACATTCAAGGGCATAAACGGAACTCCGGAAGACTTCCACTTACAGACAGGGGATAGCACTATCTGCGCGCTTATTGAAGCCGTTGTAAGCAAGGAAGGACCGGTAAGTCTCGGACTGGTCGCCAGGAGGGTTGCCGAGCATTGGGGGATTTCCAGAGTAACATCACGGGCGCTGACGCGGGTCGCGGGGCTGGCAAAGAAGGCAAACGTGAGAATGATTACAGAAGAAGACAAGGTTTTCCTCTGGCAGACGTTTCTTGATCCGAAGTCCTTCACAGGGTTCCGTATTCCGGGGGCCGACGAAGATGCTAAACGGGCTGCCGAAGACCTGCCGCAAGCCGAAGTTGCCAACGCAGCGCAGTATTTGTTGGAACAGCATGTGAGTCTGCCTGTAGCGGATCTTGTGCGAGAAACTGCACGGCTATTTGGGTATCAGAGGATTGGGCAAAATGTGGATAAGGCAATCAGGGGCGGTATCAAATGGTTGGTGATTAGTGGGCGAGCGAAGGAAGAGGATGGGGTCATAATTCACCAACCAAATAACAAATAAATTACTATTTTGTGATTAATTAAACATTTAGATATAGGAGAATCAGATCGGGCTGCGTCTCTATTCTTCATAAAAATGAAAAAATGGAAACGCGGCCCCTCAGCAATTTTGGAATCCAGCGAAGTATATCAATGCACGGAATATTGATGATGTAATGGCGGAGTGCTAACGATTCGTCGAAATAGTTACAATCATACTTTAAACCTTGAGGTTTTCGAATGATAACAAAAATATCTATCAATAACCTAGCTGTTTTTAAAGAATTTGACTGGGATAAAGAAGTTGTGGATGCGCTGGGACATATTTGCACATTTAAGTCCATAAACGTCATTTACGGTAGAAACTACTCCGGCAAAACAAGTCTTTCCCGAATATTAAGGGCAATGGAAACAGGAGAACTCTCTGATAAGTATCAAAATCCATCATTTTTAGTAAAATTTGCTGATGGAAGTAAGTCAAATCACAACAGCCTTATATCACACGGAAGAAAAATCAGGGTGTTCAACGAAGATTTTGTTCGGGATAATCTGCGTTTCATCACAAACCCAGATGACAGTATTGAGCCTTTTGCTATCCTCGGTGACGACAATAATAAAATTGAGAAAGAAATCGAAGCGCTTGAAAGTGAACTAGGTTCAAATGAAGGAGGAAAAGAAACCGGCTTGTACGCTCAACAAGTTGCTGCGAATACGGAATTCAAAAACGCAAGCCATGAGTACAAAAAGGCCAATGACGCACTTGAGAAGCAGCTTGGTGATAAGGCCACTGATAGAAGTATCGGTATAAAATACAAACCTGAGCGTTTTGGAGATCAAAATTACAACATCCAGAAGCTAAGAACAGATATTGAGAAAGTACTGAATGCAAGCTATAGACCACCAAATGAAATGCAACTGGCCCAATTCGAAAAGTTGATAACCGAAAAAACGCTCTTGCCTATACCTCCATTCCGTAGACCAAGCCTTAATATTAAGAGCCTGGCAGATAATACCGAAGCTCTTGTAACCAAGAAAATCAGCGAATCAGACAAAATAGAGGAACTTATTAAAGATGCTGTCGTGAATCGCTGGGTTAACGATGGTCGTGCTCATCACAAGGGAAAACGCGCCAACTGTGCCTTTTGTGGTAACCCAATCTCCGAAGATCGTTGGGCAAAGTTGGAGAAGCATTTTGATGAAGAGTCTGAAAAACTTGAAAAGGACATTTGTTCACTGATTTCAAAAATTGACACTGAGAAAAACATGGTAAACTCCGTATTATCGATCAACAAAGCACTTTTTTACTCTAATTTTCATGAAAAGCTCGATGAGTTAACTGAACAACTTAAAGATACTGTCAAAAAATATGGTGAATATCTGGACATGTTAAACACTCAGCTAAGAGACAGAAAGGATGATATCCTCAACCAGAAGAAGTTTCGGCATCCGGGTGATACTTCAGCCGACTTGGAAGCTGTTTGGAGCTCATATGAAATGCTTTGTGGTGAGTCTGACAGCTTTTCAAATACGTTAAGTTCGGAGCAAACAAAAGCCAAAAATGCTTTACGATTGCAGGAGGTTTCTGACTTCCTCATCACGATTCGATTCCAAGAGCAGTTCTCTTCTATTAAGATACTCAAGAACAAATGGGACGATTCTGAACGAGAAAAAAGTTGCCTTGATGGTGATATCCGCCAGAAAATAGAGTCGATCTCGTCCAAGAAGCGTGAACTCAATGACGAAGAGAAGGGCGCAAAGAAGGTTAATGAATATCTAAATAACTTCTTTGGGCATCAGTTTCTTTCGCTGGAGGCAAGTAAAAATGAAGTTGCCGGGGAGGATCCCAAGCGAATCCGGTTTGAAGTCATCCGGGACGGCAAGAAGGCCTATCACCTGAGTGAAGGCGAATGCAGCCTACTGGCATTTTGCTACTTTCTGGCAAAACTTAGCGATATTGATACCAAGGATTCAAAACCGATTATCTGGATTGATGATCCGATATCTTCACTAGATGGGAACCATATCTTCTTTGTTTTTAGCTTGCTAAACGCAGAGATCGTTTCGAATGGAAGATTTGAGCAGTTATTTGTATCAACTCACAATCTTGATTTTCTTAAATATTTAAAGCGATTGAATGGAAAGTTTCTCGATACAGATGGGAAGCAGAAGGACTATCAAAAAGGTTATTTTGTTGTTGTTAGGCAACATAATACGTCCATTATCAGAGTGATGCCAAAGTATTTAAAAGAATATGTGACCGAATTCAATTATCTGTTCCATGAAATACATAAGTGTGCAGCGATTAACTCCATTGATGACACAAACTACACCACCTTTTACAACTTCGGAAACAACGCTAGAAAGTTCTTTGAAGTCTACCTCTATTACAAATATCCAGATCAAGGCATGACAGAGGAGACTCTACGCCATTTTTTCGGTGAGGAAAAGATTCCTACCGTTTTAACGGACAGAATTAATAACGAATATTCACATTTGTGCGGTGTGTTTGAGCGAGGAGCTACACCTGTGGAAGTGCCTGAGATGCAGACCGCAGCGCGGCAAATCATTGAAAGGCTGAAAGAAGATAAAGATCAGTTTTCGGCATTGCTCAAAAGCATTGGCATAGCTGAAGAAGACAAGGTTGAAATCTAAATGCATTTTCTTCACACAGCCGACATACACCTCGGCAAGACATACCGCACTTCCACTAATGAATTCGAGCGTTACGAAGACTTCTTTCGCGTGCTCGGCAGAATTGTTACTGATGCCATCGCCGAACAGGTGGATTTTGTCCTGATTGCCGGTGACCTGTTCCACACCGGGCAAATCCTCCCCCGTACCTTTGCCCGAACTATCGAAACCCTGCAACCGTTGAAGGACGCCGGTATCCCCTGCATCGCAGTGGAGGGAAACCACGACTGGATTCATCGCCGCGACAGCATCTCGTGGATGGAGGCGCTCTCGCAGATGGGCTACATCAACCTGCTGCGCCCGGCGCGTACGGAGGACGGCGGCTACCGCTTCGATCCGTTCGATCCCGAAACCGGTTCGGGCGGGCACATTGAGATCAAGGGGATCAACATCTATGGCTTAGGCTATATCGGCACCCAGGCGGGAAACCATGTGGCACGCATCTGCGAGGCGGTGACCACCGATAATAACCTGCTGTTGTTCCATGTGGGGGTCTGGACCTACTCGCCGGTGGAAATCGGCAACATGCAGCCGGATGAAGCCCTGCCGCTGGCCGAACGCTTCAGCTACGTGGCACTCGGTCACGGCCACAAACCCTACGTCATCACAACCCCCGAAGGCCGCCCCTATGCCCTCAATCCCGGTGCGCCGGAACGGGTCAACTTCGGCGAGGAGAAGTACGACAAAGGTTATTTCCTGGTCAGCGTTACTGATGGCACGTATCATCACGAGTTTCGCCCCACCACACCGCGTCCCATGCTGGTGGTGACCGCCAACCTGGACGGGAGCGAGAACGCAGAGCAGGCGCTGGATACCTTTCGTAACCAGATAACGGAGCAAGTCTGCCACCTGAGTGACGAACGCCGTCCGCTGCTGGAAGTCAGGCTCACCGGCCGGGTGGCCTTCCATCCCTTCGAACTGGGGCGCGAACGACTGCGCCTAGCCCTGGACGAGATCTGTAGCCCACTGCACCTGGAGATCAAAAACCACCTTTCGCTGGTGACCCGTAGCGGCACAGGTGAAGATATCAAACGCAGCCTGGCAGAGATCGAACGGGACGTGCTGGGCGAATTGATCTCCGCCAACAGCGGCTACAAGGAACGCAAGGATGAGCTGGTCAGTCTGGCTCTGGCAATCCGCGACCAAGTGTTAAAGGGAGACATAGAGGGGGAAGAGCTCTTGGGCCTTCTTTCCCGTGAGCCGTAGCCATGCAGATACTTTCCATCCATCTCAAGAACATCAAGTCCCACTGTGATAAGGAACTCTCCTTCTCCGCGGGGATCAACGTACTGTCCGGCCCCAACGGCGCCG
The DNA here is from genome assembly GCF_008369015.1 of Oryzomonas rubra. Classification (NCBI taxonomy): domain Bacteria; kingdom Pseudomonadati; phylum Thermodesulfobacteriota; class Desulfuromonadia; order Geobacterales; family Geobacteraceae; genus Oryzomonas; species Oryzomonas rubra. Next base: position 80,921 of record NZ_SRSD01000012.1, read on the forward strand.
GCAAGAGCACCATCTTCGAGGCTATCGGCTATGCCCTGTTTGGTGTGGACGCCAAGGACTTCGTCTCCAATGTGGACCGTTTTCTGTCCATAGGCGCCAAGAAGGGCGAGATCAGCGTCGTTTTCCAGGCGGACGATGGCGAAACTTATCGGGTGAGCCGCACCGTCGGGGCCGGTGTAAAATGGCTGCTGGCCAAGGAAATCGGCGGTGGCTTCGAGGTGGAGGACCATGCCCGCATTGAGGAAACCGAGACGCGCATAGCGGAAATCCTTGGGCTGGCCAATGGCCGCGCGCTAGCGGATCAATTCAAACTGGTGATAGGTCCATTCCAAAACGATTTTCTTGGCCCCTTTGTCATCAAACAGCCTGCCAAGCGCCAAGAGGCCTTTGACGAGATTCTTGGCATTGATGCTTGGCGCAAGACGTACAAGGGGACCAGCGGCCTGCTCTCCGCCGTGCAGGAACGAATTAAGATCCTCACGGTCGAGGTGACGGGGAAACAGGAACAGCTTGCGGTGCTGCCCGAGAAAGAGGCCGATTTCAATACGGCTGCACATGATATGGCTGGCAAGGAACAAAGCCTGAAAGACAAGAGTATTGCCCTCCAAGAGTCAGAACAAAGACTCATCGACTTGGATAGCCGGGAGAAGTGTATCGCTGCTCTCGTCAATGAGATACAAATCCTTGAAACCCGCATCAAGGACGGCGAAGGGAAAATTGCCGAACAAAGGCTCCGGGTGGATGAAGCGGACAAGGCTCAAAAGGCCCTGAATGAATCCAAGGCTGGTAAGGACGCCTTCGAGAAGGCCGAGGTTCTCCTGATGGAACTGCGCCGGAAAGATCAGGAGCGCAGGGGCATCGAGAAGGAGATCGCCAGCCTGGAAAAAGAGGCCCTCCGCCTGAATCAAGCGCTTGTGCATGAACGTTCCGAGATCGAGAATACCGGCACACAGTTGGCCGAAGATCAGAACAGGCTCGACCAGGCCCGCCAGGAAGTGCTGGCCGATGACCAAATTGCGGAGGTGGCCGCCAAACTTCCTGAACTGCGACAAAAGGCAGAGCAGCAAAGGGCGCAACGTTCCCTTCTGGACGGCAGGAGTGAAAGCCTGCTGGAAGGCAAGGATAAGCTGGCCGAAGGAATCTGCCCCTTTTTCCAAGAAAAGTGCAGCAACATTGCCGGCACCGTGCCCCGCGATGTTTTCACCAACCGCATCGATGACCTCTCCCGCCAGATGAAGGAGCTTGATGTCCTGATAGAGGAACTGTCCCGCCAAGTCAAGGTGGCTGAGACGGCTGAAAAGGATATGAACGCCCGCGAGGTACGCCTCCAAGAGCTCGACAAACAGATACATTCCCTTGATGAACGTCGTAAAAAGAACCAGGAGCGGGTGGCTGGAATGGCAAGCCTGATAGCCAGGCAGGCCGAGGCTGGAAAGCTGGCAGATACCCGTAAGGCTGCCCTGCAAGCCTTCGTAAGCCTTGACCAGGAGATCGAGCGTGCCGAAAAGGAACGTTCACAGCACCAGGCAGCCAGGGATGCCTTCAATGCCAACCAAAAGGATGCCCTTGATTTTGCCGACCGTACTCAGAAGCTGAATAACATGCTGAGGCTATTGGAAGACCTCAGAATTCAGCTCAAAGCAAAGCAGAGCGACCTCGCTATGCAGTGGGAATCCTATCAACCTGAGAAGCACCAAGAGGTTCGCCAGGAGAAGGAACAGCTTGTCATTGAGACAACAACCCTGCGCCAGCAGATTATCGACATAGGAAAGAACTGCACGCGCCTGGAGGCGGAGATTGCCCATCTTACCAAGCTGAAAGCGGACATGGCGGAAAAACAGGCCGCGATCAAAGGGTATGAGGAGAAGGAAAGGCTGGTCAAGTTCCTGCGCAATCAGGTCTTCAAAAATGTCTCAACCCAACTCTCCGAACGTTTCCGGGAAGAAATCAGCCTCCATGCCGACCGCATCTACCGGACAATCGCCGATTCTGATGAGGAATTATACTGGGGCGACAACTACCAAGTCACCTTGCGAGACCTACAGGACGGCGTTATTCGGGAACGGAGTGACGATCAGCTATCAGGAGGCCAGATAATGAGCGCAGTGGTGGCGCTGCGCTTGGCCCTGCTCCAGACAATCGGCGCTCGTATTGCCTTTTTCGACGAGCCGACCTCCAACCTGGATGCCGCCCGTCGTGAAAACTTAGCCCATGCCTTCCGTGCCATCGACGTTGGGCGCGAGGAGGTGGCGGAACACTGGTACGATCAACTCTTCCTGGTAAGTCACGACGTGACCTTTACGGAAATTACGGATAAGATTATTGAGTTGTAACATGTTGACATTCTCCCCCCATAAACTGGCCCTGTCTTCAGGGGGAAGGCCAGTTGGCAGTGTAATCAAGCCAGTTCATATCAGAGGTCCAAAACTTACTGGCATAAATTTCATAGATGGTGATTTTGTGTTCGGGTCTGGAATCTACGAAAACCTTAAATAGAAAAACATTCTATTGCCTCTTTGTGGGGGCTTGATAATGTAGCAGCAATTCCCTGTAATCTAGGTCCTTTCTTTCCCTGATGCTTCTTAACAGCATGCATTTCCGATAAGAAATGCACAGACTAGACTGCTGCTAAGCAGGGTCTGTCAATTCCCCATCATGCATTTTTTCGTCCAGATGCCTCTTCCTCAGCGATATTCGCTTGCCTAGATACTTGAACAAGTTCTCGACAGTGAAGGCCTCACGAGGCCTTTCGCCTTTGATGCTGCCCTGTGTGATGGCGATGGAGTGGATGATATAGTACTTGAAAGTCGTATCAAATGCTTCGTGCCCCAATTGGTCGGCAAGCTCTTGTTGTAGCCTCAAATCATTAAGGTAGTCGCCTTCGTTGTAGTTGTTGCGATCTATCATGGTCTTGATCATGAAGTTCGTGGCGAACGTGTGCCTCATAGTGTAATAGCTGACGGCTTGGTTAAATATTTTTTTCAGGGGCGTTTTTTTTCTTGTGGAGATATGGTAAAAGGCCTCCCGTAGCTTACTCAGCGGCTTCAGGTGCACTACGTCGTTGCCGGGTGGGCAATACAGTGGCTCACCTTTTTTGTCCAACCACAATATCCAGTCAGGGCACTCTTTCCCTTCTCGCTCCTTGTAGAGCTTTTTCCTCACTTGGCGTAAAGGTTCCCACTTCTTCATGAGTGCCAGCCAACCCCTTGCAGGGAACTTCACTGTGCGTATTTTTTTACCTTTACCGAGAACTTTGAGAGATATCTGGAGACTATCCCGCTTGTCTGGCGGGCATTGGCGGATACAGTCTTCAAGGTATCCAGGGTCACCCGAGAAAACGGTGCAGGTCTTCTCATCGATAGCGTACCATGGAATGGCCAGTGCCTCGTGCGGACGTACTCCCGTCAGATAGCCCGTAAGGGCAATGTGCGCGTAAACCGGATCGGGAAAGGCCGCGACCAGTTGTGCCATTTGATCGTCGTACAAGTACTGGTAGGTATCGCGTTGACTGTGTTTTGCGTGAGCTGCGACCGGCAATGGATCAGCGTTGACGTCATAGGCACCGAAGAAAAAGTTAGTGTTGACGTCAACCACCTCTTTAGTCCCTGGACTGACAATCCCTGCCAACCATTGCTGCTGTATTGACTTGGCAGACTTGATCGTCTTTCTGTTCCCATTCCACAGGGTGCTGACGTGCATGTCGTGCTTTACCCAGTCGAGAAAAAGGCACACCACATCGGCCTCATGATTGACTGTCCCGTAGGAAGGACTACTGGTTCTGGAACCATCGGGCTTGTGAGATCTATTTCTGGTCATCAGACGATGGGTTTTCCAGTCAGTCATAGTTCGGGAATCAACATAAAGCCAGAACTCAAGGAGTCGGCTCACCTGATCTTCGTCGTTATACACACACTCAGCCAGGTAATTACAAAAACGTTGCAAAATTTTTGCATACTGTAGGGATGTTCCAAAAGACGTTGTTTTGCCCAACCACTCATTTACGTACGATAGGGATCTCATGCGAGGCATGTAGACAACAATCGGATGCTGGCGTCGAGTTCTCTCAATCATAACATCTATGATCTTGAGCGAAAATTTAACCACTTTAATTAAACCTCCGAAAAGAGCAAGCTACGGCAACGCTAGCGGACTCTCCTGGCAGCCGATCAAAACACTGACCTAGCGGCAGTTTGATACTGTTTTGTAATGCGTTCCCAGAGAGGTTGGTGTCGTGCGTAGCGAAGTCCTCAGCCAATTGGCTCTTCACACATCTGTTGAAGGCATCCTTGTGCTGCACTACCCAATTGGCCCCAGGGAAGCACCAGGGTTGCCGTTCCTCTTGGCCGCCCCCATATGTCTACGCACAATGGCGATGTACAGCTCATCAGGGGTATTGGGCCACTGCCGCAGAGTCTTATCGTACCTGATCTGCTCAAGAAATCGAGTCCCTTCCCGCAAAACCTTCTCCGTTTGGGTGTTGATAGCTTCAGTCGCTTGCCTCCCTCACGATTTTGACGAAGTCATATCCCTCGGCGACGACGTCGTATTCCGGGCGGTAGCGATTCCCTAGAGCTTGCCTTAGCCGCTGATTTATGGCGATATCACCTGACTTCTGGCCGATGTTGATGATCTTGGTAGCTCTATCCACGTCAGTCTGGGGGAACATTCCGCTGGCAATAATGACCACGCGAGGCTTTAGGGGGGCCATATAGGCCGCAATATCTTCAAATAGCAATCTGCGGCTTTCGGGATTCTGTAGGCAACACGCGAAGACTACGTTTCCATCAGAGTGCCGAAATGGTACAGAGACACGGACAAACGTCGGCACGTCGGTGTTGAAGGCATGAAACACTAGAACCACATCCTTGGGCTGCGGCGATTTGTCGAATAGGGAAAGTAAAGTGTAGCTGGACTCCTTCACCAACATTTTATATGCCGTTAGCAGTTTGTGATCAGGGACGTCAACCAACGCCGAAACTTGCGGCTCAATGAGGCGATATTTAGCATTTTCGATCACCTCCGTTGCCCCGGCATGCTTTCGGAATTTCTTGTTCTCGCTGCGCAGGGTGTCAGCCTCTGCCTGAGCTGCATTGAGGATCTTGTCCTTAGCGTTGACCTCTTGTGTCTTGTTTTCGAGGTCATGACGGAGTTTTTTGAGATGTATTTGCCCATGGTTATTGAGATACTGTTCTTCCAGGACTAACTGCTCAAAGTCTGCATATCGGTCTCCCGCCTCCTTCAGCTTTTGCCGCAAGCTATCGCATTTCGCGTCCAGCTCTGCGATTTTTGCTGCGAAGCGCCCAGCCTTATCTTTTCCTGAGAATTCGGCGATGCGGCGCTCCACAGGATGACTTGGCGACAGTTCGCCGTCGATCGCGCGGCGAATGGCTCGCCACTCGTCGTTGGCATCGGGTTTGAGCCAGCTTTGACGGGTCACGCCTTTTTCTTTTGCTCTCTCAGCAGCAAAGAGCGCGGAACTGCTTTGGACCTCTGTGTGGCGAAGTTTCTTCTTCTGCGTCGAAGAGCGCAGGTACCAGATCGTCTCCATGACGATGTCCATCTTGTCCGAGAAGCGCATTTCCGAACCACTCATGAATGTGCTCCTGCTTGAGCCAGGAATGCCTCAGGTAGATGCAGACCAACAATCTCCAACCTCCCGTTCTCCAAGTGGTCGATAATCCGGTCCCAATGTGCGACTATGCTTTCGTAATAAGCCCTAGAAACGTCAGGAACTGCCTTGGAGGTCATTTTTTGTGCCCAGCTCCTACGTTGCTTTAGTCTCCTGAGATCTGATGACGTATATCCGGAATACTTACACTGCCAATCGTCGCACTTATCGAAGTTGGGGACGGCAATTTCTCCGGTGCGTCTCTTCTCCGGCGGAGGAAGGCATGGGGCATCCCACGGAATCCGAGATTCAAATCGCAGACACCAGCTTACCGGCGTGCGAACCACCATGAAGTTTGACTCTATCAGGGTCTCTTCAAGCGCGGCTATGGTTTTGGCTAACCTCTTCCCCTTGAATGCCTCAATATTGTCCGCAATTGCCATGCTGGCACGATCGCCGGCGGCCCCGGCTAACTTCCCCTCGATAGCGCTTGTGAGTATCTCAGTGAGAGACTCAAATTGAGACACCACGTAGAGTTTGCGAGTTTCTTTGGCGATACCAGGCAAGGACATTAGGTACTTTCTGGTCATCTGGATATCATTATGACAGAGGAGGTCCCTGACAAGTTCAATGCACTTCGGGTCATGATTAATTAATATGGTCGCAATTGTTTTACGGCAACGGTGGGGATGGTAACGCGTTACGCCGGCCAAATCACAAAAGTTACGGAAGTAGGTGTAAATAGTTAAAGTGCTTACTGGGAAGGTTGCTCTTTTTTCTTCGAATCTTACCCCTCTCGCATAGCCGAAGTCACCATGTGGTAGGAGAAAAGTGTTGCCTGTTTGCTGGCGACCCTTGCGGCACAAGTCAACAAGGATTGCAAAAGCTTCAGCAGCACTTCTCGGAAGAGGTACAGGCTTTTTCTCCCCCTTGCGGTTCTTGGTGGTTTTTGTCACCATCCTCGTCAGGGTAAAATGGTTGCCCCGTCTGACCTGTTCAAGGGCGCCTTGATTCTGATCGAGAGGCTTTCCGTTAACCGTGAGTGCGGTGGTTTTCAATGTCGTTAATTCCTTCAGGCGCATCCCCGTCCAGATGAATAGCAGGAAGATGCAAACATCTCGCATGTTTTCAATTGCAGCTCTAAATGGCAGCCTTGGTACCCTTCCTTTAACTAAAGACGGTTTAAGCCAAGCCTCTCCGGTTTTCAAATTAATGGCATATTTGCGCTCCATAACTCTATCTTTTAGATGTTTGGTTGCACCGGAGTTATTCAATTGCAATATGTCCCCCCTTTTATCGCGTAGCGTTTCATCCGAGATCAGATCATCGTATATATTTCCAATAAAAAGTATGTCGTCTGTATAGTTGTCTATATAATTTTTGGTTGTCTCGAACATTTTTACCAAGTCATCAAAGACAATGGTATCCCAAGGGTTATTTTGACTAGCGATGTATTTGTAAACATTTTCTTTGAAGCCGCTACCCCAAAATTGTGTCGCAGAAAATGGCGCAGCAAACTCCGGCGGAAGGTTCACTAATGTGCTTACGTTGATCCACAAGCTGATTGCCTTAGATAATGCTTTAACTCGCTGAGTTTCGTTTCCCGCAATGCAGCGAGATAACTCTTTCCTAAGTGTATCAATGCTAAGCGTAGCCAATCCCAGATACTCGCTGCCCACGCCATAAAGATAGCCTTTTCCCTTTAAAAATAAACTCAGATGAAGAAAGGAATTATTTGCTATCATTACAGATGCATAACTACTGATGAATGTTGATGGATTGTTGCCGGGCAATTGGAAGAAACAGATAATTTTATGGAAACTGACCAACGGTTTGCACAGCTCGCTAGACAAATCAAGCCCCAGATCTTTGTGGACATGCCCGAACCGAATGGTGTTTAAGGAATAGCCAAGCCAAAACGACCATTCGGGATCGCCGAAATAGGAAAGTGGTGACCCGTCTGGATTCCAGGTGGCAATGGTGTCATCAGTCGGCAATCTGATTCCACTCCTTATATTAGGTTTTGCTTTCGACATGACGGTTTTGAAAATCTCGATCTCTGCTTCCTCTTCTAAATCTTTAAGCTCTTCTCTTTCGATAGCCTTGTGGTCTTCCTTAATTGCCTCAGCAATCATCTTCCTTATACACTCATGCTGCTCTTGGCACTTTTCAGTGACCATTAGCCCTCCCTCGGCATTACTTGCCTGTACATGAAATCAGGTGCTGTGAAAGTAGGATCCATCTCAATATCGTATGCTCTTTCAAGTGCCTCTCGCCACTCTTGCCCTTCATTGTGGCACAGAGATAGTACCTCTTCAATAGCCTGCTTCCTGAGGTAAACCTTGTCGCTGATTCCTGCTGGACCTACAATTATTGGCATTTCCCTGATATCGTAGAGCCACCGGATTAACACTGGCAAAGAGTCCTTAGTTATCGTGCACTGTTCGCAAAACAGACATTCGTCGAATTCAGTACAGTGCCCATTAACGTATTCCTCATGTCCCGGCCACGTTGGCTTCGTTGGGTGCTCACAATAGAAAATATCACTCTTGAGATGCGAGAATATTTGGATAACATTGTCGCTCGTTGCCTTTTGTGACACACCGGCAGAATCTTCCCAACTTGACAGTTGTCCTCTAAAAATTTTTTGCTCAACTTCATTCAAAAGACCATTCAGCCGCCGATGGCGAATCCCAATCGAGACTCTCTCTGAGCCGTAACTAGTGATAGTTGTATTTTCAGACTCATGCCCCATTAGCGACCGTCTCATCCAAAGCGGGACGTTTTTATGCTCCAACCAAGCTTCATATGTGGTTCGCATCATCGTTGCAGTAGTTTCCCACAAACGAGTGAATCTTTCCGGCGAAGCGGCAGGATTGTCTGTAGCAGTTTCTATTTTGACGAATGGGCCATTCAGTAACTCTAGCGTGTCGTCATAGATAGGGTTTCGTTCAAAAAATCTGTTAAGGCCAGTTTTGTAATCGGGAATACAGTGGTCAGTGCCTCCCAAAATTGATATTTGCTGGCCAGATGCGTTGTTGGTAGAGATCGACACCCCCATAAGGATACATTCCCTCTCATGTGGGTTTAGGAAGCGTCTGAGTGGTTTAGTTAGCTCGAAAAAGTCTGCAAGAACTTGGAAAAGGTCATAGGGGTTGTTCTTGTCGCTGATATAGCAGTAAGCCTTCGGAGTATCTTCAGGTTGTGAACGTAATTTGTGTCCTGTGATGATCTCACCTTTATAGCGTGGTTCAGTATTATTATTCAATTCACGCCGCTTCCAGTGGGTTGGAAGTTTGCCATTTAGTTTCACATGGTTTGGAGCAATGACCTCAATCATGTTGTGCTTTCCGATGTCAATGCCCAGCTTGAGGTCGCTGGCGACAACAGAAACGATGGTTTCGTTGTTCCACCCAGTGAGCCACACCCAATAGAGATATATACATTGCCAATCGTATACTGTTGGATAATAAGGTTCGATTAAGTCTTCGAAATTTTGAAAATGTGGACAAAAGAATTCGTCAAAGGCCCTGAAACGGTATCTTTTACTAAATCTGCTCAGCAGTAATTCGCCCGGATTCATTGATTTTTGGCTTAAAACTATTGGGAGAATCTTTGCCGCATGTGCTGTAATGCCTTGTTTTTCAACAAATTTAGCAGCTTCTTCTCTGGTTTCAAAGCATCCTAACCGGACTCCACGGTACTCTTCGTAAACACCAAATTTCCCTTGCGTGTAACCAATTCTGTTGACAACCGGCCATCCCGGCAGATAATGCGTAATAGTGCGAATTATATCGGCCTTACTGACGTGAAACTCTGGCGAAAGCGTCCCTCTGATTATCCCTTTCCTGGTCAACTCTAGGTCCACTCGATTTATAAGTTTGCCAGTTATTATAGCCTCTGCGAGGCACCCCATTTTCCCTCTGATTCGGTCTATTTCTTTACGGAGTGCCACACCCATGGCGTCATACGCATAGATTGAATGAGCCGGTGTAGTGGTTTCTTTGCGAAGACCAAGTGTCGCTTTTGGCCAGATTCTGTTTGCCAAGGCAGTGCCATGACTATTAACACTCAGAGAATTGTATACTGACCGCCATTCTGTTCGATATGTTGTTTCTACTTGAATTAGATCTCTAAGTCTGCTGAGATCTCCAAAATCCAGCTCTTGCAGTGTCCCAATATTGTTCAACACCATGAATTTGCATAATAAGTTAATCGCATTAATTAACAGATTGATACTACTGGTACTTTTCCCGTCAACGTTTCTAAATAATTTGCCAAGTTCAAGCAACACATGATTTGGTAGTAACCCGCTGTATTCGGTAGAAAAACTCTCGGTCACAACTTTGTTGTTTTTCTTGGCATTCCCTGAATTACCGGACACAACAGAGACTGGCAACGAAATCCTCTGCCCCTCCACTTGCATGAAAACTCCTCCATTAACAAGAATGGTCTTATTATTTCATAGAGATAATAATGGAGAAAGAATAAAGTTTACATTTAGTTGACAAAGCGAAAATGAAAAGAGTTTACAGGAGTGTCAAAAATCGAGAAAATAGCCGGTGACATAGTCAAGCCAACCTATGAACAGCAGCATAATAAGACTGACGGCGTAGACCGCCCGGTCCCGGGCAGGCGACGGTGCCAAAATAGGCGGGATGATATAGGTACGGCCCATGGGGGCACTCCATGATCATAGAGAGATGAAGCACAGCATACCAACTCTTTGCAAAAAAAACAGCACGTGTTACAAAAATAGTAAGGGGTGGAGTTGGGGGGGCTTCGGCGGCAGGTCAGGACAGCTCGGCAATCACCTCATGCAGCTTGACATCGATCACGGGGAGAAGAGCGCTGATAATACTGACGTCGCCTTGGTTTCCCGCCAGTTCCGCCTGGCGGGCGAGTTCGCTGAGCTCATATGCCCCGATAGTGGCCGATGAGGATTTGAGGGAGTGGGCGTGACGGATTGCCACAATTATCTGGCCGGCATCAACGGCATCCCGCAGCTTGCGTACGAGTTTCGGCCCATCTTGCTTGAAGATGGTGCAGATTTCGACAAACAGTTCCTGATCGTTATCTAGCCGCTCAAGCACCGCGAGTTTGTCAACTGTCATTTGTAGTCCCCCGACGGCACCGAACTGCGACCTGAATTCTTTGCCTTATAAGTTTTTAAGATCATAGAGTATATACATAATGATGACAAATTTTGGATATGTCTGCAATAAAACTATGGCCGCTCTTTGGAAAGAGCCCGATACATAGTTACTTAAGCGGGGTCGGGAGCACTATGATGAAGCGAGTCGTGATAGCAGGAATGGGGTTCGGCGGTTTGAGTGCGGCCAAAAGCCTAGCGGGGAGGGGGCTGGAGGTTGTGATGGTTGATCGCCACAACTACCATCTTTTCCAGCCATTGTTGTACCAGGTGGCCACGGCCGGGTTGGAACAGGAGTCGATTGCCTACCCGATTCGGGCTTTGGCCCGGCGCTGGCGGGGCGCACAGTTTAGGCTCGGGGAAGTCACCGGTGTCGATTTCAACGACAAAAGGCTCATGCTCGAAGACGGGGAAATCCCCTACGACTACCTTATCCTGGCGGCCGGCAGCCGTACCAACTTTTTCGGCCAGGCCGATATCGAGCGGCACGCCTTCGATCTCAAGCGCCTCGATCAGGCCGAGGACCTGCGCAACCATGTGCTGCTGGCCTTTGAACATGCCTCCCGTGAGCCCGATCAGAAGCGGCGGAGGGCGCTCTTGACCTTTGTCATCGTTGGGGGCGGGCCGACCGGCGTTGAATTCGCCGGCGCCCTGCGCGAACTGGTCGTCCATGTGCTCTCCCGCGACTATCCCGAGGTGCGGCCGGATGAAACCCGCATTATCCTTATGGAAGCGTCCTCGTCCCTCTTGTCTGTCATGCCGCCGCGATTGCAGGGATATGCGCTGGACAGGTTGCGCTCCATGGGGGTCGAGGTCATGCTGGAGACCCGGGTGAGCGGTGCGGATGGGGAGCATGTCCATCTCAACGGTGGAGAGGTCATCCCGACCCATACCCTGTTCTGGTCGGCAGGCGTGGCGGCCGTCGAACTGGCGGGAAAACTCGGTCTGGCCCAGGCTGGGGCGGGTAGGATCGTCGTGGCTCCCGACCTGAGCATTGAAGGGTACCCGGAGGTTTTTACCATCGGCGACATGGCCTGCCGGGAACAGGACGGCGCCCCTCTTCCCATGTTGGCGCCGGTGGCCAGCCAGCAGGGGCAGTACGTCGCCCGCGCCATCCTTGCCCGTGAACAGGGAGCGGAATTGCCCCCATTCCGGTATCGGGACAAGGGGACTATGGCCACCATCGGCAGAAGCGCCGCGGTGGCCACGACCCACGGCGTGAGTTTTTCGGGCTATCCGGCCTGGCTGGTCTGGCTGTTGCTGCATCTCTACTACCTGATCGGATTCCGCAATCGTTTGCTGGTGCTGATGAACTGGGCCTACTACTATTGGTTCCATGAACGCCAGGTCCGGCTGATTACCGCTTCCGCCCGCCGCTCTCCCTGAACGGTTCGGGCACTGTCGGCCGCCGGGCCGGCCTGCGATTTCTCTCTGTGGGAAATCTGGCCGGAGGCCGCGAAAACACGGACTGCCCGGCATGCAAGACCTCGGTCGTCAGGCGCTAAGGGGTCCAAGTACTCGATAACAGGCTCGCAGGGGACGCTTGCCCCCTGTGCGGTACGGAACTTGCTGGAATATTCGTGTGACCTGTTTATACCGTGAAAACCCAAAGAAAGGCAGGTAAGCGGAGGGTCCATTTTGTCATTGCTTGGTTGCCTCTCTGATCATCCCCCCGCGCCCGGAGCTTTGGGGCAGATGGCCGGGGTTATCCGCCTTGACTTTTACGCAGGTCATGCCGTACATTCGTCAGCTACGAAAGATGCTGGCGATACCCATTCCACGCGCCTTGGAGAATTCGGAACTTGAAAGCTATCGTCGTCATTCCCACCTACAACGAGCGGGACAATATCGTCCGGCTTTCCGGAGAGGTCCTCGCCCAGCACCCCGATCTGCAGATATTGTTTGTGGATGACAACTCGCCCGACGGCACCGGAAAGCTTGCCGACGAGTTGGCCGCCGGGAACGAGCGGATCAGCGTTATCCACCGTTCCGGCAAACTTGGCCTGGGGTCTGCCTATCGGGCCGGCTTCAAGGCGGCCCTTGCCATGGGGGCAGATTACCTGATTGAGATGGATGCCGATTTTTCCCATTCCCCGACGGTGCTTCCGCTCTTCCTCGAAGCCATCCAGAACGCCGATCTGGTCGTCGGGTCACGCTATCTCAACGGCGTCAGCGTCGTCAACTGGCCCATTCGCCGTCTGATGCTCAGTTTCTTCGCCAGTGTCTATACCCGTTTTGTGACCGGCCTTCGGGTCAAGGACTGCACGAGCGGGTTCAAATGTTTTCGCCGCTCCGTGATCGAGGCATTTGATCTGGACAGCGTCAAATCGGACGGCTACTCGTTTCAGATAGAAATGAACTACCGCTGCATGGAAAAAGGCTTCAAGATCGTCGAAGTGCCGATCATCTTCATTGACCGGCATGCCGGCACCTCGAAGATGTCCGGCAAGATCGTCCGGGAGGCGGTCACCATGGTCTGGAAGCTTCGTTTGGGGACGCTCCTCCGACGTCTGGTCGGGAAAGGATAGTGACATAATGGGTGAAGCGTGGGGTATTGTTACCATAGTCGGGTTTGCCGGCTGGCTGGCGGCGGCTCTGACCTTTCTTTTTAGATCGTTTCCCGAGCGTGGACGCTTCGAAAAACGGCCCGCCATGGTGTGGGGGGGCGTCCTGGCCGTCTTCTACGCAGTGTGGATCGCCGGACTGCTGAATGCCTGATACCAAGATTTGGAATCGGTATCGGTATCAGGCGGTGCAGGCATGAGGGTATTGGGCATCGATCCCGGTTCGCGCATCACCGGTTACGGTATCGTGGAACAACAGGGAAATCGTCTCGTTCACGTTGACAACGGCGCTATCTTCACCGACAGCGCCGCTGATTTTCCCGGCCGCCTGAAACGGATCTTCGACGGCCTTTGCTCCGTCATCGCCCAGTACCGGCCCGATGAGGTGGCGGTGGAAAATATCTTCTTTTCGACCAACGCGCAGAGCGCCCTCAAGTTGGGCCAGGCGCGGGGCGCGGCCATCGTGGCGGCGGTCCATGCCGGCCTGCCGGTGGCCGAATATACGGCGCTTCAGGTCAAACAGGCGGTAGTGGGGCAGGGCAGGGCAGAAAAAAGCCAGGTGCAGAAGATGCTCAAAGCGCTCCTGGGGTTGCCCGAGATCGCCCAAGCCGACGCCTCCGATGCCTTGGCGGTGGCGGTCTGCCATATCAACTCCTTTGCCTTGAAACAGATGACCGGGAGTGCCAAGCCGGCGTCACGGAAACCCACCTCCTGGAGGGACATGAAGCTATGATCGCACTGCTGACCGGGGTTATCGCCTATAAATCGCCAGACCACATCATCCTTGACGTACACGGCGTCGGCTATCGGGTGTTGATCCCCTTTTCCACCTACTACGAACTGCCCGAGGAGGGGGGGACCGCCTCGCTCCACATCCATACCAGTGTGCGTGAGGACGCCATTCAACTCTACGGCTTTCGCACCCGCCTGGAAAAATCCTTTTTCCAACTGCTGATCTCGGTCTCGGGCGTCGGCCCCAAGATGGCCCGCGACATCCTCTCCAATATCCAGCCCGGCCCGCTTGCCCAGGCCCTCGTCCAGGGGGATGTTCACAAACTCTCCGCAATTCCGGGCATCGGCAAGAAGACCGCTGAGCGCCTGGCCCTGGAGTTGAAGGACAAAGCCGGCAAGCTGGATCTCGCTTCAGCCCCGGCCTTCGAGGCACGGGAGATACCGGCGGAGGATGTCATGGATGATGTCGTCTCGGCGCTGCTTAATCTGGGGTATAAGGAGCCGCAGGTGCGCAGGGCCCTGGGGGGACTTGACGCCACAGGTGGGGGCACGGTGGAAGAGTTGCTCAAGCAGGCTTTGAAGATACTGATGAAATGAACCAAAAGACGGCAGTTATTCACCACAAAGGCACAAAGAGCACAAAGGATTCACAGGGCTAGTGGCGAAAAACCGTTCGCCCACTACGTGAGTCCAGCCAATTATGAAATTGTCATATGACTCAATGAAATCACCCTTTGTGTCCTTTGTGTCTTTGTGGTGAACTCCTTTTCGAGGATGAATCAGTAGTCATCCGACGACCCACCGCCATCGAAGCCGCCGCCCCCGCCGGAAAAACCATCGTCGCCGCCGGATGAGCCGCCCCCTCCACCATAGAAACCGCCGCCTCCCCAACCACCTCCGTAGAAGCCGCCTCCCCCGCCTCCACCGAACATGCCGGAGAACAGCAGGCTGAGCAGAAATCCCACCACGAGGCCGACGCCGGCCAGGATCAACAGCATCACCAAGCCCAAGCCGGGAAAGGCCAGGAAGGCAGCCAACGGCAGGCCGACCGCCCCGGCCAGACCGCTCAGGTAGCGGGAAAACGCGCCGAGCAGGACGGCCACGACAACGATCAGCAGCAGTAGTACGGGGAACGAGGCAGAACTCTTCTTATGGGCACGTTTGCCCGCATCCTGGGGAGCGGCCTTGAACTCCCCCTTGGTCGCGGAGATGATGGCGTCGATTCCGGCGGTGACGCCCTGGTCGAAGTTGTCGGATTTGAGATAGGGGCGCATGACGTCACGGATGATATGGCTGGCGGTTATGTCCGGCAGCACCCCCTGGAGCCCCATGCCGACCTCGATGCGCACCTTGCGCTCGGCCTGGGCCAGGATCAGCAGCACGCCGTTGTCCTTGCCCTTCTGCCCGAGCTTCCACTGTTCGGCCACGTGGATGGAAAATTGTTCCAGGTCGTCCCCCTGGAGCGTGGGGACGGTCAGCACGGCTATCTGGGTGGATGAGTCACGCTCGAAGCTGGCCAGTTTTTGGTCCAGTTGCCGCACGGTTTCGGGCGACAGCATCCGGGCATAATCGTTAACCCGCCCGTTGAGCTGCGGGACATCGAGGGCCGGCAACGGGAGCGGCAGAAGAACCAGAAGCGCCAGTATGAAGATGTTGCGTAACCTCATGGTAATGCCCCCATTGCCGCTCGTGTCCCGTGCGGTGCGCTTATTCCGGCGAACTGGCCGCACGGGACACGGTTTGGACTAAAACTTGATCTTTGGCGCCGTTTTTGCTCCTTCTTCCGCCTTGAACGCCTCTTTGCGGTTCAGATGCAGCATCAGCGAGTTGGTGAGCGAATTGGGAAAGGTGCGGATGCTGGTGTTGAAGACCTGCACACTCGTATTGTAGCGCTCGCGGGCCACGTTGATGCGATTCTCGGTCCCTTCGAGCTGTTTCTGCAGGTCCATGAAGTTCTGGTTTGCCTTCAGGTCCGGGTATTTCTCCACCACGACCATCAGGCGGGAGAGGGCGCCGGAGAGTTCTCCCTGGGCTTTTTGAAACTTGTTCAGGCTCTCGGGATTGTTAAGGACATCCTTGCTGACCTGCATGGAACCGACCTTGGCACGGGCCTCGGTGACCGCCTTGAGCGTATCGGCTTCATGTTTGGCGTATCCCTTGACCACCTCCACCAGGTTAGGGATCAGGTCGGCCCGGCGTTGATAGGATGATTCCACGTTGCCCCAGGCGGCCACGACCGCTTCCTCGTTGGCCTGCATGGTGTTGTAGCCGCAGCCGGACAAAAGTGTCAACAGCAGCAGGATGGGTAGCTTCGCGACGATTCTCTTCATGGTGTTCCTCCATTTATGCTTGGTGATGAAATGTGAGCCCCGTCAAGCGGCGTCGTTGCCATAGTGGAGCTTCAGGCCGATGAGCAGGGCGTTGCACGCCAGCGGAACGATATTGGCAACGATCAGCGGCAGATTATGGATAAGCATACCGTAAACGATCCAGAGGGCAACGCCGATGGAGAGCAAGAGCGGCTGCCAGACGGAGATATCCCGGGCATGACGGGTGCGCAGGGTTTTTATAACCTGGGGGACGGCCGCTATACTGGTCATGGTGCCGGCAACCAGTCCGAGGATCGTCGGGTCCAGATTCACGGCCGTTTCCTGCCGTCGAAATCACTGCTGGCCCAGTCGATCTGGGAAATGGCGCCCCGCAGAATGGAAACCTCCCGGTTGTCGAGTTCGGCCCGGAAAAATATCCGCCGCATGGAGCGCATGATATGCTCCGGGTTTTGCTCGTTGAGAAAGCCGATCTTCAGCAGGCAGGAACTCAGTTGGCCAAAAAAAGATTCTATCTCCTCCGACGTCGCCAGCGGCGTGGTGCGGCCCCCGCCGGGAGGCGAGCCGGCCTTGCCCAGTTCGTAACAGAACACCAGGACCGCCTGGGCCAGGTTGAGGGAACCGTAATCATCGGCTGAAGGGATGGTGGCATGCCAACGGCAGAGCGACAACTCTTCGGTGGTCAGCCCGCTGTCTTCCCGGCCAAAGACGATTGCTGCCCGGCATTCCGGGCCGGCCTGCTCCTTGAGGTTGGCGGCGACCTCCGTCGGCGAGAGGATCTCCTGGCGATACTTGCCGTGACGGCGGGTGGTGCCGACGGTCAGGGTGCAGTCGGCCAGAGCGGAGGCAAGATCGGGGAATACCACCGCCTGTTCCAGCAGGTCTTTGGCCGCAACGGCGAATTTGAGAGATTCGGGATGGAACCGGTCGCATCCCTTGACCAGCCGCAGCCGGGAAAGCCCCATGTTTTTCATGGCGCGGCAGGCCATGCCGATGTTGCCAGGTGACTGCGGTTCCACCAGTACGATGGAGATAGTGTCCAAAATGGATTTCATAAGGTCGTTTTCCTTGTTTTCTGCAGGGCGCGCATTCTGGCAAGTCGTCGCCGGACCGGCCCTTTCAGTTTGAAGGCATGGTAGGCGTGAAAGCACCAAGTCATAATGATGAATCCTACCAGCGCCAGCATCAGGTACTGCTCGTATTTGCCCACATCGTCCAGCACAAGCGCGGCGCTTTTGCCGAACAGGTAGCCGGCCAGCGAGAAGACGACCGCCCAGGAGAGGGCGCTCAACAGGTTGATCCAGAGGAATGTCCGGGGCGTCAGGCTCGTGATGCCGAGGATTATGGGGAGCACGATGCGAAATCCGTAGGTGTAGCGTGAGATGAAGGCCACGAACGATCCGTACTTTTCGATCAGGCGGAGCGCTTCGCGAAATTTACGGGCAACCGGGTGAAACCGTCGCAGCAGACTCTTGCCTCTGAACCGGCCGAGGTAGAAGTAACACTGATCACCGAAGAAGGAACCGGCCCATGAGGTGAGAATGACGCCGGCCACATTCAGGTACCCCTGAAACGCCAAAAATCCGGCCATGATCAGGATCGCCTCCCCCTCAAGAAAGGTGCCGACGAACAGGACCCAATAACCGTGGAGCTGGAGATATTCTTTGAGTAGTTGCTGGAAGTGCACCATCTGCTCCCGTCAGCACGCGGTCCACCGGTTATACTGCCAGACGCCCTGCTATTTCCGATTTCATCAGATCGATCATCTCGTCAATGCGGGTGTTGCTGTCAATACGCCTGGCCTCGCTTTCAAACAGGTTGATGAATGCCTCGGCTTTTTCGTCGTCGGAGAGTATCCGGCTGCCACCGGCCTTTTGCAGGCCCTTTTCGACGGCAATGCGCCCCTCCTTGGAAAGGTACGCCGCGGCGATTTCCTTGAGATCCTCCACCAGCGCCTGGAGCCGCTCGTCATCCAGCCCGGCCTTCGCGCCCGACCTCTGCTCAAGGTGCGCCTCTTTGGGGGAAATCGTCTGGCGGGCCTTGGCTGCTTCCCACAGTTTATCGAGGTTGACCATCTTCAACAGATTGTACCGCAGCAACTCCTCCATCGGTTTGGTGGAGCAGACATCCACCAGCGCCCCGGGAAGCGCTGCAACAGTGCGCGATTCTTCGGGAGACGCCTCGACGGTTTTTGCCTCGTCGTGGTAATAACCGATCGGCTGGCCGTCCTTGTAAAAGATCATGGCGGAGCGTTCTGCCGTGTAGAAACGGACTACGCCGTTGAGCCCCTGGTTCCTGAGCTGGGCCAGCGTTTCTTTCATGTCTATTTGGCGCACCTCACTGCCGTTCAACAGCTTACTGCCCAGAAGCAGCGCGTGGGCGCATACGGCCAAATCGGCCGTCATACGATAGATGTTGATCTCGCCGTCGGAAGAGAGGATTTTGTCAAACAATAGCGTAAAGGCTTCGAAGCCGGTTCGTTCCTTCTCCCCATCACTGGCGCTGACGCAGATCAGTACCCCCTTGATAAAGATGCAATCCGCCTCGAAATCCGTATCGGTATACCTGAGATAACCGGAAAAGCCGCCCTTGGCCAGCTTGTTCAACACATCGGAAGGTACTACCTTACGGGCGGGTATCTTTTCATACAGTGGGTTCGCTTTGGGCAATAAACGCATTGTTTGTCTCCGGAATATTCCTGAATATGCAGATGAATACGACGGCTGACCGTCCCTAACGTCCACTCAATTAAAGCGTTTTAGCCTACTGTATTTCTCTGGTCATGTCAAAATGTAATTGAGCGGAATGATGCGGCAAAACGCCGGGCGCCATGGCTTTAATATGCTTGACATGTCGTGGGCGTTTGATTAACTATTTGCGTATGTTTACGAAAGATTTCCGCCCCCTGCCGGTAGCAGGGGCCGAAAGGAATTCTCAGCGGTGAGCTCACCAAAGGATAAACTGATAGAAGATGCTCAAAAATACACCCAGCGCGGCCAGTTGGATAAAGCCGTCAAGGCCTATGTGCAGGTATTGTCCCTTGAACCTTCCGCCATCAATCTGCGTCAGAAACTGGCAGAACTCTTGGTCAAGGTCGGCCAGCCCGATGCCGCGCGTACCGAATATGAGACCATCGGCAAGCATTACGCCTCGAACGGTTTTTACCTGAAAGCGATCGCTGTCCATAAGCAGGTGCAGAAACTTTTCCCCAGCGACATCACCACGACATTGACCCTGGCCGGCCTGAACGAAAAACACGGCTTGGTCGGCAATGCCCTGGCCGAATACAAACTGGCGTACGATTATTATGAACGGGAATCCAACTCGGCAGAGTCGCTCAAGGTTCTCGAAAAGATGCAGAATGTCGATCCGCAGAATGCCAACATCAAGCTCAAGCTGGCCGAGGCATATTTCCGTGCCGGTAAAACGGAGGAATCCTATGCCCTCTTCAAGCAGCTTGCCCTGCTCCTGCACGAACGGGGCGATAGCGGGCCTTTTGCCAATCTGAATACTCGTATTCAGCAACTTTTTCCCGGGAAGACGGAATTCATCGTCGAGGTGCTGGCCAACCAACTGGAAGAGGGGAATGCCGCAAAAGCGCTTGGCGGGCTTCAAACACTGTTGAAAAGCAATCCCAGGGATAAGAAAATATGGGAATTGATCGTCCGGGCGTACCGTCGTCTTGACCAGCCCCAAAGGCTCATGCTGGTTTATCAGCATTTTCTGCACTATTTCCCCGACGAGGTTTCGGCCAAAACCGGCTTGATAACGTGTCATACCGATCAGAAGGACATCAAGGGAGCCCTTGGCCTGCTTGACCGGTATGAGCAGGAGGTCGCCTCGTCCGGTGCATTTGACGAACTGGTGGCTATTTATCGGAAGCTTGCCGAACTCGATCCCATAAACCCCCGCATCCTTGAAGGGCTCCAGAGGGCCTGCAAGGCCGTCGGCATGCTTGACGAAGCGGCCCACCTGGCGTCCAAGATCGAGACGCTGCAAAAGCTCTCGTCAAACGCCGTTGTTCCGCCGGCGCCGGTTGATGTGCCCACTGGGGGGGACTGGGAAAGCGGCATTGAGGGGGCGGATGCCGGCGTCTACATGCCGGATGAGAACGAACTCGTTGCTGAATCTATCGCCGACGATTCGAGCGTTGCCTGTGGTGATGAAACGCTGCCCGACGATAGCGAAATAGAAATAGAGGTGGACATCGACGATTTCCCGTTTGAGGACACCGCAACCGAAAAGGAGGAAACCGGTGCCCCCGATGGGTGGGCCGAGCCATTCGACGATGGGGCAATGGCCTCCCCCACGCCGCGCAGCGTCAGGTTCGGCAGCAGTCTGGACGGTTCCGATGCCCAGTCCCATTATGATCTGGGGGTTGCCTTTAAAGAAATGGGACTGTATGACGAGGCTATCAACGAGTTTCGTCAAGCTGCCGGTGACCCCGCTCGCAAGATTGCATGCAACCTGCTGCAAGCCGCCTGTCTGCGCGAACGGGGGGAGTTGGCTGCTGCCCAAGGGATTCTGAATGCCCTGATGAAGCCTGAGTTGAACCTTGAGGATGTCTGCGCCGTGAAGTACGAACTGGCATTGGTTTTGGAAGCGCAGGGGGACAATGAGGGAGCCGCCGGGCTGATGGCGGAAATTGACTCGGTGAATGCCGATTTTCGGGACGTCCATGCCCGTCTCAAGAATGCCGGCGGTTCTCTTGAGTTTTCCGATGAGGAGTTGCAGGACTTTGAGCTGAAATGACCGCGCTTACTTATTTAATGCGGAAAAGAGTGGAGGGCGCCTTTATTTTAAGGGGCGCCAGGAACACCTTCTGATCAAAGCTGGCCGGCAGGGGCGGTAGGGGAGCCACCGCCTTGATGACATCCTGGAGTACCTGATCGGCCTCCCGCGATCCGGTCCCCTGATAGATCCTTTGGGAGATGATGGAGCCGTCGGGCTGTAAGTACAGTTCGATGATCCCATCCTGGCGGATCGGCTCTTTCAGGCCATCGGCCCGTTTCCACCACTCGCGATTAATCTTCTCCACCACTTCGAAATAGTATCCGCGGATATCCTCGCGAAGCGAGCGGCCTTCCGCCAAACTGCTGATATACCCGTAGGTCATACCAAGCCCAAGAGGGGTGGCCATCAACTCCTTCATTCCTTCGGAAGCCTTTTCCGGGGCCGCTGTCTGCGCAACAGAGGAGGCCTGAAGGGGGGGGGCGTCTTGTGAGGCCTCCGGTTGCCGGGGGGACTCGGGTGGCGCAGGGGCTGGCAAGGACTCTGGCGGTTTGGACGGACTGATGGTCGGTGCAAACGTGACGTTTTCGATCAGTATGCCGCTTACGGCTGGAATGCTTCGGACTGCATCCCCGGCGGCAAATATAAAGACAACAGCCAGCAGGTGCAGCATGAGCGAAGTTGCCAATGCGTACCCCATCCAGGGCTTGTGGGGGGCGAAAGCCGTTTCCGGCTCAGGGGTGTCGGGTATGTATGAATGTGTCATAGAGTGATAAGGTCTGGGAAAGTTCCGGAAAAGTGTGATATACAATCACATTATCATATCTGTGGCGCAGTGGGAAGGTGTTACTACTACTTTTGGAGGAGGGGTAGCATGAAACGTCGGGTTGTCATTGTTCTGTCCATGTTGGTCATCGCCTTGTCTGCGGTTTCTGCTTTTGCGGCGGAACTTCTGGACGTCAAACCGGTGGTTACGGGAAGTGATCTGATCGTGGAGATCCTGGCCGACATCCCTCTGACCTACACCTATTACAAGATACCGGGACAGGCGCGGGCGGTGGTGGACATCGCCGATGCCGACCCGGAAAAGGTGGAGCCGCTGATCGTCGTCAACAAGGGGGCCGTTTCCAGTATCAGCGTTGATAAAGCTCAGATTGCCGGGATGGTGGTCAGCCGGCTGATTTTCAACCTCGTAGCCGAGGCCGACATTTCAGTCACGGCTACGGCAGATCGAAAAAAATTGAGTGTAGTTTTCAGCAGCGGCAAGCCGGCTGACAAGAGTACCGTAAATCCGGCCAACCTTGCCGTCGAATCCGCTCCTGCTGCGCCATCGCCGTCTGTCGGGGCTGCTTCTGCGGCCCCGGCGGCGTTGGAGAAGGAAGCGGACCCGCTTGGGCTCGATGAACCTCCTGCGGCCCCCGTGAAGGACCAGCCAGCGGTCAAAGAGCCGGACAAGCCCACCCCCCTTGCCGTCGTACCCGTCACCGCCCCTAGCGCTTCCGCTAAGCTCGAACCGGTGGTGCCTGCCTTTGCGTCGCCCCGCAAGCAGATGGTGATTACGGCAATAAAGGTGGGAACGACCTCTATTGACGTTGAAGCCAACAGTAGCCTGGAGTCTTTTGAACAGATAAAGCTGGCCCAGCCGAATCGCCTGGCCATCGATGTGCCCGGAGCGACCGCCTCATTGAGCGTAAAGAGTATTCCGGTCCGCCGATTCGGCCTCGACCAGATCAGGGTTGGACGTTATCCCAACCATGTGCGTATTGTCCTCGACGCCGGCAGTTCGCCGTTTCCGAAGTATGAGGTCAAGCCCACGGGAAAGGGGCTCAGGGTCAGCTTCAAGTAACGACGCGAGATGAAAAGAACCTGAGAAAAAGCATGTGCCCCAAGGCACAAGATGCGGAGATACCCAGAGAAAAACACAGCATCATCGGCGAAAACCAGCATCAGAATTCGTTGCTGTTTTGTCCGCCGTACTCCCCAAAATGCATGGGTGTCAAACCTGCACAGTTCACCTTGTCAAAAGAGCGGATCAGTCACCCATGCAATCCTGCCCTTCCGTCGTACATACACGACAGCGTCCTGCTATGCCCCGTGCCCCAGTCGACCATCCAGGGAAATCCACACCAACAGCAAGCATGGAGCGTGGTAGCGTTGGTGTTCGGAACTCAAAGTTGTTTTTGGTTCTAGACGGGATGATGCTGCGTGTTAGCCTTGGGAAACAGAGGTGGTCTGATGCCGTTTGACGCGGAAATGGGCTCTACAGGTGGCGGCTGTAACCCCCTCCTCGTCCACGATGGCCACCGCGCCGGTAATGTCCCGTTCGCTCCTGTCGATCACCTCGGCAATCCCCCGTATCGTGCCCCAGCGGATCGGATGTTTGAAGGTCATGGACATGTCAATGGTTGCAAAGATGGTCCCCTCGGGAAGGAGGGTCTTGATGGCAATGGCGAGGGCTGTATCGGCCAGTGAGGTTATTGCTCCGCCGTGCATGAGCCCCGCACCTTGGCAATGGGCCACGCGGAACGGCATGGAAAGCACCGCTCTGCCGTTGTCGGCTTCATCGATGTTCATTCCGAGGTGCGTTTCAAATGGGGCCAAGGCAATCCAGTCCGGCATGTGAAAGGTGAGGGGAGCGTTTTTGACAACGGGCAACGAATAGGAGGGCTCTTCGTGCATGGGATACGGGGCTCTTTATGGAGAAAAGAGTACCCGGATGCGGGTACTCTTTTCTGAATGGCGGGGTTGACGGGGCTCGAACCCGCGACTTCCAGCGTGACAGGCTGGCACTCTAACCAGCTGAGCTACAACCCCAATATGAATAGCCTATGGATGTGGGCGGTGGGTCAAATCAAGAACGCTATTTTTAGCAAATTGCCTTTTCGTTGTCAATAAAAATAGAGTTCGCCCCGAATTTTGTTGTGACCCGTTTTACTGGTGGTTCGAGCCGGGACGGCAATGCTCTTGAAGTATCTGGCTAAACCTTTCCAGGTTGCTTTCAGTCAATCCAACCGCACATTATGGCGGTACCACTTGTCACCGAAACAAGTATCCAGAGCACTACCCCCTGGGCCAGCGGTCTGATGCCGGCCCTCCCCAGCACTTCTCTTGTCAGGCCACTGCCGATCAGGAACAGGGTCACTACAAGGCTCTGCTTTGCGATGTCGTTCAGCGGGTGCCAAACGTGGTCAAGTTGCGGCAGCACTGTTTTGATGGTTGCTGCAGCAATAAAGCCGATGATGAAAAAAGGAAATGTTACCTTTCCTCCCGACTTGGTGAACCAGGCGGCAAGCAGGGCGGAAGGCATGATCCATAATGCCCTGGTCAGCTTCACCGTCGTGCCGATGGCCAAGGCCAGCCCGCCATAAGCTGCCGCCGCTCCCACCACGCTGCTCGTGTCGTGGATGGCCAAGGCAGACCAAAGCCCGAATTGTCGCTGCTCCATCCCCAAAAGGTGCCCCACTGGAGGAAAGAGAATCAGGGCGATGGAGTTGAGAGTAAATACCGTGGCCAGGGCGACACCGGTCTCTTCGGCCTCTGCCTTGATTACCGGCGCCATGGTGGCTATGGCGCTCCCCCCGCAGATGGCGGTTCCAAAAGAGATCAGGGTTGATGTGCGTTGAGGCGTCCTGAAAAACTTGCCCAACAGATACCCGGCTGCCATGGTAAAACTGATGCTGATGGCAGTGTAGAAAAAGGCGTCCTTACCGGTTTTAAGCAGCTCAGGCAGGTTTATGCCGAATCCCAAGCCAACCACCGAGGCTTGAAGGAGTCGTCTGCTCCAGGTGGATGTGGCTGCTCCCCAAGGATTTCCGACCAGGATGCCAAACGCGATCCCGGCCACCAGCGCCATGGGGGCGCCGATCCCAGGCCAGCAGCAACCCAGCAACAGTATCCAGAACCCTGCTTTTAAGCCATTATTGCTTTTCACGGCAAACTCCTTGTATCTGTTTGATTGCCGCTACTATAGCTAAATCAGAATATAATAAAAAATGAATAATATTTATAAAATGCATCAAAAAAAATGAACTGTGTAGCGCATCGAAAAATGGGGGCCTTCGAAAGGATTATTGAAACAGGCATGGCGAGAGAAGCCGTTGCTGCATATTCCGGATGAATCCGACCACAGTTCCGGCGTGAAAGCGACCACAATTCCGATTTGAAACCGACCAACTGGTTGTAGTCGCAAGGTAACTCAACAGCGTATTGTGCCCATCATTTATTTTAGGAGGGCCACAATGCCGCAGAATCGAGTTACTATGCGTAAAATCCGAGAGATACTCCGCCTTGCCTGGTCTTGCAAACAGACCAGACAATCCATTCCCGACAGTTGGCGCTATTTTGGATAGGTTGGTACATAATGCCTACAAAGTTGAGCTGAGGGGAGAACCCATGAGAAAAAGAAGGACAAATACTTGACTACAAGTATACTTGAATCATTATTAATAAAACATTTCAACTTACCTCGTTGATTATGATGACTCTGGATTTTGCTTTAAGGAGAAGACTCAATATGGCTGAACTCAAAATAAAATGGCAACGGCTTGTGGATGACTCAGAGCAGACATGTAATCGCTGCGCCGGTACTGGCGATGAAATCCAAACCGCCGTCGAGATGCTGCGTCAGGTTCTTGCTCCTCTTGGTATTTCGGTTATCGCTGAAATGCGTGAATTGAGTACAGCTGAATTTCTAAAATATCCACTTGAATCAAATCGGGTGTGGATTGCACAGAAACCACTTGAGGATTGGTTGAAAGCGGAAACAGGGCAAAGCCAATGTTGCGGTCCATGTGGCGATAATGAGTGCAGGACTATCACCATCGGCAAACAGAAGTTTGAGGTTATACCAAAGGAACTGGTATTGAAAGCAGGTCTGTTAGCCGCAGCAGAATTGGTTGTTCATACTCAGTGATTCTGGCTTAACCAGTCAGTTATATCCTTCATGAGACGATATACCTTGCGACTGCAAGAAACGGTTGTCCCGCTTGCGCCGGGACAATGGACGGTTTCACCGGAATAACCACTTGGTAACAAACCCCCATTGATCCCTGAAAAACCTGAAATTCGAGCATAGAAACCGGGCACATTAGGCCTAAAAATACCTAAGTTTTTTGGGTTTTCGTGCTTAGAAGCCCAGATTGGCTGTTCCGGTGAAATCGACCAAAGGAACTGACGTGATGACGACCGACGTTCCGCTGAGAAACCGACCAGCGTTCCGGCGAAGGCGACCAAGTGATGTAGTCACGAGGTATGGTTATAAAGCTGAACGACCGATTTGAATACCGGTCACAGACGGGTGACGTCTTTCGTTTCGGCGACACCTTGTTATGTATAATCACACTTCAATTCGTTTAAGAGTTACACGAAACAGTCTTCTCGGTAATGGCCCTTCTTCAAACTCATCGATGCTGACAATTTCGTAACCTCTTGCCAAGTGTTCCACCTTTTCCCGGCTGAAAAAATGGACAATGAATCCGTTAACCTCGTACATATCCTCGCCCCGATTGATTCTGGTTCCGTAATGAGGGTCGCCGGTATGCCTGACGGTGTAGATATTGAGACCGCCAGATTTCAACACTCGTCTGATTTCCGATGACAAGAATTCCAGTTCCACAGTGGTAAGAGCCATGCAGAAAAGCATGTGGGAATAGCAAGCATCGAAGGAAGCATCAGGAAACGGCAAAGGATTACGAACATCATGGCGTAATATCCTTAATCGCTTGGACAAACCGGCTTTATCTGCCTTTTCCGCGATAGCCTTAACGCCTTCGTCTGCGTAATCCAGCGTCGTGACCGTGAAGCCATTTTGGGCAAAATAAATTGTGTCCCGCCCCTGTCCGCCGCCAAGTTCCAGGAGGTTCTTTACGCCTGCCTCCGTGAAAGCTTCCACGGCTTTCCGGGCAGGTTCGCTTGGCTCATCCCCGAACATCTCAGGATTGGTGGTATAGGCCTTTTCCCAATGGTGATTTTGTGCGTCCAGAACCTCATGAGTTTGCTCTTTTCCCATCGACCTGCCCCTTCTGTGCTTACAGGATATCCATTTTCATCTGCTCGAACTGTTCCTTGGAAAGTTCTCCCTTCGCATACCTTTTCTTCAGGATTTCCAGTGCCGACTCCTCATGAGAGTGCACGCCTGACGAGTGCCACAGCGGTCTAAAACATCCTCTGCAGAATACGGCAATCATGACCACCAGGAATATGAAAAGACCCAGCAGCGGGAATATCCACATACAGCCTCTCCAAAAATAGTCGTATGGCATCATATGCTTGCCCCGCCTTCGTAATTGAGATGTCCTAACTGGACAGTTCTAAGGCTTTCAGGTAAACGGCTTGCGTTCTTTCTCTTGCTCCCGGAATTCTTCAGCAAGGCCATCAACCCCCTTTTCGGCCATGAGTCTAATCTTATGTGCACCGACCGTCATGGCGATATTGATTACCTCTTCAATTTCCTCTCGCGTTGCCCCCAGTTTCCTTGCGACCGCAAGGCTGAATTCAGTTCAGGGCTGGCACCCTGCTCCCAACGACGCTGCAAGGGCGACAAGATTTTTGGTCTTTGCGTCCATCGCACCTGGCTGATAGGCCAAAGAGAAGAACTCATCATACTTATCCATAGGATTTTCTGACATGCCTTAACCTTCCGTACGTCTGAATGATTCCCTGTCACATTCCGATTTTACACCGGCTTGGCAACATTGCACTTGCAATTGCTATCGCATAAAACAAGTATTTTTTTAACCATATCGCCGAATTACCCTGAGTCAAGGGTTGTGTTTCAATAATGAATTTTCAAGGAGCGCTTCCAGTGGGTTATCCAGAATTTCATTCCAATCGATGAAGGCGCAGCTTTTGCCCTTGAGGCGATAACCAAGTCCCGGCCGGCAGGTGTGGGAGCGTTCGACAAAAGTTAAGGGGCTATCCTAGACAAATTTACTTATCTAGGACAGCCCCAAAGTTATAGATGCTCCCGAGGACATGAGCCATCAGGAATAGTTAGAATGTCTGCCCCAGGCAAAGAGTTGAAAGTTAACAGCTTATCGGTTATTGTTCTTTACCTCCAACAAAAAATATTTGGCATATTCCATACACTCTCTGTTTGGCTGCAAGAGCCCTTGAGGTTGCACAAGAGGTTGCATAACAAAAAAAGGACTTACGCCTAATCGGCTAAGTCCTTTATTTTATTGGTGGGCGAAGCAGGGATCGAACCTGCGACATCCAGCTTGTAAGACTCGGATTGCTGTTTTTCAAAAGGATGCAAAAAAGGATGCAAGCATAGAAAAAGGACTTAAGCAATGGTGCCTAAGTCCTTGATATTAATGGTGGGCGAAGCAGGGATCGAACCTGCGACATCCAGCTTGTAAGGCTGGCGCTCTCCCAGCTGAGCTATTCGCCCTAATTTTTATGGCGGGGTTGACGGGGCTCGAACCCGCGACTTCCAGCGTGACAGGCTGGCACTCTAACCAGCTGAGCTACAACCCCGCAAACTTCGACGTACTCTGCAGTACGAAATTACTTCTTGCTGTTAACGGCTTCCTTGAGGGTCTTACCCGGTTTGAACTTGGGTACGACGGCGGCCGGAATATTGATCTTCTTGCCGGTCTGGGGATTCTGACCTTTGCGGGCAGCCCTTTTTGCGGTGGAGAATGTGCCAAAACCCACCAAGCTCAACTTGTCGCCTTTTTTGAGGGCGCCAGTTACGGTGGTGATGAAAGCAGCAACGGCTTTTTCAGCTTCAACCTTTTTAAGCCCAGCCTTCTCAGCTACTGCGCTAATCAATTCAGATTTTGTCACGTTACACCTCCTGTTTGTTGTGGGAATACAAAGCGAGTCAGTGTTTATCAGATTCCCGCGAAGACTGTCAAGGAAATTTTCGCGCAAAGCTCCATTTTAAGGGCTCTTGGGGCATCTTTTATGCCGTAAAGCACGATAAAATAACGCTTTCACCTGTCGAGCCATATGCAACATGTCGTAATTACTAAAAATAATTAGCAGGGGCCGAGGGGCTAGGCAGCGTCATTGACCTGCTGCTCATAAACGACGATCGGTTTTTCCTTGCGATAGATGACATCCTCGCTGATAACCACCTCTTTGACGTTCTGCTGCGAGGGGATCTCATACATGATCTCCAGCATGGAGTTTTCAAGAATGGAACGCAAACCCCGGGCGCCGGTGTTTCTCTTGAGCGCCTCTTTGGCGATGGCAACCAGAGAACCGTCAGTGAAACGCAGGCGGACGCTCTCCAGGTCGAAGAGCTTCTGGTATTGTTTTACCAGGGCGTTTTTGGGTTCCTTCAGAATCTGTACCATGGCATCCTCATCCAGTTCGGTGAGCGGCGCCAGGACGGGCAGTCTGCCGATGAATTCGGGAATGTAGCCGAATTTGAGCAGATCCTCGGGGGTCACGTTGTTGAGCAATTCCCCGAGTTTCTTCTCTTCGCGCTTTTTGACATCGGCACCGAACCCGAGGCTCTTCATGCCGATGCGCTGCTGGATGACGCTCTCCAGGCCGGCAAAGGCGCCGCCGCAGATGAAGAGGATATTGGTGGTATCGACCTTCATGAATTCCTGCTGGGGATGCTTACGGCCTCCCTTGGGGGGGATACTGGCGACCGTTCCCTCGATGATCTTGAGCAGGGCCTGCTGAACCCCTTCGCCCGACACGTCGCGGGTGATGGAGGGGGAATCGGTCTTGCGGGCGATCTTGTCGATTTCATCGATATAGACGATCCCCTTCTGGGCGCGTTCCACGTCGTAATCGGCTGCCTGGAGCAGGCTCAGGATGATGTTCTCTACGTCCTCGCCGACATAACCGGCCTCGGTCAGGTTGGTGGCATCGGCCATGGCAAAGGGCACTTTCAGGATACGGGCCAGGGTTTGAGCCAAAAGCGTCTTGCCCGAGCCGGTGGGCCCCAGGAGGAGTATGTTGCTCTTCTGCATTTCCACATCGCCCGGCTTGCTTCCCGACTCGATGCGCTTGTAGTGGTTGTACACCGCGACCGAGAGCACTTTCTTGGCCTTGTCCTGGCCGATGACGTACTCGTCGAGAATTTCCTTGATTTCTCGAGGCTTGGGGAGCTTTTTCATATCCGGCCCCAAGGTCTCTTCCATCTTCATCTCTTCGGCAATGATGTCGTTGCAGAGTTCGATGCATTCGTCGCAGATATACACCGCTGGTCCTGCAATCAGCTTTTTCACCTCTTCCTGGCTTTTGCCGCAGAAAGAGCAGGTAAGATTTTCCTGATTGGTGTCGCGTCGGCTCATGCTGCACCTCCCGTATCAGGCTTCCTAATGAACGTCGAATCAATCAGGCCGTACTCCCTGGCTTCTTCGGCGGACATGAAAAAATCACGCTCGGTATCGGCTTCCAATTTTTCAAGCGGTTGCCCGGTCATTTCCGCGAGGAGGCCGTTCAACTCGTCCTTCATACGCAGGATTTCTTTGGCGTGGATGTTGATGTCGGTGGCCTGTCCCTGAAATCCTCCCAACGGCTGATGGATCATGATCCGTGAGTGGACCAGGCTGTAACGCTTTCCTTTTTCCCCTGCAGCCAGGAGGACTGCGCCCATGGACGCGGCCTGACCGACGCAGATGGTGGAGACCGGGGCCTTGATGTAGCGCATGGTGTCGAAGATCGCCATGCCGGCCGTTACCACGCCGCCGGGAGAGTTGATATAGAGGTGGATGTCCTTGTCCGGATCTTCGGCCTCCAGAAAAAGCAACTGGGCGATTACCAGGTTGGCCACCTGGTCGTCGATGCTTCCTCCCAGGAAGATGATCCTCTCCTTGAGGAGGCGTGAATAGATATCGTACGAGCGCTCGCCACGGCCGCTTTGTTCAACCACTATCGGGATGTACATTGGTTCTCCTTACGCCTCGGCTTGCTTCAACTCGGAGGCGTCAACTTCGGTAATGACAGCACTGCTCAGCAGAAAATCGATGGCCTTGTCTTCCTTGATCTCGGCGAAGAGGGAGTTTTTGGCATTATGGTTCGATTCGTAATATTCCTTGACGCGGTCGAGCATATCCGGATTGCCGGCGGCGATCAGTTCGTAGCGCTTTGCCAGGTCCTCATCGGCAACCGCGATATTCTCCTTCGTCACCAGGGCCATGAGGAGCATCCCGCCCCGGACCTTGTCGGCCGCGGCATCGCGGAAACGCTCGCGAAATCCGTTGTCGTCCAGGCCCATCATCTCGATGGACATGTGCTGGCTCTGCAAGCGGTTTTTGAGGTTTTCCAGCATGGCGTCGAGTTGACGTTTGATCAGGGAATCGGGAACCTCAAGCGGGTTCTTGTCAATCAATGCCTGGACGATGCGATCCTTCAACTCGCCCTGAATACGATCGGTCTCGTGCTTTTCACGGAACTCGACCATCTTGGCCCGCAGCTGTTCTATGGTTTCGTACTCCCCGAACTGCCGGGCAAATTCGTCGTCAAGCTCGGGCAACTCCTTGTGCTTGCCTTCCTTCAGGGTGACCGTGAAGACACCCTCTTTGCCGACAGCCTCGGGAAGGCGGTAGCCTTCGGGCAGGGTGACGTGAATCTCCTTCGTCTCGCCGTTTTTCATGCCGACCAAGCCTTCCTCGAAGCCGGGGATGAGCTGGTTTGCGCCTACCTCGATCTGGGCATCCTCGGCAGTGCTGGTTTCATTGGGAAACCCTTCCACTGAAAAGGTGTAGTCGGCGGTAACGACATCGCCGTTTTCAACGACGGCATCGTCGCTCATGGGCACAAGCTGGGCCATATTCTCCTGCATCCGCTTGAGTTCGGCTTCAATGCTGTCCTGGTTGGGGACGTAGGTTTCCTTTTTGACCGCCAGCCCCGTATACCCCGTGAGGAGTATTTCCGGCAGGACCTCTACCAAGGCGCTGAACTTGAACGGTGCACCCTGCTGGAGGATGTCGCTTTCAACGGTCGGGGAATCAACCGGCTCGATCTTGTGCTCACCCAAGGCCTTGAAGAGGGTCTGCTCGTAGATACGGCGCATGACCTCGTCGCGCATGGTATCGCTGTAGGTGCGTTTGATGAGTTGCATGGGGGCCTTGCCGGGACGGAAACCCTGGAGCTTGGCCTTTTTCTGGATGCCCGCATAGACCTTCTCGATCTCGGCATCGACCTGCTCGGCCGGAACCTCGATATTGACTCTCTTCTTGACCGGGCTTATTTCTTCTACGTGAACCTGCATTTCGGATAACCTCTCCTGGTTGAAATTTGTTTCGTGCCCGCCCACGCCGTGCGCGGTTATTACATGGTGCGAGAGAGGAGACTTGAACTCCTATACCTTTCGGTGCCAGATCCTAAGTCTGGTGCGTCTGCCAATTCCGCCACTCTCGCACGAGCGCCTCGCCTGCGTTTTCAAGCTCGACAAAATAAATCGAATATAAAAAAATATTTGAAAAAATCATTACGGTCAAGGAATTAATTGCATTCTCATCCTCCCGCCTGTTTGACCCGGTATCCGCGCGACTCCAATTCCTTGAGCAGAGTGTCGCGATGGTCCCCCTGAATCTCGATGACCCCATCCTTGACCGTGCCTCCGCAGCCGCAGCGTTTTTTCAGCACCCCGGCCAATTCCTTCAACGCCTCTCCCTTGAGCGGTACGCCGGTGATGACGATAACGGTTCCCCCGCCGCGCCCCTTGACCTCGCGGCGTAGGCGGACCGTCCCGTCGGCCGGCTGCGCCGGTACCTGCTTCGACGGCTGCACCCTCTGCGGCTTGGAGGCGCCGGGGCTTACACGACCAGTTTCGCTGGAGTAGACAAGTGTTGTTTCCTCACCTCGCTTCATTCGTGTTTCCCTGTCCTTCCCGGAAATGGCCATCATCGTGCCCGCACCTCGGTCCTGAAGCTCTGCATCCACGTGAGACCGTTCTCAATATCCTCATGGGCGGCGTAACGATAGGTTATGATTATCACAACGACACCTCCCGTTACCCCCATTGTATCAGAAGTCGCCGATAAATCGCCAACACCATTCCCACTAAAGCCATTACTTGCCCCAATCCCGGGAGTACCTGAAATCCCGGTCGATGGTGCGGTTGGATACCTTGGCGATCACCGGCAGGCGCCGCTTGAAGTGGGAGTTCTGGACCTTCTTGTAGATGGTGTCGATGAACTCCGGACCAAAGCCTGCGCTGATCAGTTCCTCCCGGGTCAGGCGCAGGTCCACCATGCGGTAGAGCAGTTCGTCCACCTGGCGGTAGGAAAAGCCCAACTCCTCCTCATCGGTCTGGCCGGCCCACAGGTCGGCGGAGGGCTTTTTCTCGATCACCTCGTTCGGTACGCCCATGGCCTCGGACAGTTGCCAAATCTGTGTTTTGTAGAGATCGCCGATGGGATTGAGGGCGCTGGCCATGTCGCCGTAGAGGGTTCCGTAGCCGAGCAACAGTTCTGTTTTGTTGCTGGTTCCCAGTACCAGGGCGGAATAATGGGCGGAATGGTCGAAGAGGATGGTCATGCGTTCGCGGGCCATCTTGTTGCCACGCCGCATATTACTCGCATCCGGGAACATCCCGAAATATGCGTCCACCATGGGGGTGATCGGTACCAGGGTGAAGTCCACGCCGCATGCCTGGGCCACCAGGCGGGCATGGGCCTCGCTCTCGGGGTTGCTGGTCTTGTAGGGCATGCAGATGGCGTGGACGTTTTCGGCCCCCAGCGCCTCGGCGGCGATGAACGCCACCAGGGCCGAGTCGATCCCCCCCGACAACCCCAGCACGGCCTTTTTGACCCCGACCTTGTGCACCTCGTCTTGTACGAAGCCGACCAGGATTTTTCGCAACAGTTCCGTATTGGCTGACAGGCCCGCCATCACAGCCCCCTTTCCCGTTCGATGCGCCTGAGTTCCTGCAGGGTCACGAACAGGTTCTCGTCCCGCAGCATGGGAGAGAAAATCCGCTCCCGCCGCAGGGCGCCTTCCTCCAGCCGTGCGCTGACGCTGTCTTCTTCCAGCAGGCGGGCCCGTATGATCGACTCGCCCGACGGAGCGATATATTCCGAGCCGCCCCAGAAATTGACGCCGTCTTCGTACCCCACCCGGTTGCAGTATAACACCCGGCAGTTGAGGAACAGTGCCGTGGTGGCGGTCAACTTCTGCCAGGACGCGGCCGAAGCGAGAGACTCTCCCTCCACGCCGCGGCCGGGGCTGCTGGAGAGGCAGAGCAGCGTGGCAGCCCCGTCCATGGCCAGGATGTAGGAGCTTGAAAGGTGCCACATATCCTCGCAGATCAGGAGGCCCATGCGGCCGAACTTGGTGTCGAAGGCTCGGAAACGTTCCCCTCGGGCCAGGTAGCGCTGCTCGTCGAACAGGCCGTAGGTGGGGAGGTAGACCTTGCGATGGAGGTGCTTGATCACCCCGTCTTCCAGGTAGAGGGCCGAGTTGAAGAATCTATAGTCATCAGTGGCTTCCACGAAGCCCACGGCAATGGAGATACCGCGGGAGAGTTCCAGCAGCCGGGCGATCTCGGGTGAATCCAGCCGCCGGGCCACCTCCGGCACCAGATCCTTGAGAAAATAGCCGGTCAGGGCCAATTCGGGGAAGATCACCAGGTCGGCCTTGGCCGCTTTCGCCTGTTCGATGCGCTCCTCGATGAGCGCCAGGTTATCGGCGACGCAACCGAGCTTCGGTTTTATCTGGGCCAGTACGGCGGTGAAATCCATGCAAACCTCCTCTTCAATATGCCAACTCAAATGCATTCTCGATGTGCTCGATCTTGTGGGGGCCGCTCTCCGCCAGAAGGATGGCGATCACGTCAAAGCGGGCATTGGCGTCCTGTTGCCGATTCCGGGCCAGCCAGGTCAGGGCGGCCTTGGATATCTGGCGTTGTTTGAACGGGGTCACCGCCAGTTGGGGCACGCCGTAGGAAAGGTCGCGGCGGGTCTTGACCTCCACGAAGACCAGACTTTTGTCCCGCGGGTCCCGGGCCACGATATCCACCTCGCCCCCCTTGCAGCGGTAGTTGCGTTCCAGGATGCGGTAGTTGTGACCTTCGAGGAATGCGGCGGCCAGAGCCTCCCCCAGATCGCCGATACCCCTGTTGTCCGTGGGCAGAGGCCCGGTGGGCCCGGGGGAGGGGGCTTTGCCGAACCATTTCACGGCAGTTTTTCCAGGAAGCCGGCATCATCGAAACAGCCGTCGGCATTCAATCCCCTGATGCGGTAGTATTTGTCCAACTCCTCTGCAAAACGGCGCCGGTCGATGGGGGGGATATGAATGCCGTCGCCGCTCGTCCCCGGCTCGTTGAAAAAACGCTCCGGCAGGCGATCGTCCTTGCGGGAGAAGCCGTTGGCGCAGTTGTAGAAACGCTCGGTCAGGCAGATACGGCGGCCGATCTCCCGCAGCCGCTGGGGGGAATATCCGATGCCGGTGGCGGCGGTCAGCAGTTCGGCGTACTCCTCCAGGCTGGCGCCGAAGAGAGCGAACTTGCAGGCCGCCAGGGAGTCCATGGCGGCGTTGGTATCCTCGGCAATGGTGATGATACGGGCCTTGCCGGAAAACGAAAAGCGGTCGGTGGGCACCGGTTTGCGCAGGATTTCATGGGAGATGGGATAAGCCTGCAGGTGGCAGCCGCCGCGGGTACTGGTGCAGTACGCCAGCGCCATGCCGTAGGCCCCCCGTGGATCGTAGGCCGGCAGTTCCAGAGATTTGACACTCATGGAAAGTTCCGGCCTGCCCATCCGCTCCGCAAGGCGGCGCGAACCAAGCGCCAAAAGCTCGCCCTCGCCGCGGCGCAGGGCCATATCCTCCAACAAGGCGGGGATCTGTCCTGCCGTGGGGAATTCCCCCTTGATCTCGCCCCATGCAGCAATGGTGGCGGCCGCCGAGATTCCGTCCAAACCCAGGTCGTTGCAGGCTTGGTTCGCCGCAACGATGGCCTGCAGGTCGTCAACCCTGAGGAGAGCTCCGAAGTGGGAAGCGGTCTCGTATTCCGGCAGGGGGACGCCCTGTGCCGTCGTTTTTAGGCACTGGATCGGGCAGTCGTAACAACCGTTCTTCCTGGGGGCGAAGGCCTCCCTGATCGCCGGTCCGGAGTAGGCGGCCGAGCGCTCGAAGAAGGTCGTGCGGAAGTTCCCGGTGGGGGTCATACGACGCTGGGCCATGAGGTCCACCAGCACCGGCGTGCCGAACTCGGCGATCCCCAGGGGGCCGAAAATCACCGGAGAGGCGTTGAAGAGTCGCAGCACATCGCGGCGGGCCTTGTCCAGCAGGACGGGATCGGCACTCGTCGTCACGCGGTCGCCGTTGACAATCACCGCCTTGAGGTTTTTTGCCCCCATTACGGCGCCCAGACCGCCCCGGTCGGCCGAACTCCCCCCCTCCATCACGATGCTGGCAAAGGGGACGCCGTTTTCGCCGGCCGGACCGATTGCCGCCACACTACCCTGTTCTTTCAGGGCGTCCACCGTTGCAGGGATATCCCTGCCCCATAGCTGGCCGGCCGGCAGGATTGCAACCCCACTGGACCGGATTGCCAGAACGGCCGGCTCAGGGCTCCTGCCGGTCACAATAAGGGCGTCCAGTCCGGCCGCTTTCAGATGCCAGGCGAAACGGCCGCCTACGGAGCAATCGTAGATGGTGCCGGTCAAGGGGGACCGGGAGATCACCGAGAGCCGCGCGGCTGTCGGGGCAGGGGTGCCGCACAGCGGTCCGACGGCAAAGATCAACGGCATGGCCGGATCGAGCGGGGGAAGCCGAAAACGGTCGCGCATCAGGCGCACCCCCAGTCCGCGGCCCCCGAGGTACTCCTCCAATAATTGCGGGGGGATTGCCTCGCGCTGCGCCGTTCCGGCGCTCAGGTTGACCCTGAGTATGGTTCCGGTCCAACCGTTCATGGTTTCCTAAGTAGGTTGTTGAAAAACAGTCATCTCCCCGCCGTCCTCGAATGTCCTTTCGTGCGGCGTAGCGCTGCTACGCCTCCTCAGGGCATTCTGCGGGTGCGACGATCTGACTATTTTTGAACAACCTTGGTTTCTTTCAACAGGATGGTTGCCACATCCATGAGTGAGGCGGCGCGATGGTCGGCTTCTGTCAGCTCTTCCGCCCCACCGTAACCCCAGACACAGCCGATGGTGGTGACGCCGGCCTGGTGGCCGGCTTGTACGTCGTTGATACTGTCCCCTATCATGACCGCTTCATGGGGGGCGACGCCGAGGCGCTCCACCACCCGCAGCAGGGGGAGGGGGGAGGGTTTCATCTCGGCGAAGGTATCCCCGCCGCAGATGATTTCAAACTGCCGGGCGATGCCGAGCGTCTCCATGACCAGACGGCAGAGGGCCTCGTGCTTGTTGGAAATGACCGCCATGCGGATACCGCTTTCGGCCAGTTGGTGCAGCGCCTCCCGAACGCCGGGATAGAGCGCGCTTTTATCCGCGATATGGCTGCTATTGTAGGCTACGAACAGATCGAGCGCCCGCGTAATATCGTCCTGGGATTCGGCGCCGAGTGCCCGTCGGACCAGATTCCGGGCTCCTTTGCCCACCAGTTTGCGTACCGAGGGGGCCGCCAGGGAGGGACGGCTGAAGCCGGCCAGCATATGGTTGACGGCATCGGTTATGTCGCCCAGCGAATCCACCAGGGTGCCGTCCAGGTCAAAGAGGGCAGCGCGTACGGTCATGCCTTTTTGGCCTTGGCAGGTTTTTCCGTACTCGGCAGGACGATTACCGGTGGCGTCGCCGGGCGGTAGAGCAGGAACGTCTTGCCCAATATCTGGGCAATGTCGGCATTGCATGACCCGGCCAGGGTTTCGGCAGCCTCGTTCTTGTCCAGCAGGCAACTTTCCAGCAGTTTGACCTTGATCAGTTCATGGCAGTCCAAAGCGGCATTGGCCTCCTTGATCAATGCCTCTTCGATCTCTTTTTTGCCGATGTGGATGACCGGCTTGAGGCTGTGCCCGAGGGCGCGCAGGTGGCGTTTTTGTTTTCCCGACAACATGCATAATCTCCTTCATTTTTGCCGAATTCATGGCTGATATATCGTGTATAACATAACCACCCCGATGCTGGCAAACTTCAATCTGGGGCCGGTATTCCCGCCGGGAGATCAGGGGCGAGTGTCACGGTCGTGTATCGGTAATTTGAAAAAAAATATACATCTTTCGGTTTCTGTGATATTAAAGCACAATTTAACTGACAAATGCCCTCGGCATTGCCTTTATTGCGATCACCAGGAGCTTTGTGAATGAATTCAAGTAAATATCCGATTTCAACGGCACTGACATCGTTCAATTTGGAAACGGCTGCACCAACTGCACCAGCTCTCGATCCCCCTAAAAAAACGGTTGCCAAGGTACACCACCTGCCACCTTCCATCTGGAAGAAGATGGTGGGCGACGCAAAAAGTCCGCTTGACAAGGCCATCGAGCGGACCCGCGATTTCTTTTTCCGGGAGCAATTGCCGGACGGCTATTGGTGGGCTGAACTGGAGTCCAACGTCACCATCACGTCGGAATACGTTATGCTGTTCCATTTTCTCGGGATGGTGGACAAGGTGCGCGAGCGGAAGATGGCCCGCTACATCCTCAGCAAACAGACCGAGGAGGGCTATTGGGCCATCTGGCATACCGGCCCCGGCGACCTCTCGACCACTATCGAGGCCTATTTCGCCCTCAAGCTGGCAGGCTACCCGGCGGACCATCCGGCCATGCGCAAGGCGCGGGAATTCATTCTGGCCAACGGCGGCATCATCAAGGCGCGCGTTTTTACCAAGATATTCCTGGCGCTGTTCGGCGAGTTCTCCTGGCTCGGCGTCCCGTCCATGCCGATTGAACTGATGCTTTTGCCCAACTGGGCCTATTTCAACGTCTATGAGCTCTCCAGCTGGGCCCGGGGGACCATCATCCCGCTTTCGGTGGTGATGGCCGAACGCCCGGTGCGCAAGCTCCCTCCCTGGGCGCGGGTGAAGGAGCTTTACGTCCGCCCGCTGCGGCCGACCGACTATACCTTTACCAAGGAAGACGGCATCCTCACCTGGAAAAACTTCTTCATCGGTGTGGACCACCTGTGCAAGGTGTACGAGTCCAGTCCCATCCGGCCGTTCAAGAAGAAGGCCACGTCCGTTGCCGAACAGTGGATACTTGACCACCAGGAGCCGACCGGCGATTGGGGCGGCATCCAGCCGGCCATGCTCAACTCGATCCTGGCCCTGCATTGTCTCGGCTATGCAAACGACCATCCCGCCGTTGTCAAGGGGCTGGAGGCGCTGGCCAATTTCTGTATCGAGGATGAAGAAGGCTTAGTGTTGCAATCGTGCATATCGCCGGTATGGGACACAGCCCTGGCGCTCGTCGCCATGCAGGAGGCCGGGGTCCCTGCCGACCATCCGGCGCTGGTCAAAGCGGCCCAATGGCTGCTGGACCTGGAGGTGCGTCGCAAAGGGGACTGGCAGATCAAGGCTCCGGAACTGGAGCCGGGCGGATGGGCCTTCGAGTTCCTCAACGACTGGTACCCCGATGTGGACGACTCCGGTTTCGTCATGTTGTCCATCAAGGATATCAAGGTACGGGATCGCAAACACAAGGAACAGGCCATCAAACGCGGTATCTCCTGGTGCATGGGGATGCAGAGCCAAAACGGCGGCTGGGGCGCTTTCGACAAGGACAATACCAAATACCTGTTGAACAAGCTCCCCTTTGCCGACCTGGAAGCCCTGATCGATCCGCCGACGGCCGACCTGACCGGCCGCATGCTGGAGTTGATGGGTAACTTCAATTATTCCAAAAGCCATCCGGCGGCCGAGCATGCCCTTGAATTCCTGCAGAAGGAACAGGAACCGGAAGGCCCGTGGTGGGGCCGTTGGGGGGTCAACTATATCTACGGCACCTGGTCGGTCTTGTGCGGATTGCAGGCCATCGGCGAGGACATGTCCCAGCCTTACGTCAAAAAGGCGGTCAACTGGTTTAAATCCAAGCAGAATATGGACGGCGGTTGGGGAGAGGTCTGTGAGTCCTACTTCGACCGCTCGTTGATGGGCAGCGGGCCGAGCACCCCCTCTCAGACCGGGTGGGCGCTGCTGGCGCTCATGGCGGCCGGCGAGGTGCAGTCCAAGACCGTGGCCCGCGGCATCGACTACCTGCTGAACAGCCAAAAACAGGACGGAACCTGGGATGAGGATGCCTTCACCGGCACCGGGTTTCCCAAGTTTTTCATGATCAAGTACCACATCTACCGCAACTGTTTCCCGCTGACAGCGCTGGGCAAGTACCGTCGCCTGCTCGCAGAAAGCGGAGAGAAAAAATAGCGCCGCCCAGGCGGCAATGACATTTCGTTTCGCTGGGAAGCCCCGAGTTTGCCATATTCCGGGGCTTTCCCCATTTATGAAGAGGCGGCCGTAAGCTGCTGTAACGGGCTGTTTCGACACGGCATCAGTGGAAAATGAGTGGCTATGAAGACATTTATCACCGGCGCGACCGGTTTTATCGGCGCAAGCATTGCCAGGGAGTTGCTGAAAGACGGCCGTGAGGTGCGCGCCCTTGTGAGGGCCGGGTCGGATACCTCCAACCTGGCGGGGCTGGACATCGAGTTGTGGCAAGGGGACCTGCAGGACCCCGAAAGCCTGCGGCAAGGATTGAAGGGATGTGATACGCTCTATCACGCCGCCGCCGATTACCGCCTCTGGACCCGCGACCCCCGGCAGATGTACCGCATCAACGTCGAAGGCACGAAAGCCGTACTGGAGGCTGCCTTGGAAAACGGCCTCGCGCGGGTGGTCTATACCAGCAGCGTGGGGACGCTCGGAAACCCCGGCAACGGCACACCGGGCGCCGAAGATACGCCGGTGACCCTGGCCGACATGGTGGGGCATTATAAAAAAAGCAAATTCCTGGCGGAACGGGAGGCGGAGCGGTTCGTCAGCCGCGGCCTGCACCTGGTGATCGTCAATCCATCAACGCCGGTCGGGCCCCTCGATATCAAGCCGACCCCCACG
Organism: Oryzomonas rubra; assembly: GCF_008369015.1. Lineage (NCBI taxonomy): Bacteria > Pseudomonadati > Thermodesulfobacteriota > Desulfuromonadia > Geobacterales > Geobacteraceae > Oryzomonas > Oryzomonas rubra. Next base: position 121,949 of record NZ_SRSD01000012.1, read on the forward strand.
GGCAAGATCATCGTCGATTTTCTCAACCGCAAGATGCCGGCCTATCTGGACACGGGGCTCAACATCATCGCCGTCGAAGATTGTGCCCGTGGCCACATCCTGGCGGAACAGAAGGGGCGTGTGGGTGAGAAGTACATCCTGGGCAACGCCAACCTGACCCTGCGTGACATCTTTGGTCTGCTGGAGGAGATCACCGGTCTGGCGGCACCCCGGGTGCGACTGCCCTACACGCCGATCCTGCTGGCGGCCTACGTCAACGAAGCCATTGCCCGTATTACCGGCAGAGAGCCGCTGATACCTCTGGCGGGTGTGCAGATGGCGGCGAAGTTCATGTTTTTCGATTCAACGAAGGCGGTACGGGAGCTGGGGTTGCCCCAGACACCGGTAAATGATGCGCTGCAACGCGCCGTAGCGTGGTTCAAGGGCAACGGTTATGTGGAAAACAAGTAACCGCCGCTGCCCTGCACAGTGATTTTTCGATGGAGAAACGATCATGTACACATACCTCGACAAGATAAACTCTCCGGCTGATCTGAAAAAACTCAAGCCCGAACAGCTGCCGGCCCTGGCTGAGGAGGTGCGCCGTTTCCTGCTGGAAACGGTCTCGACCACCGGCGGCCACCTGGGCTCGAATCTGGGGGCGGTGGAGTTGACTATTGCCCTGCACTACTGCTTCGACTCCCCCCAGGATAAAATCGTCTGGGATGTGGGGCACCAGGCCTATACCCACAAGATTCTCACCGGGCGGCGTGAACGTTTCCCCACCCAGCGTCAGTACAAGGGGCTTTCCGGGTTTCCCAAACGCTGTGAATCGGAGCACGACGCCTTTGGCGTGGGGCACTCGTCCACCTCCATCTCGGCCGGTCTCGGCATGGCGGTGGCCTGTGACCTGGAAGGCACCAAAAATCATGCCATCGCCGTTATCGGGGACGGTTCCCTGACCGGCGGCATGGCCTTTGAAGCACTCAACCAGGCCGGGCACCTCAAAAAAAATCTCGTGGTGGTGCTGAACGACAACGAGATGTCGATTTCCAAGAATGTGGGCGCCTTTTCGTCGTTCATCTCCCGCAAGATGACCGGCCGGTACTTCCGCGACCTGAAAAAAGAGATGCAGGGTCTGCTGCGGAATATCCCCGCCATCGGCACGGATATCCTCCACTTTGCCCGGCGGGCGGAAAACTCTCTGAAAGGCTTTCTCACCCCCGGTTCGCTCTTCGAAGCCCTGGGGTTCGACTATCTGGGCCCCCTGGACGGTCACGATCTGCCGCAACTGGTCGAGGTGTTCAATAATATCAGCCAACTGGACGGCCCGCTCTTGGTGCATGTCATGACCACCAAGGGAAAAGGGTACAAGCCGGCTGAGGAAACCCCCTCCAAGTACCATGGAGTGGGCGTTTTTGACGTGGCCACCGGCAAAGGCGCCCCCAAGGCGGGCAGCAAGTCGTACACCGACGTCTTCGGCGAAACCATCGTGCAATTGGCCGAGCAGGATCCCAAGATCGTGGCCATCACGGCGGCCATGCCGGACGGGACCGGGCTCAACCGTTTCGCCGAGCGTTTTCCAAAGCGGTTCTTCGATGTGGGGATCGCCGAACAGCACGGCATGGCCTTTGCCGCCGGCCTTGCCGCCGACGGTTTCCGTCCGGTGACCGCCATCTATTCAACCTTCGTGCAGCGTGCCTACGACCAGGTTTTTCACGACATCTGCCTGCAAAATCTGCCGGTGACCATTGCCATGGATCGCGCCGGTCTGGTGGGCGACGACGGCCCGACCCACCACGGCGTCTTCGACCTCTCCTATCTGCGCCATCTGCCCGGCATGACGCTCATGGCCCCTAAGGACGAGAACGAGTTGCGTCATATGCTCAAGACCGCCGTCTACTCCGGCGCGCCCATGGCCATGCGCTATCCGCGCGGGGCGGGTTACGGCGTGGAGATGGACAGCGAGCTGAAATCCCTGGAGATCGGCAAGGGGGAACTGCTTGTGGAAGGGAACGACGTATGCATCGTCGCCATCGGCTCCACCGTCTATCCGGCCCTGCAGGCCGCCGAGGCCCTGAAGGGTCGGGGCATATCGGCAGGCGTGATCAACGCCCGCTTCGTCAAACCGCTGGATGCGAACCTGATCCTGTCAGCCGCCGGACAGACCGGCCGCATCGTCACCGTCGAAGAGAACGCTCTGCAAGGCGGCTTCGGCAGCGCCGTATTGGAGTTGCTCTTTGATAATGGCCGGCAGGATGTTAAAATCAAGCGGCTCGGCATCCCGGACCACTATGTGGAGCATGGCAGTCAGGCCCAACTGCGCAAGGATCTGGGCATCGACGCCGAAGGGATTGCCGCTGCCGTGGAAGGTTTTGTGAAATCGTAGGGCACCTGAAACATGAGTACACATCAGTCTCTGTGGCAGATTTTTGTAGTAACAAATCGAAAGGATTAAAAAATGCGTTTTCCGATGCGCCTCAACTACGACCTGACCAAGTATATCGTCAGCAACAAGCTCAACAAGGTGGAAAAATACCCCCTCGTCCTCATGCTTGAGCCGACCCATCTCTGTAACCTGGCCTGTTCCGGCTGCGGCCGCATCCGGGAATACGCCGACACCATCCAGGAGATGATGAGCCTGGAGGATTGTCTGAAATCGGTGGACGAATGCCCCGCGCCGGTCGTCACCATCACCGGCGGCGAGCCGTTCCTCTATCCGCCCGTCTATGACCTGATCCGTGGCGTGCTCGACCGGGGCAAGCACATCTATCTCTGCACCAACGGCATCCTTTTGGAAAAGGCGCTGGACAACATGAAGCCCCATCCCAATTTCACCCTCAACGTCCACATGGACGGCCTCGAGGAGACCCACGACCGTATCCTGGAGCGCAAGGGCGCTTTCAAGATAGCCATGGAAGGGATCAAAAAGGCCAAGAAGCTGGGGTTCCGTGTCTGCACCAACACGACCATCTTCAAGGAAACCAACCTGCTGGAGATCGAGATGCTCTTTACCCACCTGGAGGAGATCGGGGTGGACGGCCTGCTGGTGGCACCCGGTTTCGGCTACGAGGCGGTGGGGGAAAAACTGTTCCTGGAGCGGCGTGATATCGAAAAGAAATTCGCCGAGGTCTATGAGATGAGCAAGAAGCATCGCTTCTTCTCAACCCCCATGTACCTCCGTTTCCTCAAGGGAGAAAAGAAGCTGGAGTGCACCCCGTGGGGCAATCCCACCCGCAACCCGCGCGGCTGGAAGGCCCCCTGTTACCTGATTACCGATGCCCATTATCCGACCTTCAGGGAGATGATGGAAAAAACCGATTGGAGCAAGTACGGCGTCGGCAAGGACCCCCGGTGCGCCCAGTGCATGATGCATTGCGGCTTTGAGCCGACGGTTGTCGGAGAGATCGGCAAGAGCTTTAAAGATATTCTCGAAATGATGATCTGGAATTTTACCTGAGGTAACTGCTGCTCCGATGGAATTTGGCCCTGTCGCATAGTACCATAGCATTTGAGTCGGGCCGGCACGCAAAAGCCCCTTTCCCGTTTAATCGGGAAAGGGGCTTTTGCGTGCCGCATTTCATGCCATCGTTCCTATGGTTTTGCGAAAACGCACCAGAGACAGGGCGAACAGGGCCGTCCCGATCAGGGCGAGGGAGACGAACTGCGGCCAGACGACTGCAAAGCCTGCACCGCGGTACAGGATGGCCTGGGCGAGCATGACAAAATGGGTGTTGGGCGCCGCCAGCATCGCGACCCCGATAAACTCCGGCATACTTTCCCGTGGCGTCATGCTGCCCGAGAGGATTTCCATGGGCAACAACACCAGCATCAGCAGCAGACCGAGCTGGGGCATGGAGCGTGCGATGGTGCCGAGGAAGATGCCGAGCGATGTGGTGGCGAACAGGTGCAGGGCGGTGCCGACCAGGAACAGGACGATGGAACCTTCGATGGGAACCGAGAGAACCCCCTGGACGACGATGGCCAGGGAGCAGGCCGATGCGGCCAGTACCACTAGGGCCATGGCCCACACCTTGCTGGTCATGATCTCGAATGGGGTCACCGGCATCACCAACAGGTGTTCCACCGTGCCGTGTTCCCGTTCGCGAATCAGCGCCGCTCCGGTGAGCACGATGGAGAGTATGGTGATGTTGTTGATGACCTCCATGACGGCGCTGAACCAGGATTTGTTCAACTGAGGATTGAAGCGCACCCTCAGGGCAAGGTCAACCGTCGGCGTGGTGTTCGACCGGTATCCTTGCAGGAATGCGCTCACCTCGCTGCTGAGCATGGCCTGGATGTAGCCGCTGCCGGAGAAGGCCTGGCTCATCCTTGTGGCATCGACGTTGAGCTGGATGACGGGACTACGCCCGGCCAGTACGTCGCGTTGGAAACCGGGAGGGATGTTGAGGGCGAAGGTGTCGAGGCCTGCATCCATGCGGGCATCCATCTCGGTTTGAGAGATCAGCACCGGCGGCATGAAGAGCGGCGGGAAGAAGGCGTCGGCGATGCGGGTGGAGAGTTGGGACCGGTCCTCGTCCACGATGGCGATGGGGGCCTTGTGCAGGGTTTCGGGAGCGGCTGTTGCCGCCGTGTAGATGGCGAAGGTAAAACTGTAGACGATCAGGACCACCATGATCGGGTCGCGCAGCAGGCTGCGTAGCTCCTTGACGCCCAGGTGCAGGATATTGGCGGCGCGCATGGTCAGCGCTCCTGTTTCTTGAGCAGGGCGGCCCCCAGGCAGATGAGCAGGGGGACCGCGAGGAACAGGGGGATAAAGGATGCTTGGAGGTCGGTGAAGCCGAGACCTTTGGAAAAGGTGCCCCGGGCGATGGTCAGGAAATGGGTGGTCGGATAGGCCTTGCCGATCAAGGCGCCGGCCCCTTCCAGAGAGGAGACCGGGTCGATCATCCCCGAGAACTGGACCGCCGGCAGGATGGTCAGTACCGCCGTACCGAACAGGGCGGCGGTCTGACTGCGCATGAAGGCCGAGACCACCAGCCCGAAGGAGGTGGCCGCGATCACGTACAGCAGCGCCGCCACCGCCAGGGCCATGAAACTCCCTTTGACCGGTACCCCGAACAGGACTACCGCCAGGCCGACCAGCAACAGAAAATTAAGCATGGCCAGGGCGACGTAGGGAATCTGCTTGCCCACCAGGAACTCCAACCGGGTGACCGGGGTGACGTACAGGTTGACGATGGACCCCAACTCCTTCTCCCGCACCACCGACAGCGCGGTCAGCATGGCGGGGATCAGCATCAGGAGCAGCGGGATCACCGCCGGCACCATGGCCACCAGGCTCTTGACATCAGGGTTATAGCGAAAGCGGGTCTCGATGCTTGCCGCCTCCGCCACCTCGCCAACGGTTTGCCGCGCCAGGGTTGCCAGCCAGTGGGCGTGCATCCCCTGCACATAGCCGCGCACCGTTTCGGCCCGCGCGGGCATGGCACCGTCGATCCAGGCCCCCACGCTGACCCGGGTGCCGCGGCGCAGGTCGCGGGCAAACCCGGGCGGAATCTCGATCGCCAGGGTGATCTCCCCGGCGCGCATGCGCCGGTCCAGGTCGGCGTAGTCCTTGATGGGGGGGCGAACGCTGAAGTAGCGGGACCCGGCGAGATTGAGCAGATAGTCGCGACTGATGGCGGTCTGGTCGCGGTCGAGGGCCGCAAAGGAGAGGTTCTCCACATCCAGGGTAATGCCGTACCCCATGACGAACATCAGGATGGCGCTCCCCACCATGGCAAGGGTCAGGCGGATCGGGTCGCGGCGCAGTTCCAGGGTCTCCCGGCGGGTGTAGCTGAACAGGCGCCGCAGGCTGAAGAGGCCTGAGCCTGCCCCGGAGCCGACCGCGTGCGGTTCGTGGCGGAGAGGGGAGGCGGTAGGCTCCGAAACCGCGGGATCGCTCCCCGCTGTGCCGGCCGCCTCCTCCAGATGGCTGATGAACGCCTCCTCCAGGGTGGCGGCCCCGCGGGCCGCGATCAGCGCCGCCGGGGCAGCGCTGGCCAGTACCCGGCCCGCGTGCATCAGCGAGATCCGGTCACAGCGTTCGGCCTCGTTCATGAAGTGGGTTGAGATGAAGATGGTCACCTTGTCCCGGCGCGCCAGATCGATCATGATCTGCCAGAAGCCATCCCGTGCCACCGGGTCCACCCCGGAGGTCGGTTCGTCCAGGATCAGCATCTCCGGGCCGTGGATCATGGCCACCGCCAATGACAGGCGCTGGCGCTGCCCCAGGGGCAGCGCGTCCGGGAGACTGCACATGACCTCATTCAGGCCGAAACGCTGCGCCATCTCCAGCACCCGCCCCGGAATCCGCTCCCGTGGCATCCCGAACAGGCGCGCATGGAGCACCAGGTTCTGGCGGACCGTCAATTCGCTGTAGAGGGAGAAGGACTGGGACATGTAGCCGACGCGGCGCCGGGTGTCCAGGTCGTGCGGGTCCACGGGGCGGCCAAACAGCCGGGCCTCTCCTTCGCTGGCCGCCAGCAGGCCGGTCAGCATCTTCATGGTGGTGGTCTTGCCGCAGCCGTTGGACCCCAGGAAACCGAAGATCTCGCCTTTCCCGATGCGGAAGGTCACGTGGTCCACGGCAATGAAATCGCCGAAGCGCATGGTCAGGTCGTGGGCCTCGATGGCCGCCTCCCCGTTGGGGTCGGTTTCGCGGGGGGGGATGTGGACCGGTTGGTAGCCCTCCCGCTGTGACTCGGGGAGCAGGACAATGAACGCCTCCTCCAGGGAGGCGGTGCCGGTCTGCCCCAGGAGGTCACGGGGGGTGCCGGTCGCCAGTATGCCCCCGGCATTCATGGCCACCAGCCAGTCGAAGCGCGCGGCCTCCTCCATGTAGGCGGTGGCGATCAGCACGCTCATGCCGGCACGGTCGCCCCGGATGCGGTCGATGAGCTCCCAGAACTGCCGGCGCGACAACGGATCTACGCCGGTGGTCGGCTCGTCCAGGATCAACAGGTCAGGGTCGTGGATCAAGGCACAACAGAGGCCCAGCTTCTGCTTCATCCCTCCGGAGAACTTGCCGGCGGGCCGGCCGGCGAAGGGGGCCAGCCCGGTGGCGGTCAGCAGTTCGGCGATGCGGCGCTCACGTTCATGCCGGTCATGGCCGAACAGGCGGGCGAAAAAGTCCACATTCTCGAATACCGACAGGGTCGGGTAGAGGTTCTTGCCCAGCCCTTGGGGCATGTAAGCCACTCGAGGGCAGACGGCACGGCGGTGACGCCGGTCGGCCATGCTGCCGCCCAATACCTCGACCTGGCCGGACTGGATGGCCCGGGAACCGGCGATCAGGGAGAACAGGCTCGACTTGCCCACTCCGTCCGGCCCGATGACGCCGACCATGCGGCCGGGGGGGATCTCCAGGTTGATCGCGTCAAGGGCCCGGGTTCTGCCGTAGCGGAGGTTGACCTCCTTCAGCCGGGCCACGGGTGGGGGCTCGAAGGGGCCGGGGGCGGTCGTTGCGGTGTGCCCGCTCATTGGGGCAGCCGTACCTGTAGGCGGCTCGGCCACGGTTCGGCGGGATTCAGGCGCACATAGGCCATGCCGGGCAGCCCGGTCTTGACGTGGGTGATATGTTTCTTGAGCAGGTCCACGGGGATCTGGGCCCGGATGCGGAACATCAGCTTCTCCCTCTCGCTGGCCGTCTCCACGGTTTTGGGGGTGAATTGGGCCACATCGGCCACGAACGACACCCGGGACGGAATCACGTACTGGGGGGCGGCGTCGAGGACGAGCCGCACCTCGGTGCCGAGCGCCACCCGCCCCGCCGCGACCGTGGGGAGGAAAAAGGTCATGTACACATCGCTCAGGTCCACCAGACTCAAGACCCGGCCGCCGGCACTGACCACCTCGCCGGGTTGGGCGACCCGGTACTGCACCCGGCCGTCCCGGGGGGAGGCGAGGGCACAGTCGCTGATGTCCGCCAGGATGCGCTCCACAGCCGCCTGGGCCGCATCGGCCGCCGACCGGGCCCCGGCGATCTGGGCACGGGCCGTGACGATGGTTGCCTCGGCGGCGGCAACCTGGGCGTGGGCCGAACTTACGGCGGCTGCGGCGCTCTGGAGTTGGGCGTTGTCGTCATCGGCGGTCTGTTGCGACACCGCTCCTCCCTTGACCAGGATGGTCGAACGGTCCCAATGCTTTTGTGCGCTGTCCAACTCGGCCTCGCGTTGCCTCACCAGCGCCCGTGCCGCCGTTTTTTCGCTTGCCCGCTGGGCCAGTTGACTGCGTGCGGTGGCGACCGCGCTTTGGGCCTGTTGCAATTCTGCCCTGGCCTGGCGGAGTTGGGCATCCAGAACCTGGGTATCCATGATCGCTACCACCTGTCCGGCGGCAACCAGGTCCCCTTCGCGTACCAGGATATCCTTCACCCGACCCGCCGACTTGGCGGCAACGTCGATCTCCACCGCCTCGATGCGGCCGTTGCCGCTGGCCAGACCGTCGTCCTTGCTGTTATGGGCGAACCTCTGCCAGCCGACCGCGCCCAGGATCGCCACGATCAACAGGCCGGCGGTTCTGAACAACCATTTCTTCCATTGTTCGCTCATGGCCTCCCTCCGGTGGCTCAGAACGTATAGCAGGTAAGCAGGTGGATGCGGTTGACGGGGCAGTCCCGTGCCGGCTGATAGTATGCCGCCGCCGTGATGAAAATCGCTATGGCCCCATAGATGGCCATCCCGGATAAAATTATATCACTTTCCCGGGTTTCGGCTTGGCGCAATGGTGAGGGGCTCCCGGAAAAGTCATGTGAACCAACCGCACGGGATGACCGGGAAGCCTTTGGCATCGGCGTGACATTTTTCCCGTATCGGGTATAAATAAAATAAAAAAGTCCTTGACGTCCGGGTATATTTATTTTATCTATAGTTCAACTAGACATGATATCGAAAAAGACCAAATA
>NZ_SRSD01000013.1:0-46034 GCF_008369015.1 Oryzomonas rubra
GCCGATGATACTGCACGGGTAGCTGTGTGGGAAAGTAGGTCGCCGCCGGGAATAATTAAAAACAACGAGCCCTTCAGGATCATACCTGAAGGGCTCGCTTGCGTTTGGACTCACGGAAATCGTGAATCGTGAATGGTGAATGGTGAATGGTGAATGGTGAATGGTGAATCGTGAATGAGGTCAGGCCAGGTCTTCATTCACGTCTCACTATTCACCATTCACAGACTCTTCTGTCATGCACAGACTATATTTCCCGCCACTAGTAAATGATGAATCTAACCGTAAGACTCCGCTATGCTGCGAACTTCGTCGCGATCCTGCTGATGATCAGGGGGATTAAGGATGTACCGTGAAGGGGATAAGTTCTTCGAGTGAATCGAGGACGACCGAGGCCTCAGAGATGAGCGCTTTCGGGTAGCTGTTGGTTAGGCCGATTACTTGTAGGCCGGCACCCTTTGCAGCGGTAATTCCCGCCGGCGTGTCCTCAATGGCGATGGTTCGGTCAGGCGTTAGGGCGGCATGAGAGGCGAGCTTTTCGAATGCGAGACGGTAGGTTTCCGGGTCTGGCTTGCTTTTCGTAACATCATCGGCGGTCACGATAACGTCAAAACAGTTGGCTATGCCAAGCTGCTCCACTATAGGAGCGATATCGGACTGCAGGGCACCGCTGCTGATGGCAAGGGGTACTTTCATATGGTGCAGTTTTTTGATCAACTCTACGACCCCTGGGTAGCTTGTAATGCCATCCTGGATGACGGTTTGGAAGATCTCAGCCTTGCGCTCCACGAGTGAGGAGAGTGTTGCGGTATCGAGCGGCCTGTTTTGAGTGGCGAACGCTTCTACAAAGGCGTCTCGATCATCAAAGCCCATATAGATATCCACATACTGCTGCCACGAAAAGCCGAGCCCGAGTGGTTCCAGGATGCGCTGGAACGCCTTGTAGTGCAGCGGTTCCGTATCCACGATAACGCCGTCGAAGTCGAAGATGACGGCATTGGCCTCCAGGCCCACCGGAAAAACTACCATTTCCCCACCATTGCCAGCCCTGCTCCATTCTCAAAGGCCTGAGGAACTATCGCCACTTTCTGTCCCGCTGCATGATAATGGGTGACGACCCGGCCGCACAACTCTCCCAAAGCCGCACCCATAATCACATCGCTGGCCCAGTGCTTGTTCTGGTACAGACGCGAGAACCCGACAAACGTCGCCGCCGTGTAATATGCGGTTTTCAGGGTGAGGCTCTCGGAGGTCGATGCCATGACGGAGGCCAGGGCAAAGGAACTGGCGGTGTGCATGGACGGGAATGAATCGTAATTGTTCTTGAACCGAAGCGGTTTGAAGTCGCCCTTGGACGTGGTGGTATCGGGGCGCCCCCGGCCGGTCGCCTCCTTGAGCAGGAAGGTCGAGGCATCGGTCAGGATGAGCGATTCTCCCAGCATCTCTCCGACCTCCTTCCACTTTGGCGAGTCCGCGGCGATGGCGCCGCCGTAGACCAGTGCCGCAAAACCCAGATGAATAAAAGGATCACCTGCCAGGGAACCGGCGTCGGCGGCCTTGTCGAGGGACTTGCCCCTGCGGGTCTGGAGTTTGTCGTGGATGTCCTTGTCAAACACGTAGGTAAGGCCGACAGCCCCCGCTACGCCGATTGTTACGAGGATATTGCCGTTATCGACTTGGAACGGCGTCCGGACCAGTTCAACGGTCTCATGCCCCAATCTCGAGACACCGCTGCCGATTTCATTACCAATGGTGATATCCCCAATTTCGGACGCATGCCCCAGTGCCGGGATCAGCAGGAGGAACGTTATCAGACCTACGATAGATTTTCTCAAGGTTGCTCCACAAACAGCGAAATAGACCGGCCGGATGGCGCGGTACACAGCGAGCCGACAAAGTCGGCGACAAAACAATGGCTATCTCCCGGAAAAAATGGTGACTTATGACGGTTAACGGTCATGGGGCCTGAACCGGAGTGAATTTTTGATGTCACGGATGATAACGGCATCTTCAGGGGATAGTTTCGAAAGATACTCCTGGATAAATACGAGGAATATGGAGGCAAAGAAGGCCGTAACGGCAGCGAGAATAACTATCATGGAGCGTCTTGGTTTGCTCTTCTTCAAGGGGGCAACCGCCTCATCCAGCACCTGCACCGAAGAGGAGTCCTTGGCTTCGCTGATCTTTGCCACCTCGTACTGCTTGGTGAGTTGTTCGAAAATGGCTTCTTGTGTCTTCAATTCGCGCATTTTGCGGACGTATTCCACACCCAGGCCTGGGATATTGCCAACCGCCGGAATCACATCGTTGCCACCGCTGCCGCTCATTGAGCCAAGCTGGCCCTTGAGACGGGCGATGCCGGCCTGAAGTGCCTTTACTTCACTGCTCTCATCGGTCATGGAATTGCGGAGCGTGGCGAGTTGCCCCTCCTTGGTGATGATCTCCGCCTTCAGGCGCGCTATCCCCTCAATGGCCACCGTTGCCTGGGAATCAACCTTGAAGGTCTTATACTTTTCCTGGAAGGCCTTCATGTCGTTCTCTGCGTTGCGCAGGTCCTGCTTTACCACTTCCAGCCGCTTCTCCAGAAACACGCGCTCCGCTCCCGCCTTGGAGAGGTTGAGCTCGACACTGCGTCGCCCCAACTCGGCCACGAAGGTATTGGCCAACTGCGCTGCCTTTTGGGGATCTCGGCTTTCGGCGTCGATACTGATGATCCCGTCCTTGCCGGCTTTGAACTTGACAGCGCCTTCAAGTTTTTTTCTGGTTTCGTCGATGGACTTGGCTTCGAATTCTTTTTGAAGGCTCAGCCGCTTAATGACGGAGTCCGCCACTGAGCGGCTCTTGAGGATGCCGAGGTAGAGGTCGGTAGAACCTCCCAAACCACCCATGCCACCCGCCAGGGAAGCCAGGCCGCCGGCTTGGCTGAGCAGAGCGGAAAGACCGCCGCCCGACTCCTTCTGAGGGGGGAGTATTTTTGCGCTGGCGCTGTAGATATTTTTCAGTGTCAGCGAATAGCAGACCGCTATGATCACGGCGGCAGTGCATATCTTGATAATGACCGACTTGCGCCTAGCGACCACCTGCAGGAGTTCGAGGAGGTTGATTTCCTCTTCTTCGGGAAGTGGGGATTGTTCTTGAGTTGCGTTCATGGGGTCACTCATCATTTGAGCCCTATCAGGACCGTGCCTGCCGTAAGGGCGATCTGGGATATGATCGTGGTGATATCCTTGATATCGCGAAGCCACGCCGTGCGCTCCAATTTTTGCGGTACAACCAGGGTATCGCCCGGCTCCAGGTAGGATGACATGAAACTGCCAAGGGTCCACTGCTTGGCATCGTCACTCCACTTTATGCCGAAGGATGCCTGTTGCCGGCTGAAAACCGTACCGTCGGCCTTGATGATGAACATCTCGTCGACTTCGGCATCACTGGTGGCTCCGCCGGCCTTGTTGAGATAGTTTCCCACGGAACTGCTTTCGGGAACATACACGAAAGAGATGGGGTTGTAGACCTGCCCCAAGACGTTGACCACATTGGTCCGGGTCGGGACTTCCAGGATGTCCCCGCCTTCCATTTCCAGGTCATAGCTGCTCTTCTTCAGTTCCCCCAACGGGGCAAGCCGGATGACCACGCGACCTTCGGCCTTCAATAGCTTCATCCGCTCAAGATCTTTTTGCAAGCCGTCCAGGGCGGATTTCGTGGCTTCAAGCTCTTCCTTGGAGGCGGCGACAGAGGCAAGGGCGGCCTGTTTCTGGTTGATTTCCTTTTCCGTCTTGACAAGGATCTCGTCCATCCGCTTCTGTTGTTCTTTTTGGACGGAGCGCCGGGTAAACTTTGCCCCTCTCAGGTAGGCCTTCTCGGTGAAACCGCCGGCACGGGCAATAACGGAACTTAGTTTCTCGCCTCTGGCCACCGAGTAGACGCCGGGATACTGCACTTCTCCCTTGAGTCGAATGAACTTATCCGTTGAATCGGTCCACCCGACAATGCCACGAACAATCAGTACATCGTCCGATTTAAGGGAAAGGTTGTGGGCGGGGTCGCCGCTGATGGCCTTGCCCAGGTCAATCTGCGTGCGTGACGCGGTCGCCTTGTCGCCGGCGACCTCCACGCGGCTGAGTTCGGCCATGTCGAGCAGGGCATTCCGTTTCGCGCTGCCGGCGGCGGAGACGAGATCTCGCACCGTCATGCCGGGGTGAAATTCGTATTTTCCCGGATTAACGACAAAACCGTTTATGATGACGCTCTGTTTTTCCTGCATCTCCCAGCGTGAAGATACCTTGATGGTGTCCTGCTCCTGGAGGGCGACGTTTTCGGCCTCATTGCCCTCCAGGGCTTTGCGGAGGTTGAAATGCAGCATTTCCTTATGATAATCGGGCAGGGCAAGACGGGTGATTTCGGCGGATTCCAGGTACGATTCGGGCAGCAGATCTGCAAAAGAGGAGATAAGGTCCTTTACACGCATTCCCTTGCGGAATTGATATTCGCCCGGCCTGGCGACATTCCCCTTGAGGCTGACAACTTGGCGAACCGCCTCCTGAACGGGAAATATCTTTACCATATCCCGATCCTGTATCCCTACGCCGGCTGTCGCGCTATCCATGTGACCATCCTTGGGTTCGTAATCAAGGGCGATCTTGGCGCTGTTGCCGGAGAAACGTTCTATCTGGATCCTGCCGGTAAATCCGCTGGCGGTAATGCCGCCCGCCATCTGGATGACATCGGCCAGCGTCTGGGTGCCTTTCACTTCGTAAATTGCGGGACGCTTTACCTCCCCCGCAACGGCCACGATGGGGCCGATAACCGGGACGAAGAGGGTGTCGCCGTTCTGGAGGCGGACATCCTTGCTGCGGTCCCCGGAAAGGAACATGTCGTAGAGATCGATATTCTCAGCCGGCTTGCCGTTGCGGGTGAGCTTGATCGCGCGCAACGAGCCGTTTTTCGTGGGCCCGCCCGCCGCCGACAGGGCGTTGACAACCGTGGCAAGGGAACTGATGGGGTAGCTGCCGGGTAATTCGACCTCGCCCACCACAAAAACCTGGATGGTCTTTAATTTTCCAAGGGAGATATTCATGTTGTAGTTTTTGAAGTAACGGGACATGACCTTCTCAATGGCCTCTTTGGCCTTTTCGTAGGAGAGTCCCCATACCTTAACAACCCCTGCCCGGGGAATCATGACCTCGCCATTGCGATCTACGGTAAGGGTGTACCGGGCATTGATGGACCCCCAGATGGAGAGGTTGAGGCTATCACCCGGCCCCATGACGTAATTGTCCCCCACGGGGAGGTTATCCGTCGCCTCGAGCAACTGGGCGCTGTTTTTGAAAAAGTCGTAGCCGAATTGCCGGAGTTCACGCTTGAACGGTTCGGGGGTGAGTTTGTCTTGCAATGTTTGGTTTTTACGGGAAAAGACTTTTTCCAGGGAAGAACCGAGCTCTTCAGCGGGAAGTGGGATGATCTTGATCTCTTCCGATTTTGTAATGCGCTTTTGCTCTCGGTTTATGGCAATGATCTGAATGAAGTAAACCTGGTGGTTCTTTAAATCACGCAGGGTATAGGTCGTGTCATTCCCGACATCGATGGCTTTGATCGGTTTGTTTGGAGCAAGCCCTATCTGGATTCGATATTGAACCGCTTCATCTTCCTGGGGCTTGCGATATCCTGATGGCTGCCAGCTGAGGCGGGTCAAGCCGTCGCCCGGCTCAGCCTTTACTACCAAACGGTTTTTCAGCTTGTTCTTGTCGGAGATGATCTTGCCGCTATCGGAAATTTTTTTCTCGTCAGCTTGTGCCCCCCCCAGAAGGTCGTTGTCAAAACTTTCCTCGGGTGTCAACTCCTGTTCCCGCATGCTGCCGTCAGGCTGGATGCGTTGATCATCCTGAAAAGTATTGTTCAAGGGGGAACGCTGATTGCCGGAATAGTTGCCGCTGTTCTGCTGAGGGGAATAGGTGTTCTGTTGGTAGGGGTCTGCTTGGGTTGCTTTTCTTGGAGTCTGTTCTTGAAAGATACTGTCTGTTTGGTCCGTAAGACCATCATACGAGTCAAGCGACCAAGCATTTGTCCCCACGCAGGCCGTTACTAGTGCCGTTGCCAGAAACATCTGCCGAAATAAATATGTTACTCGCGACATTTTTAAAAACCCCACAGTCATATTTGTCTATGTAAATATAAACTTATAACATTTTGCAGGGGATAAAAGCAATCCAAAACCGTGACGATGGCCATTTGTCGTGTAATGGCTGAATACATCGTACGGACAAATAACTCTTTAAGTATGCAAAAAACCGTTTTTACTTACTGACTGACGTAGTAGTAAAAACGGTTTCAAGGTTACTCTTATGTAGTTGTTTTCTTAATTGTGGGTTGGTGCCGAAGGCGAGACTCGAACTCGCATGGGCTATTGCCCGCCACCCCCTCAAGATGGTGTGTCTACCAGTTCCACCACTCCGGCAATTGAATTTACTCTAATAACATAACCACAGTGTGTAATCAAGTACAAACTAAGGTGCAAAATTATTTTTGCTGCTGGGGAGGCGCTGCCGGTGCGCCTGGCATGTCGGCCGGTTTGCTCTGCTGGGCAGGCGTCATCGGTTGCGGCATCTGAACCGGCATTTTCGTGGTGGCGGCGGATTTGCCTTTGCCTGACATGATCGAGGATGAGGACGGTTGACCTGAGATGTAGGCCAATGTCAGTGAGGTCAACATGAAAATGACGGCAGCACCCGTTGTCATTTTACTCAGGAATGTGGTGCCGCCGCCGGCACCGAAAACCGATTGGCTGCCGCCGCTACCGAATGATGCGCCCATTTCGGCGCCTTTGCCGGATTGCAGCAAGACAACGGCAATCATGAATATGCTGACCAGAACGTGCAGTAACGTAAGAGCAATAATCATCTCGTATCCTCTGGAAGTTTAATGCGAAAAATTTTTATACCACAGGAATTTCGAATTTGTAAAGTCTTTATCCTAGAAAAAGCATTTGCCACAGAGCTACAGGGACACGGAGGTAACAAAAACAAAATGTTGCATCATGGAGAAGCCTGTCGGTGCTTCTCCGTTTTGGTGCATGTTTTTGTTGAAAAAACTCTGTTATTTTCTCCGCTTCTTTGCGGCTCTGTGGCCTAACTGCCGTTGTACGGTTGGTGATTTTGTCAGGGCTGCGGCCCTATTCGGCAAAATTGGCTATGGCGGCAAACGATTCCGCCTTGAGGCTCGCTCCGCCCACCAGGGCACCATCGATATCGGGTTGCGTCATCAGCCCCTTGACGTTGTCCGGTTTGACACTACCGCCGTAGAGTATGCGCATGCCGTCGGCGCTGCCCTGGTCAAAACACCGTGCCATGAGGTTGCGGATAAAGGCGTGCACTTCTTGCGCCTGGGCATCGCTGGCGGTCTTTCCGGTCCCTATGGCCCAGACCGGTTCATAGGCGATGATCACCTTGGACAGGGCTTCCGGTGGGAGGCCTTCCAGGCCGCCCCGCACTTGAGACTCGATAACGGCAAAGGTCTTGTTTGCCTCACGCTCGGCCAGGGTTTCGCCAACGCAGACGATCGCTGTCAGGCCCGCATTTATGGCGGCCTTGACCTTCTTGTTGACGGTTGCGTCGGTCTCGCCAAAGTATTGGCGCCGTTCCGAATGCCCAATGATGACATGGCTGCAACCGACGTCTTTCAGCATTTTGGGGGCCACCTCGCCGGTGAAGGCACCTTCCTCCTCCCAGTAACAGTCTTGGGCGGCAAGGTGGACGTTGGACCCGGCAAGCGCGTCCGCCACACGGCTGAGGGCCGTGAATGGCGGAGCGACGACGATCTCGGTTCCTTTGGCCGCGGCCACAAGCGGTTTGAGGTCATTGACCATGCCGGTCGCTTCGCCGATGGTTTTGAACAGTTTCCAGTTTCCTGCAATGACAGGCGTGCGCATGGTCCCCCCTATTTTTTGGCCTTGATGTCGAGAGCTTTTACTCCCGGCAGGGTTTTGCCTTCCAGCAACTCCAGGAACGCGCCGCCGCCGGTTGATATGTAGCTGACCTTCCCGGCAACTCCCGCCTTGCGAACGGCCGCATCGGTGTCACCGCCGCCGATGATGGTGGTGGCGTAACAGTTGCCCACCGCCTCGGCCACTGAAAAGGTGCCCCGGGCAAAGGCGTCCATCTCGAATACCCCCATGGGGCCGTTCCAGATAACGGTCTTGGCATCCCGTAATGTCTCGGCAAAGAGGGTTGCCGAGGCTGGGCCGATGTCGAGGGCCATCCACCCCTCGGGTATCTCCTGCACGGGGGTGATGAAGTTGGTTGCCGTGGCTTCGAAGGCGTTGGCCACGATGCAATCCACCGGGAGGTAGAAGGTAACTCCGCGCTTTTGCGCCTTGTCCATGATCTTTTTGGCGGTGGGGATCAGTTCGTCCTCCACCAGGGACTTGCCGACAGAGTACCCCATGGCCTTGAGAAACGTGAAGGCCATGCCGCCGCCGATCACGATCTTGTCGACCTTGTTGACCAGTGTCTGCAGCACTTCCAGCTTGCCGGACACTTTGGCTCCGCCAAGTATGGCAACCAGCGGACGAACCGGATTACTCATGGCTTTGTCGAAGAAGGTCATTTCGTTGCGCATCAGGAATCCTGCCGCAATGGTCGGAATACATCTGGTGATGGCCTCCACCGAGGCATGGGCGCGATGGGATACCGCAAAAGCGTCATTAACGTAAATTTCGCAACCATTGGTGAGTTGCTTGGCAAAGGCGACATCATTTTTCTCTTCGCCCGGATAGAATCGGACGTTTTCAAGCATCACCACGTCGCCCGGCTTCATGGCGTCGAGCAGTGCGCTCACCTCCGGGCCAAAACAATCGGGGGCCTGCCTGACCTTTTTGCCGAGCAGTTCCGACAGACGTTTGGCGGCCGGAGCCATGGTGTACTTCGCATTCTTTTCACCCTTGGGGCGTCCCAGATGGGAGGCCAACACCACTTTTGCCCCCTGTTCCACGGCATACTTGATGGTCGGTACGGCGCCGGCAATGCGGGTGTCTTCGGTAATATTCCCTTTGTCGTCCTGGGGAACGTTGAAGTCGACCCGGATAAAAACTCTTTTGTTTTTCAAGTCCTTGATCTGGTCGATATAGCGGATCGGCATATGGCCCTCCTCAAAAATGGCGCAACGATGCGCTGGCAAAAAAAGAGGGGGAATCGGATTCCCCCCCAGGTGACTGCCACGTTACTGTGTTATTTCTTGGAAGCGATCAGCTTGAAAAGATCAACCACCCGATTTGAAAAACCGGCCTCGTTGTCGTACCAACTGATAACCTTGACCATGTTGTCGCCGATTACCTTGGTGCAGGATGCGTCAACAGATGAGGAAGCCGGCCGGCCGTTGAAATCGACGGAGACTAGCGGTTCCTCCACGTAGTCCAGTATTCCCTTGAGTGGCCCCCTGGCCGCTTTTTTCAAAGCTGCGTTGACTTTGACGGCATCGGCCTTCTTCTTCAGGGTGGCGACAAGATCGACAACAGAGACGTTCGGCGTTGGGACACGGATGGCCATGCCGTCCAGTTTGCCCTTGAGCTCGGGGAGGACCAGGGCGACGGCCTTGGCAGCTCCGGTGGTCGTGGGAATCATGGAGAGGGCCGCGGCGCGGGCGCGGCGCAGGTCCTTGTGGGGTTGGTCGAGGATGCGTTGGTCGTTGGTGTAGGAGTGCACCGTGGTCACAAGCCCCTTCTCGATACCGAAGACATCGTTGAGCACCTTTGCCACCGGCGCCAAACAGTTGGTGGTGCAGGAAGCGTTGGAAATAATGTGGTGCTTTTTGGGATCATAGAGGTGTTCATTGACACCCATGACGATGGTGATATCCTCGTTGGTGGCCGGCGCGGAGATGACGACCTTTTTGGCGCCGGCCTTTATGTGCAGTTCCGCCTTTTCCTTTGAGGTGAACAGGCCGGTTGACTCCAGGACAACATCAATCTTGTCCTTTTTCCAGGGGAGTTCCGCCGGGTCTTTGAGCGCATAGATCTTAATCGCTTTGCCATTGACAATCAGTTGCTTGTCTTTCGCTTCCACTTTGCCGGGGAAGGTGCCATGCACGGAATCGTACTTGAACAGGTGCGCCAGGGTTGCCGCATCGGTCAAATCATTGATCGCCACAAACTCGATGTTTTTGTCCTTGCACGCCGCTCTTAGAACCATCCTTCCGATTCTGCCAAAGCCGTTGATTGCAACCCGTAACGCCATGCTCCCCTCCTTTGGGTGGTATATGGACGATGCTTTGCCCTTGCTTGGTTCATTGCATAAACTGCATAGTCGTTTAATAATAAAACATCTTTACAAATCGTCAACCATTAATTTCCTCATGATGCGGATCGTAATGATGGAAATTCGGAAATAGCGATTCAGTTTTTTTTATATCATGATATAATATTTTTTTTATTTCAAAGCAACTTACCCGGACCACCAAACAAGGCCCTTTTACTCCGATGAAGCAATCACTTGAGAAACGCATAATTCTGTTTTCCTTCGTCATCCTTTCGATGACCACCCTTGCCAACACCGGAATGGATATTGCCGTGTTTCGCAGGGACTATATCCAGGAAATGGAGTTGCGCTCCCAGGGCCTGGCGGCGGCCTTTAAGGCAAACATCGAGAAGGTGCTTGCCCTGGGGATCAATATTCGCGATGTGGCCGGGTTGGCGGATAAATGCCGGGAGATCGTTCAGTCCGACCCTGAAATGGCCTATTGCGCCATAAAGGGGAAAGACGGTGCCGTACTGTTCGTCAGCGACAGTTCCTTTGCCCAACTGGATTTTTCGCGCTCCGGGAGTGGGGAAGGGGACAAGGGCACGCTGAACAGCAACACCATAGAAGGCCCCAAGGGCAGCTACTACGATACCCAGACTCCCGTCAGAACCTTTGACGGCGAAACGGCGGCCTCCATCCATATCGGTTTCCCGCAGCAGGTCATCGATCAGAAGGTGCATGCTATTGTCCTCAGGTCCATCATCGTCTTTTTTGCGTTTTTCATCGCCTCCTTTGCCCTTGTCGTCTATTTCCTCAAACGCAGCATTATGGAGCCCATTTCCAGTCTGCTCGAGGGCGTTACCCGAATTTCCCGCGGCGATTTCACCACTCCCATGCAAGAGTTGCCCGTCTATGAGCTGAATGAGCTGAGTGTCAAGATCAACGCAATGGCGGCCGCGCTCGAAACCCGCGATACGGCATTGCGTGACAATTACAAGGAACTGTCGGCAACACACTCTCAACTCCACGATTCATACCAACAATTGGAAAAGCTCAGCCTGGAACTGGAAAAATCAGAGGAGATTTATAAAAAGCTTTTGGAGGAGTCCGGGGATGCGATCATCATTCTCGATCAGAGTGAAACCATAATTATCGCCAACAAGATGGTCGAGGAGTTCCTCGGCTATCCGGCAACCGATTTTGTCGGCAAACACGTTACCGCCCTGCTCTTGTTGCTCAAGCTCGAAAACATTCAGCACTTTTTGCGGGATATTGCCGACGCCTTCCAAGGGAACCATGTAACAAGGGAGGTTGTCATTTTCAACAGCCGCCAGGAACAGTTGGTGGGGATGATTCGCGCCAGTTGCGTCGCCATGGGGGAAAACAGCCTGTTGCAGGTCATCATACGGGATGTCACGAAGGAACGGGAAATCATCACCAACCTGGAAAAGAGCGCTGCTGGCCTGGCGCGGCTGAATCGGATGAAGGATTCGTTCCTGGGGCTTGCTTCCCATGAGCTGAAAACCCCGTTGACCGTTGTCATGGGGTATGCGGATTTGCTGCAATCCGACCTGAAGGATCAACTGCCCGCTGCCGCCCACGAGATGGTCCAGAATATCTCCAACGCCGCCGCACGTCTCGATACGGTCATCAAGGATATGATCGACGTATCGAAAATCGACCAGAAGCAGCTTGACCTTCATCTTGAACAGGTCGATGTGAACGGCCTCGTGGAAGAGACCATACGGGAATTGCGCTTTTTCTTCGCCTTGCGCAAACAGGAGATCGGTGTCGCGCTGGATAATTCGCTTCCCATGATCCACGGCGACAGGACACGGCTTCTCCAACTCTTGTCCAATATCCTGGGCAATGCCATCAAGTTCACGCCCGATGGTGGGCGCATATCCGTCAAAACCTCCCTCAAATACTTGCGGCGAGATCCGCAGGTCGCCGGATTCGACGGCGTTTTTTCGTTGAATACCGACAAGGAACAGCAGGTTTTTCTGGAAATCATCGTATCGGACACCGGGATCGGCATTGATCAGGATGACCAGATGCGCATCTTTGACAAGTTTTACGAGGTGGGCAATATCGAAGAGCACAGCTCCGGCAAGGTCGCCTTCAAATCCCGGGGGGCAGGCCTTGGGCTCTCCATCGCAAAGGGCGTTGCCGAAATGCATGGCGGCTCCATCTGGGTGGAATCCCAGGGCTACGATCAAAGCACGTGTCCAGGAACCACGTTCCATATCTTGCTGCCCATAGAACCGTTGTCGCTGGCGGGCGGAACTGCCGTTGACACCATGAACTGACCCGCGCCCCGCCGTTGTGAAAGCCGCTCCTTAATCGGAGCGGCTTTTTTTATTGGTTTAATATATTGTTTTTAGAATGTCCGAATTTGTCCGCAGAAACCACTAAAAAGGCCCTTCACAGAAAGTCTGCGAAGGGCCGTATTTACTGGCTGGGGTGCGAGGATTCGAACCTCGGAATGTTGGAGTCAGAGTCCAATGCCTTACCGCTTGGCGACACCCCAATAATTGGGATTCTTCTTTTAGCAAATAGCAGGGGGGCGCGTCAAGTGTTTCTTTGTATTGCCGCCGCTGCCCCAGCCCGGATCGCCTTGATATTGGCCGGGATCAGGCGATGATTCCGCTCGGGCAAAGCTTTTTTCAGGGCGTCTTCCAGAGATTCGAGGGCCAGGGAACCGCTCTTGGCGGCGTAGGCCCCGCATGCCACCATGTTGACCATGCGCATATCCCCCAGTTCGAGGGCGATTTCGTTCATGGGCACCGCCACGAGTTCCACCCCCGGCAATTGGCTGCCGTCGGCCTCCACCAGGGTCGAGTTGATGATACAGATGCCGCCCGGTTTGACTTTTGCTGCGTACTTGTCGAAGGAAAGCTGGTTGAGGACGATGGCGACCGACGGGCTGCCCACCACCGGCGATCCGGTGTCGCCATCGGAAAAGACCACGGTGCACATGGCTGCACCGCCGCGTTTCTCCACGCCGTAGGCGGGAAAAAACGAGACATTCTTGTTTTCATGGATGGCGGCGTAGGAGAGCAGGTTGCCGGCAAGCAGCACTCCTTGGCCTCCGTAGCCGGCTATAAAGACATCGTGACGCATGTTTTCTCCCGTATTCTTAACAGGCTGTTGAAAAACTCAGGTTGTTCAAAAATAGTCAGATCGTCGCACCCGCAGAAGGCCCTGAGGAGGCGTAGCAGCGCTACGCCGCACGAAAGGGGCTTCGAGGACGCGGCGAGATGGCTGTTTTTCAACAACCTCTTAAAGGTTAGCGGTGTTGCGATACACGCCCAGCGGGAAATACGGGATCATTTCGCTGCCCACCCGTTCATTGGCTGCCAGCGGCTTCATGCCCCAGTTGGTAGGACATGCGGCCAAGGCCTCGATAAAGGAAAATCCCCTCCCTTCCACCTGGTAGCGAAAGGCGGTCTTGATCATCTTTTTGGCCTGCATGACGTTTTTGGGAGAATTGACCGCCACGCGGGCCGAGAAAGCAACCCCTTCCAATTGTGCCAGCAGTTCGGCCATGCGGATCGGATAGCCGTCCTTGGCCTGGTTGCGGCCATAGGGAGAGGTGGAGGTTTTTTGTCCCACCATGGTTGTGGGGGCCATCTGGCCGCCGGTCATGCCGTAGGTGGTATTGTTGACGAAGATCACGGTGATATCCTCGCCCCGGTTGGCGGCGTGGATGATCTCCGAGGTGCCGATGGCGGCCAGATCACCGTCCCCCTGATAGGTAAAGACGATCCGGTCGTCGCGTGAGCGTTTCGCCCCGGTGGCGACAGCAGGCGCCCGGCCGTGGGGCGCCTCGATAACGTCAATATCGAAATAGCCGTACAGAAAGACCGAACAGCCCACGGACGCGACCCCGATAGTCTTGCTTCTGATATCGAATTCGTCCATGGCTTCGGCCACCAGACGATGAATGGAGCCGTGGTGGCAGCCGGGGCAGAAGTGGGTCTGGACATCTTTCAGGCTCTCGGGCCTGGTGAATACCTGTCTCATCGAATTCCTCATCCGCAGGGCGCGGCCACAGGGGCGCGCCTGCGCGTCAATAATGCTTTCTGATCTGCTCGAAAAGCTCCTCCGGCGTCGGCAGCGAGCCGGCGCCCGGAGGGCGCCCATAGAATGATACCTCGGCGTCGCGGGCCACGGAAAGGCGCACATCCTCCACCATCTGGCCGGTGCTGAGCTCAATGGTCAGGAAATTCTTGCAGTTCCTTGAGATGGTCTCATAGGCCAGCTTGGGGAACGGGAAGAGGGTGATCGGCCGCAGCAGGCCAACCTTCATGCCCGCCTCCCGCGCCATGGAGATAGCGGTTTTGGCAATGCGGGCCGTTGAGCCGAAGGCGGTCACCACCAGCTTCGCGTCCTCGGTCTGGACCTCTTCACAGCGGTTTTCCTTTTCAGCCAGTTCCTGATAGCGGGCATGCATCTTCCAGTGGAACGCTTCCATCTCGCCGTCGCCCAGGTAGAGGGATTTGACGACGTTTTGCGGTTCTCCCGCTTCCCGGCCGCGCACCGCCCACTCCTTGGCGGGCAAAACGGTCTGGGGACGGGGATGCGCCGTAAGCGACTCCTTCATCTGGCCGATAACCGAATCGGCCAGCACCATGGCCGGTATCCGGTAGAGGTCCGACAGGTCGAAGGCCAGCATGGTCAGGTCGTACATCTCCTGCACCGAGGCCGGGGCCAGCACGATGATGCGGTAGCCGCCATGACCGCCGCCCCGCGTGGCCTGAAAGTAGTCGGCCTGGGATGCGTCGATGCCGCCCAGGCCGGGACCGGCCCGCATGATATCGACGATCACGCCGGGCAACTCCGAGCCGGCCATGTAGGAGATGCCTTCCTGCTTGAGGGAGATGCCGGGGCCGGATGAGGAGGTCATAGCGCGCACGCCGGTGGCCGACGCCCCCAACAGCATGTTGATGGCGCCGATTTCACTCTCGGCCTGGATGAATTCCCCCCCCAGGGGAGGTAGTTCGCGTGAAAGGTATTCGGGGATGTCGCTTTGCGGCGTGATGGGGTAACCGAAGTAGTAGCGGCACCCGGCCTCTATGGCAGCCATGGCAACCGCTTCGTTTCCCTTGACGAAAAGTTTTTCGGACAACCGTGCCTCCGTATCTATTTCTCTTTAAAGACCATGATGGCCACATCAGGGCACATCTCGGCGCACAGCGCGCAGCCGGTGCACTTCCCCGAGTCGGAAAAGAGCGCAACGGTGAACCCGTGGCTGTTGGGTGTATCGCTCAGTGTGACCAGCTTTTGCGGGCAGGCGATGGTGCAGAGTCCGCATCCCTTGCAGCGCGCCTCGTCAATGGTGATGTGTGTATACGACATGATGAGATTCCTTTTTGTTGGGTCGAATTTATACAAATATCAGATTTGCTCCCGATGAGTCAAGTTTGTTGCACTGATTCAGCCAAAACTGGAGGGAAAATGGAGCTGTTTTTTTGTTGACACCTCCTCTTTGGTAATCGTATATTTGCCGTGCTACACAAATACGATTTCGTAACACGGAGGATGTGCCATGCACATGGCAGACGCACTGTTATCCCCGGCGGTCGGTGGTACGATGTGGGCGGTTTCCGCTGGGGCGATTGCCTACAGTTCCGCCAAGGTGCGCAAGGAGTTGGATGACCGCAAGGTGCCGCTCATGGGCGTGCTGGGGGCGTTTCTTTTTGCCGCCCAGATGATCAACTTCACCATTCCGGCCACCGGGTCCAGCGGCCACCTGGGGGGAGGGCTCCTTCTGACGATGCTGCTTGGTCCCTATGCGGCCTTCCTCACCATTTCGTCGGTCCTCATGGTCCAGGCGCTCTTCTTTGCCGACGGCGGTTTGCTGGCCTTGGGCTGTAATATATTCAATATGGGGTTTATCCCCGCCTTCCTGGTGTACCCCCTGGTCTATACAAGGGTCGCCGGCCCTGCACCGGGCCGGAAGCGCCTTGTGGCGGCAACCATGATCTCGGCCATTATCGGCTTGCAGTTGGGTCCCTTGTGCGTGGTGCTGGAAACCGTCTTCTCCGGGATCTCGGCCCTGCCGTTTTCGACCTTTGCGTTGCTGATGCAGCCCATCCACCTGGCCATCGGTGTGGTGGAAGGGGTTGTCACGGTTGTGATCGTGACCTTTGTCCATGCGGCCCGGCCGGAGATTATCCCGGGAGCCATGGGCGCACGTCCCTTGGGCCGGCGCCCGTTTCGCGCGGTGCTTGTTTCCGTTTTCGCGGTGGCCATCCTGACCGGGGGCGTTCTCTCCGGGTTTGCCTCGAAAAATCCCGATGGCCTCGAATGGGCCATTGCCAAGGTCACGGGAGCGGAGGCGTTGCAGGGGACCGAACAGGGGCTGCATGCCGCCATGACCGCCCTCCAGAAGAAAACCGCTTTCCTGCCCGACTATGGGTTCAAAAAAGACGGCAACAGGGGAGGGCGTAACGCAACCGACAGCCTTGGCACCAGCCTTTCGGGGGTTGTCGGCGGCGTGCTGACCCTGGCTATCGTCTTTTTGAGCGGGTTCCTGTTGAAGCGGCGCCGCCCGACGGCCTGAATCCTCTCGTCCGGGGCGGGATTCGGACAATGATGAGCGGGGAGAGCGTGCAGCTCTCCCTTTTTTGCGGGAGATGATCGATGTGCAGTATCGACGGCACACTGCTGGACTTTAAAAATCTGGACCGACTGGCTGCCGGGGATACGGGCATCCATCGCCTCGACCCGCGGGCAAAGGTAGTGGTGACGCTCGTCTTCGTCGTCTGTGTCGTTTCATGCGGCAAATACGAACTGGCGGCGCTGCTCCCCTTTTTCCTGTTCCCGGTATTCATGGTGACGCTCGCCGACATCCCGGCCCTGTACCTGGCAAAGAAGATCGCCGTCATCATCCCGTTTGCCGTCATGGTCGGCATGTTCAATCCCTTGTTGGACCGGCAGGCGGTGCTGCATGTGGGAGCGCTGGGCATCTCGGGAGGGTGGGTGTCCTTTGCATCCATCGTGGTGCGGGCCATTCTCACGGTCAGTTCGGCCCTGGTTCTGGTGGCCGTAACCGGCTTTCCCGCCATCTGTGCCGCATTGGAGCGTATGGGCATGCCCCAGCCCTTTGCCGTGCAACTGCTCTTTCTCTATCGGTATATCTTCGTGTTGACGGAAGAGGGGGCGCAGGTGTCCCGGGCTCGGGAGCTGCGGACCTTCGGGGGCCGGGGGCGGGGCATCAGGGTCTATGGCTCCATGATCGGCCATTTGCTGCTCAGGACCTGGATGCGGGCGGAACGCATCCATATGGCCATGCTGGCGCGAGGGTTTTCCGGCGCGTTTCACACCCGCCGGCAGTTCTGTTTCGGCACCAGGGAGACGGCATTCGTCCTGGGCTGGAGCCTGTTCTTCATTACCGCGAGATCGGTACCGGTGGCCCATCTGCTCGGGTCGCTCGTAACGGGAATACTATGAGTCACCACATTGTTGAAGTAAAAGGGCTGCACCATACCTATCCCGACGGGACGTTGGCCCTGCGGAATATTTCATTGCGCATCACCCATGGGGAGTCGGTGGCGGTCATCGGCGCCAACGGTGCGGGCAAGTCAACCCTGTTGCAGCATTTTAACGGGTATCTGACGCCGACGGCGGGCGAGATCCGTATCGGCGATTTTCCCCTCACCCGGGAAACCCTGCCGGATATCCGGCGCACGGTGGGCATGGTCTTTCAAAACCCCGACGACCAGTTGTTCATGCCCACGGTCTATGATGACGTTGCCTTTGGTCCGCTCAATCTCGGCCTGCCTGCCGGGGAGGTGGATGAGCGTGTGCGGGCGGCCCTGGCGAAGGTCGGGGCGGTGCATTTGCAGGGAAAACCGCCATACCGGCTTTCGGGCGGTGAAAAAAAACGGGTGGCGATCGCAACGGTGTTGTCCATGTCGCCCGACATTCTGGTCATGGACGAGCCGACCAATGGGCTCGATCCCTTTGCCCGGCGCCAGTTGATGGGACTGCTCAGGGAGTTCCGCCATACCAGAATCTTTACCAGTCACGACCTGGACATGGTCCTTGAACTCTGTGAGCGGACCATAGTACTTCACGAGGGCGAGGTCAAGGCGGATGGCCCGACCCGCGACATATTCGGCGATGCAGCCCTGCTCGCCGAATGCCGGCTCGAAAGACCGCTCTCCATGCAGGGTTGCCCGATCTGCGGCACCCGCGGGTAAGGCAATAACACCCGACACCATTTACGTTGTCAATCAACGGGGACGATCATGCTGTAAAGCTTTTCTTGTATCAAAATGACGCAATCAAGGGCGCCTGGACGTGTTCCAGGCGCCTTTTTTAATGTGAAAACAGGAGGATAAGCACATTGACCCTGCGTGTTAATTTTTTTAACACTTTGAATTTACGTTGAAATTCATTTTTGCGTGGAGTAGAAGGTGAAGTGCAGTGGGGGCGTTGGCATTTGTTGTTTTATTGAAGTAAGTTGAACTGACGCACCTTGGAGGCGACCGGGTGTGATCCTTCTTCGCTGAGTTTGGCAGCTAATCGGATCGAGGCGGGGGCGCGGAAGGAAATCTAGGCATGATTGACACCATGCCAACAAGGCGCTGAAGCGGATCAGCCATAAAGAGGTCTTCCGCTTAGTTCTGTGTTGATGAGGACTAATTAGTGAGTAGAAACGAAGGAATTTTGTATTTTCTTGTTAACAAGGCTATGCCTGGCCTTTTAAAAGTCGGCTACACCTTGAATGCACTCGAACAAAGGCTTTCCCAGCTAAACTCAACAGGTGTGCCATTTCCGTTTACAGTCGGCGCTTCATTTTTGGTTCAAAATCCAAAAAAGGTCGAGCAAGAAATTCATGCCCAGTTAAAGCAATATCGAATAAATGATAACCGTGAATTCTTTTGCATTTCTCTGCAGAAAGCTTTGGAGTCGGTCACGTCCATAGTTTTAAAACATGTCTCGATCTCCTGCGACAGCATCAATAATCAAATCGATGAAGCATCTGCTCTGGCCCATGATTTAGAGCAAATTGATATTAACATTCTCAAAACACTTGCCACAGAGAAACGTTCACAAGGACTCCCGGTTTACAATGTTGGAGACCCAGATGAAAGTGATTTGGAGACAGAAAATCGTCTTGCAAATCTCAAAGAGAGGCGATTAGTTGAAGAAAAGAGGAGCAGAGAAACTTGGCAAGGCAACCTCTGGAGGATCACAAGCAAAGGTGTTAAGTTTTTGTTTGACCACAACCTGATTGACGCAACAAAACGTACCCTTTTGTAGTATCTGAAGTGAAGATAACGGTCTCGGCTTCAGGGCTCTTTTGAATCCAAATCATCAACCATCGGGTGGTGCGGTGACCCCGCACACCCTCAGTCCCGTTGAAAAGAAGGGCCAATAAGGGGACAGGCTACTTATTGATCCCTCTGCTACTCATTTGGTGCCTGTCCCCTTATTGGTGCCCAAGTTGTTATGTTAATGTTCTAAGTTGGCATCTTGGAAGCCTGGCCCCATTTTTTTCACGGGTTAGATTCAAAAATGATAAATGCGTCAATGTTTAGACGCGACACCTAGATTTTACGTTAGCTTAATAGGAAATAAACATGAAATCAGCAACCTTGCATTCTTTGATGACAGCGCGAACCTTATATTCAGAGGCAAAAGGGCTCATTGAGGCCAACGACCGACATATGTGCACAGCCGGCCTTGTTATTCTTCAGGATGCACTCGAAATAATATTTGTGGCGCTTCTAACTGAAAAAGGAATTGACGAAAAGAAAAGTCTAGAATCAAAAGGTTTCGATGAATTAATTGGTGAACTAAAAAGTGCAGGAATAACTGTGCCAAAATCTGGAACACTGAAGGCTCTTAACAAACAAAGAGTCATTTCTAAGCATTATGGTCAATTAGCAGAACCGGTAACCGTTAGAGGCTATGCCGAAGCCGCAGATACAGCCGTAGATGCTATTATTCCGCTAGTTATAGGAAAAAAATTAAATGACATATTCTTGTCAGAACTTATTGAAGAAGGCGAATCGCTTAGTTTCTTGAATTCTGCAGCAGCATTGATCGAGCAAAAACAGTATCTTGAAGCCTTAATAGAAGTTCGGAAAGCAATATTTGTTGAAATTGAATACGAATATGCGATTCACAAATGGGCAGATTATGACCCACAAACTTCAACTTTAGGCTTTCTTTCCACATGGTCTAAAGGAGGCAATAAAGCGTATTCATGGACTAAAAATAAAGAATGGATCGACAAAAATGTAAAAGTGCCAGTTGATTACGTTCAAGTAGATCATGAACGATTAAGAATGGATGCAATGGAGTGGGGTGTAAATACCGCTGAGTTGGAAAATCTTCGCCGATTAACACCACGTGTATTCAGGCCAGAAAAAGAAGCACAATGGCACGTCCACTTTGATATTGAATTTCCGCCTAACGAGGCAACCGAATCTAATGCGAACTATTGTTTAGATCAAACTGTGTCAATTCTACTTAGGAAACAACAGCACGCTAAGAAAAAGCGATGGCCCAAGAAAGAAGTCAAATTTGCTTCGCCAACCATTTACATTGATCAGGATATTTATTCCAAAGCATCTCAAGATTCAGAAGTGGTTCACACGATACATCAAGATTATAAATATGAAATAGACAGTATTGTCACTGGCTTTGATCCATCTGAAAAATATTACAGAATACATGGATCTAAAGCAGACGAAAGTCAGGCAATAGGTAGTTGGATATTTGGGTACTTATTAATTATAGAAGATATTGTCAGCTAACAATCGGCGGCAGACGGATGTTAATCCGCTTAGAGGTCGCTTTGTTTCATAAAATGGAGTAAATAATGAGTACCGACATAATCTTTTACACGCAACTCGCTTCAATTATTACCTTCCTTGTTGCTCTATTTGTCCCTTATAAAATTCTTATCGCACAGAAGGACGCATCAATCGAGCTTCTCAAGCAGGAGATCGAAACTATGAAGCGCAAATTAAATGACGCAGAATCCCAGTCACCAGATGTATTGGTTACTGCACTCTCAACAAGGGTTGGAATTGCCAAGGAAGAAATTGAAAGGCTCAAACAGGATGGAGATGCACACAAAGTAAAGATAAACGAAAAAGAGAATCAGCTTTGTAGGTTAGAAGAGCAACTTGCAGTATTGAACGAGTTAATCAAAGACAGCGAACTCGTCTGCCCCATATGCAAGGCTCCATTGATGACGCGAGTCTCTCATACAATATACGGATATTGTGATGGGCGAGAAGTTGATGCTGATATCGAATACCTCGAATATGAATGCGGCTATACAACTGATGGTGGTGAAGATAAATCCCCATGTGGCAAAAATAGAAATGCCAACTAGGAAGAAGCAACGGCCTAAAACCTCCGGTGTTCTCCCAATTCGTTACAAAAGAAAGTGTTCTTCTCAGTGCCCATATTTGTCCGCGCTGGGGACCCAGCACAGACGCGAACCACCCCGTTCTCTCCCGTGACAACGATCACGGACATTTCACCTTCAGCCCACCTCGGAATATTCCCGCACGCGAAACTCCACACCCAACGATTCGGCCAGCCTGCGGCAGGCGTCAATATCGACCCCCGGCACGGTTACGGCGCTGGCCACGACCTGGGGGATATGCTCCCGTGCCGCGCGGATGAAGTCGCAAACGCCCTCGAATCCTGCATCGCCAAAGGGGGTGTTGCAGATCTGGTCGTAGGTGGTGCTGTCCGGGGCGTTCAGGCTGACGGAGATGCTGTCCACCAGCCCGGCCAGTTCGGGCAGGATGTTGCGCTGGTGGACCAGGTTGGCCTGGCCGTCGGTGTTGATGCGGATGCGGTAGCCGCGCCCCTTGAGCTCGGCCGCCACCCGCTTGACCAGGTCCAGGCGGATCAGCGACTCGCCGTAGCCGCAGAAAACCACTTCATCAATTCCCTCCGGTTGGCCGACAGCCGCCATGATCTCTTCGAAGGAAGGCTCCCCGTCCAGAAGCAGGTTGTGCCCCTTGACGGTGAAGTCGTCGAACTTCGCGCAGAAGCTGCACCGGTTCGAACAGCGATTGGTGATGTTCAGGTAGAGGGAGTTGCGGATCATGTAGGCGATCTTGGTGGACTGGTCCCACAGGCGGATGCCGAACAGGTCGCGGCAGTTCTTGGTGGTGATCCGGGCCACATCATCCAGGGACAACCCCTTGGTCTCGGCCACCTTCTCCGCCGTCAGGCGTACATAGGCCGGCTCGTTGCGTTTTCCGCGGTGGGGAACCGGCGTCAGGTACGGGCAGTCTGTCTCCACCAGCAGGCGATCGATGCTGACGCCACGCAGCACAGCGCGCAACGCCTCGTTGGCCGGGTAGGTGACCGTGCCCGTGATGGAGATGTATAATCCCATGTCGATGGCTTGGGCGGCCATGGCGGCATCGCCGGAGAAACAGTGCAGCACCCCCTTGTGTACCCGCTCCTCCCGCAGGATTGCCAGCATGAGCTCATGGGCGTCACGGTCGTGGATGACGACCGGCAGCTCCAGTTCGTGTGCCATGCGCAAGAAACGGCGGAACACGATCTCCTGCTCGTCGCGGGGGCAATAGTCACGGTAAAAGTCCAGGCCGATCTCTCCGATGGCCACCACCTTTGCACTGGACCGGGCCAGGTCCCGGATAACGTCGTAGCACTGTTCCGTCACCCGGCCTGCATCCTGGGGATGGACCCCGACCGCCGCATACATATGGGGATACTTCTCTGCCAGTGCGACCGACTCGCGGCTTGATTCTATGTCGGTGCCCACCACCAGCATGGCACCCACCCCGGCATCCTCGGCGCGTTTCAGCATGGCATCGAAATCGCCGGCATAGTCGCGGTAGTAGATGTGGGCGTGGGAATCGATCAGGATGTTGTTGGTCATCTATTCCGTTCCTTTAGTGAATGGTGAATGATGAATGGCTAGAATTTGATTTTACTATTCACGATTCACCATTCACGATTTGTAAAATGTGATCAGAAGTTTTTGGTGATCTCCCGCAGCAGTGCTGTGGCGTAGCTTCCCTTGACCAGGCTGAACTCCAGTTCCAGCCTATCGCCTTCGATCCGAAAAGAGGGGGCTTCCAGCGGTATCCGCAGCGGTCGCCGCTCCCCTTCCATCCTCAAACCGCCCCCCATGTCGAAATCAGCCGGCCGTATCTGTTCATTGTCGAGAATCTGCTGTTCGATTTCAAGCGGTTTTCCCGCAGGCTGCTTCATCTTGCAGCCGAAGATCGGCCCGGTGGCGGATATCTCAAAGGTGCGGGTCCGTTCCGCCTCCGTATCCGCATCCTCCACCAGAAAGCAGGCGCCGTTCACGTGCTTCCATGCCAGGTCTCCCGGCAGCAGGGCGTCGATCTGTTGGATGCGGTGTTCCACCACCTGATCGAAGAGCCAGGATTGCAGGGCCGAGAGGTAGAGCTTTTTCAGACGGGGATGAATGACGGCAAAGGCCCGCTCGAACCCGTCCGGCCTGGCGGCAAGCCGTTGCAGCACCTCCCGCTCGCTCCGGCAGTGGCGGGGAAACAACTCCAGAGCCCCGGCCAGGTCGCCCCGTTGATAGGCCTCGATCCCGGCTCTCCACTGTTCGTCGCGCACCGCCTCCGGTTCGCCCATGAGCCGGTCCGTCGCCCCCTGCCAGTCGTGCCGCAGCATGGCGGCGCCGATCAGGTGGGAATTTCCCTGGCTGCCGTAGCGCTGGTAGCCGAAATAGTTGGGCACGCCCCGCTGTTGCAGGATCTCCAGAACCGCGGGGACGACCTCCCCGGCATGCGGCGCGATGTCCCGGACAACGATGCGGAAACGGTTCCCCTTGAGGTGACCCAGTTTGAGTTTGTTGGTGTGGCGGGTGGCGGAGACGATCTTCAGGCCATCCAGTTCTACCCCTTCAGCCGCTTCCGGCTTGACGTGCTCCACGGAGATGGTCTGCCGGGTGACACCGGCGGCATCCTTCATCCCGGCGTAACCGATGGCGCGTTCCGCGACATTGAGATGCCGGGCAATGCGGCGAATGGCCTCCAAGGTGGTGATGCCGCGCTTTTCCACGATCAGGTAGGCGTGGTCGCCGGAGCCGCAGGGCTGATAGGCCGGAATCTCCTCCACCAGAAAGTCGTCGCAGGATTCCTTGATCGTGCCACCGATGCCGGGGAGGGAAGCGGTCAGGTAGGGGCGTGGGGGTATCATGGTGCCTCCCGTTCAGTGTGGTCGAGCTGGCCTGACTGGCGCAGGGCTTCGTACAGGACAATCCCCGCCGATGTGGACAGGTTCAGGCTCCGTACGGCACCGGCCGGCATGGGGATCGTGATGCAGGTGTCCGGATTGGCGTTGAGCAACTCTTCCGGCAAGCCCCTGGTTTCACGCCCGAAGACCAGAAAATCCCCCGGCCGGAAGGCGGCATCCAGATAGCTGCGGGCGACCTTGGTGCTGAGATAGAAAAAACGGCCCTGGGGCGCGCTCGATTGGAGCTCTTCCAAACTATCCCAGCGGCGCATCGCCACATGCTTCCAGTAATCGAGGCCGGCACGTTTCAGGTGCTTGTCGTCGATGGAAAACCCGAGTTGCCCCACCAGATGCAGGACACTGCCGGTGGCGGCGCAGAGGCGGGCGATATTGCCGGTGTTGGGAGGGATCTCCGGTTCGACCAGCACGATGTTGAATGGTATGTTTGGGGGCACGGACTCTTCCTCGACGGTATAATAAAAATTTAAACCATAGACCACTTGCATCCCAAAATCAACACAACCGGCCCCGTATACCCTCCCGGCTCTTGCAATTTTTATCCGTCAAGGCTACTATGATGCCACAAATTATTGATACTGGGGAGTTGCAATGAAGATTATCGTAACTGATGAAGTATCTGCGGAAGGTCTTGCCCTGTTGACCCAGGATGCGCGCATCCAACTGGATGTAAAGCTGGGGTTGAAGAAAGATGAACTGCTGGCGGTCATCGGCGACTATGAAGCAATCATCACCCGCAGCGGCACTACCGTTGACAAAGCCCTGTTGGACGCGGCCACCAAGCTGAAGATCGTTGCCCGGGCCGGGGTCGGCATCGACAACGTGGATGTGGACTACGCCAGCTCCAAGGGTGTCATCGTGGTAAACGCGCCATTCGGCAACACCAACAGCGCCGCAGAGCATACCCTGGCGCTTTTGCTCTCCTTCTGCCGCAACGTCACCATTGCCAACGCCAGCCTGAAAGCGGGGGAATGGAAGCGGGGCCCCTTTACCGGCCACGAGTTGAAGGGCCGGGTCGCCGGTGTGATCGGCCTCGGCAAGGTGGGAGGCCGGGTAGCGGCACGGCTCAAAGCGTTTGAATGCGAGGTGTTGGCCTGCGACCCGTATGTTTCGGTCAAGCGCGCCAACGACCTGGGGGTCAAACTGGTATCCCACGATGAGATCTACAAGAATTGCGACATCATCACGGTTCACACCCCCCTGACCGACGAAACCCGCAACATGGTCGGCCCCCGCGAATTCGGGCTGATGAAGAGCGGCGTCATCATCCTCAATGTGGCGCGGGGCGGCATCATCAACGAGCAGGCGCTGCTGGATAATCTCGTCTCCGGCAAGGTGCTCGGCGGCGCCGTCGACGTCTGGAGCCAGGAACCGCCCGCGTCAGAGACGCTCAAACAACTGATCGCCAACAAAAAACTGGTGGTCACCCCGCACCTGGGGGCCAACACCTTTGAAGCCCAGATCAACGTGGCCATCGACGTCTCCCGCGAGATCATCAACTACCTGGACGACAAGCCGATGGAAAACGCCGTCAATATCCCCCGCTTCGACCTTGCCCTCATGGACCAGATGCGGCCGTTCCTCAACCTGATGAGCGTCATGTGCGACTTCGGTATCCAGCTGGTGGACACCAATCTGGAAAAGGTCAGTTTCGGCTTTGCCGGCAATATCGCCCATTACGACTGTTCGCCCCTGACCGTCTGCGGCCTGACCGCCCTGTTGAACCGTGTGGTGGACCAGGACGTCAACATGGTCAATGCCTCGCTGATCGCCGACCAGATGGGCATCGTGGTGGAAGAGTCCAAGACGACCCAGGGAGGCGCCTTCTCCAACGTCGTCACCCTGATCATCGAAGGGGAGGGCAAGCGCCGACTGGTTTCGGGCACGCTTTTCGAAGGTTCCCCCCGCATCGTGCGGCTGCGCGATTATTCCATGGACTTCACCCCGGAAGAGCACATGCTGCTCCTGAACTACGATGACCGCCCCGGCATAATCGGCAAGGTCGGCACCATCCTGGGACAGTACAACATCAATATCGGTTCAATGAACCTGGGACGGCACGAAAAGAAGGGCGAGGCCATGGTGTTGCTCTCCCTTGATTCGGCCGTGCCCGAGAACGTCCTCCAGGAGATAAAGGCCGCCGCCGCCGCCTCCTACATCAGGGCGTTGCGCATGCGCGTCGGAGCCTGCACCCGCAGTTGCGGCTGCGGCGCCTGAGGCTCCCGGCCCCATGCAGTTTCCCCATATCGACCCTGTTTTCCTGAGCATCGGCCCGCTCCAGTTTCGCTGGTACGGGCTGATGTACGTTCTGGCCTTCGCTGCCACCTATTTCATCCTCAGCTCCGAGGTGCGCCGCAAACAATACCCCCTGACCAAGGACGACGTGGCGGACTTGGTC
The DNA here is from genome assembly GCF_008369015.1 of Oryzomonas rubra. Taxonomy (NCBI): domain Bacteria; kingdom Pseudomonadati; phylum Thermodesulfobacteriota; class Desulfuromonadia; order Geobacterales; family Geobacteraceae; genus Oryzomonas; species Oryzomonas rubra. The sequence goes on from NZ_SRSD01000013.1 coordinate 26,872, forward strand.
TTTTACGGCGCCATGGGGGTGGTGTTGGGGGGACGGCTCGGCTATATCCTCTTCTACGACCTGAAAGTCTACCTCGCCGACCCGTTGCAGGTCTTTGCGGTCTGGAAGGGTGGCATGTCCTTCCACGGCGGTTTTCTGGGGGTCATCCTCTCCTTCGTCCTGTTTGCCCGGCGCAAGACGATCTCCTTCTGGGCGCTGATCGACATGGCGGCCCAGTGCGCCCCCATCGGCCTGGGACTCGGTAGGATCGGCAACTTCATCAACGGGGAGTTGTACGGCAGGCAGACGGACGTTCCCTGGGGGATGGTCTTTCCGGGAGGGGGCGAACTGCCGCGCCACCCCTCGCAACTCTATGAGGCACTGCTGGAGGGGCTGGTTCTGTTCTTCATCGTGCGGATCATGTCCCGGCGGTCGGATGTGACCGGTATCCCGGCTTGGACCTTCTGCGCCGGCTATGGCCTGTTCCGGTTTATCGTCGAACTTTTCCGCCAACCCGATGCCCAGATCGGTTTCTTCTTCAACTTCTTTTCCATGGGGCAGCTTTTGAGCCTGCCCATGTTCCTCGTGGGCAGTTTCATGGTATTCAGGCTCTCCCGACGGGCCGCCTGAATCCGAACGCTCCCCCCGGACGCTGCTGAAAGGGCTTTCAATCGCCTGATTCAGGGGTATACTCAGATAAACTACATATCCGACAGGAGGCACGACACCATGATAAGCAAAAAAGTGGCTGACTCGCTCAACAAGCACATGAACCTTGAGCTCTATTCCGCGCATATCTATCTTTCCATGTCCTCCTGCGCCAATGAGATGGGGCTGAAGGGCGCCGCCAACTGGTTCATGGTACAGTACCGTGAGGAGATGGTCCATTTCATGAAGTTCTATACCTACCTCGTTGACCAGGGGATGAATATCGAACTCCTGTCCAGCAAGGCCGTGCCGAACACCTACAAGTCGCTGTTGGAAATGATGCAGAGAACCCTGACCCATGAGGAGCTTATCAGCAAGTGTATCAATGACTTGAGCGAACAGGCGGTTCAGGCGAAAGACCATGCCACCCAGATTTTTCTGCAATGGTTTGTGACCGAACAGGTCGAGGAAGAGAACAATGACCGGGATCTGATCGCCAAGCTCAAGCTGGTCGGCGACAATGGCCACGGTATTCTGATGATCGATGCCGACATGGCGCAGCGTGTGTTTGTGCAGCCCGTCGGCGCCCCCCTCGCGGTGTAGCGTGAAGATCCGTTTCTGCGAACATAACAAGGGCAAGGGCAAGGTGTACCGCCGCCTGAAAGAGGAATTCCCCGATCTCAACATCAAGATCAAGGAATGCGTAAAACAGTGCTCTGCCTGTCGGGAAATGCCCATGGCCACGGTGGACAAGGAAAAAATCACCGCCCGTGACGGGGATGGGCTGTACGACAAGATCGTTGCGGCGATTCGAGAGAAGCTGACGAAGGACTGATGGACACTGGACGCCGGGCCTCCCCCCGGCGTTTTTCGTCTTCGCTTGCCTGCCTGCGCGTGATTGACGGTTGCCGTCGGCGGAGTTTTGTGCTACATATCACAACTTCCTCTTCGTCAACAGAGTATGCGCCCGTAGCTCAGTTGGATAGAGCAACGGCCTTCTAAGCCGTGGGCCGCAGGTTCGAATCCTGCCGGGCGCACCAATCCTCATTGAATCCGATTAACTGCTTTTGCGGTTGTCGGACTCTTTTTTTCTGCCGTAAACCGTACCGCGCTGCTTTTCTCACATCTCCCGTAAAATCCCTACCCACTCATGGATGAAAAGATCGAGATACTCCCGGCTGATGGCGCTGGAGTGGGGCGTGATCACCACATTGGGCTGTTCCCAGAGCGCCGAGGTGGGTGGTAGCGGCTCCTCGGCAAAGACATCCAGTCCGGCGCCGGCGAGTCGACCCGTTTTGAGGGCGCTGAGAAGATCTTCCTCCCGGTAGCAGTTGCCGCGTCCCAAATTGTACAGGTAGGCCCCCGGCTTCATGGCATTGAAATGCCGCTGGGTAAAGATGCCGTCGGTTTCCGCCCCACCGGGCAAAACCAGGACCACGTGATCGGCATCGGGGAGTTCCTCTTCCAGGCTGCCGAAGGGGATCACGTTGTCAACGTGCGGGGCGCCCTCGAACCCTCTCGTATCACGCTTGACCGCGGTAATGCGTGCCCCAAAGGCTGCCAGCAGTTCGGCCATGGACCGGCCCAGCGATCCAAACCCGACGATCAGCACCCTCTGGCTGAAGAGCGCTACACACTCGCTGTAGCCGGGGCGGTCCCAGATCCTGCCCTGCTGGTCGGACAGCGATTTCCCCACATGCCGGTTGAAGTGGAGCATCATGGCGAGGAGGCTTTCACGCATGATGCGGCCGTGGAAGCTGCCGTAGAAGGTCTTCACCCGGCCGGTCGGGTCTGCAGCCACCCAATCATGCCCGGCGGCGGGCGTAAAGAGGGCCTTCAGCCTTGGAGCGCTTTCGTACCAAGCGGGCTTGAACACCCAGGTCAATGCGCAATCGGCTGCCGGAAGCCGGTCAAGGAAATCACTATTCCCTTCGGCGACGGTAATACGGGTGCCGGGAAGCATCCCGCGGATCAGGTCGAGATGACGCGGTTTGAGGGAAAAGGCGTCTACGTTGTTGTGAAGATGGACGAGGAGGTTGTGGATTTTCATGGTTGTGCCCGCGAGATCGTATTTGTGTTGGGAACGTATCATACCTGCAAAATCTATAAATTCAACCGCGAACCGCCCCTGCAGTGTTTGTGGGGCGCATCATTTGAGACCTCGTTTGATCAGGAAAAACGGCGGAGAGGGAGGCAATTCCCTGTCCGGCCGGAGCGCAAAAGCTTCCCACGGAGGAAAAAATGCTTTTCATTTCTGAAAAGTCATTTAAAATCAGAGCTTCCACTATGATAATGGTGTATACATACGATGTATTCGGTCTTTCACGTCAGGCGACTGTTCTTGTGGGGTGACGACCGGGTAGCTGGAATCAAAGCCACAGGAGGATGGATCTAATGGGGAAAAGATTGGTGATGCCGATGATTGCGTTGTTGCTGTATGGGATGCCTTCAGCCGTTCCGGCGGTGGCTGCTCCGAATCCCGGCCCGGAGGTCATCAACCTCAAGATGGGGGTCATGGTGCTCCCGTTCCAGCATAGAAAACATCAGAAGGATTTGAACAACGAATGCTTTCACTGTCACACGCGCGAAAGTGGCAAGATTGATAATTGGGGCAAGGACACCGCCCACAAAATCTGCATTTCCTGCCACGATCTCTACGACAAAGGCCCGGTTGAGTGTCAGCAGTGCCATAAAAAATAGTTTTCTGATTATCCGGCATTTCCCGGCCCGCCCACAAGGCGGGCTTTTTTTGTCCGCTCTTCCGGGGGCCGACCGCTGTGCTGGTCCCATCGCCCCGCCGCGGAATGCAGAATTATGCGGCGGGGCCCTTCTTGATCCGTTGCAACCGATTGTTGAGGGCTTGCCGTGTGATGCCCAGCAGTCGGGCGGCTACCCCCTGGTTGTTCTTTGCGATTTCCAGCGCCCTGCGGATCAGTTCCGTTTCGGCGTGCTTCAGGGTCGGGAACCGGTCGAAGGTGACGCCGTTGACCCCCACGAGATTCTGGGGCGCGGAGGAGGCGCCCTGGAACGGGAACGAATCCCGCTCCCGCTCGATAAGTTCACAGAAGTACTCGGACGACAGTTTCGATGAGGCGGCTTTGGTCACGCTATCAAAGACCATGGCCTTGAGCTCGCGGACATTGCCGGGAAAATCGTAGCTGCACAGGAGATCTACCAGTTCCTTCCGGTACGTAGGACGTTTCTTGTCAAAGATCTTGGCGGTCTCATCAATGAAGTGGTCAAGAAGGAGCGGTATGTCGTCAAGGCGGTCCCGGAGGGGGGGGATTGTCACTTGATGTGTGCAGAGGCGGTAGTAAAAGTCCTTGCGGAATTTCCCCTCGTTTACCAAGTGCCGTAAGCTGCGGTTTGAAGCGACCACAAGGCGCGCATTGCTTTGGAGAGGGTCGTCCGACCCCAGGGGGTAGTATTCGTTTTCCTGGAGAAGGCGGAGCAGTTTTACCTGGGACAGCTCGTTCAGGTCGCCGATCTCGTCCAGGAATATGGTGCCGTTGGCCGCCTTTTTTATGAGGCCGTCCCGGTCCTGGTTCGCCCCGGTGTAGGCCCCCTTTTTATGGCCGAAGAGCGTATCGGAAAACATCAGGTCGTCCAACCCCGAGATGTTGATGGTTACAAACTCTCCCTTGCGCTTGCTCATGGTGTGTATCGCCTTGGCAACGAGTTCCTTGCCTACGCCGGTTTCCCCATTGATCAGGACCGCCTGATGGGAATTCGATATGACCTCCACATACTGCATGAGGGAGAGCATGTTCTTGTTGTGTGTAATGATCGAATGGCGGGAGGCGATGGCTGAGGGTAAGCCGACGGCCTGCTCCGGGTCCTGAAGAAAGCTCAAGCCGTCGTTCAGGGAGCGCAGTTCCAGCGCCCGGCTGATGCTGGCCATGAAACGGTTGATCGATATGGGCTTGGTCAGGTAATCGACCGCTCCGGCCTTGATGCACTCGATTGCAGAATCAATCTGGTTCTCCGCCGTCACGATGATTACCGGGACATGCGGCTTGTTCTTGGTAAAAAGCTCAAGGAGGTACATGCCGTGGAGCCTGGGCATGGAGAGATCCAGCACCACGGCATGTACCTCCTGGGTGTTGAAGTACTCGAGTGCCCTGCGGCTGTCTTCAAAGGGGATGACGTTTTCGTATCCGTCATGGCAGAGCAACGACTCGAGGAGTGACAGGGCCTGGGTGTCGTCATCCACGATCATGATGGGCGTTTTATCGTTGTTTTTGTTTTCCATGGTCAACTCGCATATGGTCGGATTTTTCAGCTTGATGCGCGTAGCAGGAACAAATGATGCGTACCTTCTTTCCCAAAATCGGTGCTGTTGAGGTGCTTTTCCCGAATACTACATCAAAACAATCAGCATTTCAATCGACCAGGATACCTGCCGAAATAAATAAGCGGGATTTATTGCACACATAGACGCCGTTCCCCGGTGTCGGACCGGTCTGTTTCTGTGGGAACAGGACTCTCGTCGGCCATGTCTGCGCCCATGGCATTTCCAGCTCGTTCATTACGGCTTCGACATTAAAAAATATAGAGGTGAAATTGTTGTGATCTTTTGCTATGAATATGCATGATGGCCTTAGGATAAAAGTGGTCCTTAATGGACGAAGAATCGTAGTGGCAATCTCTTCCGGGAGTAGCTGATCCGACCATGGCTGAGACACGACAACATGTTGTATCATTGGCAGCAGCAGTCGCACTCTGTGGCGTCATCTTCGTTATCGACCTGCTGACCCCACCCGGTGCTGCGGTCTGGATCGGTTACCTCTTCATACCGCTGTTCCTGTTCCGGTGGCTGGGGGTCGGACCGGTCACATGGCTGGCCGGCGCCTGCACCGTGCTGATGCTTGTGGACCTCCTGGCGACACCTCCGGCCACCCATTTCGAAATTTCCCTCTTCAACCGAATCCTGGCAATAATCGTACTGTGGCTATCGGTCGCCTTTCTGAGAATGCATGCGCGGATGCAGGCATCGTGCGTGGAAAGCGAGGCGCGTTACGACAGTCTGTTCAACAGCAGCAATGACGCGATGCTGATAATTGAGCCTCACCATGGGAGTATTGTGGATGCCAATCCGGCAGCGGTCGCGTTCTACGGCTATCCCAAAGAGCAACTTACCGCCATGCGCATATTCGACATCAATACGAATGATGAGGCCGAAACCAGGGATAATATGAAACATGCCGGCAACGGCGCCTCTTCGCGTTTTGTGTTTCAGCATCGCCTGGCAGACGGCTCCCTGCGGAGTGTGGAAGTTTCTTCTGGCACCATCAGTTTTCGGGGTAGGGATCATCTCTTTTCCATCGTTGCCGATATCACCGAACGAAAACGGGTTGAGCAGGAACTCCAGCAGGCCCATGCAGAACTCGAACAGCGGGTTGCCGAACGGACCTGTGAACTGGCGGACACGATCCAGGTTCTGAAAATGGAGATTGCCGAGCGGGAGCGGGTTGAAGATGCCCTGCGGGAGAACGAGGAACGCTACCGCTCCCTCTTCAACAACAGCATCGACGGCATCCTGCTTGCCACCTCCGGCGGCGATGTGCTGGAAGCCAATCCCGAGGCCTGCCGCATCCTCGGGATGACAGAAGCGGAGGTGTGTGGCCGGAACAGACAGGACATCGTCGACATGACGGATGAGCGGGCAACGATCCTGCTCGATGAGCGGGCGCATACCGGCAAGGCGCGTGGCGAGGTCATGTTTATTCGCAAGGATGGCAGCAGGGTCCCCTGCGACATAAGCTCATCGCTCTTTGCCGACAAGGATGGGAACCTCAGGGCGTGCATCATCTTTCGCGATGCGTCGGAACGGAAGAGGACGGAGGAATATCTCGTCAGGACGGCGGATGAGATCCGGGACCTGTACGACAACGCCCCCTGCGGCTACCACTCGCTGAACGATCACGGCGTCTTCGTGCTCATCAACGACACGGAACTCAATTGGTTGGGCTACCGTAGCCATGAGGTCATCGGCAAGATGAGCTTTAGCGACATCCTCGCGGATGGCAGCAAGGGGGTGTTTGCAGAAACCTTCTCCCGGTTGAAGCGGGAAGGCCAGGTAAAAGGGGCCGAATTCGAGTTGGTTCGTAAAGACGGTAGTCATATGTCGGTCATGGTCAATGCGGTTGCCATCCGGGACGGGGACGGCAACTACGTCATGTGCCGAGCCACCGCGTTCGATATTACCGCCCTCAAGCAGACGGAATCGGCGCTGCGCAGGAGTAACGAGCGTTACATGCTTGCCGTTCAGGGGGCCAGCGACAGCATCTGGGACTGGGACCTGGAGACCAATACGGCTTTTGTCTCGTCCCGCTGGAAAGAGATGCTGGGGTACGGCGAGAATGAAATAGATAATGTCATGGAAGAATGGATGAGCTTGATCCATCCCGATGATTATCAGGTCGCATTGGAGGCTCTGAATAACTATCTGGATGGGCGTATCCCCGAGTTCTGTCTGGAATGCCGCCTGCGTCACCAAGACGGCAGCTATCGTTGGGTATTGACGCGCGGCGCCTGTTTTCGTGACAGCGACGGCAATCCCCACCGTATGGCCGGGTCCCACACCGATATCACCGAGCGGAAACTGGCCGAACAGCAATTGCTGGCGGAGACCGCCGAACGTCTGCGTACGGAGCAGGATCTCCGGGAGAAGGAGCGGTTGATGCTGCTCCAGAGCCGTCAGGCCGCAATGGGCGAGATGATCGGCAATATCGCCCATCAGTGGCGCCAGCCGCTTAATACCCTCGGACTCATCATCCAGAGGTTGCAGCTTTTTTATAACTCCGGTAAGTTCGACGCCAATTTCCTGCGGGAGAATACGCAGGAAGCGATGAAACTTGTCTATCACATGTCCCGGACCATTGATGATTTCAGGAACTTTTTCAAGCCGGACAAGGAAAAGAGCTCCTTCAGCGTACATGCCACCATCCTGCAAACCATCTCGCTGATCAACGAAAGCTTCAAGGCCCATCATATACAGATCGATGCGGACACGGAGGGCGATGTGCGGGTTCTCGGTTTTCCCAATGAATATTCCCAGGTGGTTCTCAATATCCTGCTGAACGCGCGTGACGCCTTCGCGGAGCGCGGCATGGATGACGCCAGGGTCGTGATCAGGAGCTTCTGCAGGGAGGGGGCGTCCGTGGTCACCATACGCGACAATGCGGGCGGTATCCCTGCCCATATTCTGGAGAAGATGTTTGAACCTTATTTTACGACAAAGGGGCCGGACATGGGGACCGGCATCGGTTTGTTCATGGCCAAAACCATCATAGAAAAAAATATGAACGGCACGCTCAGCGCCCGCAACAGGGGCGATGGCGCCGAATTCACGATCGAGGTTTGATATGCGGGCCGCCCAGCCGTCAATTTCTGTCTTGTATGTGGAGGATGAACAGAGCGCCCGGGATATCCTCGGCTCGGTATTTAAAAGCAAGTACCGTTTCACGCGCCTCGATGCTGCCGAGAACGGGGAACAGGGGCTTGCGCTCTTCAAACAGCATCACCACGATATCGTTATTACGGACATCAGCATGCCGGTTATGGATGGCGTTGAAATGGCTGCCTCCATACGGGACATTGCCCCGGAAACGGCCATCATTGTCTTGACGGCCCACAGTGGGACGAGATACCTGCTGGACTCCATCGAGCTGGGCATAAACAATTACGTGCTCAAACCGGTGAATTACGAAAAACTCTTTGCCGCCATCGACAAAAACATTGCCATGATCACGCTGAAAAGGAAGGTCGCCTCCCAACACCGTTTTATCTGCAAGCTCTCCCGCGCCGTCGAACAGAGCCCCAGTACGGTGTTGATAACCGATGAGCGCGGAGAGATCGAATATGCAAATCCCAAGTTTTTTGAACTTACCGGCTACTCCCCCGATGAGGTCCTGGGGAAGAACCCGCGCATTCTCAAGTCAGGGGACATGTCACCAGCCTTTTATGACGCCCTGTGGCGTACCATCACTTCGGGGAAGGAATGGTACGGAGAATTTCTGAACCGGAAAAAGAACGCGGAGCTTTATTGGGAGTCTGCCGCCATTTCTCCGGTCATCGACGAAACCGGCGCCATTACCAACTACGTTGCCGTAAAGGAAGATATAACCGCCCGCAAGCGTGCCGAAGAAAAGATCGAAGCCCTCAACGCCGCGCTGGCGGACCGCGCACGGGAACTGGAATCCGCCAATGCGGATCTGGAGGCATTCAATTATACTGTCTCCCACGATTTGCGGAATCCGTTGACCATTATCAGCAGCTACAGTCAGTTGCTCTTGGACAAGTGCGGTGCAAGCCTGGATGAACAGGGTGAAAAAATCGTCGGGATCATCAGCCACAAAGCAAAGCAGATGGAGGATCTGCTGTCGGCCCTTATCGTTTTTTCCAAGTTGTCGCAACAGGTTGTCGACAAAGAAACGGTGGATCTCACTGCGATTGCCTCCGGCATCAGGGCGGAATTGCATATGAAGGAGCCGGAGCGGCAGGCCGGGTTTTGCATCCAGGAGGGGGTTTCTTGTCGCGCCGACAAACACCTGATGTACCTCGTTTTGAGCAACCTCATGGGAAACGCCTGGAAATACACCGCTCTCAAAGACGAGCCGCAGATAGAATTCGGTATGGCCACCACCGATGGGAAGCCGGTGTATTTTGTCCGGGATAACGGCGTCGGATTCGATATGGACAAGGCAGACAGGATGTTCGGAACCTTTCAGCGCCTGCATACCGACGGCAATTTCGAGGGATTTGGCATCGGGCTGGCAACCGTGCAGCGCATCATCAACAAGCACCAGGGGCGCATCTGGGCCGAGGGGGAACCGGGCAAAGGCGCCACGTTCTTCTTTTCGTTCTGACCCCGAATCACCCGCACCGCTTCGCGTAACAAGCGTCTTTCCTGACTCCACTCGGCGCTACCTTTCCTGTATCCCTACCGATGCCATCACGACCTGAAAAATCGTAGTTGACAAAGCCCCCTCAATCTGGTTTATTGTCGCCATTGTTTACGGTATAACTATTTAAAATAGCTGAATAAATTTAGTTTTGCTAAATGTTTGGCGGTTTCAGGCGCACGAATTTCACCCACGTTAAATGTTCCACGGTACCCCTACACTTCGGAGGACATTCATGCAGAAACAGAAGTTCCGCAAGGTCATGGCCGCCAATCGCGGCGAGATCGCCATCCGTATCTTTCGGGCCTGTACCGAATTGGGTATCGGCACGGTAGCCATCTATTCGGAAGAGGACAAGCTGTCGCTCCACCGCTACAAGGCCGACGAGGCCTACCTGGTCGGCAAGGGCAAGGCGCCCATCGACGCCTACCTGGGGATTGACGAGATCATCGCCCTGGCCCTCAAGGCGGATGTGGACGCCATCCACCCCGGTTACGGCTTTTTGGCCGAAAACGCCGAGTTTGCCGAGAAGTGCGAGGCAAACGGGATCGCCTTCATCGGCCCCACCGCCGAAATGCAGCGTGCCCTGGGAGACAAGGTGGCGGCCCGCAAGGTGGCCTTTGCCGCTGGGGTCCCGACCGTACCCGGCACCGAAGAGCCCATCGGGAAAGAGGAGGAAGCGCTCAGGTTCGCCAAGGAACACGGCTACCCGATCATCATCAAGGCCGCGGCGGGCGGCGGCGGCCGCGGCATGCGCGTGGCCCACAACAAGAAGGAGTTGTTGGAGGGGTTGGTGGCCGCCGGGAGCGAAGCCAAGGCGGCCTTTGGCAATCCGGCCGTATTCCTGGAACGCTACTTGGCTAATCCCAAGCATATCGAGGTGCAGGTGCTGGGGGATAACTTCGGCAATCTGGTGCACTTCTATGAGCGTGACTGCTCCATCCAGCGCCGCCACCAGAAGGTGGTGGAATTCGCCCCCTCCCTGTCCCTGTCCCAAAAGACCCGCGAGGAGTTGTGCGACGCGGCCCTCAAGATCGCCGGTCAGGTCAAGTACCGTAATGCCGGGACCGTGGAGTTCCTGCTGGACCAGGAGGGGAACTGGTACTTCATCGAGATGAACCCCCGCATCCAGGTGGAGCACACGGTGACCGAGATGATCACCGGCCGCAATCTGGTGCAGGACCAGATCCTGATCGCCTGCGGCCACAAGCTGTCCGACCCGGAGATCAACATCTCCAGCCAGAGCGCCATCGATATGCGCGGCTACGCCATCCAGTGCCGTATCACCACCGAAGACCCGGCCAACAACTTCGCCCCGGACTTCGGCACCCTGACCACCTACCGTTCGGCGGCCGGTTGCGGGGTGCGGCTGGATGCGGGCAACGCCTTCACCGGCGCGAAGATCACCCCCCATTACGACTCCCTGCTGGTCAAAATCAGTTCCTGGGGGCTGACCTTCCAGGCCGCTGCCAACATCATGAACCGCGCCCTGCAGGAGTTTCGCGTGCGCGGCGTCAAGACCAACATCGGTTTCCTGGAGAACGTCGTCGCCCACCCGGTCTTTCTCAAGGGGGATTGCGACACCTCGTTCATCGAGAAGCACCCGGAACTGCTCAAGGTCCGGGAGAAAAAAGACCGGGCCAGCAAGGTGCTCAAATTCCTGGGCGAGGTGGTTGTCAACGGTTCGCCCGGCATCGCCAAGCCGCTCAAGTCCGCCGACCTGCTGGAGGCCCGGGTACCGGAAACCGACGTGACCAAACCTCGTCCATCCGGCTCCCGCGACCTGTTCATGAAACTGGGGGCCGAGGGGCTTTCCAAGTGGATCCTGGAACAGAATAAACTGCTTTTGACCGATACGACCATGCGCGACGCCCACCAGTCCAACCTGGCCACCCGTGTGCGCACCTACGACCTGCTCAGGATCGCCGAGCCGACCTCCCATCTGGGGGCCGATCTATTCTCCCTCGAATGCTGGGGCGGCGCCACCTTCGACGTCTCCATGCGTTTCCTCAGGGAGGACCCCTGGCAGCGATTGCACAAACTCTCCGAACAGATCCCGAACATCCTGTTCCAGATGCTCCTGCGCGGCTCAAACGCCGTGGGCTACACCAACTACCCGGACAACGTGGTGCAGAAGTTCGTGGAAGAGGCCGCCAACTCGGGCATCGACATCTTCCGCATCTTCGACTCCCTCAACTGGACCACCGGCATGCGGGTGGCCATGGATGCGGTGCGCAAGACCGGCAAGATCTGCGAGGCCGCCATCTGCTACACCGGCGACATCACCGACCCCAAGCGGGACAAGTATCCCCTGGAATACTATGTGAATATGGCCAAGGAGTTGGAAGCCATGGGCGCCCATATCCTGGCCATCAAGGACATGGCCGGTCTGCTCAAACCGTTGGCCGCCTATAAGCTGGTCAAGGCGCTCAAGGAAAATATCGGTATCCCGGTCCATCTCCATACCCACGACACCTCCAGCAACGGCAGCGCCATCCTGCTCAAGGCCAGCGAGGCCGGGGTGGACATCGTCGATGCGGCCCTGTCGTCCCTGTCCGGCCTGACGGCCCAGCCCAACCTGAACGCCCTGGTGGCGGCCCTGGAGGGGAGTGAGCGCGATCCCAAGGTCAACGCCCCCGGCCTGCAAAAACTGGCCAACTACTGGGAGACGGTGCGGGACTATTACTCACCCTTCGAGTCGGGCCTCAAGTCCGGTACGGCCGAGGTCTACCACCATGAGATCCCGGGCGGCCAGTATTCCAACTACAAACCCCAGGTGGCCGGTCTGGGCCTTCTGGAACGCTGGGATGAGTGCAAGGAGATGTACCACAAGGTCAACCTCCTGTTCGGCGACATCGTCAAGGTCACGCCGTCATCCAAGGTGGTGGGCGACATGGCCATGTTCCTGGTCAAGAACAATCTGGAGCCGAACGATGTCTTCACCGCTGGGGAGGAACTGGCCTTCCCCGAGTCGGTGGTGGGGATGTTCAAGGGGATGCTGGGCCAGCCCTACCAAGGGTGGCCGCAGGATCTGCAGCGGATCATCCTGAGGGGGGAACAACCGATTACCTGCCGCCCCGGCGAGTTGCTGGAACCGGTGGATTTCGACGAGGAACGGCTCAAATTGGAGGAGAAGCTGGAGCATGCGGTCAGTGACAAGGCCATGGTCTCCAATATCCTCTACCCCCACGTGTATCCCGAATTCGACCGCCACCGTCAGGAGTACTCCGACACCTCGGTCATTCCCACGCCGATCTTCTTCTACGGCCTGGAACCGGGGCAGGAAACCTCCATCGAAATCGAACCGGGCAAGACCCTGATCATCAAGCTCAACGCCGTGGGGCGCGTGCAGGCCGACGGCACCCGCACCGTGTACTTCGAACTGAACGGCAACAACCGCTCGGTGGTCATCCGCGACCAGTCGGTCAAGAGCGATGAGGCGTTGCGCGAGAAGGCCGACAAGGGCAACCCCAACCATCTCGGCGCCCCTATGCCGGGCAAGGTGCTCAAGGTCAACGTCAAGGCCGGCGATCTGGTCAGGGGCGGCGACGTGCTGATGGTGACCGAAGCCATGAAGATGGAGACCAACATCAAGGCCAGGGCCGACGCCAAGGTAGCCGAAGTGAAGTTCAAAGAGGGGGAGAAGGTAGAGAAGGAAGACCTGATCATCGTCATGGGCTGATGGGAACCAACAAATAGCGTGCAAAAATAAACGCCCCGTTTCGGACTTCCGAGGCGGGGCGTTTTTTTTGCACTTGTTGTTTTCTGCCTCACGTGGAACGGCAGCATTTTTTCCCATAGTGGCGGGAAAGCGGTATACTGAATGTACAGTAAGTGTTCTGTGCAGTCAGGGGAGGTTGCGAGTATGGATAGCAAAAAAACGCTCAACAGTCAGGATGTTTCCCTTGCCAGCCGTATCGCCGGGGCGGTGTGGGGGCAGTTTGTAGGGGATGCCTTCTGTCTCGGAAGCCACTGGATTTACGACCTGAATGAATTGGAACGGCTCTTCCCTGGGGGGCCGCAAGGTTTTGACCCGCCGGCCGAGGGGCATTATCACTTCGGTAAGGAACCGGGGGAGTTGACCCACTACGGCGATGCCGCGCTGCTCCTGCTCCGTTCGTTGCTGGAACGGGACTGCTTCGATGCCACCGATTTCGGGAGCCGCTTCGTGGCCATAATGGAATGCCCGGCCTACAAGGGGTACCGGGATCATGCCGCCAGGGAGACGCTGGCCAACTACCGGGCATTCCGGGAGGCCCATCCTGATGCGGCCTACAGCTTCCAGGAGGGGGCCGACGACGACCAGCCGGCCACCATCAGCCGTTTGGCGCCTCTGGCCGCGCGCTATTTCCGCAGCAGCGATTACCTTCTCCAGGTGGAACGGGCCACCCGGGTCTGTCAGAATAACGACCGGGCCGTGGTTTACCTCAAGGCCCACGCCATGATCCTGCGCGAGCTGTTCCTGGGGCGCTCTCTGGACGACGCATTCAAAAGGACTGTGGAGTTGATGGATGGGGAGGGGCTTTTGGGCGCCGAAGTCAGCGGGAAGATTACGGATGCCTTTTCGTCCCGCACCCTGCCGGTGCGTACGGTGACGGCCCGGTTCGGTCAGACGTGTCCCCTGGCCAGCAGCTTTCCTGCGGCCGTCCACTGCGCACTGCACCATGCCGACGATTTCGGGGGGGCACTGAAAGCCACGGCGGCAGCCGGCGGTGACAACGCCGGCCGGGCGGCTATGGTTGGGGCTTGGCTGGGGGCATCTCTGGGCGTTTCCGCCATCCCCGGAGAATGGTGCCTGCGCCTCAAGGCCCACGCCGAGATCGAGAACGGCATCGGCCGTTTGATGCGAGTGGAGTGAAATCGCTTCCAGGCGGCTTCGGCCGCCTTTTTATTGCTTTTGACTCACCGGCGCGCCTGACGTATAATCCCTCTCGTACGGTCGCCGACGATGCCTGTCCGTATCATAACCGTCATACCGGACGGCATCGTTTCCCCCGAGAGGAGCCCCATGCAATTCTTTATAGACCCTTATTTCCCCGATGACATAAACGCTGTTGGCGACGCAGGCATGGCCGGATTCGAAGAGAAACGGCCGTTGTATTTTTCCGGCTGCAAGAATTTTCTCGACCACTACCGCGAAGAGATCAAGTTGCTGCACAACGAGGGCGCCTCCGGCAGCGAGGTGGCGCATCTGATCTGCGACATGATGGACGAACTGAACAACAAGCTCTTCCAGAGCATCCTGTACGACGTCGACGGCGGCAGCATGTTGGAACACATCAGCCTGGTGGCGGTGGGGGGATATGGCCGCGGCGAACTGAATCCCTACTCCGATATCGACATCATGTTCCTGCACGACGGCAGCATGCCGGCGGCACGGGTGGAGGACGTGGCCCTGAAAATGCTGTATTTTCTCTGGGATATGCGTCTGGACGTGGGCTATTCGGTCCGGCAGATCTCCGACTGCGTCGAAATGGCCGCCGCTGACAGCACGGTCAAGACCGCCCTGATCGACGCCCGTTACTTGAGCGGTCCCCGGCAGCTGTTCGATAACCTCTCCAAGGTGATCCTGACCCAGATCATGACCAAATCCAGCGACAAGTACATCAAGGAAAAGATGGCCGACATGAAGAGCCGCCGGGAAAAATACGGCTCGACCGTCTACCTGTTGGAACCGAACCTGAAGGAAGGCGAGGGGGGGTTGCGCGACCTGCAGACCGCCATGTGGACGGCGCGCGTCAAATACAAGTTTACCAGCCCCAAGGAATTGATCATCAAGGGCATATTGACGGAAGAGGAACTGGACACCTATTACGCGGCCCTCGACTATCTCTGGCGCATCCGCAATGAACTGCATTATTTCAACGGCCGCAAGAACGACCAGCTCACCTTTGACGCACAGGTGCACCTGGCCCGGTTCATGGGGTACCAGGATCACGGCAAGGTCCTTGCCGTGGAAGATTTCATGCGTGACTACTACCGCCACGCCAACCGGGTCGAACACTTTGCTTCAAGCCTGGTGTCCCAATGCATCTGGCGTGATGAAGGAGCCCTGAAGATCCTCGGTTATTTCGTGCGCCGCCCGGTGGGGGACGGCTGTTTCGTGCTCAAAGGGGAGTTGATCATCCCGGACGAGGCGGTGGTGGAGAAAAACCCGGTTGTCCTGATGCGCATCTTCGAGCTGGCCCAGAAGCACGGCGTCCTCCTGAACGTCCGTGTCAAGGCGTTGGTCCGCAAAAGCCTGTATCTGGTCAACGACAAATTCCGCCGCAACCGCGAGGTGAACCAGTCGTTTCTAACGATCCTCCGCTCGCCCAAGGGGGTGGCCGAAACCCTGCGGAGCATGCATCACCTGGAGTTCCTCAACCGTTACATCCCGGAGTTGGAACATATCTACTGCAAGGTGCAGCACGACATCTACCATATCTATACGGTGGACATCCATACCCTGTTTGCCGTGGAAGAGGCCGAGAAGATGCTGACCGGCCAAGCGAAGGAACTGCTCCCCTTTCCGTGCGAGGTCGCCTCCCAGATCGGCAAGCGCGAACTGCTGCTGCTGGCGGTCCTGTTTCACGACATCGGCAAGGGGGAGGGGGGAGGTCACGCCGAAAAGGGCGCCGCCATGATCCCCACCATTGCCCGGCGCATGGGGCTTTCCAAGGAAGGTACCGAACGCCTGGAATTCCTGGTGCGCCAGCACCTGTTGTTTGCCCACATCTCTCAGCGCCGCGACCTGCACGACGAACGGATGGTGGTCCAGTTCGCGCGCCAGATGGAAACCAGCGAAAACCTGAAAATGCTGTACCTGTTGACCATTTCCGACGTCAGGGCGGTTGGCTCGGATGTCTGGACCAACTGGAAGGCGCTCCTGTTCCAGGAGTTGTACGAAAAGGCCTTCAACGTCCTGGAACGGGGCGATTTCCACCTGGAGGCCAGCAGCGAACGGGTCAAGGGGGTTATCAAGAGGGTCACGGAATTGCTGCAGGACGATTTCCCGGTGGCGACGGTCCGGGAAGAACTCAAGGCCATGCCGGTCCGGCTCTTGCTCTCCAATGACCTGGCCCTGATCTCCGGCCACGCCCGGCTGCTGCTCGGCCTGGAAACGAGCGACCTGCTCATGAAGGTCGTCCATCAGCAGGAGAGCGGCTATTCCGAGTTCACCATCTGCACCCACGACATGCCTGGCCTGTTCTCGCGCATTACCGGTGTCATGGCCGCCAACGGCGTCAACATCCTGGGTGCTCAGATCAACACAAGCCGTAACGGCAAGGTGCTGGACATACTCCAGGTCAACTCTCCCCAAGGCATGGTCATTACCGACGAACAGCGCTGGCAAAAGGTCCAGGACGATATGCACCTGGCCCTGCATGGTGACGTCAGCGTGGCGGAGCTTGTGGAGAACCGTCAGCGCCCCTCGCTCCTCACCGCGCGTCCCATCCCGCGTTTTCCGACCCGGGTGGAGATCGACAACGAGGTGTCGGAAGACTATACGGTCATCGATATCTACACCCATGACAAGGTCGGACTGCTCTACCTGATCACCAGCACCCTGACCCATCTGGGGCTCTACATCGGCGTTTCCAAGATTTCCACCAAGGTCGATCAGGTTGCTGACGTCTTTTATGTACGGGATATCTTCGGCCAGAAGATCGTATCCGAAGAGAAGTTACAGGAGATCATACCGTACCTGATGCGGGCCATCGACGAGTGGGTATAATATCAAGGTACTGAGGGGAAAAATATGACCGACGACCAGAAAAGGAAGATTCCTCACCTGCACCCCGTATGTGTGCACTTTCCCCAGGCCCTCTTTCCGGTCGCCTTTGCCGCGGCACTGATCTATCTGGCGCTGGGACTTCGGGAATTCGAGGCCGGTGCCTATGTGTGCGTCCTTTTGGGTTTGCTTTCCGTGCCCGTGGCCGCCCTGAGCGGGGTCATCGACTGGAAGCTCCGTTTCCGGGGGGCCATGACCCGGGTGTTCAAGATCAAGATGGCCGGCTCGGGACTCCTGGTTATCCTGGCCCTGCCGGCGGCGCTGTTGCGCGCCTCTCATCCCGATCTGCTCCTCCATCCCATCCAGGATGCCGGCTGGGGCTACCTGCTTCTGCTGGCCGCCTGTGCCGCTGATTGCACTGTTCTCGGATTTTACGGTGGCCGGCTGGTGTTTCACTGATGGTGCGAAGAACAGGGAAAACCATGGAACAACAATTCTGCAATCAGGCAGGCATATGATGGAAAAGCACTCCAACGACCCGCTGCACGGCGTCACGCTGAAGATGATGCTGGCGGAACTGGTCGATCATTACGGTTGGGTGGAGTTGGGGAAACGTATCGATATCAGGTGTTTCACCCACGACCCGAGTATGGGGTCCAGCTTGACGTTTTTGCGCAAGACCCCCTGGGCCAGGGACAAGGTCGATGAACTGTATCTGCGATGGAAACTGGAGGAGTCGTAGGTGATCGGTTCCGGCCGTGAATTGTGCGCCATTCCTGGGGAAATTTGGATTCCATGAACGACTACCTCGATCTGTTCATAAACTATCTGGCCGTGGAAAAGGGGCTCTCCGGCAACACCCAGGAGGCCTACAGCCGCGACCTGACGCGTTACCTCGATTTTCTCGAAAAGCAGGGCGCCACATCTCCCGGCAGCGTGAAAGCTACGGATATTGCACTCTTCATGGGACGGCTGAAAGACCGGGGGATCGGCCCGCGCAGCCGGGCGCGCTGCCTGTCGGCCATTCGTATGTTCCACAAGTTCCTGATGGTGGAAAACTACGCCGAAACCAATCCGACCTCGATTATCGAAGCGCCCCGCATCCTGCATAAATTGCCGGGATTTCTCACGACCCAGGAAG
This sequence comes from Oryzomonas rubra, assembly GCF_008369015.1. NCBI lineage: Bacteria > Pseudomonadati > Thermodesulfobacteriota > Desulfuromonadia > Geobacterales > Geobacteraceae > Oryzomonas > Oryzomonas rubra. The sequence goes on from NZ_SRSD01000013.1 coordinate 45,260, forward strand.
TGGATGCCCTGTTCGCCGCCTGCGCCGGCACGTCGGCCGAGAACCTTCGCGACCTGGCCATGCTGGAGTTGCTCTATGCCACCGGCCTGCGGGTTTCGGAACTGGTCGGCCTCAAACTGCGCGAGGTCAATCTGGACTCCGGTTACCTGATGACCGTGGGGAAGGGGAACAAGGAGCGTCTGGTGCCCATCGGCGAGTCGGCCCGGGATAAGGTCGGGACGTATCTTGCGGCGGTACGCACCAAGCTCGATCCGCGGTGCGCGAACCCCTTTCTCTTTCTTTCCCGTCTCGGCGCGGACATGAGCCGTCAGGCGTTCTGGAGCATCGTCAAGAAGCGGTCCTTGATGGCCGGCATCCGCAAGAACATCTCGCCCCACACCCTGCGGCACTCCTTCGCCACCCACCTGCTGGAAAACGGCGCCGACCTGCGCAGCGTACAGATCATGCTGGGGCACGCCGATCTCTCCACCACCCAGATCTACACCCACGTCACCCGCGAACGGCTGAAACGGCTGCATCAACAAATCCACCCGCGGGGGTAGACGGTCCAAAGCGAATATTCGCCACGGGGAAAAAAGGTATTGACGGTGGGAGTGATAGTTGTTATAACCAGCGTCCCATTTGACGCGGAGAGTTTTGCCGAGTCGTTGGGGGCGGAAAAAAAGGAGTTTGGCCGGAAAAAACTTCTTGACAATGTCGGCTTGATTTAGTACTTTGTTCGTCTGTCACGGAACGCATCTGGTCTTTGAAAACCGAATAGCAGGAAGTTGTGAGA
>NZ_SRSD01000014.1:0-32370 GCF_008369015.1 Oryzomonas rubra
CCTCGCCATTCAGGTCAAAGTAGACGTTGCGGCCACCCATCACCGAGAAGGCGATCGGACCGACATTCTTCAGGTCGATCTTGCCACCGTCGATCAGGGCCGAACCCGCCGCGTAGTTGACGAATTGGCGACCGAGACGAATGTCCACCTTGTCGAACAGGTTGCTGTAGTCGCCGTACAGGTAATAGAGCCGACCGTTGATACCATCACCGTTGCGGACGTCGTCGGTGACACGGCCGTATCCCTGAAATGACAGCTTGCCTTCTTTGTCGATCTGGGTGACCGACAGGTTGAGATACTCTCCGAATTCGGCCTGTTTGTTGCCGGTAAAGATGTCGTTGAACCAGCCAAACTGGGTCGAGCTTCTGCCGTGAATCTCCGCCGACCACGCAGCAGTCGAGCCAAACACAACCGCTGAACAGGCCAACAGGCAGAAAAATCTTTTACATGTCATCAGAAACCTCCTTTCATGTAATCTCAAAACTTTAAAACCAAGCGAAGGCATTGCGCTTCTTCACCACCTTTCGCCCCTCTTTGGGGTACATCTTGTGAAAACGCAAAATACGTTTACCAATCAAGAAATAGCATTATTCCCAATTGCCCCAGGGCTCTACATTCCTCTTTTCAGCAAGGTACATTGTGAGTAAACAACAAAATTTCTGCGCTCTATGGGCCAGTGGTTGTCAACCACTTTTGAAAAAATCAGGCTCTAATAACAGGAGAGGCTCGGTTGGGAAATAATACCAGCGGTCGGTACGCCGTTGCAGCGCAGGGCATCAGACAAGTATGTCCGGCAACGAGACGGCTTGGCTCTGTAACGCGAAAAACAGTTGTGAAGAAAATGGAATCTGTGGATGGGAGGTGGGTGGGCTGTTTTTTTGCCGTTTGTTGAACTGTCGTGATCTGCTCGTTTTGTTTAAAAGGGCTCTCGACGAAGTAGTGGCTGGCGTTGTTGTGGTCGCAGCAGGAATTGCCGTAATGGTAATGATTCAGGGAAAACGAGAATAGAAAAAGAGACGCCAGAAAGGGCAGGAGCAGGAGCACTCGGTACATATGCAAGTTCATTTGCAAATAACAATACACAGGGGAGGTTCCTCAATGAGAAGATGTAATCTCTGCCCAGCAGTGTAATCGTCAATCATTCTATCAGCAGCGATGTCAACAACATGACACTAACAGATAACAATATGAAATCACTAGATTATATTCTATTTTTTTACAACAACGATTTTAGCTGCCCCCTGGTGCTGATAATTGGCCAAACCATTTAAAATTATAACAACTTTCCCTATTTGTTTAGTGACTATAGGTAACATTCTACACGCAAGTTTTCAAACGTCAAATTTTTCGCTCTTTTTTTTTGCACAATTTATGAAAAATTCAACGAAATTTTTTCAATATTTAATAAGAACAGTACGTTATGTAACATACTGAATAAACGCCACAAATCATGAACAACAGTATAAAAACGAGGAGAAACGACAGAAAGAGCAATGAACAGAAGAAAAACGATGGGAGGAGGCGTCAAATTTCTGAAAGCCATATTCTCAAAGCGTGGATAATCGTCCGGCCTCGAGCGACCAAACTGCGGCTTACTTGCCCCTGACTTGCCTGGTGCATTATTGCAATGGAGGGATTACCATCGAGATACTGGAAAGCGCGGCGACCTCATGAGGCGGGCTGAACCGCGTCCCCATGGACGGCTACCTGCAGTGGGCCGCGTAAGGGCATCTCGATCCTGAACTCCGCACCATCGGCCAGATTCCGGGCAATCAGCCTGCCCTCCATATTCTTCTCCGCTATGACCTTGGACATGTAAAGGCCGATTCCGGTACCTTTGCCCGGCTCCTTGGTCGTAAAATACGGGTCGAACACCTTGGGCAGCACATCGACAGCTATGCCGCCGGCGTTATCTGCAATGGTTGCAACCGCAAGCGCATTATCGCGAAAAACACGTATGGTGATACGCGGCTTGAGGGTCTTTCGTTCCAGCAGTACATCCTTGGCATTATTAATGATATTGATCAACATCTGGGAATACTCGTTGGGGTATCCCACAATGCAGACATTCGGCTCTGCGTCGAATGCGATGGTGATGCCGTAGTTCCGAAGGGCCGGCGACATGAATTTGATGGTCCTCTCAATGACCTTGTTGACGATGAACTCGCTCTTTTCCTTATCCGGCCTGAAAAAAAAGCGAAAATCGTCAATGGTATTCGACATGAACAGGATAACATCCATGGCCACTTTGACTTCATGATTTAGGATTTCAGGATTAAGTTCGCCATGTTCGGACATTTCCTGCAAATTCTGGATAATCAGGCCCACATTATTAAGCGGTTGGCGCCACTGGTGCGATATATTGCTGATCATTTCCCCCATTGCGGCAAAACGCCCCTGCTGGATGAGCATCTGGTCCTTCTCGCGGAGTTCCTTCAGCGTCGTGGCGATGTGATCCTCAAGAGAGCGATTAACCTCCTCAAGCTGCTGTTGTTTGACCGCCAGGTTTACCTCTGCCAGATGCCGTTCGGCGATCTCTTCCTCCAGTAAGGCAGCCTGTTCCTGAAGGGTCTTTTGGGCTTTTTCCAGCTTGGCCATGCTTTCCGTAAGCCGTGCATTAAGACGCTTGATGGAATAGTACCGCCACCCCCCCATCGACAGAATCGCCAGGGCAAGTGTCGCACCTATGGTTCCGGCAACCCGCCGGGCATTCCAATACGGCTCCGGCGTACCCCACCATTTCCGATACAGTGCCTGGTATTCGGGCGAACCGACAAACCCCTCGATAGCCTTGTTGAGACGGGCCGCAAGGACCAAATTTCCCTTGCGTAGCGCCATGGCCCGCTTCCCGTCGATGACCGGCTCTCCGACTGCTTTTATCTTGTCGCCCACGCCCGCCTCGTTGGCAAGTTTCATTATGTTCGGCGTCGCAGTCAAGGCTGCGTCGATCTGGCCCGAGAGAAGTTCGAAGATCAGGGAATGCAGGTTGGGATAGGTATTGATGGTTATGGCGGGGACGCCTTTAAGGTAGTGCTCTCCGACGCTTTCCTTGATTACGCCGATCTTGATACCCGGGATAATGCCGTAAAAGCGCGATTCGTGACTGCGGACCGTCAAATGAATCGGCACCGATTCCACCGGCTCCGTAAAGGTGAACAATTTGCTCCGCGCATCGTCAACGAGCAGGTTCGGGACCAGGTCCGCTTTGCCGCTCAGAACTAGGTGTTCGACCTCATCCCACTGCTGCCCGAACACATAGACCACCTTCAAGCCGGCCCGACGAGCGATCTCGTTCATAACATCAACGGCAAAACCGACCGGCTTTCCGGTCTGGCGGTCTTGGGAATAGGTTGGCGGGAAATCGGGGGGGATTGCGGCAATGATCGTGTCCGACGCCACGGGTGGAGGGGTGAAGTCCTCTGCGCGGGCGGCAAAGGCCATACTAAGTGCCGCGACCGTGAGAACGATCAATGTCATGCGAGTCTTCATCCGGTTCGTTGTCGCCAGCATGAGGTGTCCTTAAGAGGTCGGCTCAATACTATCCATGGTGCTTAAGTGTTATACCTTGTAGACGCCGGATTGCAAGGGAGTATGCGGCAATTGCAAATCTAGACCGCCCATGAAAACCATTCCGAGGCGGCATCAGTTTCGGAGAGACCTTCGGCGGAGGGGGGATGAGCACTGGCGTAAAGAGCTGAAGATCGAGGAAGCGCCCACCACCATGGTTGAAAACTTCCGCAAACCGGCAGCCGGTCTATCCAATGAGTTTTGCTATGCCAAACGCTGCCGCTGCCGCGATTCCTCCGACAAGGACCGTTTGCCAGGCACTCCGCACCGGCCGGCTCGTGGTAAAGTGCCCCTTGACGAAACCAAACACGAACAGGGCCAGCAGCGTGACAACCATGGAACCGACCAAAGCCGCATGCACGGAGTGCAAAAAGAAATAGGGGGCCAGCGGCACCAGGCCGCCCGTAACATACGAGAGGGCGATGGTCAGGGCGCTGCTTCGCGCCCGGCGGGGGTCCGGCTCTTCAAGCCCCAGTTCAAACTTCATCATAAAGTCAACCCATCGGGCGCGGTCCGAGCGGATCGCCCCCACAACGGCCGTCACCGTATCCTCAGGAAGCCCGTAATTGCGGAAAACCTGGGCAACCTCGTCCGCCTCGCTTTCGGGGACTTCGTGCGTCTCGCGCTCTTCACGGGCCAACTCGGCCGCAAAATGCTCCGCATCGGTCCGCGCCGCCAGATACCCCCCCAGCCCCATCGCAATCGCACCCGCCGCGATCTCGGCGAGACCTGCGATTATAATGAGGCCCGTGGAATCAACGGCTCCCGACAACCCCGCCGCAAGCGCGAACGGAACCGTCAAACCATCCGACATGCCGATGACAATGTCGCGTACCGTATCGGATGCGGTAAAATGTTTTTCCCCCTGGGTAGTCATTGACATCCGGCACCTGCAATCATCCTGAAGATAACGATCATGTTTTCCAATCTCTGGACAGCGGAACAAATGAATGGAGCCTTTAAGTAGACAATAGCGGAGGCTCTTTCCGCCGCGACCTCAACAAAGCATAGGCCAGGTATCCCACAACCCCCAGGTTCACAACCAGCACGGTCATCTTGGGCCACGTTATCCCGCGCATGACTTCAAACAGTTCAACAGGTATATACATACCGCCGGTCAGCAAACCGAACCACTCCGCCCACGGCATCCGTTTCCAAAGGCCGAACGCCTCCACGAAACGCACAATTGCATAACATAACGCAGAAAGGGCAAGTCCCCAGAGTTGCAGGTCCGTCACGTGGGTAGCCGCATCGATGAAGATTTGTGGATAGTGGCGGGCAGGATTGATATGCAAGTGTCGAACGAGTTGCTCGGCAACATGATGGACATCTTCGTGAATGAACGCCAGTATCCCCAAACCGGTCAACAGGACGATCATCCCCTTGGCCCCCTCGAAGAACGCTACGACACGAAGTCCGCCAAGTTTTGCAGGGTTTTCGGCATTATTGTGCATGTATTTTTTCACGTGTTCGGCGTACACGACAGCATGGCAACGGCGCTGCAATCGGTCTCATGAAACAAGAAAACCGGGGACACCCCGGTTTTCGGTCAAGTTCCCCGCGGGGCATATCCATCATGATCGGCGTTTAGGCCCCGACTTGCCCTGCTTCTGTTCCTTCAGCAACTGCCGCCAGAGTTTCGTCATCACCGCCTCGCAACGTTCCCTATCGGAAATCCGCAATCTCTGGGTGCACACGACCGTGCCATCCACATTGACAATGCGCTCCAGAGTGTTCTCGTTTGCCCAGATGATAATGTTTTGCATTTTGTCCCTCCCACGCGAGGGTCTTCACAGCGGTCCTCCTAATCATTGTTAAAAAATAATAGAAAAGCGTGATTAGTCAAGCAACGTATACACGGAAATGTCAAAGCTGACCAGGTCGTGTTGGTGACTTCGACCACATCCGGGCAAGCGTTTTTCTCTGCCCGGAAAATAAAAACCCACTGCTGGAGAAAAAACAGCAGGGGGCGATGGTATCAAGCAACTTCGGTCGTTAGCCGGGGCTATATGGCGGAGTTCGACTCGTTCATTTCATAGGGGTCATGTGCCGCATCCTCAAGACCATAGGAGCCCATTTCATCCTTCAGGCTTTTGATCGCATCATAGGCCTTCAGGATCAGAGAGCCGACATCGGTGGATTGTCGGGCTTCATAGGCACGCTTCAGCGTATCGAGTGCGGAATCAGCCAGTACAGCAGAAGTGGTAAAGGAACCGGGCATACGTCTTTCCTCCATGTGGCGCTAATAGGTGTATCATCAAACGGATATCGTACCGTTTCAAATCTGATTACCGGGAGATACCAGAAAGCCCGCTCGTGTTCCGCGGGCTTTTGTACTGCTCTGTACCGTCCGGGATAACAGGCGCTCTCCTTATGACAGGTCAGGTGAGCGCCTAATGCAAAGGGCATATTCAGGTTTTAAAACAATGGTTCCCCATCATAAAACGTTGGTAAGGGCGTTTGCGCATTGCTTTCTATCGGAAATATACGAGCATAAATCATTTGTGTAAATAGAAAATAAACCGTTGCCTCACATGCCCTAGTGCCACGGCGACATATACCCGAGTCAACCGTCCTTTAATCCCGCCCTGCCCGTTAATTCCTGTCCCGGCTTTGGGGCGAAACTGGCAGCGATACCGCCGCCTCCCCGGACTCTGTTCCCCAAAAATCGGCGACGTCACGCAAAATACTGCCCGACACGACCTCGGCAACATCTGCAGTGAACCAGTCAGCCGGCATCGCCTGACTGAAACCAGGCTCCAGAAACCGTCTATCCATCAGGACGATAAGCCCCCGGTCCGTCTCGGAGCGGATGACCCTGCCGGCGGCCTGGATCGCCTTGGCCATGGCAGGTATCGTGTAGGCATATTCAAATCCGGCAGCGTATTTTTGCTGGTAATACGACCGCATCTGTTCCCGTTCCAGATCATAGGTGGGCAGCGGTGGCCCGACCACAAAAGCCCCGATAATCATCTCCCCCGCGTAGTCCATACCTTCGGAGAAGGAACCTCCCTGCACGGCAAAGACGATTGTCGGCGTGCCTTGGCTGCGAAGGTTTTCCATGACCGCCTCTATGCCGGCGGCCTTCATGCCCCGCTCCTGACGCACCACCACAAAGCCTGCCGGCGGTTGAAAGAGGGAGGCTACCCGCTCCAGAAACTCGAAGCTCGGCAGGAAAACGAAATAGTTGCCCTTGCGCAGTGCCGCCACCCTCTGGACCGCCTCGGCAATCTTGGCGTAGTTGCGTTCGCGGTGGCTGTAACGGGTGGATATCTGGGGGATGATCAGGAGCTTGCGCCGCTCTTTCGGAAACGGGCTGGCAAATTCCGCCGTCCTCACCCGGTCCCCCTTCAGGCCGGAAAGGCGCACATAATAGTCAAAGGGTTTCAGGGTCGCCGAGAACCCCACCACCTGCTCGTAGTCGGCATAGCAATCCTCCAGCATTGCCGAGGCGTCGCAACAGGTTATCTTCACCGTGCCGCCGGTCCCATGGGGGTGAAAGGTGGTGAAAAATTCCTGCCGATCGGGATGGCCGATGAACTCCAGGGTTTCCGTGAATTCGGCCCAGTAGTGACAGAGACGCAGGATCACGTCCTGGTGGGGTATCTCCACGCCCGAATCCAGGTAGCGGGAGAGAAAGGCACTGAGCCGGGAGTGCGGGGTGAAAAACAGGTCCATGGGAGGATCGATCCGCTGCGGCTTGGTGACACCGGGCGTATGACAGGCAGCGACAGCCTGCAGGCAACCGTCAAGAAGTTCCTCGGCCTCGTGGCGAAAGCGGGGGGCCACCGCCTGTATCTCGCCACGCATATTTTCCAGCACCACGGACGAGAGCGCCGGCGAATAGTAATCCATGGCCCGCGCCGGGAGGTTGTGGGCTTCGTCGATCACCAGGTTGGGCTTGCCGGTCTGATCGACGCCGATGTCCGCCATGCGGCCCAATGCCGAGCGCGGGGCAAACACGTAGTTGTAATCGCAGATGATGATGTCCGCCTCGCGGGCGCTGTCCAGTTGCAACTCAAACGGACAGACCCGGTACTGCTCCCCCAGGTCGCGAAAGGTGCGGGCCTTCAGCTTCCTCTTCCGTGCCAGTATATCGAGCAGCCCCTCCCCATAGACCTTCCCGTAGTAGTCCCTGGCATACTCACAGTAGTCGGGATTGCACAGCGGCTCGTTCATGAAGCAGATCTTCCCCTTGGCGGTGATGGAGAGGGATTTCAGCTTTGCCCCCGCTTCCTGGAAGCGGGTGACGGCGTCCTCGGCCACGGAGTGCTGGCTATTTTTCGGCGTGACGTACACGACCCTCTGTCCCCGGCTCAGGGCTTCCTTCGCTACGGGATACAGAACGCCGACGGTCTTTCCGAGGCCCGTGGGGGCCTGGATGAGCATGGGATGTTTCTCCGCCATGAACCGCTCGATGGTCTCCATGAGCTCGACCTGGCCGGGGCGGGGGTTGGCAAAAGGAAAGGTGAGAGAGGCGGCGGCCTTTCTCCGCCGGGCGGCGCGCTTCTCCGCCTGCTGCGCCTCCACGACCAGTTCATCCAGGCGGCGGTCGAGCCATTGTTCGTACCGGGCCGGATCGAGGAGCAGATCGAGGTCGTCCGAATCGCCGCTGCGGGTGGAGACCAGATGGAAGGAGAGAGCGGGAACGACCTGGTGTTCCCGCCAGTAGCAGTAACCGTAGGTCAGCAGTTGCAGGCAGTAGGGATGATCCATGGGGCCGCCGGTAAGATGCTGCGCCAACTCCCGGATGTTGAAGGTGCTCTTGATCTCCTCGATCTTCGGCACCTCGTGACGGAAGATCCCATCCATCCGGCCATCGACCCGAAATGCATACCCTCCCCTCTCGAACAGGCTGGTGATCGGCACCTCCGCCTGATAGGCCGGGTCGGCCTTTGCCCGCTGCCTCTGCACCCGGACATGGATCTCCTGCCCTTCGGCCGCCTGGCGGCCGTAGCCCGAATGGGTTTCGATGCTGCCGGTCCGCGGGGCGGGCAGGGCAAAATCCCTAAGCGGCATGGTGATCAGCTTCGTCACTTCCCGCTACTCCCCCGGGTCTTCTTCTTGGCCGGGACCTTGACCGTGCCGGCGTCGCCCGGGGTCGATTTCCCCAGCAGCCCATCGATAAACGCCGACATGGCCCGTGACGATTCAAGGGCCTCTTTGGGGATCTCCCTGTCGTGCTTTTTGGCCAGGTCCGTGCCGAATTTCAGCTGCGCCGGCGAAGGGGGATAGACGCCGCCGGGACCGGCAGCAGCCCTCTGGGGCGGCCTGGTAAACTTCATCTTGGAGTGCACCCCCTTGACGAAGGTGACCCAGGAGGCGTCGCCCCCCTCCACCTTGTCCAGGTACGACTCCATCTTTTTGGTAAGTTCCAGGTCTATTATCCAGGGGTGATCTTTCGCCAGGAAATCGAAAAGCCGTTCGGCCACGTCCGTGGCGTGGATCTTCCCCTTCTTGATCACAATGTAGTTTCTTGCCTTGATCGTCCCCATGATCGAGGCATAGGTGGAAGGCCTGCCGATGCCGTGCTTCTCCAAAGCCTTGACCAGGGTCGCCTCGGAATACCGGCCCGGCGGCTTGGTCTGCTTCTCGTCCAGCTTCTGGCCGGTCTTCTCCACCGTCTCCCCGGTCACCAGGGGGGGGAGCTTCTGGTTATCATCCTCGTCGTCCTTGTCACCCTCCCTGACCTCGCTGTAGACCTTCAGAAAGCCGTCGAACTTCATCACCCTGCCGGTGGCCCGGAACGGCTCCCCGGCGCAGCCGATCTCCACGGTCGTCGAGTCATAGACCGCCGCCGCCATCTGGGAGGCCACGGTGCGCCGGTAGATAAGGGTATAGAGCCTCTCGTGGTCCACCCCCAGCCCCTCCTTCGAGACGACCCCGTGGATGTCGCCGGTTGGGTGCATGTGGGTCGGCCGAATCGCCTCGTGGGCCTCGGCCTGGCTGTTCTTGGACTTATAGGAGTTCGGGGCTTTGGGGAGGTATGACGGTCCCAGGGAGCGGCCCACATGGTTTCTGATATCGGCGATGAATTCGTCGGCGATGCGGACGGAATCGGTACGGTGGTAGCTGATCAGGCCCGCCTCGAAGAGCTGCTGGGCCAATCGCATCGCTATCTCCGGGGAAATCTTGAGCTGCGAGGATGCCGCCGCCTGCATGTCCACGGTGGTAAACGGGGCCTTGGGGTTCTGCCGGGTCTCCTTGGTTTCGACCTTGAGGATGTCGGCGGTCCGGGCGGCGGTCACCGCCAGGAGAATCGCTTCGGCCTTGGCCTTATCCGTCAGATTGCCCCCCCTGTGCTTGGCCCCGAAGGCGACCTCATCCTTTTGCAGCGTGATCGAGACGACATAGAAGGGCTCCGGGTTGAAGGTGCGGATTTCCCGTTCCCGTTCCACACAGAGGCGGACCGCCGGGGCCTGCACCCGGCCGACCGAAAATCTCCCCTTGAGGGCATTGCTGGCGATGGGGGAAAGGATATACCCCACGACCCGGTCACCCACCCGGCGCCCCAGGAAGGCATCGTACAGGCCGGAGTTGGTGTTCTCCCACGGAATCGACTTTTTCATGGCCTCATCGATACCCTTTTGGGTGATCTCGTGAATCTCCAGGCGATGGATCGATGTGGCGATCTTCCGAACCTCGTCGAAGACATGGGTCCCGATGGCATACCCTTCACGGTCCGGGTCGGTGGCGATATACACGTCCTGTCCCTTGGCGGCCGTTTTGATCTGCCTGATCCGGTCAGCCTTGCCCTTGTCCAGGATAAACGTCGGCGCATAGGTATCCAGGTCCACGCCCATGGCGTCGGTCGGCAGGTCTTTGAAATGGCCGACGGTGGCGAGTATCTGCGCGTTGATATAGGATTTGATCTTCTTTATCTTATTTGGCGATTCAATGACGAGCAGCATAATAAAACCTGTAATATTTGATTCGAGTCACCCCACCGATAGGGGGGAATAATCTCTATACCATATTTCACGTCACGTTACGAATGCCGTGAGGCCGCCAAGCGCGTTTGCTCCCCTTCGCACCCGGCAGCAGCATTCACAGGCGGCCGTTTCCAATGGACGGAACCAGGAATGTGCTCGAAACGTCGCTTTTATTGTTGGTGCATAATAATGATATATAATTCATGGTGATCAAGGTTCCAAGCCGCCTGTTTCCAGAGGGGAGCGGGACGGGCAACAAATCCGGTGTATACTTACCAACGGTGAGTCCGGTTCACGGCACATGCTCTCCATGAAATCGGAACAAAAGGTAAAAAACAATGACAATCAATCAACTGGTGGAACTGATCAGGCACATAGAGGAAGAGCACAACTTCTTCAACCGGAAAGCGGGGCACCGGGTGGTGAAATTCATAACCCCTCGGATTGACACGCGTGGTGAAGGAATAGTGGTTGCGGTGGATTTGCAGGGGTATGGCTGGGAAAATGCCTTTGACTCCAGGAAGGGACAGCAGGAGACGCCCTCTTCGATGTTCAATTCGATTATGACCTTTCTGGACACGTCTGACGAGGACATCTGAGGTTCCATCCCGTAAAGATTCGGGACGGGAAGAGGGAGAATCACCCACAAGTAAGGATACATTATGCAAGCTGCCGTTTTCGTTGACTTCCACCACACACCGTACCATACTGTGATCTCCTCCTTCAGTTGTGTTTAGATTACCAGGCCCCTTGGGAAGCTCAGTTCCAAGGGGCCGCCTTTTTGCCATCAGGTCCGTTATGTTGCGGCCCTCCCCCTCCAGGCCGTCACCCTCCCCCAGCAGATCGTCCGCTCTCCCGGTTTCAGGGCTTTGCGTCCGCCCCGGCCTCATCCGCCCGGTTTACCCCTTGACAAATACTTCTGATTCAAATTAATCTAATACAAACAATTATTACCCCAGAGGACTCTATGAACGAACAAACAAGGCTGGACAACAGCATACGTTTTGGCGCCAGGCTCGGTTATGCCTCACGGCAATGGCGCAGAGCCGTGGACGAGCGGCTGCAACCGTTCGGGCTCACCGAAGCGACGTGGCTTCCCCTGCTGCACATTGCGCGGAACGAGCCGCTGCGGCAAAAGGATCTGGCGGAGGTGGTCGGCATCGAATGTTCCACCCTGGTCCGACTGATCGACGCTCTCGATAATGGCGGACTGATCAAGCGCGTGCCCGATGGCGACGACCGGCGCGCCAAACTCCTGTCCCTTACCCCGAGCGGACGCCTACTGGTCGAGAAGGTGGAAGCGGCGGCCGCCATTATCCGCCGCCAGATATTCGCCGGTATCAGCGAGGAGGAGTTGGCAATCGCCCTCAACGTGATCGATCGCATCTGCGACGGGCTCAACAGAACCTGGACAGAGGAACCGGAGGATGCGGCATGAGCGGAGGGACCACAACCACATCCATGAGGATTCGCGCGGTTCTGCGCGGAGCCAGGTTTGGCGCGGCGCGGTATCCCGTCGTCCTCGTCGTGCTGCTTCTCGCACTGCTGGCCTGCGGGTTTTGGCTGCATAACCGACTGACCCATGTGGAGGAGAACGACGCCAAGACGGCCGGCGAGGTCGTTACCATTGCCAGCCGGCTCGATGGCTGGCTGGTCACCCGGCCGGTGATCGAAGGGGACCATGTGCGCAAAGGGCAGGTGCTGGGGGAACTGGATACGCGCGACGCCAAATTGCGGCTGGCCACGCTGGAAAACAACCTGGCGGCCCACGACGCCCAGATCCGCGAGATCACGATCCAGCGCGACACCACAGAGAAGACGACCACGGCGGGGATCGCCGACGCCCGGGCCCAGGTGACCGCCGCCAGGGAGGCCGTGGCGGGGATCGCGCCCCAGGCGGAACTCGCCCGTGCGGATTTTGCCCGTTCCGATGCGCTGGTGGGCCAGGGCGCCGTTTCCCGCGAGAACTGGGACCACGCGCACAGCACCAAGCTCCAGAACGAGGCGTCATTGCGCCAGGCTCGGTCGCAACTCACCGCCCGGCAGGCGACCTTGGCGCAAACGGTCGCCCAGCGCGGCCAGGTGGCCATGCTGGGGCAGCAGATCGAGGTGCTGCGCCGCGAGCGGGCGGCCCTTGCCAGCCAGGTGGAGCAGGTGCGCCAGGAGATCGCCGACCGCACCCTGCGCGCACCCTGCGACGGCATCGTGGACAGGACCTTCATCCATGCGGGCGACTACGTGCAGGCCGGGCAGTGGCTGATGATGCTCCATGACCCGAACGACATCTGGGTGGAAGCCAACGTCAAGGAAACCGCAGTCGGCAAAGTGCGCGTCGGTCAACCGGTGAACGTGGCGGTGGACGCCTATCCGAACCTCGGGCTGCACGGGCGGGTGATACGCGTCGGTAACGCCGCCACCAACCAATTCGCCCTGCTGCCCAGCCCCAACCCATCCGGCAACTTCACCAAGATCACCCAACGGGTGCCGGTCCGCATCGCCATCGACAAGCCCAAACAGCCCCTGCAACCCGGCCTCATGGTCGAGGTCTCCATCGATGTCGCCCATTGAGGCCTATGCCGAACGCTTCGGCGCCCGGTATAAATGGCTCGCAACCGGCACCGTCATGCTCGGCACCATCGTCACCACCGCCGCCTCAACCATGGTCAATGTGGCGCTGCCGGACATCATGGGCGCCTTCGGCCTGGGGCAGGATCAGGTGCAGTGGCTCTCCACCGGCTTCCTGGCGGCGATGACGGCCACCATGCTGCTTACCGCCTGGGCGCTCGGCCGCTTCGGCTATCGCATGGCGTTCCTCGGCGCACTGGCGGTGTTCGTCGCCGGCACCCTGGCCGGGGCGGTCAGCACCACCAGCAACGAAATCATCCTGGCGCGGGTGCTGCAAGGCATGGCCTCCGGGCTGATCCAGCCGGTGGCGATGGTGGTGCTGTCGGAGGTCTTCCCCCGCGACCAGCGCGGCCGGGCCATGTCCATCTATACCCTGGGCGTGGTGCTGGCGCCGGCGCTCGGCCCGACCGTCGCCGGCTATCTGGTGGATGAATACAGTTGGCGCGACGTGTTCCTGGCGGTCATACCGGTGTGTCTGGCCGCCATGGCCGCGGCCGCCGTGTTCCTGCCCGGCCGCGATACCCGGCAGGAGGCGGCTTCCCATCGCTTCGACGGGATCGGTTTTCTCTTCCTGTGCATCTTCCTGGTCTGCCTGCTGAGCGCGCTCTCCAACGGGCAGCGCGAGGGGTGGAACTCGGACCTGATCCTGGCCCTGGCCCTGGCGGCCCTCGCTGCCGGCGTTGCCTTCATCGCCTGGGAACTGACGTACCTGCGGCCGCTGCTGAATCTGCGCGTCTTCGTCAATGGCCGCTTCGCGGCAAGTTGCCTGGTTGCCTTTGCCCTGGGGGTGGGCATCTACGGTTCCACCTATATCGTGCCCATGTTCGTGCAGCTCGTGCAGGGGTACACCCCCACCCGCTCCGGCCTGTTGTTGATGCCCGCAGGCTTTGCGCTGGCGCTGACGGCCCCGGTAGCCGGGCACCTTGCCGATCGAATGCCCCCCTGGGGGCCGGTCATGGCCGGACTGGCCCTGTTCGGCCTGTCCAACTGGCTGTGCGCCGGGGCCGATGTGGATGCGTCGTTCTGGCTCTTTGCCTGGTGGATCATCCTGGGCCGTATCGGGCTGGGGCTGATAACGCCGTCGTTGAACGCCGGCGCCCTGCGCGCCCTGCCCCACGAGTTGCTGGCGCAAGGCTCGGGCGCCCTGAATTTCATACGCCAGCTTGGCGGCGCCATGGGGGTCAATCTGCTGTCCGTGCTGATCGACCGGCGAACCACCTTCCATGGCGATGCCCTGGCCCAGGCCATGACTCCGGCATCGGCGGCGGCGAGCAATGCCGTGCAGCAGCTCGGGTTGATGCTGACCCACTGGGGCAATCCGTTCGGCACCCGTCTGCCCAGCGGCGCCCCGCCGGCGGCCATGAACTATCTGGAACGGATACTGGTGCCGAAGGCGCAGTGGTTGGCCTATCAGGATGGTTTTCACGTGGTCGCGGTGATGTTCTTCGCCGCGTTGTTACCGGCCCTGCTTATGCGGCGGCGGGCGAGGTAGACAAACTTTTTCTGTATCGAAATGATACATACGACGGCACGTGAGTATGATTCAAGTGCCGTTTTTTTGTGTGATAACATGGGGATATGACTATTGCCGCCTTGATGTTAATTATTTTAGCACCGCGATATTGCTTTGAATTATGGGTTTGCTTGGAGTAGAAGGGGGAAAGGCAGGGCTTTGCTAGGGGCAGGTTGGAGGTGGTGCGGGGGCAATTCGATCAGGTTATCAAACTTAACTACTCCCATTAGGGGGCACGTGCGCGCAGGGGGCTGGTCAACAAGGGGTTAGATCATGGAGATGTCATGACTGATGAACTCAAGGAATCGGCAAAGGCAATTCAAGAGGTTGCCAAGACAGCAGGAAAAGCTATCGACCTTTCTGATAAGTTTGGTCAGTTCATAAGTCGATATGTTGGTACGTCGCTATCTGAGGCTTTTGGCATTTTTGAAGACAAGCTCAAGTATATGCGCTGGGAGCGCCAAGTCAGACTCATGCAACGAGCAAATGACTTTTTGTTGAAGGAAGGTTTTTCCCAACCAACCCAAGCAATACCGATGAAATTTGCAGTCCCCCTATTGGAAGCGGCATCACTTGAAGATGACGATTACCTTCAGGACCTATGGGCGAAATTGATTGTCAACGCTGCAATCGAAGAGAGTGATATAACTATAAACCGAACGTTTATTGACATCCTTGAACGGTTGTCTCCTTTGGAAGCAAAAATCCTCGATGTCGTTTACGCTATTCCCTATGAAGACATGCACCACAATGGAGTTGATACAAGAAATCTCCCCAACTCAGCTCAAGTGTTCCCAGAGAATAGCTCAAATATTGAACGAATGGAACCGTCTGAAGATGTGAAACTGGCTCTTGCGAATCTTGATCGGCTTGGCTGTATTTCCGTTTCTCATTCTATGGGAGGCGGCCAGTTATTCGGAACGCTTAATCCTACATTGTTAGGGAAGAGATTTTTTAAGGCGTGTAAATTGCCATCAGAAAGAGCGATCTAACCATAGGCGGCGGCAGCTGGCGTAAAAATCCGCGCCGCAGCAGCGCCTAAATACCGTTGGCGTGACCCACCAAGCGGGAAATATTCTGGAAGAAGGAGGTCAGATGTCTTCACTTCAATATGCATTCAGCGAAGAGGAAAACTAGGGACACTCCCCATATTTCTACTACCCAAGGCGACGTTGTTAAGTTTATTGACTCGACCGCTGCCCCCCTATCAAATACGCGCCCCCGAATCATGTAGCCCAACCACCCTACCCGAGGCATACGACTCCGCGGGGCAAACGTCCTGCCGGTGTTCCGACACCCAGCGGGATAAACCGTCTGCGGTGATGATGCCGATGGCGCTCAGCATGACAAATACCGAGCATGCCACCGCCCATCGCTTGTTGAACATTCCGAATAGTGCGGCCAAACACGCAGCCGCCAGCAGGGCAATCTTATAGTTCATCGCAGGACCTCTCCCGATTAGTTAACGTGCTTGCCTCAATCAAAGCAGCGTAAAAGACAATCTGCGTTCGCAAGCGTAATTGCAACTGCATACGTGATTGCCATGACGATGATTATCATTCTCACAGCTACCCCCTCCTTGTGATGGGACACGTAATCATACCGTTCCGGGCTTTAACGCCGTTCCCCTTCGTGCCTGTCTTCATGCCGCTCCTCGCGCCGCTCTTCTCTCCGGACCTCGGGCCGGTGGATCTGCCCGCGGTAATGGTCCCGGTCGCGGTCATAGCGCCTGAACTCGGCTTCGCGGAACCGCCGGAAGTCTCTCAGGTTGTGCCGGACCAGGAGCGGTGGCATCATTCTTCGCTCCACCCGTACCAATGGCCCGCCGTAGTACGAGGTCCGGTACCAGAAACCATTGCTGAAGATAAAGTAGTCGCGGCCGATGTACGCCATATCATAGGGCGTCCCGACGGCAACGTAATAGCCGAGATCCGGCACGAAGACAAACTGGGGCGGCGTGTCCGGGAGCATCACCGCTGGTGGCGGCGCATAGGCAGGAGGCGGCGCCGGCACGTAAACACGGGGCGGAGGCGCAGAGGTGGGTATTCCGATATCAACATTGACGTTGAGCCCGGCCTGGGCGATGGAAGCGGTCGCGGCGACAAGCGCAACCGCGAAGAGGAACGGTATGCGGTTCATAAAGATCTTCATAGGTTCTCCTTGGTGTGCAGGGGCATATTTCGGTAGACGCGGGGAAGGTCCATTGGGTTACAGGGGAAAACGGATTTTCGACAAAAAAATGCCCCTGATTTCTCAGCGGCATTTAAACTTACCCGGACAGTGCCGGAAATTTACTACGCCGTCTATCCGTTACTTGATCTGGTTCCAAGCAACATGACTAGAAAGTCAAAAAACTCCAAATGTAAAAAGCCAAGCCCATTCAAGGGTTTGGCTTTTTACTTAAGCACAATAAGTTAATAATATCAACTACTTATGATTGGTGGAGGCGCCGGGAGTCGAACCCGGGTCCGAAGAACCTACAGTCTGAGCTACTACACCGTTAGTCCGTTGCTCGATTTAACCGGCACCATGCGCAAAGGACAAGGCATGATACCAGCGGTCCCGTTAATCTCGGGTTGCGCTACGGGCGTTGCGCATCCCTATCCGGTAGTGAATGACGTACCCTTCTTACCACCGGCATCTGGGTCGGGTACGCCTGTTAAGCTGCTAGAGCAACAGGAGTGTTATAATTGTCGGCAATTAATGCCGGTGCAGGTTTATTAAGGTCGGCCACCTGCCCCGACCCGGTGCAACCCAGATTTTCACTTCCCCGTCGAAACCTTTACGCCCCCTTTGAAAATAAATTCCACACGCCGCTGTGACGTGCCCTCGTGCCGTTAACCCCGATTACGCGCCTTCAGGGTCTGGGATAGCTCCCGTTGTGTATCCCTCTTTTTAAGGTCCTCACGTTTATCGTATAGTTTCTTGCCTTTGGCAAGCCCTATCTCGACCTTTACCAGCCCATCCTTGAAATAGAGCCTGAGCGGTATGATCGAATACCCCTGTTCCCTGACCTTGCCGTAGAGCCGGGTGATCTCCTTGCGATGCAAGAGCAGCTTGCGCTGGCGATCCGGCTGGTGGTTCTGGCGGTTGCCGAAGTCATAGGGCGCGATATGCAGATTGTTCAGCAGGGCTTCACCCTCGCGAATCAGCATGAAGGAATCGGTCAGGTTGACGTTGCCGCACCGTAAGGATTTTACCTCGGTCCCCTGAAGCACCATGCCGGCTTCCAGCTTTTCCTCGATAAAATATTCATGGTAGGCCTTCTTGTTATTGCAGATCAGTTTCTCACCCATATTTGTAATCATAGCAAAATCAGCGTGAAAGGGAAACCATATCCTGCGTCATGAAACGGTAATTATTACGTAACATTTTTTCACCATCAGGAGGCTTTTGCGTGTTGACAAACAATTTTCTTTTGGATTATATGGTTACATATTCCTCGTTAGCAGAGGCGTTTGCACAAACACAGGCTACTGCCCAAAAATGTCGAAAGACGCCAATGGGTAGACCAGGTCTTGCCGGATTAAGGCTTGACTTAACGTAGCTGGTCATTGACCTACGTTGTGCACTGCCGAAAGTCAACCAGTGGGGAAGTGGTTTCTTTGCGTGCGCCAAGGGCCCTTTCTCTGAAAGGGCCTTTTTTATTTCGGGGTGGCCATTATGAACACGGAATACAGCGAAATATACCTGAGTGCCGTCATCGGCCGTTCGGTGATCAACAGCAGGGGCGAAGAGCTCGGAATCCTCCGCGATCTCATCATGGTGCCGGGCGAGGTATTCCCCGAGGTGTCGCACATCGTGATCAAGGGACGCATGGGCAAGATGCTGCTCCCCTGGAGCGAGGTGTCGCTGTTTACCCATGTGGTAATATCGGCTGCCGGCATCGCCCCGCCCGGCCTTCGCGCTTATGAATACCGCGAGGCGGAGATCCTGGTGCGGCGCGACCTGTTGGACAAGCAGATCGTGGACGTGGACGGCGCCAAGGTGGTGCGCGTCAACGATATCAAGCTCGGCAAGCTCCACGACAAGTTGTGCATATTCTCTGTCGATATCGGCTTTCGCGGATTGCTGCGCCGCCTGGGATACGAACGGTTCGGCGACAGTGTGGCGCGGTTGATCAAAAAGAACATTCCCAATACCGAGATCAGTTGGGAGTATGTCCAACCGTTGGAACCCCATTCGTCGAAACTGGCCCTCAATATCGCCCGCAACCAGATGAACGAAATTCATCCGGCCGATCTGGCGGATATTATCGAGCAGATTCCGATCAAGAGCATCAAGACCGTGCTCGAAAACATCGACCCGGAGACCACCGGCGACACCATCTACGAACTGGAACCGGAGATGCGCAGTGTGGTCATCGGCCAGATGGATGCCGAGCACGCCTCGGACATCCTGGAAGAGATGTCCCCGGACGATGCCGCCGACGTCCTCGCCGACCTGTCGGAAGAGACGGCCCAGCAACTGCTGGGGCTGATGGACGATGAAGAGAAAGAGGAGATCGAAGAGCTGCTGGTACACGAGGAAGATACAGCCGGTGGTTTCATGACCAGCGAATTCCTCACCCTCCCCCTGAACCATACGGTTGGCGCCGCCATCGCCGATGTGCGCCGGCTCGCGGGCGAGATCGAAAATGTCAATTATGCCTATCTCCTGGATGACGCCGAACACCTGGAAGGGGTGCTCAGCCTCCAGGATTTGCTCGCCTCAAAAGACGATGAACTCGTCGTGGATGTCATGGAAGACAACATCAGAAGCGTGAATGTGGGCGACGATCCGGAGGAGATTCTGGAAACCCTCACCCGGTACGACCTGACGGCGGTACCGGTGCTTGACGAGGACCAACGCATGGTGGGGATCGTCACCGTCGACGACGTCCTTGCGCACTACCTGCCGCGCCTGGTGAAGAAGAGAGGTTAGAGACGTCATGTTCACCGGAATATCGCTATTCAAATTCCTCAAGCCGCTCAAGAGCGTGACCCCCAGGAACATCATGCTGTTCCTGGCCATACTCGGGCCCGGCATCATTACCGCCAATGTGGACAACGATGCCGGCGGCATCACGACCTATTCCCTGGCCGGGGCCAACTACGGCAACGACCTGCTCTGGACCATGCTCCCCACGACCATCGCCCTGGTGGTGGTCCAGGAGATGTGCGCCCGTATGGGCGCCGTGACCGGCAAGGGCCTCGCCGACCTGATCCGCGAGTCGTTCGGGGTCAAGGTCACCTTCTACGTGATGATCGCCCTGCTCCTGACCAATATGGGCAACTCCATCTCCGAATTTGCCGGTATCGCCGCCAGCCTCGAGATCTTCGGCATCAGCAAGTATGTGTCGGTCCCCATCAGCGCCATCGTGGTCTGGCTCCTGATCGTCAAGGGATCGTACAAGACCGTGGAGAAGGTGTTCCTGGTGGCCTGCATGGTCTATGTCGCCTACCCCATCGCCGCCGTCATGGCCGGCCCCAAATGGGACATCATCCTCAAGGCCAGCGTGATCCCGACATTTCGCTCGGACAGCGCCTTCACCATGACCATGATCGGTCTGGTGGGCACCACCATCGCCCCCTGGATGCAGTTTTATCAGCAGTCGGCCGTGGTGGAAAAGGGGATCACGGCGGAACAGTACGCCTTTACGCGGCTGGACGTCATCTTCGGCTGCATCATGGCCATTGTGGTCGCTTTTTTCATCGTGGTGGCCTGCGCCGCCACCATCAATGTCCAGGGGCTGAAGGTGGAGACCGCCGCCGACGCTGCCATGGCCCTCAAGCCGCTGGTGGGCAGACACGCATCCACCTTGTTCGCCTTCGGCCTCTTCAATGCGTCCCTGTTCGCAGCCTGCATCCTGCCGCTCTCCACGGCTTTCTACATCTGCGAGGGCATGGGGTGGGAATCGGGGGTTGACAAGGATTTCGAGCGGGCTCCGCAGTTTTTCTGGCTCTTCACCGTCATCATCATCATCAGCGCCGGCCTGATCCTGATCCCCAGCGCCCCGCTGCTCAAGATCATGTTCATCTCCCAGGTGGTCAACGGCGCAATGCTGCCGTTCATCCTGATCTTCATGCAGATACTGGTAAATGACCACAAGCTGATGGGCAGGTTCGTCAACGGCCCTATCTTCAATATCGTCGCGTGGTTGACGGTGGTGATCATGATCGTCATGACCCTCGTCATGACCCTGGACATGGCCCTCCCCGGAGCGATCAAGGGGCTTTTGACCTTTTAAACCGCATACCGTTGTTGGCTATTCGGTTCAATATGAAAAGGCCCGCCGGAATATCCGACGGGCCTTTTTTTCGAGTTTTTCGTTTTTACGCGGTTGCCGCTATTTTCTGAACTCGGCAGGCAGTCCGACCTTGTTGGCCGTGTCGTTCAAGTCGTTGTACGCCTTGAGGGCGTCATTATAGCGCTTCTGCGTTGCCTTGAATTCCTGGGGAAGTCCATCCATACGCTCCCGCGATATCCCGACAGGCTTTTTGATGAGCCCCTCCAGTTCCGTCAGCTCATTTTCAAGCTGCCGCACTTCCGCATAATGGACCTTGAACTCCTCTTGCCAGACTCCAGTCTTTTTCCCGCCATACGATCCGTTACCGGTATCCCCGCTTTTGTCCATCCCGCGTGCTGAAGATAGCCGCTCCCCGCCCTTTTCCGCGTCGACAGAGGGAAGCGGGGCGTCGATATCCCCCAGCCTGTGCACCTTTTTGCGGTACTGTTTCGGCACACTGTAGTAATTGTCGCTGAAGTTGACGGTACCGTTTTTGTCGGTCCAGGTGTAGGTTTCAGCCATTGCCGGCAGCGACCAGAGCAGCATCACCGCCAGTACCACTACAATCCGTTTCATGATAGCAAACCCTCTTTCCTTACCCCAGAGGCCAGGTGAAATCACGCCCGGCCAGGAGGTGAAAATGGATGTGGAATACCGATTGCCCGACCCCTTCGCCATTGTTCTGCACCACGCGAAAGCCGGAATCGGCGTATCCCTTCTGACGGGCTATTTCCCCCGCCTTTCTCATGATAGAGCCGACAAGGGCGTCGTCCTGTTCGGTCATGTCGAGACAGTTGACGAAATGCCTCTTTGGCAGAAGGAGGAGATGTAAGGGCGCTTTGGGGGCAATATCTTCGATGACCAGAATCTGGTCGTCTTCAAACACCTTTTTTGACGGTATTTCGCCGCGGATGATCTTGCAGAAGATGCACGCGTCCATGGTCGATCCCTCCGGTATTTCCAGCAATATCAAAAACTCCCGGTTGCCGTCCGCCCCCAGGATAGGTGAATCGCACACCCCGCGCACCAGGACGCCAAGCTCCGTTGCGGCCCGCCTGACACCTGCGACGGCCTGCTCGTGAGCGGCCGGGTCGCGGACGATGCCCCCCTGCCCCACGTCGCCCCGGGGCACCTCGAACTGGGGCTTGATCAAGGCGATGATACGGCCACCCGGCCGCATAAGCCCGACCACGGCCGGCAGGACCCTGGAGAGCGAGATAAAGGAGGCGTCGATGACCGCCAGTGCCGGTACTTCATCGAACCTGTCCGGGGTAAGGTGGCGGATGTTGGTCCGCTCCAGATTGACGACCCGCGGGTCCTGGCGCAGTTTCCACGCCAATTGGCCATACCCCACGTCCACCGCAAAGACCTTGCGGGTCCCGGCCTGCAACAGGCAATCGGTGAACCCGCCGGTGGAGGCTCCCACATCCAGGGCAACCAGATCGTCCACCTCCACGCCGAATGCGTCCAGCGCCTTCCTGAGCTTGAGGCCGCCCCGGCTGACGTAGGGGAGAATCTCTCCCTTGATGCGGATCTCCGCATCGCCCGTCACCTGCTGTCCGGCCTTGTCGGCGGCATGGTCGCCCACCACCACTTGGCCGGCCATGATGAGGGCCTGGGCCTTTTTCTGGGTGGGGGCCAGGCCGCGTTGGACCATCAACCTATCGAGGCGCTGTTTTACAGCCATTTTCTGAATCCGCGACGCAGGAATGCCGTAGTGTCCGGATGAGCCGGAGCCCGCACGCCGCCACGTCGTAACAAATTTTTCACTTGCGAGGACCGCGCCCGGATTTGCGGCAGATTTGACTTGGCCGATTGAGCAAAACCGCAGGCGTAGCAGCGCTACGCCGAGGATTTTGCGATTGAGGCCGAGGCAAAGATGCCGTGAAGACGGGATGCGGCATTAATCTACGATTTCAGACTTGGTAAACAGGGCTTTCAGCCAATATCCTTCGGCCTCGATGTTCTCCCGGCCGCCTTCCTCCCGGTCGACCAGGGTGACGATGCCCAGCACCTTCAGCCCCTCTTCCTCGGCCCGGCGCACGGCCTTCATGGAGGAACCGCCGGTGGTGACCACGTCTTCGACGATCACCACGCCGGTTCCGGCGGGCAGGTTCTTGCGCCCCTCCAGCCATTGGCCGGTGCCGTGTCCCTTAGGCTCCTTGCGGATGATGAAGGCGTGCATCTTCCTGCCGTCCAGATGCGCGGCAATAGAAGTTGCCGTGGCGATCGGGTCGGCTCCCAGGGTGATGCCCCCCACGGCTTCCACCCCTGCCACGTCCTTGATCGCCTCGTAAAAGAGCTTGCCCACCAGAAAACCGCCTTCGGCGTGCAGCGTGGTCTGTTTGCCGTCAAAATAGAAATCGCTCTGCCGGCCGGAGGCCAGGGTTACGAGCCGTTTTTCATAGGACAGCTCCAGGATGATCTTCTTCAGTCTTTCGCGGTCACTCATTTTCGCTGTACTCCTCTCCAAAAAGTCCCATCTGCGGCTTCAAAACCGGTTTTGGGAATGCAACCGGGTAGGTCCCGGCAAAACAGGCCTTGCAAAAACCGGTATTCTCCAGGCCGACCGAATTGACCAATCCCTCTTCGGACAGGTATCCCAATGAATCTGCGGTGATATAGCGGCAGATCTCGCTGAGCGTGTGGGAGGAAGAGATCAGCTCCTTGCGGTTGGGGGTGTCGATGCCGTAGTAGCACGGGTAGCTGGTGGGGGGGGAAGAGATGCGCATGTGCACCTCCTTGGCCCCGGCGTTGCGTACCATCTTGACGATCTTGCGCGAGGTGGTGCCGCGCACGATGGAGTCGTCGATCACCACGACCCGCTTGCCTTTGAGTATCTCCCGCACCGGGTTGAGCTTGATCTTGACCCCGAAATGGCGGATGGCCTGGGCCGGCTCGATAAAGGTCCGTCCCACGTAATGGTTGCGGATCAGCCCCATCTCGAAGCTGATGCCGGATTCCTCGGCGTAGCCCATGGCTGCCGGCACGCCGGAGTCGGGAACCGGGATGACGATGTCGGCATCGACGCCGTGCTCCCGGGCCAACTGCCGCCCCAGTTCCTTGCGGGCCAGGTACACATTCTTGCCGAAGATATAGGAATCGGGCCGGGCAAAGTAGACGAACTCGAAGATACAGGGGGTCGGCTCGACCTTCTTGAAGGGAAACAGGGACTTCAGATTACCGTCCTTGGTGCAGACGATCATCTCGCCCGGCTCGATCTCCCGCACGAACTCGGCCTCGATCAGGTCCAGGGCGCAGCTTTCCGAGGCCACGACCCAGGCATCTCCCAGCCTCCCCAGACAGAGGGGGCGGAAGCCGTTGGGGTCGCGTACGGCGATCATACGGGTTTCGGTCAAAAACAGCAGGCAGTAGGCGCCCTTGATGCGGTTCAAGGCGTCCACGATGCGGTCCACCAAGGAATTGGTGTGGGAGATGGCCAGGAGATGGATGATGATCTCCGTATCCATGGTGGTCTGAAAAATGGAGCCGTAGGCCTCCAATTCTGCCTTGAGCAGTTGGGCGTTGACCAGGTTGCCGTTGTGGGCCACGGCAATGGAGCCCCGGGAGTAGTCCACCATGATCGGCTGCACATTCTTCTCCACCGAGGCGCCGGCGGTGGAGTAGCGCACATGGCCGATAGCCGACTTTCCGGGGAGTTTTTTGAAAACCTCCTGGTTGCCGAAGACATCGGCCACCAGCCCCATACGCTTGTGGGCGTGCAGGCTCGTTCCGTCCGATGAGACGATGCCGCAACTTTCCTGTCCCCGATGCTGAAGGGCGTACAGCCCCAGATACGTCAGGTTGGATGCTTCTGGATGGTTATAGACGCCGAAAACACCGCATTCTTCGTGTGGCCGGGTAAAATTCATTGATTAAGGCTCCGTTGTGCCGATTTTAAACGAGATTTTTCCTCACATACTCCGCCGCGTTACGGTACAGCTTCAGTCCATCCCCCTCTTCCGGCAATTCTTCCCGGGTCCAACGGGGATGTTGGGTGTAATGCACAAAGGCCTCGGGGTGGGGCATCAGACCCATCAGGCGGCCGGTCGGGTCGCACAGCCCGGCGATGGCGTTCTGGGCTCCGTTGGGATTCAGGGGGAACTCCATGGTTGCAGCCTCGTAATCCGGACCGGAATATTTCAGTACCGCCAGGTGCTCCCGTTCGATGCGCTCCAGGGTTGCAGGCGAATCGCAGAGGAATTTTCCCTCACCGTGACGCATCGGCAGGTAGATGCCTTGCTCGATCCCTGTGGTGAAGACGCTGGGCGAGGCCGCATCGGTCTTCAGATACACCCACCGATCCTGAAAACGGCCGCAGTCGTTAAAGGTCAGGGTCGTGCGCTGCGTCAGGAAATCGCCGTCAAAGCCGGGCAACATGCCCATCTTGACCATCAACTGGAAGCCGTTGCAGACCCCCAGGATCAGCTTGCCGGCACCGATGAAACGGGTGAACTGCTCCACCAGTTTTTCGCCCGTACCGGCAACGCCGGCGTGTTTCAAGCGGTTGGCCTGGGCCTTGGCGCTCCCCAGGTCGTCCCCGTCCAGAAAACCGCCGGTCAGGTTGAGGAAATGGAAGTCGTCCAGCCGGACCTCTCCGGAGAGGATCTCGGCGATATGGGCGATGACCGCCTCGTCGAAGCCTCCCAGACGGCATGCATGGGCCGCCTCGGTCTCGCAGTTGGTGCCGTTTCCGGTGATGACGATGGCACGGATCTTTTTCATGTCACAGCTCCCTCAATGTCTTCTGCCAGGCTTCCTTCAACTCCGCCAGCCCGGCACGCACAACGGCGGCACCATTCAGTCCCACGATGGCGAGCACCGGCTCCGGGGTCACCACGCCGATGGCGGCGAAACAGTTACCGCTCATGATGTTCTCAAATTCTTCCCGTTGTTCGGGGTGAACCGTAACAAGATGGCGCGATGCCGATTCGGAAAAGAGCAGCGTCGCATCGGATTTACCCGCCATGTCCCCCTTCCAGAGCACCCGGGAGAGTTCCATGCTCATGCCGTACCCCCCGGCAAAGGCCGACTCGGCCGCGGCCACGGCCAGACCGCCGTCGGAGAGGTCGTGGCAGGAGGCCACCAGCCGCTGTGTGACCGCCTGATGGTAGGCTTGGTAGCGTCGGTAGGCCCGGCCGGTGTCCACCAGGGGCACCTTGTTGCCGATGGCGCCCTTGAGGGCGAAATATTCGGAACCGCCCAGCTCGTCGCCGGTCTTGCCCAACAGATACACGATGTCGCCCGGCCGTTTCACGTCCATGGTGACGGCCTTGCGGGCATCCTCGATCTTGCCGATCACCGAGAAGAGCAGGGTCGGCGGGATGGAGATCTTGGTGGAGCCGTCGTAGAAATCGTTCTTCATGGAATCCTTGCCCGAGATCAGCGGCAGGTTGTAGGCCATGCAGATGTCGTACAGCGCCTGATTGGAGCGCACCAGTTGGGCCATTTTGTAAGGGCCGTCCGGGGTCTTCTCCGACAGGACCGGGTCGCACCAGCAGAAATTGTCCAGGCCGGCCACCAGGTCGAGGGAGCCGCCCACGGCAACGTAGTTGCGCAACGCCTCGTCGATGGCGTTGGCGGTCATGTGGTAGGTGTCGATGTCGGAATAGCGCGGACAGATACCGTGGGCCGTCACCACCCCTTCAAAGGACTCCAGGATCGGCCGTACCACGGCCGCGTCGGAGGGGCCGTCGTTGGCAACGCCGCTGAACGGCTTCACCACCGAGCCGCCCTGGACCTCATGGTCGTAACGGCGCACCACCGACTCCTTGGAGCAGATGTTGAGCGCTCCGAGCAGGGCGGCCAGATCGCCGGAGTAATCTCCCTTGACCTCGACAGCCGGCTCTGCATGCCGGGGCGGTTCCCATTTGGCGGGGAGTTGCAGCGGCGGCAGCCCCTCGTGCATGAACGCCATGGGCAGCCAGGCTACGGTGCGGTCATCGTAGAGGATATGGAATACGCCGTTGTCGGTGAATTCGCCCAGCACCGTGGCCTCGACGCCGAAACGTTTGGCCATGGTCAGGAACTCGTCGATCCGTTCGGGCGGCACCGCCAAGGACATGCGTTCCTGGGCTTCGGAGATGATAATTTCCCAGGGGTTGAGTCCGGGATATTTAAGCGGGGCTTTAGCGAGGTCCATGCGGCAGCCGCCGCACTCGCCGGCCATCTCGCCCACCGAGGAGGAGAGCCCCCCGGCGCCGTTGTCGGTGATGAAGCGGTAGAGCGCCTTGTCCCGCGCCCGGATCAGGAAGTCGAACATGCGTTTCTGGGTGATCGGGTCGCCGATCTGCACCGCCGTGACCGGCGAGTTCTCGTTCAACTCTTCGGACGAAAAGGTGGCGCCGTGAATGCCGTCCTTGCCGATACGGCCGCCGGTCATCACGATCAGGTCGCCCGGTTTGATGGATTTCTCGTGGCTCGGCTGGCCGTTGATCTCGCTCGGCATGATCCCGGCGGTACCGCAGAAAACCAGCGGCTTGCCGGCGAAACGCTCGTCAAAGACCAGTGAACCGTTCACCGTGGGGATGCCGCTCTTATTGCCGCCATGCTCGACCCCCTCCACTACCCCTTCGTAGATACGGCGGGGATGGAGCAGGCGCGCGGGGAGCGCTTTTTCATAGAACGGGTCGGCGAAGCAGAACACGTCGGTATTGAAGATCAGCTTGGCCCCCTGGCCGGTGCCGAAGGGGTCGCGGTTGACCCCCACAATGCCGGTCAACGCCCCGCCGTAAGGGTCCAGGGCCGACGGCGAGTTGTGGGTCTCCACCTTGAAGACCAGCGACTGCTGGTCGTTGAATTTGATCACCCCGGCATTGTCCTTGAACACCGACAGGCAGAAGTCCTTATCGCCCAATTTAGCGCGCACATCCCTGGTGGTCCGCTGGATGAACGACTTGAACAGGGATTTGATCTCCTGCTTGTTGCCTTCTTCATCCTCGTACTGCACCGTACCGGAAAAGATCTTGTGCTTGCAGTGTTCCGACCAGGTCTGGGCCAGGCACTCCAACTCCACATCGGTCGGGTTGGCGCCCAGGCCTACGGTGGCGCGTTCCGCCACTACCTGCGTATCGCGGTAATGGGCCTGGATGATCCGCATCTCCTCCAGGGTCAGGGCCAGAACCCCCTCCTTGCTGATACGCAGCAACTCCCCGTCAGACACGTTCAGATCGATTTCCCTGACCTCGGCCTTGGCCTCGGCCAGCACCTTGGGGACCGTCGGTGCAAAACCGCGCTTGGCCATGAAATCGGCGGCCGAGAGCACGCTGTAGCGCTGAATGAGGGTGTTGCACAAGAGGCCGGTGGCGATTTGCTCTACATCGGCGACCTCAAAGGCGCCCTTCAGCAGGTACTGCACCGAATAGTAAACCCCTTCACCGGAGACGAAAGGACGGCCGGTCAGGTATTCCACGGCCTCCCGGGCGGTGCGCCCCACGTTGTCGGTCACGCCGGGGCGGAAGCCGACCTCCACGGCAAAATCGAAACCGGCCGCCAAGGGCCGTTCGATGCTCCACTCCTGGATCACCGGGTCGCTGAACGGGCCTGCCGCGGCCTGTTGAAGCTCCTCCGGCGTCAAGGCGGCATCCACGGTATATACGTCGATGGTGCGGACCTCGTCCACCGCCAGATGCAGGAAATGCTCGATCTCCCGCTTGATCCGTTCGCCGCGGGCGTCGCGGACGCTCTCCTTCAGGGCAACTTCAATTCTGTGCGCCATGTCAGTTGGTTCCTTTTTCCATGATCACCGTCCTGATGGGGAACGGGATTTCAATGCTATTTTCGGTAAAGCGGCGAATAATCAGCGAGTTGACCTTATCGGTGGTATCAAACAGGCGGGAGTACTCCTCCACCCAGAAAAAGAGCGACATATCCAGGGCCGAATCGCCAAAGGAGACAAAATACGCTTCGGGCGCCGGGTCGCGCAGCACATCCTCCACCTCCAGGGCCGTGGCCACCAGAAGCGCCTTGACCCTATCCACGTCGCTGCCGTAGGCCACGCCGATATTGATGCGCCCCTTGGCGCGGACATCCGGGAAGGCCTGGTTGATCAACATGGTATTGCACAGGTCCGAGTTGGGGATGATCAACAGTTGGTTGTCCATGGTCTTGATCTTGGTGCTGCGCAGGCCGATACCGGCCACATCCCCCACCTGGCCGCCCGACAGTTGGATGCGGTCGCCGATCCTGAAGGGCTGATCGAGCATGAGGGTGAAGCCGGAGATCATGTGGGCCAGGGTATCCTTGGCGGCCATGCCGATGGCCAGGGAGCCGATGCCGAGTGCGGTGACCAGCGAGAATATGTCGTAGTTGAAATGCTTGAGGATGACGATCAGAGCCGCCCCCATCAGGAACAGCATGGTGATCTTTTCCGCAATCGGGATCATGTGCCGGGAGATCAGGGCATCGGTATCGTGCTGCCGGCCGGCGATATACCACTGCAACAGTTCGTCAAAGGCGTGGTAGATCAGGTTGAAGACGATGATCACCAGGACAATGAAGAGAACGCCGGAGAAGACCAGTATCAGCTTTTCATGCAGCGGCAGGGAACGGATCGCCAGATAGATGCCCGATGTGACCAGAAGCCGCGAGACATGGGGGGTAATGCGGTGGAGGATACGGTCGTCCAGGTCGGTGCTGGTGAAGGAGGCCAGCCGCTTGCCCCACTTGTCCAGCGCCATGACGATCAGTTGGGCCAGCATCCAGAAAATGGCCAGGATCAGGAGCGCGCCCAGGATTTCCTTGGCCCAGAACAGGATGGGGCCGTCCGTATCCAGCGGCCGGAAAAGCCCTTGGATAATATCCAGCATTCTATTCACCGAAGACTCGCTTGAAGATGGTATTGACGTGCTTGAGGTGATAGTTGAGATCGAACGATTCGCGGATTTTGGCTTCGCCCAGGGCGCCGACCACATCCTGGTCGGCCAGCAGTTCCTCCTGGAAATCCTTGCCCTGCTCCCAGACCTTCATGGCGTTGCGCTGCACCATACGATAGGCGGCCTCCCGCGACACCCCCGCCTGGGTCAGGTCAAGGAGGATCTTCTGGGAGAAGACCAGCCCCTTCATCTTGTTCAGGTTGTCCA
Organism: Oryzomonas rubra; assembly: GCF_008369015.1. NCBI lineage: Bacteria > Pseudomonadati > Thermodesulfobacteriota > Desulfuromonadia > Geobacterales > Geobacteraceae > Oryzomonas > Oryzomonas rubra. The sequence goes on from NZ_SRSD01000014.1 coordinate 29,986, forward strand.
GCATATTCTTGGGATAGACCACCAGGTTCTTGATCAGACCGCTCAAGCGGCGCAGGGAAAAATCGAGCGCCACCGTGGCGTCCGGGGCGATGTAGCGTTCCACCGAGGAGTGGGAGATGTCCCGTTCGTGCCACAGAGCCACGTTTTCCAGCGCCGGGATGCACATGGAGCGGATATAGCGGGCCTGTCCGGTCAGGTTTTCGGAGAGGATCGGGTTACGTTTGTGGGGCATGGCCGACGACCCCTTCTGCCCTTTGCTGAAAAACTCTTCAGCCTCCAGCACCTCGGTGCGCTGCAGGTGGCGGACCTCGATGGCAATACGCTCAAGGGACGAGGCGATCAGCGCCAGGACACAGAAGTACTCGGCATGACGGTCACGAGGGATAACCTGGGTCGAGACCGGCTCAGGCGTGAGCCCCATCTTTTTACAAACATACTCTTCCACGTAGGGGTCGATATTGGCGAAGGTGCCCACTGCCCCGGATATGGCGCCAGTGGCGATGTTCTCGCGCGCCGCGGTCAGTCGCTGGCGGTTGCGCTGCATCTCGGCATACCAGGAGGCCAGCTTGAGGCCGAAGGTGACCGGCTCGGCATGAATACCGTGGGAACGGCCGATGCAGACGGTATCCTTGTGTTCCAGGGCGCGCTCCTTGATGGACGCAAGCACCATATCCAGATCGGCCAGCAGTTCATCGGCGGCCTGGACCAACTGCACCGACAGGCAGGTATCCAGCACATCGGAGGAGGTCATCCCCTGGTGGATGAAGCGCGCCTCCGGCCCGACATATTCGGACACCGAGGTGAGGAATGCGATCACATCATGCTTTACCTCGGCCTCGATCGCGTCGATACGGGCGATATCGAAGTTCCCCTTCTCACGGATGACCGGTACCACCTCCTTGGGGATGACGCCCAATTCGGCCTGGGCCTCACACGCCAGGGTCTCTATCTCCAGCCAGATGCGGAAACGGTTCTCGGGCTCCCAGATGCGGGCCATGTCGGGACGGGTATAACGTGGAATCATGTAGCCTCCGTGCGGAAACGGTCTTTTTCCGCCCTGGCCTCGGCTATCTGCGGCCTTGCTTGTGTCGGCCTTCGCCGACCAATTTCACACCGTGAAATTGTGCGCCGGTTATTGCTGCCTCCGCGCAACGCCTTGATATCCAACCCCAGAACGAAAAAATCCGCGTTTCTGAATTTTGTCTATGAATTAAACTTCCAAAACATCACTTGCCGAGTATTGATCACCGATCACGATCCGGGGAGCGCAGACGTTCTGGTTGCGCAGAAAGGTGTCGGTGGTGCGGACCACGTGGTCGGGGTGGTTGTTGACCTCGGACAGATGGGCCATCACCAGCGCCTCCAGCCCGGCGTGGGCCAGATCGAAGAGCAGTTCCAGCGATTCCTCGTTGGAAAGATGGCCGTGGCGCGACTTGATGCGCTGCTTCAGCTCCCAGGGATAGGGGCCGTTCATCAGCATCTCCACATCGTGGTTCGATTCCAGGTTCAGCGCCCGACACCCGCGCAACTTTTCCGCCACAAGGCGGGTGGCGATCCCCAGATCGGTGGCCGAGCCGCAGCGCCCCTCCCCCGACTCCAGGATAAAGCCGACCGGGTCGCAGGCGTCGTGGGTAATGGGAAACGGATCGACCTGCACGTCCCGCAACGTCAGGGCGCAACCGGCTTCAAACTCGATCAACTGCGTCTTGTGCAGGTATTTCTCCGCTTTTTTGCACACCAGATGGCTGGCGACCACCGGCACCTTGAACTTGCGGGCAAAGGATCCCACACTGCGGATATGGTCGATATGCTCGTGGCTGACCAGCACGGCATGGACTGCGGCGGCATCAATGCCCCGGGCCTCCATGCGCAGCAATGTTTCGCGCAGCGATAGCCCCACATCGATCAACAGACGCGTATCGCCTGTTTCGACGTACAGACAGTTGCCTTTGCTGCCGCTGGCCAGCGAACAGATTTTCACACGGACTCCAGGATTCCCGGACTGACGAAGCACATGCCCCAAAATGGCATAAACAACAGAAGGATTTCAGACAGTTATGGTTGACGCACGACGGCGTTTATGTGGCTTAATAATAAACACTACTTATACTCGAAGCGCAGAATAGTTTCAAGGGTTATCATGGTATCCTTACACCACATTCTGTGAATGGTGAATAGTAAGACGTGAATAAAGAGCTGACCGTGCCCCATTCACCATTCACCATTCACCATTCACCATTCACCATTCACCATTCACGATTCACGATTTCCGTGAGTCCAAACGCAAGCGAGCCCTTCAGGTATGATCCTGAAGGGCTCGTTGTTTTTAATTATTCCCGGCGGCGACCTACTTTCCCACACAGCTACCCGTGCAGTATCATCGGC
>NZ_SRSD01000015.1:0-20450 GCF_008369015.1 Oryzomonas rubra
CTTTACTGGCGTACTTGGAGAGATTTGAATGCTCAATCTACGGATAAGCAGGTTTTGTTCTGTTGAGCCGCTTGCTGTCCCCGGTATGCCCCTGAGTAGATCAGAATAGGTTGAAATTGATTGGACTGAATTGGACTGGCTACTGATGGAAGGTTGATTTAATTGTCTGAAATGATTATAGTAATACAAGTTAAGTTGATATAGCTGATATTTTCGAATCCCGTTTCCCGCTCAATCTAACAACAAGTAATCATTATGGATTCCTTTTTTTTGCCCCGACTTTCGCAATTCCGCCTCTACGAAGCCTGCAACTACGCATAAGAACCTGAAATGGCGGGCGAATCTTACGATATCAACAGAGAATCTTGTCAGAATGGACAGTTTAAAAAAACAAATTATCGAAGCCAATATCGAAGAGGGCATTCCCTTTGCCGGAGGCTCTGCACAGTTCATGTATTTTGAGCTTGATGATGTATTGGCAAACAGGCTAAATAGACAGCAGGAAGTTCCTCACCGCCACTCATACCAAGAAATAATTTGGATCAGGGTAGGGGCTGTGAAGCATTTACTCGATGATAATCTTGTCGAGCACTCAGCGCAGACGATACTCATCATCCCCAAAGGACGTATTCATAGCCTGATACCGACACCCGACTGTCGGGGGGTTGCCATTAGGTTTACCGAAGAGTTCCTGGCGACCCCTTCTCATCTCCTGTTTTCCCAATTTATCGGTCACACTGCTCTACAATTGAATAACCAACAGGCGGCCGGGATCTCGGCATATTGCTCCCTATTGGCCTGCGAATGCCACCACGCTGACCCCTTTAACCTCCATGCTGCTAGATACCTGTTGAGTGCGCTAATCGCTAAATTGGAAGAAATCCGCCTCATGTCTGCACAGTTGAAACCTCGAGACGTTAACTTGACCCTTTGCATCTGGAACCGATTCAATACCATCCTCGAACAAAAATTCAAGGTTGAGCACGCCGTCAGCTTCTATGCCTCGGAATTGGGGATATCCCCACGCAAACTGGGCGAGGTTGTGAAACTCTATGCCGGTAAGCACGCATCGACAGCCATCGATGATCGCCTGATTGTTGAAGCAAAACGCCTGATCCTCTTCTCCAATCTCACCATTAAAGAAATCGCCTTTAACCTCGGATTCGAGGAACATTCCTATTTCTCAAAAGTTTTCAAGAAAGTCGCTGGCGCCACCCCATCTGATTTCAAACAAAGACATCTTCTTGCATAAAATTACCAGCATTTTACCCGTATCTATTACCACTCTCTTCGTAAAATAGGGTACATTTTGACGGTAACCGGATTGAATTTATCCTGTTTGGCGTGTTTTTGCCATGTACCCCGGTTTATCGCTTAAAACTCTTCCTGAGTAGAACCATTCTCCCGCTTTCAAGCGGGAGGTGACTTGTTTTGACTTATGGTTGTTGCCGCTTCACGGTATCCATATTTTGGGCGGTGCCCCGTGAAAGTAAAATCCAGTTGTCGCAACTGCTCAAACTGGAAAGCGAACAGCAGGCTGGTTGCGGTTAGCTGCAAATTAGTTCTGCATCAGGTAAGAATTTATTTGGTGCATCTAATAACTGTCTGAAACGAAAAGGAGAACACTATGAAGAAGTATGTCTGCACTGTTTGCGGCTATGCCCATGAAGGAGACGCACCACCTGCTGAATGCCCACAATGCAAGGCTCCGGCGGACAAATTTATCCTTAAGGATGAAAGCGCCCTTGGCTGGGCTGATGAACACAAAATCGGTGTGGCTCAAGGTGTTGACCAGGAGATCGTCGATGGTCTCAAAAGGAACTTCACAGGGGAATGCACCGAAGTTGGCATGTACCTGGCCATGAGCCGCCAGGCAGATCGCGAAGGTTATCCCGAAGTAGCTGAAGCCTACAAGAGAATTGCCTTCGAGGAAGCTGAACATGCTGCCAAGTTTGCCGAGTTGCTGGGCGAAGTTTTGAAAGCCGACACCAAGACCAACCTTGCGATGCGTGTCGAAGCTGAAAACGGAGCCTGCAAAGGCAAAAAAGAACTGGCAACTAAAGCAAAACAACTCAATTACGATGCCATTCATGACACCGTTCACGAAATGTGCAAGGACGAAGCCCGCCACGGCCAGGTCTTTACCGGACTGCTAAAGCGCTACTTCTAAATAATTCAATTACATCAAGTGAAGTAACACCACATTAAAAGGAGAAACACCATGAGCCAAGCAAACACAATTGGACCGATCGCAATCGAACTGGAACCAGGCACTTACTATCGCTGCATGTGTGGAAAATCAGCAAAGGCCCCCTTCTGTGATGGTTCCCATGTGGGGACTGGCAAGACGCCGGTTGCTTTCGAGGTCAAGGAAAAGAAAGAGGTGCACCTTTGTCAGTGTTTCAAAACTGGTAATGCCCCATTCTGCGACGGTAGTCACGCAAAGTAATCGTGGAAAATCTCTGGCACCGACTAAGCATATAAGAACAAGGGTAGCCTGGTGCGGAACGTATTCAACACAATAGCAATGCGACGAACAGCCACCCGGTGCTACTGAACCGGGTGGCTGCGCACACCCTTTATTTCTTCTAAAGGGCACCTTCCTCTGGAATGAAGCTATTCCACATTCTGAAATTATTTGATTTATGTGAGGTAAAAGCATGATCGTGAACGACTTTTCGATCACTATTGCCACTGTCAACGGCTCCGGCAGCCAAACCGCCAACAACACGTTGATTCGCGCCATCCATAAAATGGGTGTCCCGGTCAGCGGTAAAAATATCTTCCCCTCCAATATTCAGGGGCTCCCCACGTGGTTCACCATTCGCGTGAGCAAAGATGGGTACATTGCCCGGCGCGAACAGGCCGAGATATTAGTGGCAATGAACAGGGTGTCGATCCTGGAAGACATCCAGAACCTGGCATCAGGCGGCACCTGTCTCTGCCCGATCGACGATCAACCCCCGATCAAACGCGATGATGTGACCTTTTATCCGATGCCGGTGGATGAACTGGTCAAACAGTCCGGAGCGGAGAGCAAACTGAAGCCATACGTCGCCAACATGGTCTACGTCGGCACGCTGGCCTATCTGCTGAATATCGACCTCAAAGAGATCGAAGCCGCGTTGTCGTATAACTTCAGTGGTAAGGAAAAAGCGATCACACTGAACTACGCCACGGTTAAAGCAGCGTATGATTGGGCAAAGGTAAACCTTACCAAAAACGATCCGTTTCGCGTCGAGCGGATGAGCAAAACCGACGGGACGTTCCTGATCGATGGCAACAGCGCCGCTGCGCTCGGCGCGATTTTCGGCGGTGTACAATTCGTTGCCTGGTATCCGATCACGCCGTCGACGTCAATTGTGGATAATCTGAGTGAGTATCTCCCCAAGCTTCGACGAGATGCCGACGGCAAAGCCACATACTCGATCGTGCAGGCGGAAGATGAACTGGCGGTTATCGGCATGGTGGTGGGAGCGGGGTGGGCCGGAGCACGGTCGATGACAGCAACTTCAGGACCAGGGCTGTCGCTGATGAGCGAATTTGCGGGCTACTCATACTTTGCTGAAATACCCGCCGTTATTTGGGACGTCCAGCGTATGGGGCCATGCACCGGGTTGCCGACGCGCGTAGCGCAAGACGATATTTTGGCTGCATACACACTTGGTCATGGCGATGGCAGGCACGTCTGTCTGATCCCTTCATCGATCACCGAATGTTTTGAGTTTGGCGGCACCGCACTTGATCTTGCCGAACGACTGCAAACGCTCGTGATCGTGTTGAGCGACCTGGATCTCGGTTTGAACCTCTGGCCGACGAGCCCCTTCAAGTTTCCCGCCAAACCGCTCGATCGCGGCAAGGTCCTGTCGGCCGAAGATCTCATCCGTTTGCAGGGAGAATGGAAGCGTTACGCCGATGTCGATGGAGATGGCATCTGCTACCGAACCCTGCCCGGCACAAATCATCCAGCGGCGGCGTATTTCACACGCGGTACCGGTCATAATGAAGCCGCAGCGTACAGCGAACGCCCCGAAGAGTGGTCGGCCAATCTGACTCGCCTGGCGAGAAAACACGATTACGCGCGCACGATCATGCCTGCGCCGATTGTCGATCTGGTCGATGGCGCGGAAATCGGGCTCATCTCGTATGGCACCAACGATCCTGCCATCCGAGAGGCACGCGATCTCTTGAATGCGGTCGGAGTCTCGTCATCATACCTGCGGCTGCGAGCGCTGCCCTTGGAGAACCGGCTGGTGGAATTCGTCAAGAAGCATAGGCGTGTGTACGTCATTGAAAATAATCTTGATGGGCAGATGCATTCGCTGGTTCAACTCCATACCCCTGCGGATGCTGATCGCATCGTTTCCATCTCCAAATGTGACGGCCTCCCCTTGACTGCGCGATGGATCAGTGAAGCCATTTTGACGCAAGAGGCAAAGGAAAAACTATGACTACTAATGCTAACGTCAACCGCCTTGGTTTGAGCAAAGCCGATTACAACGGTTTGCCTTCAACGCTCTGCAACGGCTGTGGCCACTACTCGATCGCCAACGTGATCATCGGCGCCGCATACGACCTCTCACTTGATCCGACGCGCATCGCCAAATTCAGCGGCATCGGCTGTTCGAGCAAAAGCCCGACATACTTCCTCGGTAAATCTCACAGCATCAACGGTCTGCATGGGCGCATGCCATCACTCGCCACTGGCGCCACGACCGTCAACAAGGATCTGGTGGCCATCGGCGTCAGCGGCGATGGCGACACCGGGTCGATCGGTTTTGGGCAATTCAAGCATTTACTACGCCGCAATGTCGATATGGTCTACATCATCGAGAACAACGGTGTCTACGGTTTAACCAAAGGTCAGCTTTCCGCGACAGCCGATTTGGGCCAGAAGATAAAACATGGCGGATTGAACGAAACGCCGCCGCTCGATCTCTGTCTTGAAGCGATCATTGCCGGTTGCGGTTTTGTGGCCCGATCATTTGCCGGCGATTCCAAGCAACTGCAGACACTGCTCAAGGCGGCGTTCTCTCATCATGGCACGGCGGTACTGAACGTCCTCAGTCCGTGTGTCAGCTTTAACAACGGCGAAGCCTCGACCAAAAGTTATATGTGGGGCAGGGAGCACGAGATGCCGCTGCACGACATCAGTTTCATCCCTCTGGAACATGACGAGATCCAAGCTGAATATGAACCTGATGCGATCCACGAAGTAGCGATGCACGATGGATCAATCATCCGTCTGAAAAAAACCGGCCTTGAGTATGATCCAACAGAACGGATGTCTGCAATCAAGTTGTTGGAAGAAGAGAGAGGCGAACAGGTGTTTACCACGGGGTTGCTTTATGTAAACGAAGAGAGGCAAACTCTTGTCGCACAGAACAAACAGGTTGAAATACCATTGGTCCATCTACCGAATGAAAAAATCCGACCGACGCAAGCGGCACTGGATATGATCAATGCCGAATTTATGTAGTGACTGTTTCAACCACAGGTCATCAGATGAAAAAACAAGTTGTAATAGTCGGAATGGAACCCCTCGTAACATGATTTCTACGGCCCACCTCATTACAGGTAAGCTCAAGTTCAACAGGCTATATGCTCAACCCGCTTGAAACGTTGAAGAGCCTTATTGGAGCATCAGAATGAGAAAACAGTTTTTTTTAATAAGCATCATTCTTATTATCAGCCTCACCGTAGCAGCTATAATCCTCCCGTCACCCTATCTTCCGGCCCACTACACCCTTTCAATTATTCTTGGCCTTCTCATTCTTCTCGGAATCTCCGATAGTATTCAAACGAGCCATTCGATCAGGCGAAACTTTCCGCTCATTGGCCGTTTTCGCTATGTGTTCGAATCCGTACGGCCAGAAATCCAGCAGTACTTTATCGAGAAGAACACTGATGGGATGCCCTTCAGCAGGGAGGAGCGGTCAGTCATCTATCAACGATCCAAGGCCGATGTTGACACACTCCCGTTCGGAACACAGCTTGATGTCTACAGTCCCGGTTATGAATGGGTTAAACACTCGATCATTGCCAAACATGTTGACCCGGCAGCGCTCCGGGTGACTATTGGTGGGAGCGATTGCACAAAGCCGTACTCTGCAAGTATCCTCAATATCTCAGCTATGAGCTATGGAGCCCTCAGTAAAAACGCTGTAATCGCGCTAAACGGCGGGGCTAGAGATGGCGGCTTTGCGCAAAACACCGGCGAGGGTTCGCTTACACCGTATCACCTTAGCGAGGGTGGTGATCTGATCTGGCAGATCGGGACAGGCTACTTCGGATGCCGCGACACGGAAGGCTCCTTTGACGCGACGAAATTCGCCGAAAAAGCACGGCTGGATAACGTTAAAATGATAGAGATAAAGATTTCTCAAGGTGCAAAGCCGGGGCATGGCGGCATACTCCCGAAAGAGAAGATAACCCCCGAGATCGCTGCCATCCGTGGTGTTCCGTTTGACCGCGACGTAATCTCGCCGCCAAGTCACTCGGCATTCTCGACCCCAATTGAACTCCTTCAATTCGTTAAACAGCTTCGCGAGCTCTCCGGCGGTAAACCGGTCGGTTTCAAACTCTGTATTGGCATCCATCGTGAGTTCATAGCTATCTGCAAGGCTATGGTAAAAACCGGCATCAAACCTGACTTCATCACAGTAGACGGCGGTGAGGGCGGTACAGGTGCTGCCCCAATGGAATTCAGCAACCATATTGGCGAACCGAGCATTGATGGCCTTGTTTTCGTCCACAACTGTCTGAACGGCTTTGATCTGCGCAAAGAGATACGATTAATATCGAGCGGTAAAATAACAACCGGTTTCGGGCTCGTAAAACGAATCGCCATCGGAGCAGACCTCTGCAATTCGGCCCGTGGGATGATGCTCGCGCTTGGCTGCATCCAGGCGCTCCGGTGCAACACCAATAACTGTCCTACTGGTGTGGCGACCCAAAATCCTAATCTCGTCGCGGGACTTGTCGTATCTGACAAGCGGAAAAGGGTACAGATCTACCATGAGCAAACGCTGAAAAGTGCTGCCGAAATCATCGGTTCTATGGGGCTTCCATCCACGACTGATCTGAAGCCCTATCATGTTGTGGTCCGCATTGGGAACATCGAAAAAAAGACCTACTACGACATCTATAATTACGTCAGCCGAGGGGCCTTTCTGCGTGGCGAGATACCCGAACAGTTCAAGTGCGACTTCGAGAATGCGGCGTCTGATTCGTTTGATCTGATATGTGGATCGGCTCTGAAAGATGATCCGGTATCGGCGTCCAGCTTGACCAACCCCTTAAAGTAAAATCAATAAGATATAAATCAGGTGGGTCTGCCGCAAGCATGGCACCAGCGACGCTACCTATTACAACTGGAAATCAAAGTACGGCGGCATGGTAGCTTCCTATCTTAAACGGATGAAGGAGATGGAAGCCGAACGGAGCTTCTTTCCAAGACCCAGGAGTGTCTAGGAAAATAGGGGAGATTCATGCGTTTCCAAATCAAGCACCTCCCTTACCTTAACCGCCAAGGTTGGCAACGGGAATGGCTTTTGTATGAAGTCTATCCCTTTGTCTAAGACTCCATGCTGGGCAATGATATCGGCGGTATAGCCGGACATAAATAGGCACCGGAGGTTCGGATACATCATTTTGAGATTCTGGGCCAAATCCTTACCGTTCATTTTTGGCATGATAACGTCTGTCATCAGCAGGTCGATACCATTTTTATGCTGATGGGCTACCTGGATCGCTTCGATGGGAGAGCAAACCGGCAGGACATTATATCCTTGATTCATCAAGAGTGCAGTGGTCATCGCAAGGATAGCTGGTTCGTCTTCCACCAATAGGATTGTCTCGTCGCCGCTCGGCAGGAGCATGGCAGCATCCTTCTGAGGAGGCAATGCCTGTGCACCAATGTGCCGAGGGATGCAAATGGTAAATGTGGTACCTTGTTCCGGTTCGCTGTAGACGTTGATGAATCCGTTGTTCTGTTTGACGATGCCGTAGATAGTCGAAAGACCGAGGCCCGTCCCCTCACCGGGAGCCTTGGTTGTGAAAAACGGCTCAAAGATATGTGCCGATGTATCCTTATCCATCCCGCAACCGTTGTCACTGACGGTAATCCAAACATACTCTCCGGGCCCAGCTTCAGAATGATTGATTCTATAAGCATCATCAACGACGATAGTGCCCGTCTCAATGACTATCGTCCCGACGCCATGGATAGCATCACGAGCGTTGACACACAAATTGGCCATGATCTGGTCTACCTGGGAGGGGTCCATCATGACCGGCCACACCTGGGCGCCAGGTTTATAGTTGAGTTGGATGTCTTCACCGATAAGCCGTTGCAACATCTTGAGCATATCGGTTATGGCATCATTCACATTCAGGACCTTTGGTTCGATTGTCTGCTTACGCGCAAAGGCAAGCAGTTGACGGGTCAGGTCCGCAGACCGTTCAGCTGCTGAATTGATCTCCTGCAAATGGTTATAGATGGGTTGACTCGAATCCGTTTCCATAAGCCCGAGTGAGGTATGCCCGATGATGACGCCGAGCATGTTATTAAAGTCATGTGCCACTCCACCGGCCAGACGTCCGACAGACTCCATTCTCTGCGCCTGGTGTAGTTGTTTCTCCAGGTTTATACGCTCATCCTCATACCACTTACGCATCAAAGCAGAACCGATATAGGCGGCTATCCCTTCCAGGTGCTGAATAGATTCCATGGTAAACCGATTCTTACGATGGTCATTACACTGTATCAAGCCGACAATCTTGTCCTTGTACCGGATAGGAACTAGGGCAAAGGACGCATACTTATGATGGATGCATTCGTTGCGTGGGTTATGGCGCGGTTCCTGATCAACCGACAGGTGAAGCAGACAGGATGAATCATTTGTCCAGAAACTGCCGCCAGGCGTGAAGAGTGGATTATCCAGAGGCACCCTGCCGGTGATAACCAGGCCACAGGTGCATACCAAGCAGACGCTACCGTCTTCGTGGCGGCATATTCCTCCCTCCGGGTTATGTTCAATCAGGGAGTTTTCCTTTATAAGCAAGTCCTTGGGGAGTCCCGACTCCACCAGATACGGGTAGTCTTCCCCCTCCTGAAGGCGAATGCCGACCGCATCGTAGTTCATGTCCGTCTTCAATAGGTTGATGACCTGCTCGAGCGAAACCTTAAGGTCATGAGTTTCATTAAGAGCCTGCAAAACTTGTTTGCTTACGTCTCTGCGGATTTCCGCTTGCTTATGTTCGGTTATGTCCTGGTCCATCCCTCGGTAGCCACAAAACCCCCCATTCCCATCGTAGAACGGAACGCCACTGGTCTCCAGCACTACCAACCGACCGTCCTTGTGTTGGTTGGTGTTCTCAAGCCGATGGAATGGTTCCCGTCGAGCGGCTATCGCCCCGAAGATTTCCCTTATGTGGGTGGCCTCCTCTTCGGGCATCAGATCAAAAGGGGTCCTCCCCAGGACTTCTTCTGGGGTGTACCCCAAGAGGCCTTTGACGTGAGCGCTGGCGAAGGTATAGACGGCCTCCGCGTTAACCTCCCAGATCCAGTTGTGGGATGACTCGATCAGTTGCTCATATCGGTCTTCTTTCGCGCGTAGAGCTAGGTGCGTTCTTTCAAAATAGATGAGCACCATCCCCAGTGCGATGGTAGTGGCAAGAACGCCGCCGATGAGGAACCCCCATGGCGCAAACCATTCTATTGGGCGGAGGAACGGATAGTCCGCCTGATGAATGCCCCATAATATAAATAACCACCCTGTTATGCGGCTGGCTACTCCCTTCGATTCAATATTCTTCAGGAGTTGAATCCCGATATGGATGTAGGTGTAGGACAGGAATGCGAATATGGGGATCATTGCTGTCATGATAGGCATGCTCGATGAAATGGAATATATAGTCCATATCGCTATGAGCACCCCGATGAGGTTTTCCTTCCTGCCGGTAGGTCTGCCTATGAAGACCCTTGTCCCTGTCAGGAGTATGATCGCGCTGGCAATTATAAAGAGGTAGTTGATCTCCTTGATGATTCGGCTTGAAGGCCAAAGCTCTGATCCAATGAGAAACAAGTACCTGAAGGTGTGTACTCCCCATGCGTAGGCCCATATCTTCATGAACCTCTCTCTGTAGCTGAAGTAGAGGTATATATTAACCAGCGTCAGGATGAATACTGAGCTAGTCGTTGCTGTGGCCGCTATGATGATCCAAGGCATATTCTCTCCAGCTTATGGGATATTCGTTGTGGTAAAATTAGGCGGTTGCCCATCCTGCAGGCAGTACTTTTGTCTGCTCCTGCACTATCAGTGTGGCCTTTTCCTGCTTATCGGGTAGGGAGCAGCACTTGCGCAGGATGCGCTTCACCAGCACCCAACGTTGGGCACGGACATTCTCGCGCATGGTATCGGCCAGCTCTGGGGCTATGGTTTTGAGGATGTCATCGCCTATGAGCTTGACTGCACGGTCATTTATCTCAAGGGCGTCGTAAAAAGCCTGCTCGTCCCTATTCTGTCTCTGTCTTCAATGGATATGGTTGCATACCGTAGTAAATGGTCAAATCGTCGCACTTGTGACTTATTGCAATTGAGGTAGCGGGATGTCCCTCTCACACGGTCTTCTGACTCGTGGGCTCGAAAATGCTCTTCAGCATCTCCTGCAAGCGGGCAGGGCTGTAAGGCTTACTAATGATCCCGGCCACCTCTTCCGGGGGAATTTTTGAGCCAATATCCATGTCACCAAAACCGCTTGAAATAATAATTGGCAGGTCAGGTTGCAATTTTTTCAACTCAAAAAATAATTCATAGCCATTCATGATCGGCATGCCGATATCTGTCATGACCAGGTCTATAGTAGCAGGATTTCGCCGGTACAACTCCAGCGCTTCCTTGCCATTAACCGCCTCTATTACGGTAAAGCCAAATTGGTTCAGGATCTTTTTTGCGATCAAACGCACCTGGTCTTCGTCTTCCACCAGCAGTATAGTGCTACTGCCACGCCACGATGCCGGGGTGATGTGACGGATGGATTCGATTGTAGAATCTTTGTCCTGAGCCGGTAAGTAAACCTTGAAGATAGTTCCATTGCCTGGTTGGCTGAATAGTTGTAATGCCCCGTCGTGTCCCGTGATGATACCGAGGGTTGCCGACAGCCCGAGGCCACGCCCCGTAAACTTGGTGGTAAAGAACGGTTCAAATATTTTATGCTGGGTCTCTTCATTCATTCCGCAGCCGTTGTCGGTAACCTCCAGACAGGCGTAAGTCCCAACAGGGATCACCCGGCCGAGATGATCCTTTTCCGGTTGATCCGCATCGACCGAGGTTTTTGTTAACATGACGTCGATCTCTCCTTGCGCCTCACCAATTGCCTCGGTGGCATTGGTGAGAAGATTCAAAAGTATCTGCCGTATCTGGCTGGCATCACCATGAATGAGCGGGATATTTGGCGAGATGATCGCTTTTATAACAATATTCTTGTGTCCGGTTGACGCCATTAATCCTACCATGTCATCCACCAGTGACCTGATCTCGATTTGTGTCTTGGCAACCTGGGTGTGCCCGGCGTAATCCAGCATCTGGCGGCACAATGCCGCAGCACGTTCCGTGGCTTTTTCTATGGCATCAAGATTATTAGTAAACTTTTCAGGCGACATCTTTGCCAAGGAACAGTTTCCCATGATGATTGCCAGAAGGTTGTTGAAGTCATGGGCAATGCCGCCAGCCAGCACGCCGAGGCTTTCTAGCCTCTGGGTTTCCTGGTATTGCTGCTCGAAGGCTTTTCTTTCTGCCTCCTCCTGCCTGTGCCGGGTGATGTCCTCCATCAGGCAGATGCTTCCCTTGGACAGGTCTGCCGGTTCGATAGCCGTGCTGACGTATCTGACCAGAATGTGAGATCCATCTTTTTTTATAAATTCCTGTTCGGTCTGGAACGTTAATCCTTGGACATGCAGCTCAAAAGCTTCCTGGACAAGTTTATCGAACGCTTCTTGTGACTGGAACAGTTTCCTCGTTGTTCCCGCCACCAATTCCTTTTTTGAATAGTCAAACATTTCGCTCAGCTTGCGGTTACTCCACGCGATGTTTTTGTCCATTATCTTGGCAATGCCAACAGGGGCGTTTTCCAGAATGATACTGACCTCATGCGTTATAGTGGTCAGCTCGCTGGTTCGTTCCGCGACATGCTGTTCGAGTGATTCATTGATCTGCTGAATCTCATAAAACTGCGTCGCCAGAGAATCAGACGTTTCCCTGAAATTACTGATCAGATTCATCACCTCGAAAATCCCGCTTTCCGGCCAATCGATTTTTGCGTTAGTTGCCACTTTGCTTGGAAGGTCACGGGATACGTTCAGGAGTTTTTTATGAGTGGAAATCAGTTGTCGGCTCAAAAGCTCCGCCAGCACCAACGCTACGACCATGATACCGAACATCATGGTGAACTTGACGGTGTAGTTATCGAAGAGTTTCTTTTGAAACGGCGCCACCGGCTGTTCCAGGACCAGTTTCCATTCAGCGAGGCCACCTATGGTTGTTTCTGCAACATAAAATGATTTCTTCCAGCGTTCAGAAGCGGGAGTCGTGGGAGGCAATTGGGGAATCCATTGACTTACCTGGTCATTAAGACGCTTCATCACGCCTTTGTTGCGTACAAAGTGCGTCATGACCCTTTGGTCGGTGCGATTCGTCATGATTACGTTGCCGTTTTTATCGATCAAGGTGTAGTGGATGTCGTTACCATCATTTTTGATCAGTATTTCATTAACTTTCTCTAGGTTGAGGATACTGGTAATGCAGCCGCCATATTCCCCATGTGTGATTACCGGCGCAAGCATCGCAACAAACGGTTTGTGTTTACCGACCCTGCCCATGACAACTTCAGAAAGCATCGGTTTACGTTCGTTTTTTAGTATAGGGTAGTAGGGGCGATCGGCATAATTTTTGCCGATATTCTTCTGCCCCAGTTCGTCGATCAGGGGAAAGTAGGCGACAATTGTGGCCGCTTTATCCTGCAACCCGATACGCAAAAAACAAGAATTCGACTTCGTTGCCTGCTCAAGATGTGATTGCATCTGCTGGGGAGTTTGCAAAGCTGCCAACTCCGCAAGATAGACCGTGGCTGTTTTTTGGTCTGATACCCAGGATTCCAGAAATCGGGCATCATGCTGTATCATCTGCGTTAGCGTAGTGCGAATGTTGTGGTCGATTTCGTTAAAATCGGTTCTACTGTTGGTCATTAATATGGTTAGGGCGGGAAACAATACGAAAAAACTCAGTAGGTTATAGATAATCTCACGATACGAGGTGATTGACGAGCGGGTGAGTAGGGCATATCCGGTAAAGATCAGTCGGGCGGCCAGGGCATTGGTAATGCCGTTCATCGCCTGTTTGGCCATGGTGATAGAAAGATTTGAAAGAGGGGTATGCATGACAACACGGTAAAAAAGGTAGATCAGCGGCATGCCGATGATGAGCCAGTAGAGCATATCGGCGATTACCATCCCCATTCTGCGGCGGTTGAACAACCAGCCGACCACGGCCACCTCTGCGGTCATGATGATGATGGCATATGGGTGGTTCCAGAGGATGTAGGTGTAACTGCTAATTATGGCGGCCGCCACGATTCCCCGGCCAATCCCGAAGAACTGCAAGGCCAGCATGGCAAAGACGCTTCCGAACAGGAAATCGATGTTCAGGAAGATTGGGTACTTGAAGTAGTCGCCTGCCAGACCGGCTACGATCAGAGCGAGAAAAAAGGGAATGCTGTATCTGGCAGGCATGCTGGGGGGCGCGGAGGATGTGGAGGATGTGGAGGGCATGGTGTCACCTGTAATAGAAGCATGTCAAATAGTGTACGTTTGATTGATAAAGCAGACTATAATTTACTGTCCAGCACCACGCGCACTATGACCGCCAGACTGGTTAAAGCGAATGGTTTCTAAATAAAAGGCGCACCATCATCTAAGTATGCCTTACTGGGTGATGACATTGGCAGGGTATCCCGATATGAACAGGCCTTTCAAATAGAGACAGATTTAGTGTAATTGGCCGGACAACTCCTTGCTGTGCATCTCCGGCATGATCACATCAGTTATCAGCAGGTTGGGCCTGCCCGGTATCGGCTCCGGGCGCGAGTGAAGCTGACAGTTCGCTTTCCGATCAGTTTGCGTTCAAGCTCGGCAAGCGCTCCAAACCGGTGGAAGGCCGATAGCCCGCCCGCCGGAGTGGTGTCGATGTTCTCATCCAGGTTTTAAAGTTCTTCCGCCAATTGGATGGTGTGTTTCAGAGAGCGGCCAAGGCGCCAAATCACCAGCATATCGCCAGTGCGAAGACGTTAAAAACGGCAGCCATCCCCAGACGTTCAGAAGCGGCGCCGCTCAGATGGGTGTTTTTTCTACGAGGCATCATTTTGTAGATGGAGATTCTGGCCGTCGGTTGAGAGTCTGGCGTAGCTGATGAGCATGGGTGCTCCGATGCGTGCATAAGCAAACTTAAAATATTATAACTGAAAATTGTTAATTGGAAAGTTTTTTCGGATAAAAAACGATAAAAGTTGAACCTTCCCGGTCGTGCCGCCCCATGTGGAACTAAATCATGACGCCCATGGGAAAGGATATCGCCCGCAAGAACGAGCCGTTGGCCGACTGGATAGAGATCAATCTGCCGGAGATCAAGACGGTGCAGCAGAACAGTTGACTCGTTGTTGTAGTAAAAAGCTGCTCTAGGGTTAATAGGTAATACCCCCTAAACGCCATAGGTAAAATTTTATTTAATCCCGGCATGTCTCCCGATTGCAGCAAGCCGATGATACATATATAGTTGTTTCAGGAAATAATAGACGCTAACTTTTCGTGGGGGGCAAATGGATCGGCAGACAGACAAGCTTACCTATCAGCAGCTTACTCGGGAACTTGCTGACACTCGTTTGAGGCTTGCTGCTCTGACTCAGGATTTTTCCAGGCTCAACGCTGCATATAAAGAGCTGATGGCGATTGAGGAACGCTACCGCCTGATGTTCGAAAATGTACCGCTTGGGTACATGTCGATGGACAAAAATGCCAGGTTGATCGACGCCAACCAAGCATTTGCCGATTTTTTCGGTTATGCAATTGATGAAATTATTGGCAAGCGGTTTGCAGACCTGCTGGTCGAGGGGGTTGAGTACCACCTTAATGTCACATTTCCAGAATATGTAAGAACGGGCAAATCGAAAGACCTGGTATGGAAGGTACGTAAAAAAGATGGGAGTGTGGCTACCATCGTGACGAACGGCAATGCCAGATATGATGAGAATGGTGATTTCATTCAAACCCATTGCATGATCCTGGACGTAACCGAACACCGTAAAGCTGAAGAGGCATTGCACAAATCCGAGCGGGAAAAAGCACTTATTCTGGGGACCATGTCGGAACGTGTCATCTATCATGATGAACATTGCAGAATTGTCTGGGCTAACCATATCGCAGCGGAATCGGCTGGCATGCCTCTTGAGCAGCTCTCCGGGAAACTCTGCTATGAGGTTTATCATGGACGCAAAACTCCCTGCGAAGATTGCCCCGCCATGATGGTCTATAAAACACAGAAACCACGCACCGGAGAAGTTCACGTCCATGGAAAGGTACTTGAGGTTGTGGCCAATCCGGTTTTTGATAAGGATAACCACTTTATCGGCATGGTTCAGATATCGAACGATATAACTGAACGGAAGCAATTGGAACGCGAGCTGCTGGATATAAGCAGCAGGGAGCGCAAACGTATCGGTCACGACCTGCATGACGGCGTGGGGCAACAACTGACCGGCATCTCCTTCCTTGCGACGGCGCTACGAAAGCAATTGTCGGCCATCACCCCCGATGCGGCCGAAACGGCGGACCGCATTGTCGAGTCGACCGAGAAGGCAAAGAAGCTGATGCGCTCCATCCTGAATGGTCTGTGCCTGGTAGCTGCGGAACCGCAGGGGCTCATGGAGGCGCTGGCAACATTGGCTTCCGGCGTATCGAAGTTATATCGGGTCGATTGTACCTTCAGCTGCGAGAAACCGGTGCTGATCGACGATATCGCAGACTCGACCCACCTCTTTTATATTGCTCATGAAGCGGTCTCCAACGCGGTCAAGCACAGTGGCTGTTCACGCATACGCATAAGCCTCGACTGTCCCAGGGGCGCGGGCCGCTTGACCGTACGGGACAACGGAGCAGGTCTTGCACCGTCTCAATCGACTAACAATGGGATGGGGCTGCGAATCATGCGCTATCGGGCCGTTATCATTGGCGCCACCTTTGAGGTGAAAGGACAGCCGGGCAAAGGGACCTCTATTGTTTGCAAAATCCCCTCATCAAAAATCTGCACAAAGGAACACTGACAATGTCGGCTCCGCTCGTTTACAAGATATTCGTCGTTGATGATCACGCCATAGTGCGTGAGGGACTCATCAAGCTGATTGACCAGGAACCTGATTTGACGGTGTGCGGGGCGGCTGTCGATGCTCCTGATGCACTGAAGCAACTTTCTGAAGTGCAGCCGGACCTGGCGGTTGTCGACATAACCCTGGCCTCTACCAGTGGCCTTGATCTCGTCAAGGGGATGAAGCTGCGTTACCCGGGGATGCCGGTGCTGGTTTTTTCAATGCATGATGAGACGATCTATGCCGAACGCGCCCTTCGCGCCGGAGCTGCAGGCTATATAATGAAAAGCGAAGCTCCTGAGGTAGTGATCAGCGGCATTCGCAAGACCCTGTTGGGCAAGGTTTACCTGAGTGAGAGGATGACCGAAAGGCTCCTGTATAAGGCAATCCACAAGCAAGACAATGAATGCCAGGATACCATCAGGTCGTTATCGGACCGGGAATTCCAGGTGTTTCAACTGATCGGCAAAGGGGTCGCAAGCCGGCAGATTGCCAAGCAGCTTAACCTCAGTGTAAAGACCATTGATGCCTTCCGGGAGAATATCAAGCACAAGCTGGGCCTGAAAAGCGCTTCTGAACTGGTTCAATATGCAATAGAGTGTGTCCACTCTCGCCATGAGGCACCCTGATATTCCTCAGCCGCCTGGTGGCTACATGCGCCCCGCCAGATAGGTAACGCCACCTATAATCACCGAATATTTCTACCTGCCGTCCCACCCCTCTTTTTTGTATACCAACGGTAAAAGACCTTAAAAAATACCGTAACCCCCCCGATAGCAGTCCGATACGCCCCCCGATATACTCAAATCAAAGATGGTGGGTGGTGACGGACACCCAACACCAAATTTGCTTGATGCCAAACGCCATGTGCCGAAGCACTGACGAAAGCATACAACCCAAAGGAGGTAGTTCATGAAGAAAACGGTAGCGGTAGGGGTAATCATGGCAATGGCCGTGCTGTCTGCAAGTATCAGCCTGTATGCCGGTGACAAGAAGATGTCCCTAGCCGACAAACACAAATCAGAAGGCGTGGCGTGCGTTTCATGTCACGGAAAAGACGTAAATGAGATCGTGCCTAACCAGAACTGTCTGGCATGTCACGAGTCCTTCGAGAAGATTGCCGAACGGACCAAGGATATGCCCATCAACCCGCATAAGAGTGCCCACTTCATCGATTTGGAATGTTCCACATGTCACGATGGGCACAAGGATGGCACGGTTTTCTGCCAATCCTGCCACGGGCCGATTACGCGGCACAAGTAAGCAAGATTCTCAAAACCAATATAAGGAGGAAAACTACTAATGGGAAAATGTTCAAAACTAGTGCGGATCGCACTGATCATTGTGACCGTTGCTTTCTCTGGCAGCGTATATGCTGCGGATAAAACCATAAACACCGACATTGTGGTAGTAGGCGGAGGGTCCACCGGTTTGACTGCTGCAGTGGCAGCAGCTGAAGGCGGCGCAAAAGTAATGGTCTTTGAGAAGAACCCCTATCTGGGAGGCAGTTCCAACTTTGCAGAAGGTTTGTTTGCTGTGGAATCGGAGCTTCAGCGAGCAAAATCCTACGGACTCACCAAGGACGAAGCGTTCAAGCACATTATGGAGTTCGGGCACTACAAAAATGATGCAACGCTTATCAGGCAATTCGTAAATGATTCCGCCGATAACATCGCGTGGCTTCAGAAACAGGGGATTGAGTTCGAAGTAGTGGAGATTTCGCCAACTGAGCCGGTAGTCTGGCATCTTATCAAACAACGAGGTCATATTGTTCATGGGTCGGCCCTTGTGACTGCCCTGCAGCTGAAAGCCAAAGAACTGGGAGTTGACTTCAGGCTCAGAACCCCGGTGAAAAAATTGATTTATTCCGGTAACAAAGTAACTGGTGTTCAGGCTGTTGACCACAAAGGCAATACAATTACCGTCAACGCCAAAGCGGTAATAATCGGTACGGGCGGCTTCGGCAACAGCAAAGAGAAAATCAAGCAGTGGACCAAGTTCGATCCTGAAGCCTTCAGGCCGATCCTGCCGCTCAACAAGACTGGCGACGGCATTGAGATGGCAAAGGCTGTCGGGGCTGACCACGAAGGGGAAAACCTGATGCTGCATCCCGGCACCGAGGGCAAGGGGATCATCCCCCTCGGCGGTATTTTCTGCATGACATGGCAACCTAATACCATGTGGGTAAATAAGCATGGTGAACGTTTCGTGGATGAGGGAATTGCCTTTAGTTTCGCACAAGCTGGCAATGCAATCGGCAGACAGAGCGGGCACTATGCCTGGGCGATCTTCGATGATGCAACCGTTGATCACGTTACGGACAAAGGAATTGACAATGGGGTCGGCGTCATTGTTCCTGTCACGACAAAGCTAAAAAGTATGCGGACAGAGATCAAGAATGCTGTTGCTGCAAATAGTGAAAGCTTCAAAGCTGCCGATTCAATCGAAGAACTTGCTGCACAGATAGGCGTACCTGCGGATTCCCTCAAAAAAACATACAATAATTACAATAACTACGCAACAATCCACTACGACGAACAGTTTGCAAAAGAGCATCGTTTAATGAAACCCCTCAACAATGGCAGGCTCTATGCCGTTAAGCTGATGCCTTATCATTTTACATCCGTTGGCGGTATCCGCGTTAACAATAACATGGCCGTACTCGACAAAGACGACAGGCCGATTGAAGGTCTGTATGCAGGCGGTAATGATGTTGGTGGCTTGTATAGTGATACCTACACATTGTGGGCTTCTGGTCATGCATATGGCTGGGCTACCTATTCGGGCAGGATGGCAGGTTTGAGTGCACTGAAAGCCATTAAGTAGCAGGGCGGAGGGACGGAGTCGGCAACTCTGTCCCTTTAATAAAAATAGATTATATCGACAAGGAGAATCTCGATGAACATAAAGGCAGTTTCACTGAAATACCTTGCTTGTCTCACATTATGCGTCTGCACAGCACTCTCTGTTGTAAATGCCGAAGCCACAGAGGGCGGCGGTGGAGCCTATCCGAATGGGGCAGAGGGGGTTATGGGAGGCGCGCTGCCTCCTCCGGGGCTCTATTACCTTAACTATCTAACCCTCTATACGGCCGACCATATGAATGACAAAGCTGGCAACAAAGTTCCGGTTGATTTCCATCTCAACGCGGTAGCCAACGTCTCCCGCCTCGTGTATATGACCGACAAGCAATTCCTGGGTGCCAACGTGGGGATGTATGCGCTTGTTCCGCTAGCCAATGTCAGCGTGACAGTAAATGGTGCCGGGAGCACGAAAAGCGGCTTGGGCGACATATCATTTGCTCCTGCCGTTCTTGCCTGGCATTCAAAAAACTGGCATGCCGCAACCGCAGTTGAATTTACTGCCCCGACCGGGCAGTACGACAAGAACAGAAATGCAAATCTCGGTAGAAACTACTGGACGATTGAGCCAATTGTGACCGGCACCCTGCTGACCGACAATGGTATCGAATTGTCCGGTAAGTTTATGTACGACTTTAATACCGAAAACACAGCAACCGATTATACCTCCGGTCAGGAGTTTCATTTCGACTATGCAACCACCTATCACAGGGGGCCGTGGACAATGGGCGCAACTGGTTACTTCTACAAACAGGTTTCGAATGACCATGGCGGTACAGCAATAGCCAATGATGGGAACAGGGGGCAGGTCTTTGCCGCTGGTCCCACCATCAAATATGACTACAAAAATATGAGCTTGGAAGCTAAGTACCAAAAAGAGATGCTTGTGGAAAATAGACCGGAAGGCGACAAGTACTGGCTGAAACTGATCTGGGCCTTCTAAGCTGCATCAAGGCTAATAACAATAAGCCTCCTTCATGTTATCGGGGGGAGTAATCCCCCCACTTTTTAGACTGATTCGGAAAGAGTGGCGACCATGGCACGCTCATTAGTAGCTTTGTGCGGCGATGATTTCGAGTCGTGCCCCATATATCGCCAAAGGAACGAATAAAAAAGCGCATTGCAAGAAAAGGAACGAAGACCATGAAGACCCGTAACCTGTTCCGGGGCCTGTTC
>NZ_SRSD01000016.1:0-16993 GCF_008369015.1 Oryzomonas rubra
CCAATACCTTCGTGATAGCGGCGGTCAACGTGGTCTTGCCGTGGTCAACGTGACCTATCGTGCCGATGTTTACATGCGGTTTGTTACGCTCGAATTTAGCCTTCGCCATGATAACAGGCCCTCCTCAAAAAGTGTTGTTAGCTTGATTAACCTTTTACTTTTGCAACTATATCGTCTGCAACCGACTTAGGCACCGGTTCGTAATGATCGAATGTCATGGTGTAGGTGGCGCGTCCCTGGGTAGCGGAACGCAGGTCCGTGGAGTAGCCGAACATGGATGCCAGCGGCACCATGGCGGTCACGACCTGGGCGCCGGCACGGGAATCCATACCCATGATGCGTCCGCGCTTGGAGTTGAGGTCGCCGATAACATCACCCATGTACTCTTCGGGGACAACGACCTCTACCGACATGATCGGCTCAAGAATGATGGGACCAGCCTTGGCGCAGCCTTCTTTAAAGCCCATGGAACCGGCGATCTTAAAGGCCATTTCCGAGGAGTCGACCTCGTGGTAGGAACCGTCGACCAAAGTGATCTTGACGTCCACGACCGGGAAACCAGCAAGGACACCGTTATCGGTTGCCTCTAAAACGCCCTTGCCAACGGCAGGGATGTATTCACGGGGTACGACGCCACCCTTGATGGCATCGACGAACTCAAAACCTTTGCCCGCTTCCTGAGGTTCGATCTCCAGCCAGACATCGCCGTACTGACCGCGACCACCGGACTGGCGGACAAACTTGCCTTGGACCTTGACCTTCTTGGTGACGGTTTCGCGGTAGGCAACCTGGGGTTTACCCACGTTGGCCTCGACCTTGAACTCACGCATCAGGCGGTCTACGATGATCTCGAGATGCAGCTCGCCCATGCCGGAGATGATAGTCTGACCGGTTTCCTCGTCGGTTTTAACGCGGAAGGAAGGGTCTTCGCTGGCGAGCTTGGCGAGACTGACGCCCAGCTTTTCCTGATCGGCCTTGGTCTTGGGCTCGATGGCGATGGAGATAACCGGCTCAGGGAACTCGATGGACTCAAGAATAACCTGTTTGTCCTCATTGCAGAGGGTGTCGCCGGTAGTGGTATATTTCAGGCCGACTGCGGCGGCGATATCACCGGCATAGACCTCTTTGATCTCTTCACGCTTGTTGGCATGCATCTTCAGGATACGGCCAAGGCGCTCCTTTTTGCCTTTGGTCGAGTTGTAGATGTACGATCCAGCGGTAACCACACCGGAGTAAACGCGGAAGAAGGTCAGTTGACCGACAAAGGGGTCGGTCATAATCTTGAAGCCCAGGGCGGAAAACGGTTCGCTGTCCGCAGCCTTGCGCTCTACCTCTTCGCCGCTGTCCACATCGACACCCTTGATGGCGGGAATATCCAGCGGAGAAGGCATGTAGTCCACAACTGCGTCAAGCAGGTTCTGCACGCCCTTGTTTTTGAAAGACGAGCCACAGATGACCGGGCAGATCTGGATGTTAATGGTGCAAGAACGGATGGCGGCCTTGATCTCGGCCTCGGTCAGCGCTTCGCCGCTCAGATATTTCTCCATGAGCACATCGTCGTGGCTGGAGATTTCCTCGATCATCTTCTCACGATATTCCTTGGCCTCTTCAAGCAGCTCGGCCGGAATTTCTTCCTCGTGGAATTTGGCACCCAGGGCCTCTTCTTCCCAGATGATGGCCTTCATGGTGACCAGGTCGATGACACCCTTGAAATGCTCTTCCTTGCCGACCGGGAGCTGAATCGGAATCGGATTAGCCTTGAGCCGATCCTTAATCATCTGCACGCCGCGGAAGAAGTCCGCACCGACACGGTCCATCTTGTTGATGAAGGCGATACGCGGCACATGATACTTGTCAGCCTGGCGCCAAACCGTTTCGGACTGGGGCTCAACGCCACCGACCGAGCAAAAAACCGCCACAGCACCATCCAGAACACGAAGGGAACGCTCGACCTCAATGGTGAAGTCCACATGGCCCGGGGTGTCGATGATATTTATATGGCAATCCTTCCATGCACAGGTGGTTGCAGCAGAGGTGATCGTAATGCCACGCTCCTGCTCCTGCTCCATCCAGTCCATGGTGGCAGTACCCTCGTGCACTTCACCAATTTTGTGCGAAACACCGGTATAGTAAAGGATACGCTCGGTCGTCGTCGTTTTGCCGGCGTCAATGTGAGCCATAATCCCGATATTTCTATAATTTTCAAGTGGCGATAAGCGGGGCACAGAATCCTCCAAAAAAGTAATACTGCCTGATAATTACCAACGATAATGAGCGAAAGCGCGGTTGGCCTCAGCCATTTTATGAACATCCTCACGCTTCTTGACGGCGGCACCCCTGTTGTTGTAGGCGTCGAGAATCTCGCCGGCCAGCTTGTCCTTCATGGTCTTCTCACTGCGAGCGGTCGAGTACTTGATCAACCAGCGCATAGCCAGAGACATGCGACGGTCCGGACGGACCTCGATGGGCACCTGATAGGTAGAGCCACCAACACGGCGCGATTTAACTTCCAGCATCGGCTTGATGTTATCAAGGCTCTTTTTGAGCACCTTGATAGCTTCATCGTTGCTCCGCTCGGCAACCAACTCAAGCGCACCATACAGAATCGACTCGGCAACACTTTTCTTGCCGCCCAGCATCAGCGTGTTGATAAGCTTGGCAACGACCTTGTCACTGTATTTAGGGTCCGGCAGGATAATTCTTTTGGGTACTTCTCTTCTTCTTGGCATATCTATCCCCTCAACAAATCAGGTCAAATATCTATTTCGGCCGTTTGGCCCCATACTTGGAGCGACTCTTCTTACGGTCCTTCACGCCAACCGAGTCAAGAGTACCACGAACGATGTGATAACGAACACCAGGAAGGTCCTTGACCCTGCCGCCACGAATCAGGACAACGGAGTGCTCCTGAAGATTGTGGCCGACACCAGGAATATACGAGGTAACCTCAATCCCATTGGTCAGACGAACCCTGGCAACCTTACGAAGAGCCGAGTTCGGCTTCTTCGGGGTAGTCGTATAAACCCTCGTGCAAACACCACGCTTCTGAGGACAGCACTTCAGCGCAGGCGCCGTCGACTTGTCCTTTTTCTTTTCCCTGCCCTCACGAATCAACTGATTAATCGTTGGCATAGTCGCATTATTCTCCCAGCGCAAAAATATCCAGACACATAGATTCACCCCATCAAGAGGCGAATTGCGAAACTAACAAATTTTAAATGCCACTGTCAACCCAATTATGCCCGCTTCTCAAAAAAAACAAGACACAACACACAAGCAAAGACGCCTGCGCAGTCGACAAGCAAAAAACACACTGATGGTTTTGGTATCGAGTCGCCAATCCAGCGCGCGTGACAATAAGCGAAAGGGAATGGAATAGGTGTAGGGTCGGAATTTACCGACAGCTCCATTCATGGCTATTGCGCTGAACCCAGTTACATGGGCGAACTCAAATGGTCCGTATATTTACAACATTCAGAGGGTGTCTGTCAACTAAAAAAAACAATTTCTTTATTTATTTTGGCCTGGGGGGAGGGAGGCATAACCGGCATGCCGCCCTCCCCGTTCAACCACAATACTATCAATCAGTTACGCAGCTTCCTGTTCATCCTCAGCCGCATCCAGCGCTTGTTCTTCCTGTTGCGACGCCTCCTGCATCTGTGCGTCTGCCTGCAGGCGGAGATGGCGATAGCGCGCCAGTCCCGTTCCTGCCGGGATGAGACGGCCCATGATGACGTTCTCCTTCAGGCCGCGCAGGTAGTCGACCTTCCCTTCAATGGCGGCCTGGGTAAGAACCTTGGTCGTTTCCTGGAAGGAAGCCGCCGAGATGAACGACTCGGTGGAGAGCGATGCCTTGGTAATGCCCAACAGCAGCGGTTCGGCGATGGCCGGACGTTTGCCCTCGGTAAAGACCTTTTCGTTTTCGTCTTCAAAGACCCAGCGCTCCACCTGATCATCAACCAGCAGATTGGTGTCGCCGACCTCTTTGATACGCACCCGTCGCAACATCTGGCGCACGATGGTCTCGATATGCTTGTCGTTGATCTTGACGCCCTGGAGACGGTAGACCTCTTGGACTTCGTCCACCAGGTACTTGGCCAGCTCCTTGACGCCGAGCACGCGCAGAATATCGTGGGGGTTCGAAGAACCGTCCATGAGCGCCTCGCCGGCACGCACATGATCTCCTTCGTGGACGCTGATATGCTTGCCTTTGGGGATCAGGTACTCCTTCGGTTCGCCGACCTCGGGAGTAACGACAACCTTACGTTTGCCCTTGGCATCCTTGCCGAAGGTAACCCGCCCGTCGATCTCGGAGATAACCGCGAAGTCCTTGGGCTTGCGCGCCTCGAACAACTCGGCGACGCGCGGCAGACCACCGGTGATGTCCTTGGTCTTGGTCGTCTCGCGGGGGATCTTGGCGATGATGTCGCCGGCGCTGACCAAGGCATCTTCCTGGACGTAGATATTGGCGCCCACCGGCAGGAAGTAGCGGCCGATGGTCCCGCTGCCGTCGCCGGCAGTGTCCTTGATGGCGATGCGCGGACGCTTGTCCGAATCCTTGGTCTCGATGATGACCTTGCGGGAGAGACCGGTCACTTCGTCCAGTTGTTCCTCAATGGTAACGCCTTCCTGGATATCGCCGAACTTGACCTTACCGGCCACTTCAGTGAGGATCGGCATGGTGTAGGGGTCCCACTCGGCCAACGTGGCGCCCTGTTGTACGGCTCCGCCCGGAGCGATCCTGATCTTGGCGCCGTACACGACCGTGTATTTCTCGCGTTCGCGGCCGGTTTCGTCGATAACGGCGATCTCGCCGTTACGGTTCATGACGATATGATGTCCCTCGTTGTTCACAACCGAATTGACGTTGATGAACTTGAGCGAACCATCGGTGCGGGCCTCCAGGGAGGTCTGCTCGGCATGACGGGAAGCGGTACCACCGATATGGAAGGTACGCATGGTCAGCTGGGTACCCGGCTCGCCGATGGACTGGGCGGCAATGACGCCGACCGCCTCGCCCATATTGACGATATGGCCGCGGGCCAAGTCGCGCCCGTAACACTTGGCGCAAATACCCCGGCGGCTCTGACAGGTGAGCACGGAACGGATCTTGACCTTCTCCAGGCCTGCGTCCTCGATCCGATTGACCAGGCTTTCGTCGATCTCCTGGTTGGCCTCCACCAGCACGTCGCCCGTAACCGGGTCCAAAATATCGTCCAGGGCCACGCGCCCCAGGATACGGTCACCGATATGCTCGATAACCTCGCCTCCCTCGGTCAGGGATGAGACGATCAGACCGTCCAGAGTGCCGCAGTCGTCCTCGGTAATGATGGCGTCCTGGGCCACATCCACCAGACGGCGGGTAAGATAACCGGAGTTGGCGGTTTTGAGCGCCGTATCGGCCAAACCTTTGCGGGCGCCGTGGGTCGAGATGAAATACTGGAGAACCGTCAGCCCTTCGCGGAAGTTGGCGGTAATGGGGGTTTCGATGATCTCGCCGGAAGGCTTGGCCATCAAACCACGCATACCGGCCAACTGGCGGATCTGCTGGGCGGAACCACGGGCACCTGAATCGGCCATCATGTGGATGGCGTTGAAAGATGACTCCTTGATCTCTTCCCCATCGACGATGAAGTTTTCCTTGGAGAGGTTGTCCAGCATCTCCTTGGCGATGTCTTCAGTCGCTTTGGCCCAGATATCGATAACCTTGTTGTAGCGTTCGCCGTCGGTGATCAGACCCTCGGTGTACTGGTTCTGAATCTCCTTGACCTCATCCTCGGCCTTGGTGATGATGGCAGCCTTCCCTTCCGGGATGACCATGTCGTCCAGACAGATGGAGATGCCGGCCAGGTTGGCGTAGCGGAAGCCGATCTCCTTGAGGCGGTCGGCAAGGATAACGGTCTCCTTGCTGTCGGCCAGGCGGTAACAGGTATCCACAAGATTGGACAATTCCTTCTTGTTGAGCACCTTGTTGATCGCGCTGAACGGCACCTGGGGCGGCAGGATCTCCCGCATGATGACCCGCCCGATGGTGGTATCGATCAATTGCGGTTTTTCGTCGCTTACAAAGTTTTTCATCCGCACGCGAACCTTGGCCTGCATATCGACCTCACCGGCATCAAAAGCGATGCGCACCTCGTCGGGCGACGAGAAGATCTTGCCGGTCCCCTTGACCTTGCGGTAGATCATCTTGCCGGTGGCCGGATCGATCTTGGCGCGGCCGGTCTCGTCGTCGGGATCGGGCTCGTACAGGCGATCGCGGGTCATGTAATAGGCGCCGAGAACCATGTCCTGCGACGGAACGATGATCGGCTTGCCATGTGCCGGCGACAGGATGTTGTTGGTGGACATCATCAGGACGCGGGCCTCCACCTGGCTCTCGATGGAGAGGGGGAGATGCACGGCCATCTGGTCGCCGTCGAAGTCGGCGTTGAAAGCGGTACAGACCAACGGGTGCAGTTGAATGGCCTTGCCCTCGATGAGCACCGGTTCAAATGCCTGGATACCGAGGCGGTGCAGGGTCGGGGCGCGGTTGAGCATCACCGGGTGTTCCTTGATGACCTCCTCCAGCACGTCCCACACCTCGGGGCGTTCCTTCTCCACCATCTTCTTGGCGCTCTTGATGGTGGTTACATAGCCGCGCTCTTCCAGCTTGTTATAGATAAAGGGTTTGAACAACTCCAGGGCCATCTTCTTCGGCAGGCCGCACTGGTGCAGCCGCAGTTCCGGACCAACGACGATAACCGAACGGCCGGAATAGTCGACGCGCTTACCCAAGAGATTCTGGCGGAAACGGCCCGACTTGCCCTTGAGCATGTCGGACAGGGATTTCAGAGGACGTTTGTTGGGGCCGGCAATGGCGCGGCCACGGCGGCCGTTGTCGAACAGCGCGTCCACCGCTTCCTGGAGCATCCTCTTCTCGTTGCGGATGATCACCTCCGGCGCCTGCAATTCGCAGAGGCGCTTGAGGCGGTTGTTACGGTTGATAACCCTGCGGTACAGGTCGTTCAGGTCGGAGGTGGCGAACCGTCCGCCATCCAGCGGCACCAGGGGGCGCAGTTCCGGCGGAAGAACCGGGATGCATTCCAGAATCATCCATTCCGGCTTGTTGCCCGAGGACTTGAACGCTTCCACAACCTTGAGGCGCTTGGCGGTCTTTTTACGTTTCGCTTCGCTGGTGGACTCCATCATCTCGGAACGGAGCGACACCGCCAGTTCGTCCAGATCGAGCGAGCGGAGGCAGTTGCGGATGGCCTCGGCCCCCATGCCGCCTTCGAAGGCGTCGGTGCCGTATTCCTGCTGGGCCTTGATGTATTTTTCCTCCGACATCACCTCGCAGAACTGCATCGGCGTGTTCTTGGGATCGCTGATGACGAACGCCTCGAAATACAGGACCTTCTCAAGGTCCTTGAGGGTGATGTCCAGCAGGTTGCCGATACGGGACGGCAACGACTTGAGGAACCAGATATGGGCCACCGGGGTGGCGAGGTCGATATGACCCAGCCGCTCCCGGCGCACCTTGGAGGGGATGACCTCAACGCCGCACTTTTCGCAGATGATGCCGCGATGTTTCATGCGCTTGTACTTACCGCAGTTGCACTCGTAGTCCTTGGTGGGACCGAAGATTTTGGCGCAGAACAGACCGTCCCGCTCCGGTTTGAAGGTGCGGTAATTGATCGTTTCCGGCTTCTTGACCTCGCCGTGGGAACGTTCCCGAATCTTCTCGGGTGACGACACCGATATCCGTATAGCTGAAAAGTGGAGTGGATCTTTTGGTTTATCGAAAAAACTGAAATAATCTTCCACGTTGCTCTCCTCCGTTATTCTGAAGCTCCGCGACGACGCCGGGCCGGCTGTCTACGAAGGTCTCTGTAATTATTCCTCGTCCCCTTCAAGCAGTTCCACGTCAAGACAGAGGGATTGGAGTTCCTTGATGAGGACGTTGAAGGATTCCGGCAAGCCCGGTTCAAGGGTGTGTTTGCCCTTGACGATGGCTTCATACATCCGCGTGCGGCCGGAGACATCATCCGACTTGACCGTAAGGAATTCCTGGAGCGCATAGGAAGCGCCGTAGGCCTCCATTGCCCAGACCTCCATCTCACCCAGTCTCTGCCCGCCGAACTGAGCCTTGCCACCCAGCGGCTGCTGGGTAACCAAACTGTAGGGTCCGATGGACCGGGCGTGGATCTTGTCGTCAACCAAGTGATGCAGTTTTAGGAAGTACATCACGCCGACAGTTACCTTATGCTTGAACGGGTCGCCGGTGCGGCCGTCGAAGAGTGTTACCTGGCCGGAAGAATGGAACCCGGCCTTTTTCAGCATCCCCTTGATCTTATTCTCCGAAGCGCCCTCGAAGACCGGCGACGCCATGGGGATACCCCGTTGGAGGCGGCGGCAGACCTTCAGCAACTCCTCCTGGTCAAGGGTATCGATGAAGTGGGTGAAATCCGTGTCGTCGTACACGTCCCTGAGATATGCCTTCAGATTGTCCTCAGAGAGGTGCTTCTGGAGCATCTCCTCAATCTTCCAGCCTATGCCCTTGGCTGCCCATCCCAGATGGGTTTCGATGATCTGGCCGACGTTCATACGGGAAGGAACGCCCAGGGGGTTGAGAACGATCTCCACCGGCCGGCCGTCTTCCATATACGGCATATCCTCTTCGGGCAGGATGCGGGAAACGACACCTTTGTTACCGTGGCGACCGGCCATCTTGTCACCGACCTGCAGCTTGCGCTTGATGGCGATGTAGACCTTGACCATCTTGATCACGCCCGGCGGCAGATCGTCGCCACGTTTGAGCTTCTGTATCTTATCGTCAAAGACGTTGTGAATCAGGTCGATCTGGCGGTTCAAGGTATCCAGTACCTGGCTTACCTTCTCATCCGTATCCCCTTCGTCGCTGACGGAGATGCCTGCCCAGCGTTCCATCGACACACCGTCGAGGGTTTCTTCGGTGATCTTCTTGCCCTTGGCCAGGATCAGCATCCCCTCCCCGTCTTCAAGCTTGACCGCCAGGGTCTTGCCCACCAGGAGGCGTTTGAGCTTGCCGACTGCCGAATCGCGGATGATGCGGATCTCGTCCTGCTCATCCTTGCGGAGTTTGTTCTCCTCCGCCTTCTCGATCAGTTCGGTACGGGCATCCTTGTCGTTCCCCTTGCGGGAGAAGATCTTGGCGCCGATGACGGTCCCTTCCACACCCGGGGGTACGGTCAGGGAGGTATCACGGACATCGCCGGCCTTTTCGCCGAAGATGGCGCGCAGCAGTTTTTCCTCGGGAGAGAGTTGGGTTTCGCCCTTGGGGGTGATCTTGCCCACCAGGATGTCGCCCGGCCGCACCTCGGCACCAATGCGGATAATGCCGGATTCGTCCAGATCCTGGAGGGTTTCTTCACCCAGGTTGGGGATATCGGCAGTGATCTCCTCCTTACCCAGTTTGGTATCGCGGGCGACGCATTCAAACTCTTCAATATGGATCGAGGTGTAGCGGTCCTCTTTCACCATCTTCTCGGAGACCAGGATGGAGTCTTCGTAGTTGTAGCCGCCCCACGGCATGAAAGCCACGACGATGTTCTGTCCCAAGGCCAGTTCGCCCATGTCTGTGGAAGGGCCGTCGGCGATGACGTCGCCACGCTTTATCTTATCCCCCACCTTGACCACCGGCCTGTTATTGATGCAGGTGTTCTGGTTGGAGCGGGCAAACTTGATCATGTTGTAGATATCGACGCCGGTGCCGGTTTCATCGAGCTCATCGTCATCGATCTTGATGACGATGCGGGAGGCGTCGACCGATTCCACCTCACCCTTATGACGGGCAATAACGGAGACCCCGGAGTCCTTGGCCACGATCCGTTCCATGCCGGTGCCGACCAGGGGAGAATCGGCCCGCAGCAGCGGCACAGCCTGACGCTGCATGTTGGAACCCATCAGAGCGCGGTTGGCGTCGTCGTTTTCCAGAAACGGAATCAACGCGGCGGCGACCGACACCAACTGTTTGGGAGCCACGTCCATCAGCTCGATCTCTTCCCGATGCACCAGGATGAACTCGCCGCTCTTACGGGCCGTGACATAGTCGTTGACGAAACGGCCGTTTTTGTCCACCTCGGCGTTGGCCTGGGCGATGGCATGCCCTTCCTCCTCCAACGCGGAGAAGAAACGGACTTCGCTCGTCAGCTTGCTGTCCTCAACGATGCGGTACGGGGTTTCCACAAAGCCGTGCTCGTTGATGCGGGCATAGGTGGAGAGGGACGCGATCAGGCCGATGTTCGGACCTTCAGGCGTTTCGATCGGGCAGACGCGGCCGTAGTGGGTCGGGTGAACGTCGCGGACTTCGAAGCCGGCACGCTCACGGGTCAGACCGCCTGGTCCGAGGGCCGAAAGACGGCGTTTGTGGGTAACCTCGGACAGCGGGTTCGTCTGGTCCATGAATTGGGAGAGCTGGGACGAACCGAAGAACTCCTTGACCACGGCCGAAACCGGTTTGGAGTTGATCAGGTCGTGGGGCATGAGGTTTTCCACCTCTTGCAGGCTCATGCGCTCCTTGATGGCGCGTTCCATGCGCACCAGGCCGATGCGGTACTGGTTCTCCAGAAGTTCGCCCACGGCGCGCACTCGGCGGTTGCCCAGGTGGTCGATGTCGTCGATGGTACCGCGGCCGTTTTTCAGGTCGATCAGGTAACGGACGATCTCCAGGATGTCATTCTTGGACGACGCGGCGATGAGGTCGGCGTACAGATCCTCGAAGAGCATCCGGTTGCGGCGCAGAATCTCAATGGCACGGCGGTTTTCGTCAAACACGCCCTGATCGATCAGTTCGGACAGCTTGACGGTCGCTGCGCTGAGGGCCAGGGGGGCGAAAACATCCTTTTGGAAGAAGTCGTGGTCCTTGAAGAGGTTGTTGAACTCCTGAACCAACTGCTCCGCCAGCTTTTCGGGCACCGGCTGGGAGAGGTCGCACTTCTTGAGCGTCTTGACCAGTTCCGCGGGGAGTTTCATCATCAGGTACTGGGAGAACTGATCCTCACCCTTGGCAAGACGGGACACAAGCTCCTGGGGATTCAGGAAGTCTTCAACGGTCAGCATGCTGGGGGCGTTGAGAACCGTACAATCCGGCCACACCTTCAGGCCAAGCTTGTAATTCAGCTTGAGGCGCCCCACGGCGGACAGATCATACCGTTCCGGGTTGAAGAACAGGTTGTCGAACAGCGCCAGGGAACTCTTCAGGGTTGGGGGGTCGCCCGGACGCAGGCGGCGGTATATTTCGATCAGAGCTTCATCGGTGCTGCTCACCTTGTCGATCAGCAGGGTGTCGCGAAACGACGAGGTGATGTGCAGGTTATCGATGAAGAGCACGCTGAAACTATGAACGCCCCGGGCCACGATCTCGTCGAATTTGGCGGCGGTCACTTCCTCGTTGCACTCCACGAGGATTTCGCCGGTGGCAGGGTCGATAACGTCCGCCGATGCATAGCGGCCGATGACGCCGTCAGCGGCAACCGGAACGGTTTTGATGCCGTGCTCGAACAGCTTCTTGATGGAGGCCTTGGTGTATTTGCGATTGGCCTTGACGATTACCTCGCCGTTTTTGGGGTCAACCACATCCACCGTGGACTTCTGCAGGGTGAGCAGCTCGGGATCGATACTCTTGGAGAGGGACTCGCCGTTGACGAAAATCTCTTCACTGTTGTAGTAATAGTTGAGCAGCTGCTCAACTGAATAGCCGAGTGCTTTGAGCAGTACCGTTGCCGGCATCTTGCGCCGACGGTCGATACGTACATAGAGAATGTCTTTATGATCAAACTCGAAATCAAGCCATGATCCGCGGTACGGGATCACCCTTGCCGAGTAGAGAACTTTGCCGCTGGAGTGGGTCTTGCCCTTGTCATGATCGTAAAAAACGCCGGGGGAGCGGTGCAGCTGGCTGACAATGACACGCTCCGTGCCGTTGATGATGAACGTCCCGTTATCGGTCATCAACGGAATTTCGCCGAAGTAGACCTCCTGCTCCTTGATATCCTTGATCGCCCTGACGCCGGTTTCCTTGCCGGATTCCCAGATGACCAGGCGCACCTTGACCTTCATGGGCGCAGCAAAGGTCATCCCGCGTTGATGACACTCTTCCACATCATATTTCGGCTTGTTGAGGGTATAGGAAACGTACTCCAACGATGCACTTTCGCTGAAGTCCTTGATGGGGAACACGCTTCTGAAAACGGCTTCGAGGCCGATGCTTTTCCGGGATTCGGGTGAAACCTCCTGTTGCAGGAAACGGTGGTAGGAGTTTTTTTGTATGTCAATCAGATTGGGAATATCAATGATATTTTTAATCTTGGCAAAGTTTTTACGCAACAAGTGGTTATTGGCGATCGAATAAGCCATAGCTTCTCCTTTGGCGAGTATCATCAAGACATCCGGCCATACAGGCAACCAGCCGGATTTACAGACTACCAGAACGGGAGGGGATTTGCTGAAACAGCACAAGCCAAGGCCGCTCAAGGCGACCTTGGCTTACATTTCTATAAAAGTACGGCGTACTATTTGATCTCTACTTCGGCGCCGGCTTCAACCAGCTGTTTTTTGGCTTCTTCGGCTTCCTGCTTGGAAACGCCGGTTTTCACGGTGCCGGGAGCGCCGTCAACCAGGTCTTTGGCTTCTTTCAGACCGAGGCTGGTCAGTGCGCGGACAACCTTGATGACATTGATCTTGTTGGCGCCGGCAGCCTTGAGAACAACGTCGAATTCGGTTTTTTCTTCAGCAGGCTCAGCGGAGGCAGCAGGGCCGGCAGCAGCGGCAACGGCAACCGGAGCGGCAGCGGACACGCCGAATTTGTCTTCGAGTTCTTTAACAAGTTCGGAAAGTTCCAGAACGGTCATATTTTCGATAAAGCTGATTACTTCTTCCTTGGTGATAGCCATGTAAATAGTCCTCCGATAGGTTTAATGTAGCGTAGTGGTGAATAGAGTGGTTAGTTTCCGGCTTTCTGGGCGCGAATGGCGTCCAGGGCGCGAACCAGTGAGCTCGGCAGTGCCGCGAGCACGCCAACAAAGTTGGTGGCGGGCGCCTGCATGGAACCCAGCATCTTGGCGATGAGAACTTCACGCGAGGGCAACTCTGCCAATGCCTGGATCTGTTTCACATCCAGCAACTTACCGGAAAGAACGCCGGCCTTCAGGACAAATTTGCCCAGAGGGTCCTTGGCGAATTTGCTGAGCACCTTGGCGGCGCTGACCGGATCGTCATACGTGATGGCGACGGCGGTCGGTCCTGCCAGGTAGGGGCTAAGCGGTTCGGCTTCCGTACCCTTGGCGGCAAGGTCGAGCAGGGTATTCTTGAATACCTTGTACTCAACGGATGCGCCGCGCAATTCGTTACGAAGGCTGGTGGCCTGTCCCACGCTCATGCCGCGGAAATCGGCCAAAAAAACCGCCTTGGCTCGTGTGAGCCGCTCATGCATCTCGGTTACCAGTTCCTGCTTGCTATTCTTGTTCAAGCGACTTCCTCCTTTCTTTTGGTATCTGGGGCGAAGCCCCGGCCAAAGTCAGGAAGCGCAAGGAGTGAACCTTACGTTACCCAAGTCTCGGCAGGTCCGGCCGCATCACCGGATTAAGCTGTGCGTGCACCTGCTGTCTTTGACTTTGGCTGCTAAACCGCTACAGCGGGACGACTAGATCTGTGCCGTCACTTCGCTGATATCGAGGTTAATCCCGGCCCCCATGGTGGAGGAGAGGGAAATCTTCTTGATATAGGTGCCTTTGGCGGCGGAAGGCTTGGCCTTGACCAGAGCTTCGATGAGCGCCAGCACATTGCCTTTGAGGCTTTCGGCGTCGAAGGAAACCTTCCCTACCGGGGCGTGGACGATGCCGGCCTTCTCGACGCGGAACTCGACCTTACCGGCCTTGCACTCTTTTACCGCTTTCCCGATCTCGAATGTGACGGTGCCGACCTTGGGGTTCGGCATCAGGCCGCGGGGACCGAGCAGCTTGCCGATCTTGCCGACCACACCCATC
This sequence comes from Oryzomonas rubra, assembly GCF_008369015.1. Lineage (NCBI taxonomy): Bacteria > Pseudomonadati > Thermodesulfobacteriota > Desulfuromonadia > Geobacterales > Geobacteraceae > Oryzomonas > Oryzomonas rubra. The sequence goes on from NZ_SRSD01000016.1 coordinate 14,004, forward strand.
ATGTCCGGTGTGGCAATGGCGGTGTCGAACTCAAACCACCCCGCCTGGATCTTCGCCACCAGGTCGTCGGAACCGACGTAGTCTGCGCCTGCATCGAGGGCCTCTTTTTCCTTTTCCCCTTTGGCAAACACGAGAACACGCACATTCTTGCCCAGACCATTGGGCAACACAACCGCCCCACGGACCATCTGATCGGCATGGCGAGGATCAACGCCCAGCTTCACGGCGAGATCGACGGTTTCGTCAAATTTGACATAGGCGGTTTGCTTGACAACATCAAGGGCAGCCCCAAGGGGATACACCTTGGTTCTGTCTATCTGAGACATCGCCGCCGCATGCTTTTTCGCGTTCTTCGACATGATACAACCTCTCTCTGGTTCTTTTAAATATATAAACCCGTGACTAGACGATATCGACGCCCATGGAGCGGGCAGTCCCTTCAACGGTTCTCATGGCGGCTTCCACGGAAGCGGCGTTGAGGTCCGGCATCTTCTTTTTGGCGATCTCTTCGACCTGCGCCTTGGTCAGTTTGCCGACTTTGGTCTTATTGGGAACGGCGGAACCGCTCGCAATGCCCAAAGCCTTCTTGATCAGGACAGGGACCGGAGGCGTCTTGGTGATGAACGTGAAGGAACGGTCGGCATAGACCGTGATGACAACCGGAGTAATGGTGCCCTCATCCGCCTGGGTCTTGGCGTTGAACGCCTTGCAGAATTCCATGATGTTGACGCCGTGCTGGCCAAGCGCCGGCCCGATGGGAGGTGAGGGATTAGCCTTGCCAGCGGGTACCTGCAGCTTGATATAACCTGTGATCTTCTTTGCCATTATGGTGCTCCTTTGTGTGACAAATGCCGTTTCTCTATTATGACGCTTGTTCGCGGATTAATTCTTTTCCACCTGCATGAATTCCAACTCAACCGGGGTCGCCCGGCCGAAAATCGTAACCGTGACGCGCAACTTGCCCTTATCCGGTTTGACGTCTTCAACAATACCGGAGAAATTGAGGAAAGGACCATCCACGACCCTGACGGTCTCGCCGACTTCAAACTGCACCTTCGGCCGCGGTTTTTCGGCGCCCTCTTCCATCCGGCGGGAAATCTTGTTCACTTCTTCATCACTAATGGGAAACGGCGTATTGCCACCAACAAAACCGGTAACCTTGGCTGTTTCCTTGACGATGTGCCACGTCTCGTCGGTCAACTCCATCTTGACGAGGATATACCCGGGAAAAAACTTGCGGGAAGAGGTCTTCTTTTCACCTTTTTTCAATTCAACGACGGTTTCGGAAGGGATCAGAATCTCTTCGAAAAGTTCCTCCACGCCCTCGTTCTTTATGCGCTCAGTCAGGTTCAGCCTGACTTTATTTTCAAAACCTGAATAGGTGTGAACCCCGTACCACTTTTTGGACATAATAAATCCTTTATCCCAGTATAAGCCGCATCAGCTTGGCCAGGACGATATCGCAAGCCCCCAGGTAAATCGAGATAAGAAAGATGATGACCACCACAACTCCGGTTGTGGCCACAGTTTCCTTACGGGTTGGCCAGGTAACCTTACCTAGCTCAATCTTAACCGATTCGAGAAATGTTTTTACGTTTTGCACGTGAGCTCCTGTCGTGACCGACAAACCGTCTTTGGTGTCACGCCACTTTCGGTGGCGCCTTCCCGCTTGCTGAACGCTGATGGGAAAAATGGCAGGCCAGGAGGGATTCGAACCCCCAACATCCGGTTTTGGAGACCGGCGCTCTAGCCGTTAGAGCTACTGGCCTGCACGCCCGAAAAAACAACGATTATTTGGATTCCTTGTGAGGAGTGTGTTTACGACAAAAACGGCAGTACTTGCTGAACTCGAGTTTTTCAGGCTTGGTTCTCTTGTTTTTGGTGGTTGTGTAATTCTTTTGCTTACACTCGGTGCAGGAAAGGGTAATTATGTCTCTCATTTGACTATTCCTTTAACAGTGACGCCGCTGCGGCCAGAGATGACCGCAGCGGCGTTCGGAAAATTATTCAATAATCGAGCTGACGACGCCGGCGCCAACGGTACGGCCACCTTCGCGGATGGCGAAACGCAAACCTTCGTCCATGGCGATCGGGGTGATCAGTTTCACGGTCATGGCAACGTTGTCGCCAGGCATGACCATCTCAATACCAGCAGGAAGTTCGGCTACGCCGGTCACGTCCGTGGTGCGGAAGTAGAACTGGGGACGATACCCGTTGAAGAACGGGGTATGACGACCACCCTCTTCCTTGGTCAGAACGTAGGCTTCGGCCTTGAACTTGGTGTGCGGAGTGATGCTGCCCGGCTTGGCAAGTACTTGGCCGCGCTCGATGTCTTCACGCTTGACACCGCGCAGCAGGGCGCCGATGTTGTCGCCGGCACGACCTTCGTCCAGCAGTTTGCGGAACATCTCAACGCCGGTTACCGTGGTCTTGGCGGTGGCTTTGATGCCGACGATCTCGACCTCTTCGCCGACCTTGACGATACCGCGCTCAACACGACCGGTGGCAACGGTACCGCGACCGGAGATGGAGAAGACGTCTTCGACAGGCATCAAAAACGGCTTGTCGATGGCACGCTCGGGATTGGGGATGTAGGCATCGACTGCGTCCATCAGGGCGATGATGGCCGGCTCGGCCAGTTCGCCCTTCTCGCCGTTCAGCGCCTGGAGGGCCGAACCTTTGATGATGGGAATATCGTCACCCGGGAAGTCGTAGCTGGACAGAAGCTCGCGAATCTCAAGCTCAACCAGTTCCAGCAACTCGGCGTCGTCCACCATGTCCGCCTTGTTCAGGAAGACGACGATGTAGGGAACGCCTACCTGACGGGCAAGCAGGATGTGCTCACGGGTCTGGGGCATGGGGCCGTCAGCGGCGGACACGACCAGGATGGCGCCATCCATCTGCGCAGCTCCCGTGATCATGTTCTTGACGTAGTCGGCATGGCCCGGGCAGTCAACGTGGGCATAGTGACGCTTGTCGGTCTCGTATTC
>NZ_SRSD01000017.1:0-2500 GCF_008369015.1 Oryzomonas rubra
ATTCACGATTTCCGTGAGTCCAAACGCAAGCGAGCCCTTCAGGTATGATCCTGAAGGGCTCGTTGTTTTTAATTATTCCCGGCGGCGACCTACTTTCCCACACAGCTACCCGTGCAGTATCATCGGCCCTGAGGGGCTTAACTTCCGTGTTCGAGATGGGAACGGGTGTGACCCCCTCGGCATAGCCACCGAGAAATCGTTTGTGCATGGCGAATAGTTACGGGTGAATGGGTTTCATTCACGTTTCACTCTTCACGATTCACAGATCGTTATCAATTGCATTGTGGTTTTGAGTTTAGGTTTGTGTACGGTTTGCAGATTTATATCCGGCCTGGGGGAAGGAGAACCTTCCCCCCGACCGTATTTTATTTTTATGGTCAAGCCTCACGGCCGATTAGTACTGGTAAGCTAAACACATTGCTGTGATTACACACCCAGCCTATCAACGTTGTAGTCTACAACGGGCCTACAGGGGTTGTTACACCCAGGGATACCTAATCTTGAAGGGGGCTTCCCGCTTAGATGCTTTCAGCGGTTATCCTTTCCGTACATAGCTACCCAGCGACTGCGCCTGGCGGCACAACTGGAACACCAGAGGTACGTCCATCCCGGTCCTCTCGTACTAAGGACAGCTCTTCTCAAGTATCCTACGCCCACGGTAGATAGGGACCAAACTGTCTCACGACGTTTTAAACCCAGCTCGCGTACCGCTTTAATTGGCGAACAGCCAAACCCTTGGGACCTACTTCAGCCCCAGGATGCGATGAGCCGACATCGAGGTGCCAAACCTCCCCGTCGATGTGAACTCTTGGGGGAGATCAGCCTGTTATCCCCGGAGTACCTTTTATCCGTTGAGCGACGGCCCTTCCATACAGAACCGCCGGATCACTAAGACCTACTTTCGTACCTGCTCGACTTGTGGGTCTCGCAGTCAAGCTCCCTTATGCCTTTACACTCTACGGTTGGTTTCCAATCAACCTGAGGGAACCTTCGCGCGCCTCCGTTACTCTTTGGGAGGCGACCGCCCCAGTCAAACTACCCACCAGACAGTGTCCCCGACCCGGATGACGGGCCAAGGTTAGACATCCAAAACAACCAGGGTGGTATTTCAAGGGCGACTCCACCGACACTGGCGTGCCAGCTTCAAAGTCTCCCACCTATCCTACACAAGCTATTCCGAATGTCACTGTCAAGCTATAGTAAAGGTTCACGGGGTCTTTCCGTCTTACCGCGGGTACTCGGCATCTTCACCGAGAATTCAATTTCGCTGAGCCACTGGTTGAGACAGCGCGGAAATCGTTACGCCATTCGTGCAGGTCGGAACTTACCCGACAAGGAATTTCGCTACCTTAGGACCGTTATAGTTACGGCCGCCGTTTACCGGGGCTTCGGTTCAAAGCTTCGGATTGCTCCTAACAAATCCCCTTAACCTTCCGGCACCGGGCAGGCGTCAGTCCCTATACATCGTCTTGCGACTTAGCAGAGACCTATGTTTTTAGTAAACAGTCGCTACCGCCATTTCTCTGCGACCCTCTTCAGCTTCACGTGCGTATCGCTACACTTAATGAGGGCACACCTTATCCCGAAGTTACGGTGTCATTTTGCCGAGTTCCTTAACCAGTGTTCTCTCAATCACCTTAGGATTTTCTCCTCACCCACCTGAGTCGGTTTACGGTACGGTCACCTGCTGTCTGAAGCTTAGAGGCTTTTCTTGGAAGCATGGGATCAACGACTTTGTGAGCATACGCTCTCGTCATCACGTCTCAGCGTTAACGGAGCGGTGGATTTACCTGCCACTCCCGCCTACACGCTTGAACCGGGACATCCAGCACCCGGATCGCCTGCCCTTCTCCGTCCCCCCATCGCAACAACAGGTGGTACAGGAATATTAACCTGTTTCCCATCAACTACGCTTTTCAGCCTCGCCTTAGGGACCGACTAACCCTCCGCAGATTACCTTTACGGAGGAAACCTTGGGTTTACGGTGTGCGGGTTTCTCACCCGCATTTTCGCTACTCATGTCAGCATAATCTCTTGTGATACCTCCAGCCGTCCTCACGGTCGACCTTCGCAGGCTTACACAATGTTCCTCTACCACCGACGCCTTAAGGCGCCGATCCGCAGCTTCGGTACTACGCTTAGCCCCGTTACATTTTCCGCGCAGACCCACTCGACCAGTGAGCTATTACGCTTTCTTTAAAGGGTGGCTGCTTCTAAGCCAACCTCCTGGTTGTCTGGGCATTTCCACATCGTTTTCCACTTAGCGTAGATTTGGGGACCTTAGCTGGCGGTCTGGGCTCTTTCCCTTTTGACAACGGATCTTATCACCCGCTGTCTGACTCCCACGCTCTTCGTTGACGGTATTCGGAGTTTGATTGGGTTTGGTAATCTGGTGAGACCCCTAGCCCATCCAGTGCTCTACCCCCGTCACGCATACGTGAGGCTATACCTAAATATATTTCGAGGAAAACCAGCTATCTCCGAGTTTGATTAGCCTTTC
>NZ_SRSD01000018.1:0-3670 GCF_008369015.1 Oryzomonas rubra
CCCCTGAGCCATGGAGCCGGGATCTGGAACAGGTCGTGCGTGAGGCGCTGAGCTCGATCCGTTTCGGCACGGTGACCCTGGTGGTGCAGGACGGCCGGGTGATCCAGGTGGACAAGAGCGAGAAGATTCGGCTCAACAAGGTCGGATATGTGGACGGAAGCGGGATTTAGCAAGCCAACATCCCCACTTTCGCGGGCAAATAACAAAATATCCTATTCCGCGCCGACTAGACAACTGGAGGCCGGGGGAACCATTCCCTCGGCCTCTTTTTGTTTTCTACGGGAGATTGCACCATGACCATATCATCATGCACCAAGGACCGCGTGATACGGTCGGCTTGATCGGTGGCACCGGTACCTTATAGCTGCGTCCTTCATCTCAAGAACCATATCTGGCCACAACACATTACTCACCAATTGTAACGACTCAAGCCTCGAAAAGAATATTTTTGTTTCAAGTTCGGCAACCGTTATCCCATTGGGACGGCACCATGAAACGGAACCCGGATTCCCTGCGAGATACCGCTATTTTTCTGTACGCACTCCATGGTTGCACCCAGTCAGTCAAAGAACTCTTCGCTCAACTTTGACGTTGATAAAACAGAACAACATGTTGTAATTGTGAATAGTACAATCGTATAATTGGGAATTCCCCAGTGAATTCCCAATTTATGGGTATCGTCGCATGAAAGGAAAAGTCCATGGGAAGATCGATGCAGGAAGTATTGATATTCAATGCTTTCATGCAGCATACGAGTGATTCCATCGTAATCAAAGAATATTTTGCCAATGAACGGGGCGAGTTCACGGGTGGGAAAATAATCTGCGCCAGTGCCACCAAGGCCCGCCACTATGGTCTCAACATGGACACCATCCGAGGCTACACCGATTTTGACCTTTTACCCCACGAACAGGCTGAAAAGGCACTTCAGGATGATCTTTGGGTGATGAAGCATCGCAAGCCGATTGAAGACCAACGCGAAACAATAACCCACAAAAATGGCGAAATAGTAAAGGTTTCCGTCACCAAATTTCCCTGGATTCTGCCGAGTGGCGAAATCGTGGGGGTCATGTGCATCGCCCGGAACGTAACTATGCGAGAAAGTGCCAAGCAACAGGCCCGTGACTTGATGGAGTTTATGAAGCGGGAAGTTTTGAAACCCTTGCTCCCTCTGTACCATGCCAGTAGCAAAACATCCATGTCAGGAAATGTGCTGAGACCCATTATCGTGCGCTTGATACGAAAACTTGCGGAAACAAAGGATTTGCAAGCTTGAAACCATCGTAGTATGTCGGTTAATTATGCTGCAAACCCGCCGCAATCATCTTGTTCGTTCCGATGCAGATCTCCCGATCGAGCCCTATTCTACCGCATATCCGCGCACGATCACCGAGATGGCCGAAAAAAGGGCGACTATCCCCGATAGGATAGAAAGTGCGGCAGAGACATCCCTGCCGGTCGCCCGACCTGAAGCGAAGGCACCATCATAACGGAATGAAAAGAGAGGGAAGACGTATGGGAAACATGGCAACAATGCTGCTGTGCCTGGCGCTCATGGCCGGTTGTGCGACACTGGAAAGGCACGACACGGCCCCAACCGCCCAAGGTAGGACTCAGGGCTACCTGCCGTCCAAGCAGTTGCCCGACATGGTGGCGCTGCTCCCTCCGCCACCTGCCACCGGTTCGACCGCGTTTGCGCTCGATCAGGAAATCAGCCGCGCCAGCTTCCCCCTGCGGGATTCGGCCCGATGGGCGTTGGCCATCCAGGATGCCGACCTTTCCTTTCCGGCTGCGGCCGAAAGTTTTTCCTGTGCCCTGAACGCCCGCATCACCGAGCAGGATACCCCTCGCCTCTTCCGCCTCCTGCGCCGTACCCTGGCCGACGCGGGTAACGCCGTCTCCCGGCCGAAGGATACCTATAAGCGCCCCCGCCCCTTCATGGTGAACGGGGAGCGGATCTGCACCCCGGACTATGAACAGCGGTTGCGCACAAGCGGCTCGTACCCCTCGGGGCACACCACGGCCGGGTGGACCTGGGCGCTCATCCTGAGCGAAATCGCGCCGGAACGGGCCGATGCGGTCCTGGTTCGGGGAAGGGCCTTTGGCCAGAGCCGGATCGTGTGCAACGTGCACTGGCTGAGCGACGTGAATGAGGGACGTACCGTTGCCGCAGCGGTGGTGGCCCGGCTGCACGCCGATCCCTCCTTTCGGGCGGATGTTGAGGCAGCGCGGACCGAACTTGCCGCAGCGCGGGCCAAGGGGCTGCTACCTGCCCGCGATTGCCGGACCGAGGCCGAGGCGCTGGCCCCGGCTGCTGCGCCGCAGCCCACCGGCAAATAGGTGCCCCGAACCATTACAGACACAACCGGGTTGGGGATGCGTTGGAAACCGTAACCACGGGGTGCGGACATTCGGGAGCCCTCGGCTATCTGAAACGAAAAGCGCAGAATTACCGGGAACGCGAAACAGGTCATAAAAAAATAAAGCTCAAAAGGGGGATATAATGAACCACGCCGAGAACATACAACCAGGGACCAAACCCCATGGAAAGCATAAATACGGCCCGGAATACATGTCCCATGAACTGAAGGTGACAGGGCGTGTGGAGAGGCCTCTTTGCTTGAACGTTGCCGATCTCCGAAAGATGGCTTCCCTGGAGATCGGGGCGCTACCCATTATCTGCGGCAGCGGCACGGAGAAGGGGACCATCAAGAGCTATCGCGGGGTATTGCTGCGGGATATCCTGGAACAGGCGTCCGTAATCATAACGGAGCATCATGCACCGAACAGGCTGTACCTGAAGCTCACTTCCAACGACGGCTATATGGCGCTCTTCAGTTGGCAGGAGATCAATAATACCGTCGTCGGCGAAAAGGCTATCGTCGTATTCGAAAGGGAGGGGCGGCCGTTGGACGAAAACGAGGGGGAATTCGCCTTTGTCTCGGCGAACGACTACCGGCCCGGCCCACGACGCATGCGCTACCTGGGGCACATCGAGGTGTGCGAGGTCGTCTGATTACCCACGGGCGGGCATCGGCGTCGTCATGGCCGCGCCGCCACCCAACTGGTGGCGGTCACACAAGCTGGAGGGCGCCAGGGCTGTTCCACCAATTCATTGGATTGCGACATCGATTTTTGAATTTTTGACAAAAAAATCCCCGTAGCACGGAGGGGTAGCTACGGGGTGCCTTATGGGCAATTTCCATCGTGAACAACGTTATGAACCGACTCTCTGTGTGCACGGCACACTACTACGAGCGGCAAGGAGCGGACGGAAAGAGCTTGCTCAACTGTGGGCAACCCACCACATCCTGGCCATGAGGCCGGCAAAGAGTATGACGCCAAGCGTGAACACGCCCATGACTCCGGTGGATACGGCGGTATCTATCGACATCACCTTCTGCGACACTCTCTGGTTTCGATCTCGGCTGCTATCATGACGTTCTGGTCTCTGCATTTTTAGCCTCCCGGTAATTCACTACGGCCCCATTAAGGACAAAGGATACCATCTTTATCCCCAATGTCAACAACTCGATCATGGCACGACTTGACTCAAATTAAATGTAACCGAAGGAGTGGCAAAAAGGAAACGTTGCATCATATTACAGGTAACCGAAAGGAGGCCGTATATGGTGCTACGTTCCCGTCAGGAATACCTGGAAGCCATCCG
>NZ_SRSD01000019.1:0-1917 GCF_008369015.1 Oryzomonas rubra
TCGTACAGGTAGAAGTTGCTTGCCGTGAGTGTGAGGGGATTCACTCGCTCACTAAAGTACACCGTCGGCGTGACGTTGGTACCTATTCCACTCAATCCATTCGGGTTCACACCAGTGATCGTGCCTTGGGCTACGTCAATCGTCGGCCCCGTGGTGAAGGTAAAGGTCTGTGCCGTGGCCATGGTGTGCCCGGCGTAGTCCTGCACCCCCGCCACCGAGATTGTATACTGGGTGCTGGGCAACAGGAGTGCCGACGGAGTCAGCGACAGTAACTGATTGCCGTTGGAGAACGACGACGTCACTGCGACCGGCTGACCGCCGGTTGTCACACTTACCTGGCCGATGGAGGTCGGCTGGATCGGTTCGTTGAACTGGATCTTGAACACGGTGTTGGTCGGCACGCTGGTCAGGCCATCTGCCGGGTCTATGCCAGTCACCAGCGGGGTTGCGGAGCTGGATGCGTAGGCGGTGGTGAAGGTGGCATAGTTCCAATAACCCTGAGTGTTCCCCGTAAGGTCCGTGGCACCACTGCTGTAGATTCTATACTGACGGCCGACCGAGAGCGGCACGCTGGGCACCAGGGTGGCTGTTGTGAGGTCGGCGCTGAAGGAGACCGTGCCCGGAACTTTCTGGCTCGTCTGTGTATCATAGAGATAGAAGGTGCTGGCATTGATTGAGGATGGCGCCATCGGCTTGTTGAACTGAACGACGATGACTGTATTGGTGGGCACGTCGGTTGTCCCGCCGGCCGGACTACTGCCAAGCACCACAGGCGTCATGGTATCCGGTCCTGCCCCGGTGGTGAACTGGGTCGTCACCGGCACGATCGCGTTGCCTACGGCATCGGTGATGCCGTTTATCGTGACCGTCATCTGTGCATTCGCCGCAAGCGGCGCCTGCGGGGTGATGGTCACTATGGCGCCGGTGCTGTCGAAGCTGATGCTCGACGGCACCACCGTCTGTGACCCGTCGATGATCCTGACCGTCGAGCCGTTTACCGAGATCGAATTGACCGGCTTATTGAAGGTAACGACAACGATCCCGTTGCTGCCGACGCCGGTCGAACCGTTGGCTGGCGCCAGCGACATGATTGCCGGAGTGGTGGTGTCACTGGCACTGCCCGCGTAGAAGTAGTAGGTCTGGCCTGTAACTGCGACGCCATTGGCACCCGTCAAGTTATTAATCTGGAAATAATAGTAACTGCTGCAGGTAGCAAGCGGGCTCTGCGGTTGGAACCGGACCACATTGTTGCCGCCGGACACATCACCACCCGATACTAGGGATACCGTCCCCGGCACAGGCTGGCCGGTGCAGCCGCTGATGAGGCGGGTGTTCGTGGCGTTTACCATGGCCGCTGCCAGCGGCTGGTCGAACTCAAACTGCGGGACCACGTTCAGTGGAATGTTGGTGGCCCAGTTGTACGGGTTGGCCGCCAGCAGCCGGGGCGCCGTGGACGCAGGATTCCCCTGGACCGTGAACTGGCCGCTGAAGGACTGGAGCGCGTTGCCATAGATATCCTGTGCTGAACCGTCCAGGAATGCCTGGACCACGGCGCCATAGACAAAGGGGCTGCTCGGGATGAACTCGATGGCCTGGTTGTTGCCGCTCAGTTGGACTGTTCCCGAAACCAGTATGCCGTTCTGGGCTATGTGCAGCGCATTCTGCACCGTGGCCGGGTTGAGCGGATTGCCGCTGGTAAACAGGGTGATCACACTGTTCGGCGCTATATTGGTGGCGCCGTTGCCCGGACGCATGGTCACAACCTGCGGAGCATTGCCGGGAACGGCATCCGCCGTCTGGTATCTGCTTTGGAAGTTAACGAGGCTGTTGCCGGAGAGATCCTTGATATCCGAGGTGGCGACGATGGTGATCGTCGACCCTGCCGGGGCGGTGGGGGTGAAGGTGACGGTCCGGTTG